>NZ_JAHUWS010000007.1:0-367042 GCF_019218965.1 Pseudomonas sp. PDM31 | reverse complement strand
GCTTAGTGCCTATGTCAGCAGGACACTGCTGCTAAGCTTATCCACAGTTGCTGATGCAAAAATCAGCAAACGGCCCTGGGTCAATTTTCAATCGGCAGGGTGGGTCAGTTTTCAATCAGCGCCAACAGGCCGGGATGTTCCAGCGTTTCTTGGCACCGTCGGGATCGTCGAATTCAACCAACAATCCCCAGTTCTGACCTTTGTCGTCGCGAGTGCGGGCAAGGATTTCCAGAGGCGAACACACTGGCCGCGCTTCGCCGTCGTCACCCGCATAAAAAACACCTTCGGACGTGAGGCGAAAACCACCGGGCATCAGATCATTTTTCGGTTTCGCCGGTCGCTTGGTCGGTGCTTTTGTTTTAGGCTCCGGCTTGGTCTCGGCCTGCTCAGGCTCTGGCTTTTCCACAACCAAACCGAACAGTTCACCGCTGCTTTCCAGCTTGGTGAAGTGTGGCGCTGTCCAGCCTTTGGCAAGTGCATCGGCTGCATCGTCGCCGTCGTCCCATTGACCACCTTTGGCGAAGTGAGCGGCTCCGTTCTTCAGCGTGGGCTTGCGCTTGAACACCTCCAGCGCGATGACTCGCACCGACGCGGCGCCGATCTCGCGCAGCTTGTCGCCTACGGTTTTCATGCAGGCTGTGCCGCTGACGTCATTGTCTGGCCACAACAACACGTCGCGACCTTTGAGCGGTGTCAGGTCGGCTTTGTGCCAGGAGTTGGAACCGTTAGGCCAGCAGGTGGCCACATGGCCCGGCATCAGTTCTGCGGCGGCATCGGCAGCTTTCTCGCCTTCGCAGAGAACAACCGGTGCGTCAGCGCGTTGGACGAGTTCATCAAGGCGCAGCAGTGGACGCGGATCGGGCAGACCCTGCCAGCGCCATTGCGTGGTTTGGCCGTCGGTGCGCTGACACCATGTCAGGGGGGCAAAGACCTTCTTCGGTTTGCCGTCCTCGTCAGGGGGGAGGTCGAAGCGGTAGAGCGCCATGAGCGGCTGGCCCTGAGCATCACGGTAGATCCACACCTTGGACGGCACGCCGTGCTGCCGATGCTTGGCCGGGCACTTGTTCATGGCCTCGGCTGGGATCGGCGAAATAGCACTCCACTCAGGCGCTTTTGCCTTGGCAGGCGCTGGCTTCGCGTTGGCGGCGCCGGGCGATACGTTGAGCAGGTCTGCCAGTTTATTGCAGGCTTCGACGTCCGTGCCGCCGTCCAGATAGCGCACCAGATCGATGAGGTCGCCGCCCTTGTCACCGGTAGCGAAGTCGGCCCATGTGCCCTTGCTTAAATTGATCTTGAGCGAACCTGCGCGCTTATCGCTGCGGGTCGGATTCGGGGCGGTGTATTCCTTGCCGCCATCGACGCGCTTACCGTTAGGCAGCCAATGGGTGAGCACCCGGTCTATGTTGTGCAGCGCAGCACCTTTGACCTGGGCGAACGTGGGGCGGCGTCCATTGGAAGTTGAGGCCTTCATACGCCACCGCCTTGGGCCAGTTGCAACCCGCTGGTGACGTCATCAATGATGGCTTTAGCCATCTCGCTCAAATAATGCGAAGCCCAGACCATCGCCTCGTTGTCATTGCCCATGCCGCTCAAGAGCGTGAGCTTGTTGACACAATCCATCAGCAGAGACGCTTGTTCGAGCGCTTCTTCACACGAAATGCCGGCGTTGATACGGAATAGCGGTTGGTTTCGAGCGTTGCATTTGGCAAAGGTGGCGCCGCCCACCGTGTTGATCAAAAGAGAAGTGTTCATCGGGCGCCTCCACTCATCGGTGGCCGAGTGGAGTTGTCGGCGTGTGCGGCCAAGGTGCGGATCAGACCCAATGTCCCGCGAACGTCCCAGAGCGCTGCGGCGATGACATGGTTGGCCAGACGTGGGCCATCGCACTCGAACTGATCTTCAAGCAGCAAAAGCACGGAGTTGGCCCGATCCAAGGCACAGGTGATAGCGTCAATTGGCACACCGGCTTCGGCACTTTTTGGAACGCAAAGCAGATCTTCGGGCAGGGAGAAGCTTAGGGCGTGGTTCATTGAGCACCGCCTGCGATTTCGAGTGCGCGGGCTTTGGCCATGTGGCTGTTGTAGCGGGAGAGACGTGTAGCGAGGCTGGAGTTGGCGTGTAAAGCGGCGAGAGCCATTGCACGGTGTGCAGCGGCGCGATTTTTGAACGGATTGAGGGCGTACATTGGTCAAGCTCCTGTATGTGAGGAGCTGCCACTGATCGTCGCCAAACGATTTAAGGGTGGCAGCTGTGCGCGGGTTGGCGAACCGGGCATACAGGACCCCGGCAGACCCGAAGGTCTCCCACGCACAGCCACCATAAAGCAGGAATGCGGGCACAAAAAAAGCGCCTGCAATCGGTATGGAGACGCCTGTGCGCCTGTATGGACTCGGGTCGCCAAACCCGTTCGCTGATTTTGCAGCGACGGTCAGAGAGTAACGTCCGTTTTTCGAAAGTGCAACTGCGTTGATGGCTTGCGGAATTTTCAGGTGCGGCATAAATTGTTCGTGCATGTAGATTGACCTCAACGCCTCCGGATCGCCCCCGGAGGCGTTTTCATTTCAGGCATGGGCTTCCCAGCGCAGGGAAAGGAGGGGTAGGAAGCCACCGCTGAGCATCGAGCGAGCGTCTTCGTAGGCTTGCGTTTGCTGGCCTTCGTCGGCGATCACGGCTCCGATTTTTTCGCAGTGTAGGGAGAGGGCGCACCAGGTGCCGTCGGCCCAGCTGAGCACGCTGACCACGCGACCTTGCTTGTCCTGCTGGCTGCGGTAGCGCTCGAGGCGCTGCATGAGGCGAGGCGAAAAGCCAATCCGGCGCAGCACCGAAAACGGATGCATCAGAGCGTTATCAGCGATCGTCCGGCTCATGCTGCCTCCTGCGCGAAGGCAAACAGCGGCGGTGGTGTTTCGCCTTGGAGCCAAGCCAAGATCTTGCTGTCTTCGGCGCAACGTCGGCGGTATTCGATGGCCATCACATCGCGACGCTGTGCAAGGCATTCATCCACGTACTCGGTCAGATCCGAGGTCAAGCGCATGCTTTTGTGAAGACTCTCTGTAGCGGTCTTTTCCACGGCGAGATCCTCATCCGTGATGTGTTGCCATACCGCCGGATCGTTCGCGTACCCAGCCGATTGATCCACCAGCCAGTAGGTGACCCAGTCGGTCATGCCTCGCGTTTTCAGTGAAGCGAGGCGGCTTTGGCTCATCGCGAAATGGCCGGTGCCGTGGACGCTTGAAAACTCTCTGCGCACCGCATTTTTGCGGATCAGTTCTGGCAGCTCCCAAGGGTTGGCTTTGAGTGGAAGCACGAGACCGTCAGGGGTGAAAAAGAACGCTTCCTGCTCTTCGCCGTTCCAGCTCACGCCCGCGATGGTGCGATGACGCCAGTTGATCGCGCCGGGCTGATAGAGGCGGAATCCGATGCTGTACGAGTCGAGAAACGGTCCGTTGAATGGGCAGTATTTGCGCTTCATGCTGCCACCAGATCACGGGCGGCGATACGCGCTCGTGTCCACGCCTGTACCTCTCCCAATACCCATGCAACTGGAGCACTTCGGGCGTTGCTGTTACTCAGCTTCACTGGCAGCGGGAATCCGCTCTCAGGTTGGCGCATGAGCTTGTAGATGGTCGGGCGTGCGAGCCCTACGATTGAGATGACCTCCGGCATACGAATGAGCGTCGTAGCGGGGTCGTGCGAGGCGATGGTTTTTAGTTGAGTAGTCATAGCGATCTAAACCTGTGTGAATAGAGACAACAGGTCATACGCTACGGAGGGGAGAGGGAACGGACTGTGTCTGTTCCCTTTTTTATTTCAAGGGTCTGAGGCCTAGGGCGGTCAAATGCTCTCGAATGGTTTTTTTTGTGCCATGTACTGTTTGATCGAAAAGAAGGTTGGTTAGCTCCGCATCGCTGAGGCTTCGCTTTTCAATCTTGCGTCCATCAATAATCGTTTCTGCGGCAGCCTTGATTTTTGACCGTCGATCCATGGCTTCCGTTTGTATTTTTGAGCTGGGGTCTAGGTTGCCTTTACCTGCTTCTTGGCCACGCCTTGTTGCTTTCGCTGAGAAAGCTTCGTCGAGTATTCGGTGCATTAGACTTGATGTGTTGAAACCATTTTTGGATACATCCATGTGCTCCACTTGTTGATAAAAATTTGCCATTAACAGCGTCTGATTAGCCTCTCCCATAAAAACAGCGAATTGCTCTCGTGCTTGAATTTCAAGTCCGCTACGTCGGTATCGTTCTTTCTCGATGAGGGCGAGGTAATGGCGCGGCGATTCATTTCTCAGTTGCTCTATCAGGTCGGCATCGATGTCGTAAGTCGCAAGCTCAAGCTCGAATAGCCAATTCGCGAGGACCTCCACTGCTTGGGTACCGAGCACTAGGGCAAAGGCTGCTACCAGTTGCGAGTCCGTCGCTTGATGATTGAAGCCTGGGAGGTGTCGAATGACATTTGGCAATGAGCCGGCTTCCGTAGCGCTAGCATGGTCATCAATTACGTCACGGAGTCGAAACAAGGTTCCTGTGACGCGCTCGGCACACAGCGCGTAGGCGCCATCTTCAAGCCAGAATGAAGTGGCGGCGTTGATAAGATCGAATGCTTGTCGAAAATAGTCGGTGAACTGCGGGTACAGCGCTAACTCTAGAACTGCAGTTTCGATATCGTCCATGTCCCTAATCAGGCATTCGACGTCGACTCCTGCAATTTCCAGCTCCGCTAATTCAGCGTCCAGTTCAATATCCATTCTGGCTCCCCCGTCGCCCCGAGAGCGGTGTGTTGTCGCAGCGGCGCACGTCATATGGAGAAGCCGCCAGCGGGACTGAAGGGGATTGAACCCTGTTACACGACTCAGTGATGTTACACATAGAAGGGGTCAGTATTGTGCTGCGTGTAACTAGAAAATAATTCAATAAAAACAGTTGGTTAGCGTCATTTGTTACACCTGTAACACGCGTTACACTGGTTTTGCAGTGGGTGCTAGGAAGGGAAGTCATATTGCCTTTCCAAACTGGCCTTGCACCACATTGCCCACTGCAAGTCCATCAAGATGATCGGCATACCACTGCATCATCGTTACGCGCTGCTCTAAGTATTGAGCTTTGTTATAGACCCCTGAAATACCTTCTTCCTTGTGTGCTAGCTGCGCTTCAACATGCTCCTTCGGCCAGCCATGTTCTCGAAGTAACGTGCTCGCTGTGTGTCGAGTACCATGCCCAACGAGGCGACCTTTGTAGCCGATGGTCGCGAAGACTTTGTTTATAGTGTTTTCACTGATGGTCGGGTTCTTGGCTCCTACTCCGGGGAAAAGCCAGCGACTCCGTCCTGTTAGGCAGTGCAGTTCCTTAAGGGCAGTAACAGCTTGGTGGGGCAAAGGGCACACAAAATCCCTACGCATCTTCATCTTGGCGGCAGGCGTAGTCCACATGGCTTTCTCAAGGTCGAACTCCTTCCATTCAGCTAAGCGAACCATGCCCGGTCTAGATGCGGTCCAGATACAGAGCCATGCAGCAGTTCGGGCCGTCAGCCTGCTGGGAGTGTTTTTGAGTGCTTGGAGGAATTCTGCCAACTCAGGCTCAAGCAAATGAGGATGCTGCTGAGTCTTCGGGGCTTGAGCGGCAATATCTCGTAGGCGACTGCCCGGATCGTTTTCCGTGAGACCCAAACCGATGGCTCGCCCGAATATCTGATTGATCCAAGTGCGACATTTTTCCGCCACGTTGTGCGCATCCCGGGCTTCGATGGATGCTTGTAGTTCCGCGCAGTCGGTACGGGTGATTTCGTCTAGAGGCTTATCTCCCAGTGACGGGAGTATGTCTTTGTCGAGGTAGGTGCGGATTTTGTTGAGAGTGGAGGGTGCGAGACCCTTTTCCGCTTTTGCCTTCAGCCAGGCTTCAGCGGCAGCTCGAAAGGTTCGGGTCTTGGCCGCATCGATAGCAGCTTTCGCGGATCGCTTTTGTTCTAGGGGATCGGCACCGCTACTTACTACTTTGCGTAGATCGGCAGCTTTGTCCCTTGCCAGCGCGCCACTTACTTCCGGGTAACCCCCGAGCCCCATCCAAGCCCAATTGCCCGCCGGACGTTTGTAGCGGAGTTGCCAGGATTTACCACCATCAGGTTTAACCCTGAAGTAGAGGCCGTTTCCGTCCAGCTCCCTGTATTCCTTTGATTCCGGCTCCAATCCCGCAAGTGTCGTGTCAGCGAGAGGGCGGCGCTTGATGTCTGCGCGCTTCATCCTTGTATCCCAAAGTTCGGTATTTTTCTCAGGATACAAGCAGGGATACAGGGATACAACGGATAAGGGGAGACAGGGGTAGACAAACAGGCACAAAAAAACCGGCCAAGTGGCCGGTTTCTCTGGGTCTGAAAGTCTGGTAGAGACTTTCAGATACTGCTATGTGGTGCCCCGAGGGAGACTCGAACTCCCACTCCTTTCGAAAACGGATTTTGAATCCGCCGCGTCTACCAATTCCGCCATCAGGGCAATGGCCGCGGAGTATAGAGATGAGATAACCGCTGGTCAATCAGGTACATGGAGAATTTTTGATATTTCCGCTAGACTTCCCGGCCCTGCTAGACGACACCCCATCATGCGCGTTGCTGACTTTACTTTCGAGCTCCCTGATTCGCTGATCGCTCGCCACCCTTTGGCTGAGCGTCGCAACAGTCGCCTGTTGACCCTTGATGGGGTCAGCGGCGCCCTGGCACACCGTCAATTCACTGATTTGCTGGAGCATTTGCGCCCCGGCGATTTGATGGTGTTCAACAATACCCGGGTGATTCCGGCGCGGCTGTTTGGCCAGAAGGCTTCCGGCGGCAAGCTGGAAATACTGGTGGAGCGGGTGCTCGACAGTCATCGCGTGCTGGCCCATGTGCGCTCCAGCAAGTCGCCCAAGCCTGGGTCGAAGATCCTCATCGACGGCGGTGGCGAGGCCGAGATGTTGGCGCGGCACGATGCGTTGTTCGAGCTGGGGTTCGCCGAAGAAGTGTTGCCGCTGCTCGACCGCGTCGGGCACATGCCGCTGCCTCCTTATATAGACCGCCCGGATGAAGGCGCCGACCGCGAGCGTTACCAGACCGTCTACGCCCAGCGTTTGGGCGCGGTGGCGGCGCCGACGGCGGGGCTGCATTTCGATCAGGTGCTGATGGAGGCGATTGCCGCCAAGGGCGTCGAGACTGCGTTCGTGACCCTGCACGTTGGCGCCGGCACGTTCCAGCCGGTGCGCGTGGAGAAGCTCGAAGACCACCACATGCACAGTGAATGGCTGGAAGTCGGCCAGGATGTGGTAGATGCCGTGGCTGCGTGCCGCGCTCGCGGTGGTCGTGTGGTGGCCGTGGGCACCACCAGCGTGCGCTCCCTGGAAAGTGCTGCGCGCGATGGCGTGCTCAAGCCATTCAGTGGCGACACCGACATTTTTATTTTCCCGGGCCGGCCGTTTCATGTGGTCGATGCCCTGGTTACCAACTTTCATTTGCCTGAATCCACGCTGTTGATGCTGGTTTCGGCGTTCGCCGGTTATCCCGAGACCATGGCTGCCTACAAGGCCGCGGTCGACAACGGTTACCGCTTTTTCAGTTACGGTGATGCGATGTTCATCACACGTAATCCTGCGCCGACTGCCCCTAAAGAATCGGGCCCAGAGGAAACTGTATGAGTCGCACCTGTCGTATGTCTTTCGAGCTGCTGGCCACTGATGGCAAGGCTCGTCGCGGTCGTTTGACCTTCCCGCGCGGTACCGTCGAGACCCCGGCTTTCATGCCAGTGGGCACTTACGGCACGGTCAAGGGCATGCTGCCACGGGATATCGAGGCGACTGGCGCTGAAATCATTCTGGGCAACACCTTCCACCTGTGGCTACGCCCGGGTACGGAAGTGATCAAGAAGCACGGCGACCTGCACGATTTCATGCAGTGGAAAGGCCCGATCCTGACCGACTCCGGCGGTTTCCAGGTGTTCAGCCTGGGCGCCATGCGCAAGATCAAGGAGGAGGGCGTGACCTTCGCTTCTCCGGTCGACGGCGCCAAGGTGTTCATGGGCCCGGAAGAGTCGATGCAGGTCCAGCGCGACCTGGGCTCGGACATCGTGATGATTTTCGACGAATGCACGCCGTACCCGGCGGATGAAGACGTCGCCCGCATTTCCATGGAGTTGTCGCTGCGTTGGGCCAAGCGTTCGAAAGAAGCCCATGGCGAGAACACGGCGGCGCTGTTCGGTATCGTTCAGGGCGGCATGCACCAGGACCTGCGCATGCGCTCGCTGGAAGGCCTGGACCAGATCGGCTTCGACGGCCTGGCCATCGGCGGCCTGTCGGTGGGCGAGCCCAAGCACGAGATGATCAAGGTGCTGGATTACCTGCCGGGCATGATGCCGGCTGACAAACCTCGTTACCTTATGGGCGTTGGCAAACCGGAAGATCTCGTGGAGGGTGTGCGCCGCGGTGTGGACATGTTCGATTGCGTGATGCCAACCCGTAATGCCCGCAACGGGCATCTGTTCATCGATACCGGCGTGCTGAAGATCCGAAACGCGTTCCATCGCCATGATGATTCGCCGCTCGATCCGACCTGCGATTGCTATACCTGCCAGAACTTCTCCCGCGCTTATCTGCATCACCTGGACAAGTGCGGCGAAATGCTGGGGAGCATGCTCAATACCATCCATAACTTGCGTCATTATCAAGTGCTTATGGCTGGTTTGCGCGAGGCTATTCAACAGGGTACATTGGCCGCCTTTGTCGATGCCTTCTACGCCAAACGCGGGCTTCCCGTGCCGCCTTTGGACTGAGTTTCCTGACCCCAAGATTCAACATTTGCAACTGGAGTGCTAAATGAGCTTTTTTATCTCTAATGCCATGGCTGACGCTGCTGCACCTGCGGCAGCCCCAATGGGCGGCGGCTTTGAGTGGATTTTCCTGGTCGGCTTCCTGGTCATCTTCTACCTGATGATCTGGCGTCCACAGGCCAAGCGCGCCAAAGAGCAGAAGAACCTGCTGAGCAGCCTGCAGAAAGGCGACGAAGTTGTGACCACCGGCGGCATCGCCGGCAAGATCACTAAAGTGGCCGACGATTTCGTCGTTCTGGAAGTTTCCGACACCGTCGAAATGAAATTCCAGAAAGGCGCCATCGCCGCCACGCTGCCAAAAGGCACGCTCAAAGCGATCTAAGTTTCAACTTCATATTCAATCGACGGGGCGCGCAAGGCGCCCCGCGTCATAAACGGGCGGCGTGATGCTGAACAAATATCCTCTGTGGAAATACATTCTGATCCTGGCGGTGCTGGCGGTCGGTCTGATTTATTCCGCTCCCAATCTTTATCCTGATGACCCGGCCATTCAGGTCAGCGGTGCAAGCACTGCGCTGCAGGTCAATCAGGCTGATCTGGACCGTGTGAGCGCTGCGCTCAAGGAATCCGGGATCAACGTCAAGGCTGCCACGCTGACTGCCGGCGGCAAGGGCGGGCTGATTCGCCTGACCAAGGCTGAAGACCAACTGCCGGCCAAGGACGTCGTGCGCAAGGCGTTGGGTGATGACTACGTCGTTGCACTGAACCTGGCACAAACCACCCCGCAATGGCTGCGTAACCTCGGGGCTCACCCGATGAAGCTCGGTCTGGACTTGTCTGGTGGTGTGCACTTCCTGCTGGAAGTGGACATGGACAAAGCCCTCGACGCACGCCTGAAAGTCTACGAAGGCGATGTGAAGAGCCTGTTGCGTAAAGAGAAACTGCGCTATCGCAGCCTGCCGCAACTCGACGGTGCCATTCAGCTGGGCTTCTCTGATGAAGCAACCCGCGAACAGGCCCGTACGATCATCCGCAAGAACTTCAACGATTTCGACATTGTTCCGGCCGACCTCAATGGTCAACCGGTGCTGCGTCTGGCGATGACCCCGGCCAAGCTGGCGGAAATCCGTGAATACTCCATCAAGCAGAACTTGACCACGGTACGTAACCGCGTCAACGAGCTGGGTGTTGCCGAGCCGATCGTTCAGCGTCAGGGCGCCAACCGCATCGTGGTTGAGCTGCCGGGCGTGCAGGACACCGCAGAAGCCAAGCGTATCCTCGGCAAGACGGCCAACCTGGAGTTCCGTCTGGCTGCAGAGCCTGGCGCTTCGAAGGCGACTTCCGAATCTTTCGAATTCCGTGAGGGCGGCCGTCCGGCAGCGCTGATCGAGCGTGGCCTGATCATCACCGGTGACCAGGTAACTGACGCCAAGGCTGGCTTCGGCGAGCAAGGCACCCCGGAAGTGAACATCCGTCTGGATGGTCACGGCGGCGAGCTGATGAACCGTGCGACCCGTTCCAACGTCGGTCGCAGCATGGCGGTGATCTTCATCGAGCAGCGTCCGGTCACCACTTACACCAAGCAAGTGGTCAACGGCGTCGAGAAAGACGTGCCGGTGCAGACGTTCAAGGAAGAGAAGCGCATCATCAGCCTGGCGACCATCCAGTCGCCGCTGGGCGCGCAGTTCCGCATCACTGGCCTGAACGGTCAGGGCGAATCGTCCGAACTGGCGCTGCTGTTGCGTGCCGGTGGTCTGGCCGCACCGATGTACTTCGCTGAAGAGCGCACCATTGGTCCAAGCCTGGGTGCCGACAACATCACCAAGGGTATCGATGCATCGCTGTGGGGCATGCTGTTCGTCTCGCTGTTCATCATCGCCATCTACCGCTTCTTCGGCATCATTGCCACTGTCGCACTGGCAGTGAACATGGTGCTGCTGCTGGCCTTGATGTCGCTGCTGGGTGCAACGCTGACCCTGCCGGGTATCGCCGGTATCGTATTGACCATGGGTATGGCGGTCGACGCCAACGTACTGATCTTCTCGCGGATACGTGAAGAGATCGCCGCGGGCATGACCGTGCAACGGGCAATCAACGAAGGCTTCGGCCGGGCATTCACCGCGATTCTCGACGCCAACCTGACAACCTTGTTGGTCGGCGGGATTCTCTTTGCCATGGGCACCGGCCCCGTCAAAGGCTTCGCAGTGACCATGTCCCTCGGGATCTTTACCTCGATGTTCACGGCCATCATGGTGACCCGCGCGATGGTCAACCTGATCTTCGGCGGTCGTGACTTCAAGAAGTTGTGGATTTAAGGGGCTGCCATGTTACGTACAATCAACTTCATGGGCGTTCGCAACTTTGCGTTCGGCGTCACATTGTTCCTTACCGTGCTGGCCTTGTTCAGCGTCGCCACCAAGGGCATGAACTGGGGCCTGGACTTCACCGGCGGTACGCTCATCGAGCTGACCTACGAGCGTCCGGCCGATGTCTCCAAGGTGCGTGAGCAGCTGGTGAGCGCCGGTTATAACGATGCCATCGTGCAAAGCTTCGGTGCGACTACCGATTTGCTGGTGCGCATGCCGGGTGAAGATCCGCAGTTGGGCCACCAAGTAGCCGAAGCGCTGTTGAAAGTCGGCGGCGAAAACCCGGCGACGGTCAAGCGCGTCGAGTTCGTCGGCCCGCAAGTGGGTGAAGAGCTGCGCGACCAGGGCGGCCTCGGCATGCTGATGGCACTGGGCGGCATCCTGATCTACCTGGCTTTCCGCTTTCAGTGGAAGTTTGCGGTTGGCGCGATCGTGTCCCTGATTCACGACGTGATCGTGACCATCGGTATCCTGTCGTTCTTCCAGATAACCTTCGACCTGACGGTGCTGGCGGCGGTACTGGCGATCATCGGTTACTCGCTCAACGACACCATCGTGGTATTCGACCGGGTTCGTGAGAACTTCCGGGTGCTGCGCAAGGCCAGCCTGATCGAGAACATCAACATCTCGACCACGCAAACCCTGCTGCGCACCATGGCGACTTCGATCTCCACCTTGCTGGCGATCGCGGCACTGTTGTTCTTCGGCGGCGACAACCTGTTCGGCTTCTCCATCGCGCTGTTCATCGGTGTACTGGCGGGTACCTACTCGTCGATCTACATCGCCAACGTGGTGCTGATCTGGCTGAACCTGAGCACTGAAGATCTGATTCCTCCGGTGAATACCGATAAGGAAGTTGACGACCGTCCTTGAAGGAAAATTTTCCTGGCGGTGTAGTCCAAAAAGGCGCGAGTTGAACTCGCGCCTTTTTTTGTGCTCCAAGGCTGGGAGAAGCGCGGACATGTTCCGCATGTGATGGTCAGGAGGTTCATGTGAACAAATCGATGCTGGTTGGTGCGGTTCTGGGTGCTGTCGGTGTGACTGCCGGGGGTGCTGTGGCCACCTACAGCTTGGTTAAAAGTGGCCCTGAATACGCGCAAGTGCTGGCTGTAGAGCCGGTCAAGACGCAAATCAAGACTCCACGTGAAGTGTGCAAGGACGTAACCGTCACCCGGCAGGCGCCGGTCAAAGATCAACATCAGATTGCCGGTACGGTGGTAGGTGCCCTGGCCGGTGGTCTGCTGGGTAACCAGGTCGGCGGTGGTAGCGGCAAGAAGATCGCCACGGTCGCCGGTGCTGTCGGCGGTGGTTATGCCGGTAACAAGGTTCAGGAAGGCATGCAGGAGCGTGACACCTACACCACGACCCAGACCCGTTGTAATACGGTGAACGACATCAGTGACAAGGTTGTAGGTTACGACGTGCGTTATTCGCTCGATGGCAAGGAAGGCAAGGTGCGTATGGATCGCGACCCGGGCAACCAGATTCCGGTGGACAAGGAAGGTCAGCTGATTCTGACGCAGAACGACCGGGTCACTAATTAACACCGCTTAAAAAGAAGCACCCTGCGGGGTGCTTTTTTGTGCCCCGCTGTCGAATCACCTTTTTGTTGTCGGCCCTCAGTACTTTCGTAACTGCTTCCAATAGTGTGGTTTTGCCAGCGCCCTTGGGCCCATCTAGAGAAACAAACAGCGGAGGATTCATTCTTCACATAATGATTGATATGCGTTTTTTTTGCCCTATTCGTTCGCTGCAGCCGCTTGGTGCGTCTCCGCGAATCGGGTGGAGGGCACCGATGAACAGACATTGATCACCACTCTAACCTTGTTTCTGGCTAATGGGTCGCAAAAATCCAGGGTTACAGCCGCTTATGAATATCGGTCATCGGTCTGGCAGCCAAAACGCTGCAATTCGCATCCTTAGCCCCCCCTTCTTCACCGTGTTCGATTGATTTGAGCCTCGCGCCGGAACATCACTTTCTTCCAAATACCTCACAACCGCTCAGAATGCGAGCAAGGGCGGATAAGGCTTTGTCCTGACATATCATTGCTTAGATACCGCTGGGCTCCGCCTTGCCACAATCCTAAGATGGGTCTGGTTTAACATTGATTGTCGGCAATTTTCCGGTGCCACTCCCTCCCCGTGTCGCATTGGTCTGCTGATCAATGTACTGGCACCACGCTTCGGACCTTCGCTCAGGGACATTTGCGCTACCGCGAATCCCTAACTTGAATTCGATCACGGATTTCCATTCGTCGGAGCCTGGATCCGGCCCATGCCCTTGTGCATCGGCAGTCAGCAGTTTCTTTTCGATCGCCTGGTACCAGGCATCCGAGCATAGGGATTGCGCCTGAACAAAACCTGCGGCGCCAATAAACAATAGAACCCAATACTTACTCATCTGCATTCCTTTTTTATTTCAGCAATCGGCAAATACCGACCTTAGCAGGCGGCAGCAATCCAATGTTGGTGGACTGGGAAAACTCATCAAATGAGAATCGCCGGATGGCATTGTGCCGATGACGATTGCCGGATTTGCCGCGAGGCTGTTCGTCATCGCCGCTCAATTGTTGCTGTATGTCCATATTTTCCATCTTGGTGTGGTGGTCGGAAAAATCGCGACGGCTCTCAGTGGAGGCTCATCGTTTGTCGAAATCGGTGATACAGCCATGCAGATCTTGAACGGCTCTACTTCGCCGCTGGCGTGGTTCATCACATCCAGGGTGAAAAAGCTTTCGCCCTGCGTCAGGTAAACGCGCGGACTCACTCCGGCGCGTCGTCCCATTCGCTCATGCATTTTGACGAAGATGGCCCGCAAATAAATGGGCGAGCACCATTAAACTTAACGTCGGGATCAGGAAGTGGTTTTTCTGTTCAGTTGCGCGTGAATGTCCTGACGGCTGCGGACATAGTAATTGTCGAATTCGCTACTTTCGACGAACTGAAAGCCATGCCGCGTATAAAAACGATTTGAAGCGCTTTCCCTGAGGGCTCCCACCCGCAATGTCATGGACGCAGCATCCGCTTCCATGAAGATGTGACGAAGGACAACCGAACCGATCCCCGCCCCCTGTGCGTTCGGCTTGATGTACAGGTGATCAAGCAGCCACCCATCGTAATCAGGTTTGACGACCACGAAACCCACCCGCTGGCCGGAAACCTCGATATGGCGAGTGAACTCGGCACAAAAGCCCTCACGAAAACGCTCTCGGGCGCGATCAGGGTCGAATCGGCCAATACGTTCAAGACTTTCACGCATGGCTTCAATCCGAATAGCGACAAGCGCTTCGAAGTCGCTGGGTTGAGTCACGACAAGCGTGACCGAAGGGTTATCCGTGGCGGCAAACTGTAACTGCATCCTGAGCGCTCCATTTTTTATCCGGCGGCGCCCATCAAGGACCGCATAGTACCGTTGGAGAATTTTGTTGGATCTGGGGTCGATCACGGTTTCCGCTTTGTAGAAGGTGATTTGAAGCTTGGCAACACCGGCCTCGGTCAATCCGATAATTTTTCGCATACTTTTCCGTCAGGAGAGGCTTTCGCTCGGCGGCTAATTTCACAATTTGTGGCCCCCCATCTCCTTGTGGGAGCGGGCTTGCTCGCGAATACGGTCCGTCATTCAAAATCCATATTGGCTGACCCGCCGCCTTCGCGAGCAAGCCCGCTCCCACATTGGTTTTGTGGTGTGTCAGGGATTGAATCGCAGGCATAAAAAAAGCACCCCGCAGGGTGCTTTTTTCTGTCGCTGGAAGCTTAGCGCTTCAGCGAGGCCGGCAGGTGCGGCTGGATGGCCGTCAGGACTGCCTTGAAGCACTTGGTGTTACCGGCAACGATGTGGCCTTTCTCAAGGAAATCGTGACCGCCGGTGAAGTCGCTCACCAGGCCGCCTGCTTCCTGGATCAGCAGGGCGCCAGCAGCCATGTCCCACTCGGACAGGCCCGACTCCCAGAACGCGTCGAAACGACCGGCAGCGACGTAGGCCAGGTCCAGGCTGGCGGAACCGGCGCGGCGGATGCCGGCAGTCTGGCCAACCAGGGCGCGGAACATGCCCAGGTAGTTGTCGAGGTTGTCCATCTGGTCGTCACGGAACGGGAAGCCGGTACCCAGCAGGGCGCCGTCCAGGCTGGTGCGGCCGCTGACGCGCAGGCGACGACCGTTCAGTTGGGCGCCGCGACCACGGCTGGCGGTGAATTCTTCCTGGCGAACCGGGTCCAGAACAACAGCGTGTTCCAGGCGACCGCGGTATTTGCAGGCGATGCTGACGGCAAAGTGAGGAATGCCGCGCAGGAAGTTGGTGGTGCCGTCCAGTGGGTCGATGATCCACAGGTACTCTTCGCCTTCGATGCCGGTGCCAGCGTGCAGGCCGGTCTCTTCACCGCGAATCGAGTGATTCGGGTAGGCCTTGCGCAGGGCGTCGATGATTTTCTGTTCGGCGGCGCGATCCACCTCGGATACGTAATCCTTGGCGTCTTTTTCGTCGACCTTGATGGTATCCAGGCGCTCGATGGAGCGGAAGATCAATTCACTGGCGCTGCGGGCGGCGCGCAGCGCGATATTCAGCATGGGCTGCATGGATGTGTCACCTAAGGTTGTTAAAGAAAGCCGGGCATTCTATCAGAAAGTTTCTACAGGAGAAGGACGACGTTCGCTTTCATGGCTTAACGGTAGCTCTCGCTGTAAGATTCTGCTCCCGATTATTGTGTTCGAGAGCGCCTCCCTTGCTGCAAAACATTCGTGTCGTGCTGGTCAATACCAGCCATCCGGGCAATATCGGCGGGGCTGCGCGTGCCATGAAGAACATGGGCCTGTCGCGGCTGGTGCTGGTCGAGCCCCGGCAATTTCCGCATCACGAGGCCGATGCTCGCGCCTCTGGTGCCGGGGATATCCTTGAAAACGCGCAAGTCGTCGCCACCCTGGAAGATGCCCTGGTGGGCTGCAATCTGGTGCTCGGCACCAGTGCGCGTGATCGTCGCATTCCCTGGCCGCTGCTTGATCCGCGCGAATGCGGGACGAAAGTGGTCGAAGAAGCCGCGGCGGGTGCGCAGATCGCGCTGGTGTTCGGTCGTGAAGATTCCGGCCTGACCAACGAAGAGCTGCAGCGATGTCATTATCACGTGCACATCCCATCAGACCCTGAGTTCAGTTCGCTGAACCTCGGGGCAGCGGTGCAGGTGTTGGGTTATGAAGTGCGTATGTCCTGGCTGGCCGCGCAAGGTCAGCCGACCAAGGTCGAGAAGGAAGAAGTGGCCTCCGTGAAAAGCGCCGAGCTGGCGACCATGGACGAGTTGGAGCGATTCTATGAGCACCTGGAGCAGACCCTGGTGGCCATCGAGTTCCTCGATCCGGAAAAACCACGGCACTTGATGGCGCGCCTGCGCCGGTTGTACGGACGCAGCTCGGTCAGCCGGGCGGAAATGAATATATTGCGTGGCATCCTCACGGAAACCCAAAAAGCGGCCCGTGGTGAGCTTCTAAAGCGGAAGGATTAATGATGTTCGAGCGTTTGCGTGAAGATATCCAAAGCGTATTCCACCGAGACCCGGCGGCGCGTAACGCTTTTGAAGTCCTGACTTGCTACCCCGGCATGCATGCCATCTGGATCCACCGTTTGTCGGCAATGCTGTGGCGCGCGGACCTGAAATGGCTGGCGCGGCTGGTGTCGAATTTCGGTCGCTGGTTGACCGGGATCGAGATCCATCCGGGGGCGAAGGTCGGTCGGCGTTTCTTCATTGACCACGGCATGGGTATCGTCATTGGCGAAACGGCCGAGATCGGTGACGACGTGACCATTTATCAGGGCGTGACCCTGGGCGGCACCAGCTGGAACAAGGGCAAGCGTCACCCAACCCTGGGTGATGGGGTGGTGGTCGGTGCTGGCGCCAAGGTGCTTGGCCCGTTCACTGTCGGTGCGGGTGCCAAGGTCGGCTCAAACGCCGTGGTGACCAAGGAAGTGCCGCCGGGCGCCACAGTGGTGGGGATTCCTGGGCGGATCATCGTCAAGCCTGACGAAGAGCTGGACGCCAAGCGCAAGGCCATGGCCGAGAAGATTGGTTTTGATGCCTACGGCGTGACTGAAGACATGCCGGACCCGGTGGCTCGCGCCATTAACCAGCTGCTCGATCATCTGCAGGCGGTCGATGGGCGTCTGGAGGGGATGTGCGGGGCGTTGAAGGATCTGGGTAGTAATTACTGTGCGAAAGATCTGCCTGAGCTGCGCGAAGAAGACTTCGCCTGTGTGAAGGACAAGGATCAGAGTCAGGCCAGCTAGACCGCGTCGACCCCTTCGCGAGCAAGCCCGCTCCCACAGGATTTGTGTTGTCTCCTGTGGGAGCGGGCTTGCTCGCGAAGAACGATAACGCGCAATTGCTGGCTGTAACCGTCCAGCCTTTGCTATGATGCGCGCGCTCTTTTACGGGTAAACCTGACTAAAGTACTAGGTCTTATAGTTGACTTAAATACTCGGGAATTGCATACTCGTTTCATTCTGAACTCCGTGGTAATTGTCCATGCGACTGACTACAAAAGGCCGATACGCCGTGACCGCCATGCTTGATCTGGCGTTGCACGCGCAGCACGGGCCCGTGTCCCTGGCCGATATCTCCGAGCGCCAAGGCATCTCCCTGTCCTACCTCGAACAGCTTTTCGCCAAGTTGCGCCGCAGCAACCTGGTGTCCAGCGTCCGTGGTCCAGGCGGCGGTTACCAGTTGTCCCGCGACATGCAGGGCATCCAGGTCGCCCAGGTGATCGATGCAGTGAACGAATCGGTCGATGCCACCAAATGCCAGGGCCAGGGCGATTGCCATTCCGGCGACACCTGTCTGACCCACCACTTGTGGTGCGATTTGAGCCTGCAGATTCACGAATTTCTCAGCGGTATCAGCTTGGCTGACCTTGTCACTCGCCGTGAGGTACAAGAGGTAGCCCAGCGTCAGGATCAGCGCCGTTGCAACAGCAAGGCGCCACGCCTGGACAAGATTGAAGCGTCCGCCGTCGAATGACAGCCAAAGAGCTAGCGGCACGCCAGCCAGCCTGATTTAGGAGATAGTCCATGAAATTGCCGATTTACCTTGATTACTCTGCGACCACCCCGGTTGATCCGCGTGTAGCGCAAAAAATGAGTGAATGCCTGCTGGTCGACGGAAACTTCGGTAACCCGGCGTCCCGTTCCCACGTGTTCGGCTGGAAAGCCGAAGAGTCCGTTGAAAACGCTCGTCGTCAGGTCGCCGACCTGGTCAACGCCGACCCACGTGAAATCGTCTGGACCTCCGGTGCCACCGAGTCCGACAACCTGGCAATCAAGGGTGCGGCACATTTCTACGCCACCAAAGGCAAGCATCTGATCACCACCAAGATCGAGCACAAGGCTGTCCTGGACACCATGCGCCAACTGGAGCGTGAAGGCTTCGAAGTCACCTACATCGAGCCACGCACCGACGGTCTGGTCACCCCGGAGATGATCGAAGCCGAACTGCGCGACGACACCATCCTGGTTTCGGTCATGCACGTGAACAACGAAATCGGCACCGTCAACGACATCGCTGCGATCGGTGAACTGCTGCGTTCCAAGGGCATCCTGTTCCACGTCGACGCTGCTCAGTCCACCGGCAAGGTCGAAATCGACCTGTCGAAGCTGAAAGTCGACATGATGTCGTTCTCCGCCCACAAGACCTACGGTCCTAAAGGCATCGGCGCCCTGTACGTAAGCCGCAAGCCGCGCGTACGTATCGAAGCGACCATGCACGGCGGCGGTCACGAGCGCGGCATGCGTTCCGGCACCCTGGCGACCCACCAGATCGTCGGCATGGGCGAAGCCTTCCGTGTAGCCAAGGAAGACATGGCTGCCGAGAACGTGCGCATCAAGGCCCTGAGCGACCGTTTCTACAAGCAGGTCGAGCATCTGGAGGAGCTGTACGTCAACGGCAGCCTGACCGCCCGCGTTCCGCACAACCTGAACCTGAGCTTCAACTACGTTGAAGGCGAGTCGCTGATCATGGCCCTCAAGGACCTGGCAGTTTCTTCCGGTTCGGCTTGCACCTCGGCATCGCTCGAGCCTTCGTACGTACTGCGCGCCCTGGGCCGCAACGACGAACTGGCACACAGCTCGATCCGCTTCACCTTCGGCCGTTTCACCACCGAAGAAGAAATCGATTACGCCGCGCAGAAAGTCTGCGAGGCCGTTACCAAGCTGCGCGCTCTGTCGCCGCTGTGGGACATGTACAAAGACGGCGTCGATATCTCGAAGATCGAGTGGGCGGCACACTAAATATAGAAGCCGCCAGATACAGCTCCTGTAGCGACGCGGCGACTGACGCAAGCGTAGTTACAGGGCCTCAAGAGCGGCCCTGATGAGTGAGGATTAGAATCATGGCTTACAGCGAAAAGGTCATCGACCACTACGAAAACCCGCGCAACGTCGGCAAGATGGACGCGGAAGATCCTGATGTCGGCACCGGCATGGTCGGCGCTCCGGCGTGCGGCGATGTGATGCGCCTGCAGATCAAGGTCAACGACGCCGGCATCATCGAAGACGCCAAGTTCAAGACCTACGGCTGCGGTTCGGCTATCGCTTCCAGCTCCCTCGCCACTGAGTGGATGAAGGGCAAGACCCTGGATGAAGCGGAAACCATCAAGAACACCCAGCTGGCTGAAGAACTGGCCCTGCCGCCAGTGAAAATTCACTGCTCGGTACTCGCAGAAGACGCCATCAAGGCGGCGGTTCGCGATTACAAGCAGAAGAAAGGCTTGATCTGATTTTCGAGTTTTGGCGACGAGTAAGGAGTCACCGATGGCTATCAGCATGACAGAAGCGGCTGCCCGGCACGTGCGCCGCTCCCTCGACGGGCGCGGCAAAGGTGAAGGGATTCGTCTGGGTGTTCGCACCACGGGCTGTTCCGGCCTTGCCTATGTGCTGGAGTTTGTCGACGAGGTGGTCGCGGAAGACCAGGTGTTCGAAAGTCACGGCGAGAAAGTGATCATCGACCCGAAAAGCCTGGCCTACCTGGACGGCACCGAGCTCGATTTCGTCAAGGAAGGGTTGAACGAAGGCTTCAAGTTCAACAACCCCAACGTACGCGGTGAATGTGGCTGCGGCGAAAGCTTCAACATCTGAGGCTTGTCGTGGGTACTCCTTGTCATTTCGCTTTATTCGAGCTGCAACCGGGGTTCAATCTGGACCTCGACCAGTTGGCTACGCGCTACCGTGAGTTGGCGCGCAGCGTACATCCAGACCGTTTTGCCGACGCTTCCGAGCGCGAGCAGCGGCTGGCGCTGGAGCAATCCGCGAGCCTCAACGAGGCCTACCAGACGCTCAAGAATCCCCCCAAGCGCGCGCGTTACCTGCTCGCCTTGAAGGGTGGTGAGCTGCCCCTGGAGGTCACGGTGCATGATCCGGAGTTTCTGTTGCAGCAGATGCAATGGCGCGAAGAACTCGAAGACCTGCAAGACAGCGCCGATCTGGCGGGTGTTGCGGTATTCAAGCGCCGTCTGAAGGTCGCTCAGGATAAACTGAACGAAAGCTTCGCAGCCTGTTGGGATGATGCAGCGCAACGTGAGCAGGCCGAACGCCTGATGCGGCGCATGCAGTTCCTCGACAAGCTCACCTACGAAGTGCGCCAGCTAGAAGAGCGCCTCGACGATTAACCCAGTGCCGCTCCGGTCGCACGCCTGATATACAGATAAGACCTGATAACGATGGCCCTACTGCAGATCGCCGAACCCGGCCAAAGTCCTCAACCGCACCAGCGTCGTCTGGCTGTGGGGATCGACTTGGGCACTACCAATTCGCTGGTCGCTGCGTTGCGCAGTGGTCTTTCCGAGCCCCTGGCCGACGCAGAAGGGCGGGTCATCCTGCCGTCTGCCGTGCGCTATCACGCCGATCGCGTTGAGGTCGGCGAGTCGGCCAAGCTGGCTGCCGCCACTGATCCCCTGAACACCGTGCTGTCGGTCAAGCGCCTGATGGGTCGTGGTCTGTCCGACGTCAAGCAATTGGGCGAGCAACTGCCGTACCGCTTTGTCGGCGGCGAATCGCACATGCCGTTCATCGACACCATCCAGGGCCCGAAAAGCCCGGTGGAAGTCTCCGCCGACATCCTCAAGGTCCTGCGTCAGCGCGCCGAGGCTACATTGGGTGGCGAGCTGGTGGGTGCGGTGATCACTGTTCCCGCGTATTTCGACGATGCTCAGCGTCAAGCCACCAAGGACGCGGCCAAACTGGCCGGCCTGAACGTGCTGCGCTTGCTCAATGAGCCGACCGCTGCCGCTGTGGCCTACGGCCTGGATCAGCATGCCGAAGGCTTGGTCGCGATTTACGACCTGGGCGGCGGCACCTTCGATATTTCGATTCTGCGCCTGACCGGCGGTGTCTTCGAAGTCCTGGCCACCGGCGGCGACAGCGCCCTGGGCGGCGATGACTTCGACCACGCGATCGCTGGCTGGATCATCGAGAGCGCCGGTCTGTCCGCCGATCTCGACCCGGGTGCGCAGCGTCAACTGCTGCAAACGGCCTGTGCCGCGAAAGAAGCGCTGACCAATGCCTCGTCGGTCGAAGTGGCTCACGGCGACTGGAAAGCCGAGCTGACCCGCGAAGCCTTTGATGCGCTGATCGAGCCGATGGTCGCTCGCAGCCTGAAAGCCTGCCGCCGTGCGGTACGTGATTCCGGCGTCGAGCTCGAAGACGTGCATGCCGTCGTCATGGTCGGCGGCTCGACTCGTGTGCCTCGTGTTCGCGAAGCCGTCGCTGAAGCCTTTGGTCGTCAACCTCTGACCGAAATCGACCCGGATCAAGTGGTGGCCATTGGTGCCGCGATCCAGGCCGATACCCTGGCCGGCAACAAGCGCGATGGCGATGAACTGCTGCTGCTCGACGTGATTCCGTTGTCCCTGGGGCTGGAAACCATGGGCGGCCTGATGGAGAAGGTGATTCCGCGCAACACCACCATCCCCGTCGCTCGCGCCCAGGACTTCACCACTTACAAAGACGGCCAGTCGGCCATGGCGATCCACGTGTTGCAGGGTGAGCGCGAGCTGATCAGCGACTGCCGCTCCCTGGCACGCTTTGAATTGCGTGGTATCCCGGCGATGGTGGCTGGCGCGGCGAAGATTCGCGTGACCTTCCAGGTCGATGCCGACGGTCTGCTCAGCGTTTCCGCCCGCGAACTGGGTTCGGGCGTTGAGGCCAGCATCCAGGTCAAGCCGTCCTACGGCCTGACCGACGGCGAAATCGCCAAAATGCTCAAGGATTCGTTCCAGCACGCCAATGACGACAAGGTTGCCCGCGTACTGCGCGAGCAGCAGGTCGATGCCCAGCGTTTGATCGAGGCAGTGCAGGGCGCCCTGGAAGCCGACGGTGAGCGTCTGCTCGATGCCGAAGAGCGCATGGTCATTGAATTGCAGATGCAGGAACTGACCGAACTGATGAAAGGTTCCGATGGTTTTGCCATCGAGCAGCAGACCAAGCGTCTGTCGCAAGTGACCGACGCTTTTGCCGCCCGCCGCATGGACTTGACCGTCAAAGCCGCGCTGTCGGGACGCAACCTGAATGAGATTGAGGAATAACGATGCCGCAGGTCATTTTTCTGCCACACGAGAAGTTTTGCCCCGAAGGCATGGTTGTGGAGGCTGAGACCGGTACGTCCATCCTCGAACTGGCTCACGAACACCATATCGAGATGGAAAGTGCCTGTGGCGGCGTCTGCGCCTGCACCACCTGCCACTGCATCATTCGCGAAGGTTTCGATTCGCTGGAAGAGGCGGATGAGCTGGAGGAAGACTACCTTGATAAGGCTTGGGGTCTTGAGCGTGAGTCCCGTCTGGGCTGTCAGGCCAAGGTCGGTACCGAAGACCTGACCGTCGAAATTCCGAAGTACTCGCTCAACCACGCAGCCGAAGCGCCGCACTGATTCAAGGAATTGTCATGAGTCTGAAGTGGACTGATGTGCTGGAAATCGCGATCCAGCTGGCTGAAACCAAGCCCGATGTTGACCCAATGTCGGTCAACTTCGTCGATCTGCGTAAATGGGTGATGGAATTGCCCGAGTTCGACGACAAGCCTGAGCATTGTGGCGAAAAGATCCTGGAGGCCATTCAGGCCCACTGGATCGAAGAACGCGACTGAGCCACGCTGCAGGTTAGGCAATACCCGAGAACCCGCGTATAATTCGCGGGTTTAATTTTTCGTAAATTACCGTTTCTGGAGTTACACCATGGCTGTTCAACGTACTTTCTCCATCATCAAGCCTGACGCCGTTGCTAAAAACGTGATCGGCAAGATCACCACTCGCTTCGAAGACGCTGGCCTGCGCGTTGTAGCTTCGAAACTGAAGCAACTGTCCAAAGCCGAAGCCGAAGGCTTCTACGCTGAGCACAGCGAGCGCGGTTTCTTCGGTGACCTGGTTGCCTTCATGACTTCCGGTCCGGTTGTTGTTCAGGTTCTGGAAGGCGAAAACGCTATCGCTCGCAACCGTGAGCTGATGGGCGCTACCAACCCTAAAGAAGCTGCTGCCGGCACCATCCGTGCTGACTTCGCTGAATCGATCGACGCCAACGCCGTTCACGGTTCGGACTCCGAAGCCGCTGCCGCTCGCGAAATCGCATACTTCTTCGCAGCTACTGAAGTAACCACTCGCTAAGCATTGGCTTAAGAGTGAAGGTGAATCCATGACTACATCGACTGTAAAAACTAACCTGCTGGGGCTGACCCAGCTGGAAATGGAAAAATTCTTCGACTCAATCGGGGAGAAGCGTTTCCGTGCCGGTCAGGTAATGAAATGGATTCACCACTTTGGCGTCGATGATTTCGATGCCATGACGAACGTCAGCAAGGCCCTGCGCGATAAGCTCAAGGCCATTGCCGAGGTCCGTGGTCCGGAAGTGGTCAGCGAGGACATCTCCAGCGACGGCACCCGCAAGTGGGTGGTGCGCGTGGCGTCCGGCAGCTGCGTCGAGACCGTGTACATTCCCCAGGGCAAACGCGGCACCTTGTGCGTTTCGTCCCAGGCAGGCTGTGCCCTGGACTGCAGTTTCTGCTCCACCGGCAAGCAAGGCTTCAACAGCAACCTCACCGCCGCCGAAGTCATCGGCCAGGTGTGGATTGCCAACAAATCTTTCGGCAGCGTCCCGGCAACCGTCGACCGTGCCATCACCAACGTGGTGATGATGGGCATGGGTGAGCCGCTGCTGAACTTCGACAACGTCGTCGCGGCCATGCACCTGATGATGGACGACCTGGGCTACGGCATCTCCAAGCGCCGTGTAACCCTGTCGACCTCCGGCGTGGTACCGATGATCGATGAGCTGTCCAAGCACATCGACGTCTCCCTGGCGTTGTCCCTGCACGCACCCAATGACGCATTGCGTAACCAATTGGTGCCGATCAACAAGAAGTATCCGCTTAAGATGCTCCTCGAGTCGTGCCAGCGCTACATGTCCAACCTGGGCGAAAAGCGCGTGCTGACCATCGAGTACACCTTGCTCAAGGACATCAACGACAAGGTCGAGCATGCAGTCGAGATGATCGAGCTGCTCAAGAACATCCCGTGCAAGATCAACCTGATCCCGTTCAACCCGTTCCCGCATTCCGGGTACGAGCGACCGAGCAACAACGCCATTCGTCGGTTCCAGGATCAGCTTCATCATGCCGGTTTCAACGTTACCGTCCGCACCACCCGTGGTGAAGACATCGACGCCGCTTGTGGTCAGTTGGTAGGACAGGTGCTGGATCGCACCCGTCGCAGCGAACGTTATATTGCCGTGCGTGAATTGAACGCCGACAACGATATCGCTTCGAACGCTGCGAACAATAACTAAGAGAGGATCTCTATGTCCCTGCGCTTTGCGCTGCTGTTGCTGTTGGCCAGCCTCTGCGCTGGCTGTGTTCTTTCGGGTGATTACAACCCGCTCAAGACCAGCAAGGGCCGTGATGAAGCGCGCGAGGCATACGTGCAGCTCGGCATCGGCTATTTGCAACAGGGTATGACCGAGCGCGCCAAGGTCCCGCTGAAGAAGGCGTTGGAGCTTGATAGCACCGACCCCGATGCCAACGCGGCACTGGCGCTGGTGTTCCAGGCCGAGATGGAGCCTGAGCTTGCCGACGAGCATTTTCGCAAGGCGCTGTCTTCACGCCCCGCTGATGCGCGTATCCTTAACAACTACGGCAGTTTTCTGTTCCAGCAGCAACGTTACAAGGACGCTTACCAGCGCTTTGAACAAGCGGCTGCCGATACCCTGTATCCTGAGCGTTCGCGGGTGTTCGAGAACCTGGGTATGACCGCGTCGAAGCTTGGGCAGCGTGAACTGGCCCAGTTGCAGCTGGAAAAAGCCTTGCGTTTGAATCGCCAGCAGCCACGTGCATTGCTGGAAATGGCTGAGTTGTCTTACGAAGACAGGCATTATGTGCCCGCGCGCGATTATTACGACCGTTTTAGCCTGCTTGCCGAACAAAATGCACGTAGTCTATTGCTCGGCGTTCGGCTGGCAAAAGTGTTTGAAGATCGCGACAAGGCCGCAAGTGCGGGCCTGCAATTAAAACGACTCTATCCCGGTACGCCGGAATATCAGCAATACCTGTCGGAGCAATGATGAAAGCGGCGCATCCCGAAGTTGTAGCAGCGAATCGCGTTAACCCAGGTGAAATCCTGCGCCAGGCCCGCGAAAGCAATGGCTGGTCGCTGGCCGAAGTGGCCCTCAAGCTCAACCTCACCACCACTTCCCTGAGCAATCTGGAAGCCGGCGCTTTCGACAAGCTGCCTGGGCATACTTTTGCCCGCGGTTATATTCGCGCCTATGCCAAATTGCTCGGCATGGACCAGGCCGTTCTGGTTCAGCAGTTCGACCAGTCCACCGGCACCGATTCCAAGGGCAGCAGTGTCCACAGCCTGGGTCGTATCGAAGAGCCTGTACGGGTTTCCCACACCATTTTGCGCATTGTCAGCCTGTTGCTGCTGATCGCGGTGATCGGTGGCGGGTTTGTCTGGTGGCAGGATCAGGCTTCGTTGCGCACCAAGGACCTGATCGGTCTGGCGCCGGAGCACGTCGAAGTCGAAGGCGCCGACGGCACTACCCAGATTCATCCGCTGGACGAGCCGGAAGACCAGGCCGTCGCGCAAGGCCAGGCAGAAGGCGAAACCACGCTTGCCTTGCAGCAGCCCGAGACTTCCGAACAGGCACCGGCCGACACTCAGGCTGCCGCACCTTCCACCGTGCCGACAGCACCGACCGCACCGGCTGCAGCACCTGTTGCGCCAACTCACAGCACCGCCCCGGTTGTGGCAACTCCGGCAGCCCCCGCTCCGGCGGTGCCTGCGGCTACGGCTCCGGTCGTGACTGCTCCGGTTGCTCCGAGCGCTCCGGCTCCAGCGCCTGCCGCGGCCGCCCCGGTTGCCGGCCAGGGCCAGGTTCAACTGCAATTCACCGCCGATTGCTGGACGCAAGTGACCGATGGCAACGGCAAGGTGCTGTTGAGCGGTCTAAAGCGTAAAGGCGATAGCGCTTCCCTCAGCGGCAAGCCACCGTTTGCCGTGCGCCTGGGCTTCGCCCGGGGTGCGCAAGTCAGCTATAACGGCCAGGCGGTCGATGTCGCTCCGTTCACCAGTGGCGAGACTGCTCGCCTGAAGTTGGGTCAATAAGTCATGCACGGCGAATCTCCAATCAAACGTCGCGAATCACGCAAGATCTGGGTCGGTAACGTACCTGTCGGCGGCGATGCGCCCATCGCTGTGCAGAGCATGACCAACAGCGACACCAATGATGTCGCGGCCACGGTTGCCCAGATCAATCGCCTGGAAGCGGCCGGCGTCGATATCGTGCGCATTTCCGTACCGGACATGGACGCTGCCGAAGCCTTCGGCAAGATCAAGCAACTGGTCAAAGTACCTTTGGTTGCCGACATCCACTTCGACTACCGCATCGCCTTGCGCGTCGCCGAGCTGGGCGTTGACTGCCTGCGTATCAACCCTGGCAACATCGGTCGCGAAGACCGCGTGCGTGCGGTGGTCGATGCGGCCCGTGACCGCGGGATTCCGATCCGTATCGGCGTCAACGCCGGTTCCCTGGAAAAAGACCTGCAAAAGAAATACGGCGAGCCGACCCCGGCCGCGCTGGTCGAATCCGCCTTGCGCCACGTCGAGCACCTCGAGCGCCTGAACTTCCAGGACTTCAAGGTCAGCGTGAAAGCTTCCGACGTGTTCATGGCCGTCGAAGCCTACCGCCTGCTGGCCAAGGAAATCGTCCAGCCGCTGCACCTGGGGATCACCGAAGCCGGTGGTTTGCGTTCAGGCACGGTGAAATCAGCCGTGGGCCTCGGTATGCTGCTTGCCGAAGGGATTGGCGATACTATTCGCATCTCGTTGGCGGCCGACCCGGTCGAGGAAGTGAAAGTCGGTTACGACATTCTCAAGTCCCTGCACCTGCGTTCCCGTGGTATCAACTTCATCGCCTGCCCGAGCTGCTCGCGGCAGAACTTCGATGTGGTCAAGACCATGAACGAGCTGGAAGGGCGCCTCGAAGACCTGTTGGTGCCGCTGGATGTTGCGGTGATCGGTTGCGTGGTAAACGGCCCGGGTGAAGCCAAGGAGGCCCATATCGGCTTGACCGGCGGCACGCCAAACCTGATTTACATCGACGGCAAGCCGTCGCAGAAACTGACGAATGACAATCTGGTGGATGAGCTTGAACGCTTGATCCGCGAGAAAGCGGCCGAAAAGGTCGAAGCTGACGCTGCCGTTATCGCACGTGGCTAAGCCGGGCTGAAAAGAGCCGAACGAATTTAAGGATTTAAAGTGAGCAAGTCTCTGCAAGCCATACGTGGCATGAACGACATCCTGCCCGATCAGACCCCCCTGTGGCGTCATTTCGAAGGCACCGTTTCGCGCCTGCTGGATAACTACGGTTACAAGCAGATCCGCATGCCGATCGTCGAGTTCACCGAGCTGTTCAAACGCTCCATCGGTGAAGTGACCGACATCGTCGAAAAAGAGATGTACACCTTCGACGACCGTAACGGCGACTCCCTGACCCTGCGCCCTGAAGGCACGGCGGCTTGCGTGCGTGCTGTGCTCGAACACGGCATCACCGGCGGTGGCCAGGTGCAGAAACTCTGGTACATCGGCCCGATGTTCCGCCACGAACGTCCGCAGAAAGGCCGTTATCGCCAGTTCCACCAGATCGGCGTCGAGGTGTTCAACCTTGATGGTCCGGACATCGACGCCGAGCTGATCGTGCTGACCTGGCGCCTGTGGGGCGAGCTGGGCATTCGCGATGCGGTCAAGCTCGAACTCAACAGCCTGGGCACCAGCGAGTCCCGTGGCCGCTATCGTGAAGCGCTGGTCGAGTTCCTGTCCGCACATCTGGACAAGCTGGACGAAGACAGCCAGCGCCGCCTGAAAACCAACCCGTTGCGGGTACTGGACACCAAGAACGCCGACACACAGGCGATCCTGGTCGACGCGCCGAAGATGGCCGACTACCTCGACGAAGAATCGCGCGTGCACTTCGAGGGCCTCAAGGCTCGCCTGGACGCTGCCGGCATTCCTTACGTGATCAACCCGAAGCTGGTTCGCGGGCTGGATTACTACAGCAAGACCGTTTTCGAATGGGTCACCGACAAGCTGGGTGCCCAGGGCACCGTCTGCGCCGGTGGTCGTTACGACGGTCTGGTCGAGCAGATGGGTGGCAAGCCGACTGCAGGCGTTGGTTTCGCCATGGGCATCGAGCGCCTGGTGCTGCTGCTCGAAACCCTGGAGCAGATCCCGCAAGAGATTTCCCGTCAGGTCGACGTCTACCTCTGTGCCTTTGGTGAAGAGGCCGAACTGGCTGGTCTGGCCTTGGCCGAGCGGGTACGTGATCAATTACCCAACCTGCGCCTGCAAGTGAATGCCGGCGCCGGCAGTTTCAAAAGCCAGTTCAAGAAAGCCGACAAGAGCGGCGCGCTGTATGCGCTGATTCTCGGTGACGACGAAATGGCCCAGCAAGTGGTAGGTTTCAAACCCCTGCGTGGCCAGGGCGAACAACAAAGCATTGCCTGGGATGCGCTTGCTGCACACCTGGCCACCTGCGTCGTGCAGGGTTGAAGCTGTCTGAACAGCCGATTTAGCGATTAAGGAGTATTGGGGTGTCGAGTACCGAAGACGAACATCTGGCGGATTTGAAGGATTGGTGGTCACGCAACGGCAAGCCCCTGGTCACTGGCGGCCTGTTGGCGCTGGTCATCGTGTTCGGCTGGCAGGCGTTCCACAAGTATCAGAACAATCAGGCGCAAGGCGCTTCGATTCTCTATCAGCAATTGCTGGAAACCACGCTGACGCCTGACGGTAAGCCTGATGCAGCGCGTGTCGCCGATCTGGCCGGCAAGCTCAACGCCGAATTTGGCGGCAGTGCCTACGCGCAATACGGCAGCCTGTTCGTGGCCAAGGTCGCGGTCGACAGCGGCAAGCTGGACGACGCTGCCAGCCAGCTCAAAGCCATTGCCGACAAGCCGGCCAACCCGGCGCTGGGCGAAATTGCCCGTCAGCGTCTGGCCCAGGTGCTGGGTGCCCAGAACAAGGCCGATGAAGCCCTGAAGCTGCTCGAAGGCGATGCCGACAAGGCATTCCTGGCCACTCGTGAAGAACTCAAGGGCGATCTGCTGGTGCAGTTGGGTCGTACTGAGGAAGCGAACGCGGCGTATCAAAAAGCCAAGGCGGCACTGTCGGATGAAGCGGCGGTCGGTGGCCTGCAAATCAAGCTGGACGATCTGGCCAAAGGGGATGCGTGACGTGATCCGTTGGAAACATGCAGCACTGCTGGCCCTGGCCATTTTGGCCGCGGGTTGCAGCAGCAACAGCAAAAAAGAACTGCCTCCGGCCGAGTTGACTGACTTCAAGGAAGAAGTGGTTCTGCACAAGCAGTGGAGTCGTTCGATCGGTGACGGTCAGGGCGAAACCTACAACATGCTGGTGCCGGCAATCGATGGCGAAACCATCTATGCCGCCGACGTCACCGGTGTGGTGATGGCGATGGATCGCAGCAATGGCGACGTCAAGTGGAAGAAAGATCTCGAACTGCCTGTGTCCGGCGCCGTTGGCGTGGGTTACGGTCTGGTCATGATCGGTACGCTGCAGGGCGAAATCGTTGCCCTGGACGCCATCAACGGTGAAGAGAAATGGCGCGCTCGCGTGTCCAGCGAAGTACTCGCACCGCCGGCCAACAACGGTGACGTGGTCGTGGTTCAGACCCAGGACGACCGTCTGATCGGCCTGGATGCGTCCACCGGTGATCGTCGCTGGATCTATGACAGCACTCCAGCGGTACTGACCCTGCGTGGCACCAGTGCGCCGATCGTGACCAACCGCCTCGCGGTGGCTGGCCTGTCGACCGGTAAAGTGGTTGCTTTGGATATCTCCAACGGCGTGCCGGTGTGGGAACAGCGTGTTGCGATCCCGCAAGGTCGTTCGGAGCTGGAGCGTGTGGTCGATATCGACGGCGGCTTGCTGCTGTCCGGCGGTACCTTGTACGTTGCCAGCTACCAGGGTCGCGTTGCGGCACTGGACCTGGAAAGCGGTCGCCAGCTCTGGCAGCGTGATGCTTCCAGCTATGCCGGTGTCGCCCAAGGGTTGGGCACCGTCTATGTGAGCCTGTCTTCGGGCACCGTTGAAGGCGTCGACGAGCGTTCCACCACAGCCTTGTGGAGCAACGACTCGCTGGCTCGCCGTCAACTGTCGGCTCCGGAAGTGTTTTCCAGCTACGTGGCAGTCGGTGACCTGGAAGGTTACCTGCACCTGCTGAGTCAGGTGGACGGTCGATTCGTCGGCCGCGAGCGCATCGACAGCGACGGCCTGCGTGCCCGTCCGCTGGTGGTGGGTGACACGATTTATGTGTATGGCAACAGCGGCAAACTGGAAGCCCTGACCATCAAGTAACGACTATGCTTGGGGTTTAACCCCAGGCAGCGGCTTTTCTGTAGGAGCGAGCAGGCTCGCGATGGACGTCAACGATAACGCTGGCAGTCTGATTAATCGCGGTGCCATGGCGTTTCTCGCGAGCATGCTCGCTCCTACAGATTGCTGCCCGAGCACCAGCCGCTGCCTAGCAGCGGCTTTTGTATTTTCTGAAATAACGAAGTGGAGAGCCGCATGGTTCCCGTAATCGCCCTGGTGGGCCGACCGAACGTCGGCAAGTCCACCTTGTTCAACCGCCTGACCAGGACTCGCGACGCCATCGTCGGCGACCTGTCCGGTCTGACCCGTGATCGCCAATACGGTGAGGCCAAATGGCAAGGGCGTTCCTACATTCTGGTCGACACCGGTGGTATCTCCGGTGACGAGCACGGTATGGACGAAAAAATGGCCGAGCAGTCACTGCTGGCCATTGAAGAAGCGGATGTTGTGCTGTTCCTGGTAGATGCCAAGGCCGGTTTTACCGCCGCCGACCAGATGATCGCCGAGCATTTGCGCAAACGTAACAAGCGTTCCTACGTGGTTGCCAACAAGGTCGACAACATCGACCCTGAAATGGCCCGCGCCGAATTCGCTCCGTTGGGCATGGGCCACGCGATTCCGATCGCAGGTGCTCACGGTCGTGGCATCACCCAGATGCTGGAAATCGCCCTGAGCGACTTCCCGAAAGACGAAGAAGAGCCGGAAGAAGGCGAGGAAGAGATCGTTGCCGAAGGCGAGGAAGCCAAGCGCATTCCTGGCCCGAGCGAAAAAGACGGGATCAAGATCGCGATCATTGGCCGTCCGAACGTCGGCAAGTCGACCCTGGTCAACCGTATGCTCGGTGAAGACCGGGTTATCGTGTACGACCAGCCGGGCACCACCCGCGACAGTATCTACATCCCGTTCGAGCGTAACGAAGAGAAGTACACGCTGATCGACACCGCCGGTGTGCGCAAGCGCGGCAAGATCCACGAAGAAGTCGAAAAATTCTCCGTGGTCAAAACCCTGCAGGCGATCAAAGACGCCAACGTGGTGATCTTCGTGATGGACGCCCGCGAAGGCGTGGTGGATCACGACCTCAACCTGTTGGGCTTTGCCATTGAGTCGGGTCGTGCGCTGGTTATCGCGATCAACAAGTGGGACGGCATGACGCCGAGCGAGCGCGACTTCGTCAAGGTCGAGCTGCAGCGTCGTCTGTTCTTCGTTGACTACGCCGACATCCACTTCATCTCGGCCCTGCACGGCACTGGCGTGGGTAACCTCTACGCGTCGGTGCAGAACTCGTTCAAGTCTGCGGTCACCCGCTGGCCGACCAACCGCCTGACCCAGATTCTGGAAGACGCGGTCGGTGAGCACGCGCCACCGATGGTCAACAATCGCCGGATCAAGCTGCGTTATGCCCACCTGGGTGGCGCGAACCCGCCGATCATCGTGATTCACGGTAACCAGATTGAGAAGGTGCCGAAGTCTTACGTGCGTTACCTGGAAAACACTTACCGTCGTGTGTTGAAGCTGGTCGGTACACCGATCCGCATCGAGTTCAAGGGCGGCGAAAACCCGTACGAAGGCAACAAGAACTCGCTGACCGACCGCCAGGTCAACAAGAAGCGTCGCTTGATGTCGCACCACAAGAAGGCCGACAAGAAGCGCCGCGACAAGCGCTGATTCAAGACCCGCACTCCATTTTTGTTGTGCGGGGTTATTGTGGCGAGGTGGCTTGTCGGACCGCCGCATCGCCCCGTTCGGCTGCGAAGCAGTCGTAAAACCTGCAATGCGGTTTTTTGACAGACCGCGTGGATGGTCTCAGGGCGGCTACGCCACCCAACGGGGGCAAGCCCCCTCGCCACAAGGTGCTGATTCAAGACCCGCACTCCATTTTTGTTGTGCGGGGTTATTGTGGCGAGGTGGCTTGTCGGACCGCCGCATCGCCCCGTTCGGCTGCGAAGCAGTCGTAAAACCTGCAATGCGGTTTTTTGACAGACCGCGTGGATGGTCTCAGGGCGGCTACGCCACCCAACGGGGGCAAGCCCCCTCGCCACAAGGTGCTGATTCAAGACCCACACTCCATTTTTGTTGTGCGGGGGTATTGTGGTGATGGGGCTTGTCGGACCGCCGCATCGCCCCGTTCGGCTGCGAAGCAGTCGTAAAACCTGCACTGCGGTTTTTTGACAGACTGCGTGGATGGTTTAGGGCGGCTACGCCACCCAACGGGGGCAAGCCCCCTCGCCACAAGGTTATGTGTTTATCATCAGAAGGAGGGCGCCGGTTGGCGCCCTTTTTTTATGGGCGCCGGATGGGCTATCCTCGAACTCCCCCGCGCCGCCGTAGAGCCGGGTGTAGAGCAGGGAACCACCGATGATCACCAGTAAGCTGCCGAATGTCGGCATCACCATCTTCACTCAGATGTCTCAGCTCGCGGCACAAACCGGCGCGCTCAATCTGTCCCAGGGTTTCCCCGATTTCGACGCTCCGCAGGCCCTGTGCGATGCGGTCGGGCGGCACATTGCCAGCGGCCATAACCAGTATTCGCCAATGACCGGATTGCCGGCGTTGCGTCAGCAAGTGGCGGCGAAGATCGCGCGCAGCTATGGCGTCAATGTCGATGCCGACAACGACGTGACGATAACCCCCGGCGCTACCCAGGCGATCTTCTGTGCGATCCAGGCGGTTATCCACAGCGGCGACGAAGTGATCGTGTTCGACCCTTGCTACGACAGTTACGAACCGGCGACTGAACTGGCAGGCGGGCGTTGCGTGCATGTGCAACTCGGGCTCGATGATTTTTCCATCGACTTCCAGAAACTCGCTGATGCGATTACCCCGCGCACGCGGATGATTGTTCTCAACTCGCCGCACAACCCGAGCGGCGCGCTGATCAGCCGTGCCGAGCTGGATCAATTGGCGGATCTGATTCGTGATCGCGACATCTATATCCTCAGCGACGAAGTCTACGAGCACCTGGTATTCGACGGTGTACCTCACGTCAGCGTGCTGAATCACCAAGAGCTGTATCAGCGTGCTTTCGTTGTCAGTTCCTTCGGCAAGACCTATCACGTCACCGGCTGGAAAACCGGCTACGTCGTCGCCCCACCGGCGCTGACGGCGGAGCTGCGCAAGGTGCATCAGTACGTCAGCTTCTGCGGCGTGACCCCGCTGCAATACGCCCTGGCCGATTTCATGGCCGAGCAGCCACAGCATGTGGAAGAGTTGCCGGACTTCTATCAGGCCAAACGCGATCTTTTCTGCGATCTGCTGGCGCCGTCGCGCTTCAAATTCACCCGTGTGACCGGCACCTACTTCCAACTGGTCGATTACTCGCAGATCCGTCCGGACCTCAATGATGTCGAGATGGCGCTGTGGATGACCCGCGAACACGGGGTGGCGAGCATTCCGATCTCGGTGTTCTACCAGACCCCGCCCGAAGGCCAGCGCCTGGTGCGGTTGTGCTTCGCCAAGCGCGAGGAGACGCTGCGAGAAGCGGCGGAAAAACTATGCGTGATCTGAGTGCGTTACCCAACCTGACGGTCGCGTTGATCCAGACTTCCCTGGCCTGGCACGACCGCCAGGCCAACCTGGAGCATTTCGAGCCCCTGCTGGATGAAGCTCGTGGCGCGGACTTGATCATCCTGCCAGAGATGTTCACCACCGGTTTCTCCATGGAATCCGAGACCCTCGCCGAGGCGGAAAACGGCCCCACCAGCAAATGGCTGCGGGCCCAGGCGCTAAGGCTCGATGCGGTGATCACCGGCAGTGTCATCATTCAGGCCGCCGACGGCAGTCATCGCAATCGCCTGTTGTGGGCGCGCCCGGACGGCGAGGTGCTGCATTACGACAAACGCCATCTGTTTCGCATGGCCGGCGAGCATAACCATTACACCCCCGGCGAGCGTCAGGTGCAGTTCGAGCTCAAGGGCTGGCGTGTACGCCCGCTGATCTGCTACGACCTGCGCTTCCCGGTGTGGAGTCGCGATGCCCAGGACACCGACCTGTTGCTGTACACCGCGAACTGGCCGGGCGCACGACGCCAGCACTGGAACCGCCTGTTGCCGGCACGGGCGATCGAGAACCTGTGTTATGTAGCGGCGGTTAATCGCATAGGGACTGATGGCAAGGGCTTTGCCTATACCGGCGACAGTCAGGTCCTGGATTTCCAGGGTGAGACGTTGCTCGGTGCCGGTGAGGCGGACGGGGTGTTCACTGTGGTGCTGAATGCGGCGGAGTTGGCGGCGTATCGCACGCGGTTTCCGGCGAACCTGGATGCCGATACCTTCGAGTTCACCTGATATTTTCACTGCCTGACCGTTCGTCTTCGCGAGCAAGCCCGCTCCCACACTTGGTCGGTGTGAGCACAGATTTTGTGTACACCAAAAACCCACTGTGGGAGCGGGCTTGCTCGCGAAGAGGCCAGAACAGGCAACACAAAAATCCCAGACAAACAAAAAGGCCCCGAGATTCACATCCCGGGGCCTTTTGTGTTTCAGCGATGGCTTACGCCGCTTTAGCTTCCGGCTGGCTCAGCGAGCGATTCAGCGCGCTGAACAGAGCCTTGAAGCTGGCGGTGGTGATGTTTTCATCGATACCCACGCCGTGGACCGCGCGTTCACCGTTCACCCGCAGTTCAATGTAGGCCGCAGCCTTGGCATTGGTCCCGGCACCGATCGCGTGCTCGTTGTAGTCCATGATTTCCACCGGGATCGGCAGGCCGGCCACCAGGGCTTCCAGGGCGCCGTTGCCCTTGCCGCGCCAGTGCAGGTTGGTCTCGCCCTGGCCTTTGCCGGCGACTTCGACTTCGACGGCACTGTTGCCGTTTTCTTCCTGCAGACGGTGGCTGACCAGCGCGTACGGGGTGTTTGCCTGCAAGTATTCGCTGTGCAGCAGTGCGTGGATCTGCTGGGCGGTCATCTCAAGGCCCAGGCGATCGGTTTCACGCTGCACGACCTGGCTGAACTCGATCTGCATGCGGCGCGGCAAGTTGATGCCGTATTCCTGTTCCAGCAGATAAGCGATGCCGCCCTTGCCCGACTGACTGTTGACGCGGATCACCGCCTCGTAGCTGCGGCCAATGTCGGCCGGGTCGATCGGCAGGTACGGCACTTCCCACAGTGCATCCGGTTTCTGCTGGGCGAAGCCCTTGCGGATTGCATCCTGGTGCGAGCCGGAGAACGCGGTATGGACCAGGTCGCCAACGTACGGGTGACGCGGGTGCACCTGGATCTGGTTGCACTCTTCGACGACTTTGCGCACGCCGTCGATATCGGAGAAGTCCAGTTCAGGATGAACGCCCTGGGTGTAGAGGTTCAACGCCACGGTTACCAGGTCAACGTTGCCGGTACGCTCGCCATTACCGAACAGGCAGCCTTCGACACGGTCAGCGCCGGCCATCAGGCCCAACTCGGTGGCGGCTACGCCGGTGCCACGGTCGTTGTGGGTGTGCAGGCTGATGATCACGCTGTCACGACGGTTGATGTGACGGCCGAACCACTCGATCTGGTCGGCATAAATGTTCGGGGTCGCGCATTCGACGGTGGCCGGCAGGTTGAGGATCATCTTGTGCTCGGGCGTCGGGTTCCAGACTTCGATCACCGCGTCGCAGACTTCCTTGGCGAACTCAAGCTCGGTGGCACTGAAAGTCTCTGGCGAGTATTCGAAGGTCCACTGGGTTTCCGGCTGCTGGGCGGCGTATTTGACGAACAGCTTGGCCGCGCTGACCGCGATTTCCTTGATTCCGTCCTTGTCCTGGTTGAAGACAATGCGGCGGAAGGAAGGGGAGGTCGCGTTGTACAGGTGAACGATGGCTTTCTTCGCGCCACGCAGGGATTCGAAGGTACGCGCGATCAGGTCTTCACGGCCCTGGGTCAGCACCTGGATGGTGGTGTCGTCCGGGATGTGGTTGCCTTCGATCAGGGTACGCACGAAGTCGAAGTCGGTTTGCGAGGCGGCCGGGAACGAAGCTTCGATTTCCTTCACGCCGACTTGCACCAGGGTTTTCCAGAAGCGCAGCTTCTTGACCGCGTCCATCGGCTCGATCAGCGACTGGTTGCCATCGCGCAGGTCGGAACTGCACCAGATTGGCGCGGCAGTGATGGTTTTCGATGGCCAGGTGCGGTCCGGGATATCGATGGTCGGGAACGCGCGGTATTTCGAAGACGGGTCTTTGAGCATGCTCATCGGGTAATCCTTATTGTGTGGGCCGAAAAAAGGCGGCCTGCCGGTGGATCAAATGTTCTTGGAATAACGCTTGGGACGAGGCACTGCGATTCAGCCCGGTAGTCGTGCGCTGACAAGGCACAGGCTGCGGTGCTGACGAAGCTGAATGAGGGTGTGAGAGGTTTTCATGCCTTCAACCCTAACCGCCGTGGTTGAGGATGGCAAGCAGTCGAAAAAAATTGAGAGGAATTCTCGTGGGCGAGTGTTTCTCGCGATTTTATTGCTTCAATTTTATTCGATTGTTGTGTTGTTTGCGCTTGGTTTGATTGGTGCGCAATTAAGAAAAATGGGGTTCAGGTCGGCGAGGCTGAGGGAACCTTGGATTTATCGGGTGATTCGACTGCCGTCTTCGCGGGCAAGCCCGCTCCCACAGTGGGCGATGGTGTTCATGGAATTTATGTACGCCTCCAGTCCCTGTGGGAGCGGGCTTGCCCGCGATCAGGCCATCAGTCTCACTAGAGATTTAAGGCTGGAACGCTCCGATAAAAATCGCCGGATCCACCCGCGCATCATTCAGGCTGATATTCCAATGCATATGCGGCCCGGTTGCCCGGCCGGTCGCACCGACTTTCCCCACCACGCCGCCACGGGCCAGTTGCTGGCCGACCTTCACGTCAATTTTCGACATGTGGCAGAACATGCTGATAAAGCCCTGGCCGTGGTCGACAAATACCGTATTGCCATTGAAGAAGTAATTGCCTATGAGAATCACCTTGCCGGCGGCCGGGGTCTTGATCGGTGTGCCAGCGCCCACGGCGAAATCCAGGCCGGAGTGGGGGTTGCGTTCTTCACCGTTGAAGAAACGGCGCACGCCGAATTTGCTCGACAGCGGGCCGTTGACCGGTTTGTCGAGTAACAGGTTGCTCGGAGTGTTCGGGCTGAAGGTGCGATAAGCGGCAACCTGCTCCGCCAATTCGCGCTCGATGCGCTTGAGGTTCTCCGGGTCCGGATTGACCTGCTGGGTGTTTTTCAGGGTGATGCGCTGTTCCGGGTATTTCTTGGCTCCGACCGTGAAACTCAGGTTGCGACCGCCGCTGCTGATGGACTGGGCACCCAGCTTGACCGTCAGCGGTACGCCGACAATCGCCAGCCAGTTGTTCTGTTCCTTGACCACCAGCACCGGTTTGCCCTGGTAGCTGGCTTTCGGCGCTTGCATGGACGCGCCCAGGTCCACGACGGCCACGCCCCCCGGCACCGGCTTGTTCAACAGGCGGGTGATGTAGCTGTCGGCATGGGCGTTAAAGGTCAGGCACAGCAGTAGCAACGAAGCAAAAAAACGCGGCATGGATCAGTCCAGTAAAGAGAGGGTGACGGGCGTCAGGTGATTGTCTTCGACCCGCACCTGCAGTTCGCCTTCACCCAGCTTGGCCTTAAGGCGTTGGCCGGTATGAGTTTGGCCGGCGTTGCGGATTACGTTGCCGCGCTCGTCGAGCAAAATGCTGTAGCCACGGCCGAGGGTCGCCAGAGGGCTGACCACGTGCAACGTCTGCATCTGGCTTTGCAGTTGCAGGCGGCGGCTTTTCAAGCCCTCGCGGATAGCGCGGGGCAGGCGTTCGGCAAGGCTGTCGAGGCGTTGACGCAGCATCGCCAGTTGACGCCCGGGATGTTGCCCGGCCAGGCGGGTTTCGAGACGGATCAGCCGCTCGCGACGGGTGTTGAGACTGCGCTCGAAGGCGCGCCGCATACGCATGTCCAGATCGTCCAGGCGTTGTGCTTGCTGGCGCAGGCGTTCGCCCGGATGACGCAATCGGCGCGAGATACCTTCCAGGCGCAGGCGATCGCGCATCAGGCGATCGCGCATGCGCATTACCAGGCGCCGGTGCAAGCTTTCGACCCGGCGTACCAGATCGCTGGAGTCCGGAGCCAGCAGTTCGGCGGCGGCGGAGGGCGTTGGCGCGCGTACGTCGGCTACGAAGTCACTGATTGAAACATCGGTTTCATGGCCGACGGCGCTGACGATCGGAGTCACGCAGGCATCCACGGCACGGGCCACGGCTTCCTCGTTGAAGCACCAGAGGTCTTCCAGGGAGCCGCCGCCCCGGGCCAGGATCAGTGCGTCAAAGCCACGGGCGTCGGCCAGCTTCAGTGCGCGGACAATCTGTGCGGTGGCTTCGCGCCCCTGTACGGCAGTGGGAATCAGCGTCAACTGCACCTGCGGTGCGCGGCGGCGGAACACGCTGATGATGTCGCGGATCACGGCGCCGGTGGGCGAGCTGATGATGCCGATGCGTTGCGGATGTGCCGGCAGCGGCACCTTGCGCTCGGCACTGAACAAACCTTCGGCGCTGAGCTTTTCCTTCAGCGCCTCGAAGGCCAGGCGCAACGCGCCGTCGCCGGCTGGCTCCATGGTATCGAGGATCAGTTGATAATCGCCGCGGCCCTCGAACAACGAGACCTTGCCGCGCACCTTGACCGCCAGGCCGTCTTTCAACGCCTGGCGAACCCGTGCCGCGTTCTGCCGGAACAGCGCGCAACGCACCTGGGCGCCGCTGTCCTTGAGGGTGAAGTAGACATGGCCGGACGCCGGGCGGGCGAGGTTGGAGATTTCACCTTCGACCCAGATATTGCTGAACACGTCTTCGAGCAGCACCCGCGCGCGGCCGTTGAGCTGGCTGACGGTGAGGACCTCGCGGTCGAGGCCGAGTCTTGCAAAGGGATCTTTAATCATGGGGCGCAGTTTAAAGGCATTTTCCAAGTGAATGCACGATCCCTATATGACCAAATGATCGATGAACTGTTGAACCAGCGTCGTTGGGTGTTTGCGGTATGCCAAGGCGACGCTGCTATGGCTGTCGGGGTCTGCCAGTGGCAGGAAATGCACATCGGGTGGCGCAATGTCCTGCATTGATTCCGGCAAAAGGGCGATACCAAATCCCGCCTGGATTAACTGCAGTTGCGTTGTTTTACGCGACATCACCCGAGCTGCTTTGGGAAAGAAACCCTGGCGCATGCACAACTGGGCAGACAGGTAGCTAAGCCCTCCTCGTTGGGGGTGAGGGATGGAAATAAACGCTTCGTCACGCAACTGTCCCAGGTTGATTGGCTGCCCGGGGATGTCCCCGGCCAACCAGTGATCGGGCGGAACTGCCACCAGCAAAGGCTCCTCGTAAAGCCGCTCAATCTGTATTTCTTCGCACTGGCGGAGCACTGGTAAACGCAATAGACCGATATCCAGTCGACCGTCTGCCAATTCTTGCAGCTGCGCTTCGGAAGACAACTGAGCGATGTCCATGGATACACCGGGATGATGTTCAAGATAATCGCTGACACTGCGTAACAGTCGGCCGCTCATGGGCACCGTGCTGGAATGACTCAGGCGTAAGGTACCGGTTTGGCCACTACCGATCTTGGTGGCCATTTCGCTGGCCTTGATCAGTTCGCTCAACAGATTTTTGGCTCGGGGTAAAAAAGCTTCCCCCGCAGGTGTGAGCTGGGGCCTGCGTGCAGTACGTTCAAAGAGCGGGGTTTGCAGGTGCGCTTCCATGTCCTTGATTTGTCGACTCAGCGCCGACTGGGCGATGAACAGACGCTCGGCTGCGGCCCCAAAACTGCCGCACTCAGCGATTTCTACGAAGTAACGCAGTTGCCGGATTGAAAGCACAAGACATGCCTTTTTGAGATTGGTGGGTGGCTTTGATGATATTAGTCGCAACGCTCGGCGATGGCTAAAGTCAGCGAACTTAAATAGAGGAACGCTGCAATGAGCGTATTGACGTTGCTGGGGCAATGGCCGTTCGGCGCCATGGACTGGCTGATCATCGGGGCGGGCATCGCCCTGGCTTACATCGTATTTGGCATCGCCGGTTTCGGCACCGCGCTGGTGGCCGGGCCGATTCTGCTTCTGTTTATGCCGCTGTCGAAGATCGTACCGCTGCTGGTGTTGCTGGATTTCGTCGCGGCTTTCGGCAATCTGCTGCCTTCGCGGCGTGATGTGGCCAGGCCGGAGTTGCTGCGTTTGCTGCCGTGCATGGCAGTGGGCTGCACTCTGGGGGTGATTTTCCTGCTGAATCTCAAGTCGGATCTGTTGCTGCTGTTGATGGGGCTGTTTATCAGCGCCTATGCGATCTACAGCCTGGGTGTCAAAACCCGGCCGACGCAATTGTCCGCAGCATGGGCAGTGCCGATGGGTACGGTAGGCGGGATGTTTGGTGCGTTGTTCGGCAGTGGCGGTTTTTTGTATGCGATCTATCTGAACAGTCGTTTGTCCAAAGAGGCGGCGCGGGCGACCCAGAGTGCATTGATCAGTTGCAGCACCGTGGTGCGGTTGAGCCTGTTCGTGATAGCGGGTGTGTATGCCGATTTGCCGTTGCTGGCGCTGGCGTTGTGTCTGCTGCCGGCCATGGCGCTGGGGCTGTGGATCGGCCGACGGCTGACCATGAAGCTGTCGCGCGAGGCGTTCGTGCGCCTGGTGACCTGGCTGGTGCTGGCCAGCGGGATTGCCTTGATTGGGCGCTACTTGAGCACCTGAATACTATTTGTGGGTAGGGGGCTTGCTGTGGCGAGGGGGCTTGTCGGACCGCGGCACCGCCCCGGTTTTGTTTCAGTCAGATCAGGGTGCCTGAGTTTGCGACTGCTTCGCAGCCGAGCGGGGGCAAGCCCCCTCGCCACAGTAAGTCCCTCACTACAGTAGTTGCGTTCTGTCAGTCGTTGTACTGACTCAACAACCGCTCCAGCCGCGCATTGAGGCGGCGTTTGATCTCGGTTTCTATGTGCGGGGCGAAATCGTCGATCACGTCTTGCATGATCAATTGCGCGGCCGCGCGCAGTTCGCTGTCCAGATGCAGCAGGGCATCGGGATTCTGGCTGGCACTTGGCGCAGGTGCCGGTGCGGCCTCTGGTGCCGGGGCTGTCGGTACGACCGGTTGCGGCGGTTCGGTGACCGCATCGAACAACATGGGAATCTGTTCCTGGTCGCTGTCCTCGACCGTGTCGGTCAGCAGGGGCGGTTGCAGGTTGTCATCGCCGAGCAACTGGCGGATCGACTCGAGGTCGTCCAGCAGGTGCGCAGACTGTTGCAGCGGTTTTGGAGTGTCCATCGGAATGCTCAGAGTCGCTGTAGACGGTGATCTTGCAGAGGATAGCCCTGTTCGCGGTAGAAACGGAAACTCTCCCGCGCGGCCTGGCGAATCGCCGGATCTTCCACCACCACTTCCGCCACGCGGGCGAAACGCTGGGCGAAGGCCGGGACTTTCAGGTCGAGGTTGACCAGCAGGTCCTGGTGCTGACCGCAGTCGTCGCCAAAGCCCAGGCTGATCAAGCCGTCTGGTTCGCTTTCGACGGGACCATGGGGCACGAAGCTTTCGCCCTTGAACGCCCACAGACGTGCGTCGAGATCATCACGCTGGGTCGCGTCGCTGCAATGCAGGTAGATACGGTGGCCCATGCGCCAGGCTTTTTCGGTGAGCTTGCAGGCGAAATCGAGCCGCGCCGAAGGATCGGCGCTGGGCAGGATATAGAAGTCGACTTTGGTCATTGCGGTTCCTGAGCCCTGGGCGGCGTTGCTCGAACGCAACGCCGTCCAGGGTCATTGGTTTCAGGCTTTGGCGCGGTCCAGCAGGTACTGGGTCAGCAACGGAACCGGACGGCCAGTGGCGCCCTTGTCCTTGCCGCCACTGGTCCAGGCGGTGCCGGCGATGTCCAGGTGCGCCCAGTTCAGGTTCTTGGTGAAGCGCGACAGGAAGCAGGCGGCCGTGATGGTGCCGGCTTTCGGGCCGCCGATGTTGGCGATGTCGGCGAACGGGCTGTCCAGTTGCTCTTGGTACTCATCGAACAGCGGAAGTTGCCAGGCGCGGTCGTCGGCAGCCTTGCCGGCGCTGAGCAGTTGGCCGATCAGTTCGTCGTTATTGCCCAGCAGGCCCGACGTGTGGGAACCCAGGGCGACGATGCAGGCGCCGGTCAGGGTGGCGATGTCGATCACCGCTTGTGGCTTGAAGCGCTCGGAGTAGGTCAGGGCGTCGCACAGCACCAGGCGGCCTTCGGCGTCGGTGTTGAGGATTTCCACGGTCTGGCCGCTCATGGTGGTGACGATGTCGCCCGGACGCGAAGCGTTGCCGCTCGGCATGTTCTCGGCGCAAGCCAGGATGCACACCAGGTTGATCGGCAGCTTCAGTTCGAGCACGGCACGCAGGGTACCGAACACGCTGGCGGCGCCGCCCATGTCGTACTTCATTTCATCCATGCCGGCGCCGGGTTTCAGGCTGATGCCGCCGGTGTCGAAAGTGATGCCTTTGCCGACCAGTGCGTATGGCTTCTCGGATTTCTTGCCGCCGTTGTATTGCATGACGATCAGGCGCGGTGGCTGGGCACTGCCCTGGCCCACGGCGTAGAAGGAACCCATGCCCAGGTCCTTGATCTTCTTCTCGTCGAGTACTTCGACTTTCAGTTCCTTGAACTCTTTGCCCAGGCTCTTGGCTTGCTCGCCGAGGAAGGTCGGGTGGCAGATGTTCGGCGGCAGGTTGCCCAGGTTGCGGGTGAAGGCCATGCCGTTGGCGATCGCGGTGCCATGATTCACGGCGCGCTGCACTTCGGCCTGAGCGGCCTTGATGGTCACCAGGGTGATTTTCTTCAGGGCGCGCGGTTCGGCTTTCTGGCTCTTGAACTGGTCGAAGCTGTACTCGCCGTCTACCAGGGTTTCCGCCAGCAGGCGAGTCTTGCCATAGCTGTCGCGGCCTTTGACCACGACTTCATCCAGTGCCAGCACCGCATCGCTGCCGCCCAGGCCCTTGAGGGTGTTGAGGATGCCGGCGATGATTTTGCGGAAGGGGCGGTCACCCAGTTCATCGTCCTTGCCCACGCCCACCAGCAACACGCGCTCGGCCTTGAGGTTCGGCAGACTGTGCAGCAACAGGCTCTGGCCGACTTTGCCGGCCAGGTCGCCACGCTTGAGCACGGCGCTGATTGCGCCGCCGCTCAGTTCGTCGATTTGCCGGGCAACGGCACCGAGCTTGCGGCCTTCGCTGACGGCCACTACCAGGGTGGCGGTTTTCAATGTTTCCGGGTTGACGCTTTTTACAACCAGTTCCATGTCCGGGTCCCTGCATTGTTGGTGAATGCGCAAGCGCCCGGCACTGGGTGTGCGTCGCTTGCTCATAAAATAGAAAGGCGCCAATGACTGTCGGCGACAAAGGCCGCAGTTTGAACCTCGCTACCGGCGCCTGACAACCCTCGGTTGTACTATTGTAGGAGCGAGCCTGCTCGCGAAGAACCCGAGACCGCCGCGGGGTTTCAGGTTCTACACATTATCGTTGGCGACATCTTGAGCAAGCTCGCGCCTGCGCCCGCACCAGTGCATTGCGCAGTGACAGGCGCGCTCAATCACAGGATAATGCGCAATCTTTTTCGGCGGCTCTGTCTTGTGGGCTGTCTGATACGTTTGCTTGTTTGGCCGCCTTAGCCTGACAACCCTGGAGTGTCTGGTTTGATTGTCTTCCGTTATTTATCCCGCGAAGTCCTGTTGACCTTGAGCGCCGTCAGCGCCGTGCTGCTGGTCATCATCATGAGTGGTCGCTTCATCAAATACCTCGCCCAGGCCGCTGCGGGCCTGCTGGATCCGGGCTCATTGTTCCTGATCATGGGGTTTCGTCTGCCCGGTTTCCTTCAGCTGATCCTGCCTCTGGGGCTGTTTCTCGGGATCCTGCTGTCTTATGGCCGGTTGTATCTCGAAAGCGAAATGACGGTATTGTCGGCCACGGGCATGAGCCAGCAACGCCTGTTTTGCATGACCCTGTTTCCAGCCACGCTGGTTGCACTGGTGGTGGCATGGTTGAGCCTGAGCCTGGCGCCGCAGGGGGCCAATCAATTCCAGTTGCTGCTCAACAAACAGGACGCCCTGACCGAGTTCGATACCCTGGAGCCGGGCCGCTTCCAGTCCCTGCGTGACGGCACCCGGGTGACCTACACCGAGACCTTGTCGGATGATCGCATCAACCTGGGCAGTGTGTTCATCTCGCAGAAAAACATCAGTTCCGACAAGAAAGACCGGGGCATTTCCGTACTGGTGGCTGAAAAGGGCCGTCAGGAAATCCGCCCTGACGGCAATCGCTACCTGATCCTCGACAACGGTTACCGTTATGACGGTAATCCCGGGCAGGCCGACTACCGGGCGATCAAGTACGAGGAGTACGGTGTCCTGCTGCCAAAACCGGATGTGAGCGACGAAGTCACCGATCGTGACGCGATGCCCACCAGTTCGCTGATTGGCAGCGATGACATTCGTTCCCACACTGAACTGCAATGGCGTCTGTCTCTGCCATTGCTGGTCTTCATCGTGACCTTGATGGCGGTGCCTCTGTCGCGGGTCAACCCGCGTCAGGGCCGATTCCTCAAGTTGCTGCCGGCGATTCTTCTTTATATGGCTTACCTGTCTATCCTGATTGCCGCTCGCGGCGCCCTGGAAAAGGGCAAGATCCCGACTTCGGTGGGGTTGTGGTGGGTGCACGGGATATTCCTGGCCATTGGCCTGGGCCTGCTCTACTGGGAAACCCTGTGCCTGAAGCTGGCGAGTCGTCGCAGCGCGCGGGAGGTGGCCCGTGGTTAAGCTCGATCGCTACATCGGTAGCAGCGTGTTCATGGCGATCCTGGCGGTACTGGGGATCATCCTCGGCCTGGCGACATTGTTTGCCTTCATTGACGAGATGAGCGAAGTCAGCGATTCCTACACCTTGGTCGATGTCCTGAGTTACGTAATGCTGACCGCACCGCGTCGTCTGTACGACATGCTGCCAATGGCGGCCTTGATCGGTTGCCTGATCGGCCTCGGCAGTCTGGCCAGCAACAGTGAATTGACCATCATGCGTGCCGCCGGCGTGTCGATCGGGCGAATCGTCTGGGCGGTCATGAAGCCCATGCTGGTGTTGATGCTGGTCGGTGTGTTGGTCGGTGAATATGTCGCGCCGGCCACCGAAACCGTGGCGCAGGCCAATCGCTCGCTGGCCCAGGGCAGTGGCGACGCACAAAGCGCCAGGCATGGCTTGTGGCACCGCCAGGGTGACGAGTTCATTCACGTCAACTCGGTGCAACCCAACGGTATCCTGTACGGCGTCACCCGCTATCGCTTCGATAACGAACGGCACATGTTGTCGGCGAGCTTCGCCAAGCGCGCGGAATTCGACACCGATCACTGGCAGTTGACGGATGTCACCACCACGCTGTTCCACGAAAAGCGTACGGAAGTGGTGGCTGCGCCTGTCGAGCGCTGGGATGTTGCACTTAGCCCGCAGCTGTTGAGCACCGTGGTCATGGCGCCAGAGTCGTTGTCGATCAGCGGTCTCTGGGGTTACATCCACTATCTGGCAGACCAGGGGCTGAACAATGGCCGTTACTGGCTGGCATTTTGGGTCAAGGTGTTGCAGCCATTGGTCACTGCCGCCCTGGTGTTGATGGCGATCTCCTTCATCTTCGGCCCGCTGCGCTCGGTGACCCTCGGCCAGCGGGTGTTCACCGGTGTCCTGGTGGGCTTCACCTTCCGTATCGTCCAGGATTTGCTGGGCCCTTCGAGCCTGGTGTTCGGTTTCCCGCCATTGCTGGCGGTGCTGGTTCCGGCCGGTATCTGTGCCTTGGCCGGGCTCTGGATGTTGCGTCGCGCCGGTTGATCCGGGGCTTTTGCGCCCTCGTTGTCGATAAAAAACGCCCCTGCCGCAAGGCCGGGGCGTTTTTGTATGTGCCGTCTGACCTGTGAACGTGACGCTGGCACCGTGGATCAGGTACAATTCGCGGCTATTTTTCGGCGGGCTATGCCTGCAGCCTTTTTGAGTGTTGATCCGTGAGTGATTTGAGTCATATCCGCAATTTCTCCATCATCGCCCACATTGACCATGGCAAGTCGACGCTGGCCGATCGCTTCATCCAGATGTGCGGCGGCCTGGCCGAGCGCGAAATGGAAGCCCAGGTCCTGGACTCCATGGATCTGGAGCGTGAGCGCGGGATCACCATCAAGGCGCACAGCGTTACTCTGTATTACAAAGCCCGCGATGGTATCAACTACCAGTTGAACTTCATTGACACCCCCGGCCACGTTGACTTCACCTATGAAGTCAGCCGTTCGCTGGCGGCCTGTGAAGGTGCGCTGCTGGTGGTCGACGCCGGTCAAGGTGTTGAAGCACAATCGGTTGCCAACTGCTACACGGCGATCGAGCAGGGTCTGGAAGTGATGCCGGTGCTGAACAAGATCGACCTGCCACAGGCCGATCCGGACCGTGTGAAGGAAGAAATCGAAAAAATCATCGGCATCGATGCCACCGACGCGGTCACTTGCAGTGCCAAGACCGGTCTGGGCGTCGATGAAGTGCTCGAGCGCCTGGTCACCACCATTCCCGCGCCGACCGGCAACATCGAAGATCCGCTGCAAGCGTTGATCATCGACTCCTGGTTCGACAACTACCTGGGCGTTGTGTCCCTGGTGCGCGTACGCCACGGCCGCGTGAAGAAGGGCGACAAGATTCTGGTCAAGTCCACCGGCAAGATCCACCTGGTGGACAGCGTCGGTGTGTTCAACCCGAAACACACCGCCACCGTTGACCTGAAGGCTGGCGAAGTGGGCTTCATCATCGCCGGCATCAAGGACATTCACGGTGCGCCAGTGGGCGATACCCTGACCCTGAGCTCGACCCCGGACGTTGACGTACTGCCAGGTTTCAAACGCATTCAGCCGCAGGTCTACGCCGGCCTGTTCCCGGTCAGCTCCGACGACTTCGAAGACTTCCGTGAAGCGCTGCAAAAGCTCACCCTGAACGACTCGTCGCTGCAGTACACCCCGGAGAGCTCCGACGCCCTGGGCTTCGGCTTCCGTTGCGGCTTCCTCGGCATGCTGCACATGGAGATCATCCAGGAGCGCCTTGAGCGCGAGTACGACCTGGACCTGATTACCACCGCACCGACGGTAATCTTCGAGCTGCTGCTCAAGACCGGTGAGACGATCTACGTCGATAACCCGTCGAAACTGCCGGACCTGTCTTCGATCGAAGACATGCGTGAACCGATCGTTCGCGCCAACATTCTTGTGCCGCAAGAGCACCTGGGCAACGTCATTACCCTGTGCATCGAAAAACGTGGTGTGCAGGTCGACATGCTGTTCCTCGGCACTCAGGTCCAGGTGACCTACGACTTGCCGATGAACGAAGTGGTCCTGGACTTCTTCGATCGTCTGAAGTCCACCAGTCGCGGCTATGCTTCGCTGGACTACCACTTTGATCGTTACCAATCGGCTAGTCTGGTGAAACTGGATGTGCTGATCAACGGTGACAAGGTCGACGCCCTGGCGCTGATCGTTCACCGTGACAATGCGCACTACAAAGGTCGCCAGTTGACCGAGAAGATGAAAGAACTGATTCCGCGGCAGATGTTCGACGTGGCAATCCAGGCCGCCATTGGCGGGCAGATTGTGGCGCGTACAACCGTCAAGGCGCTCAGAAAGAACGTATTGGCCAAATGCTACGGCGGTGACGTCAGTCGTAAGAAGAAACTGCTGGAAAAGCAAAAGGCCGGTAAAAAACGCATGAAGCAGGTCGGCAACGTGGAAATTCCACAGGAAGCCTTCCTTGCAGTGCTCAGGTTGGATAGTTAGGTCCTATGTCACTAAATTTCCCGCTGTTGCTGGTCATCGCCGTGTTCGTCTGCGGCCTGTTGGCGTTGCTCGATCTGCTTTTTCTGGCGCCGCGTCGTCGCGCCGCCATCGCCTCCTATCAGGGCAGCGTCAGCCAGCCTGATATCGTGGTGGTCGAAAAACTGAACAAGGAGCCGCTGCTGGTCGAATACGGAAAGTCGTTCTTTCCGGTGCTGTTCATCGTGCTGGTGCTGCGTTCGTTCCTGGTGGAACCGTTCCAGATTCCTTCCGGCTCGATGAAACCGACCCTGGACGTTGGCGACTTCATTCTGGTGAGCAAGTTTTCCTACGGGATCCGCTTGCCGGTGGTCGACAAGAAGATCATCGATGTCGGTGATCCGCAGCGCGGTGATGTGATGGTGTTCCGTTACCCGAGCGACCCGAACGTCAACTACATCAAGCGTGTGGTGGGCCTGCCGGGTGATCAGATTCGTTATACCGCCGACAAGCGTCTGTTCGTCAACGGTGAGTCGATCGCCGAGCAACTGGTCGGTAACGAGCCGGGTACCCTGGGCAGCGCAGCGCTCTACAAGGAAAAACTCGGCGTTGCCGAGCACCTGATCCGCAAGGAAATGACCCGCTACCGCGTCATGCCGGACCATTCGTGGACCGTGCCGGCCGGGCACTACTTCATGATGGGCGACAATCGCGACAACTCCAACGACAGTCGCTTTTGGGATGATCCGAGCATTCCCAAGGATCTGCTGGGCATGGTTCCCGACAAGAATATCGTCGGCAAGGCCTTCGCAGTCTGGATGAGCTGGCCGGAACCAAAACTCAGTCACCTGCCGAACTTCTCGCGGGTTGGCCTGATCAAGTAATCAAACACGGCGCTGTTGAACACAGCGCCGAATGCATTTCTGGAGTCGGCATATTCGGCGACAGAGGCATGAAAACAATGATATTCAGGACGTAATTTTTGAACACAGCGTTAATTGTCCCAAGCCTGCGCCGCACCTCGGCGATGGCGGTGGAATCCAGCCACGAACTCAGCGTGGGTAAACCGTGAGCGCCTCCTTAAGCCGTCTCGAGCGTCAGCTCGGCTACACCTTCAAGGATCAGGAACTGATGGTCCTGGCCCTGACTCACCGCAGTTTTGCCGGGCGTAACAACGAACGCCTGGAATTCCTCGGTGACGCCATCCTCAACTTCGTCGCCGGCGAGGCTCTGTTCGATCGCTTCCCGCTGGCCCGCGAAGGCCAGCTGTCGCGTTTGCGCGCACGCCTGGTCAAAGGTGAGACCCTGGCCGTACTGGCCCGTGGTTTCGATCTTGGCGATTACCTGCGCCTGGGCTCGGGCGAGCTGAAAAGCGGCGGTTTTCGCCGCGAGTCGATTCTGGCCGATGCCCTGGAAGCGCTGATTGGCGCGATCTATCTGGACGCCGGCATGGAAGTGGCCCGTGAGCGCGTGCTCGCCTGGCTGGCCGGTGAGTTCGAAGGCCTGACGCTGGTCGACACCAACAAAGATCCGAAAACCCGTCTGCAGGAGTTCCTGCAGTCTCGTGGTTGCGAACTGCCGCGTTACGAAGTGGTGGATATCCAGGGTGAGCCGCATTGCCGGACGTTCTTCGTCGAATGCGAAATCATCTTACTGAACGAAAAAAGCCGAGGTCAGGGTGTGAGCCGTCGTATTGCCGAACAGGTAGCGGCCGCCGCAGCACTGATTGCCCTGGGTGTGGAGAATGGCAATGACTGATACAAACGCAACTCGCTGTGGCTATGTTGCCATCGTCGGCCGTCCCAACGTGGGCAAGTCCACGCTGCTGAACCACATCCTGGGTCAGAAGCTGGCGATCACCTCGCGCAAGCCGCAGACCACGCGCCACAACATGCTCGGTATCAAGACCGAAGGCGCTGTACAGGCGATCTACGTCGACACCCCGGGCATGCACAAGGGTGGCGAGAAGGCCCTGAACCGCTACATGAACAAGACCGCTTCGGCGGCGTTGAAAGACGTCGACGTGGTGATCTTCGTGGTCGACCGCACCAAGTGGACCGAAGAAGACCAGATGGTCCTCGAGCGCGTCCAGTACGTGACCGGCCCGCTGATCGTTGCGTTGAACAAGACCGACCGCATCGAAGACAAGGCCGAGCTGATGCCGCACCTGAGCTGGTTGCAGGAGCAGTTGCCGAACGCGCAGATCATCCCGATTTCGGCGCAGCACGGCCATAACCTCGATGCGCTGGAGCGCGTGATTGCCGATCACCTGCCGGAAAACGATCACTTCTTCCCGGAAGACCAGATCACCGACCGCAGCAGCCGCTTCCTTGCCGCTGAGCTGGTGCGCGAGAAAATCATGCGCCAGATGGGCGCCGAGCTGCCGTACCAGATCACCGTCGAAATCGAAGAGTTCAAGCAGCAGGGCAAAACCCTGCACATCCATGCGTTGATCCTCGTCGAGCGTGATGGCCAGAAGAAAATCATCATTGGCGACAAGGGCGAGCGCATCAAGCGCATCGGCACCGAGGCGCGCAAGGACATGGAGCTGCTGTTCGACTCCAAGATCATGCTCAACCTGTGGGTCAAGGTTAAGGGTGGCTGGTCCGACGACGAACGCGCGTTGCGTTCGCTGGGTTATGGCGACCTGTAACGCCGGTTTCTGATATACAGCAAAACCCTGTGGGAGCGGGCTTGCTCGCGAAGAGGATGTAACATTCAGCATTGATGTTGACTGGTACACCGCTTTCGCGAGCAAGCCCGCTCCCACATTGGTTTTGGGTTGCTTGTAAAACTGCGCTTCCCCATTGAGATCTGCGATTTCCATGTCCCAACCCATCCCCCAACCCGCCTACGTCCTGCACTCCCGAGCCTACCGCGAAAACAGTGCGCTGGTGGATTTCCTGACGCCGCAAGGGCGGCTGCGGGCGGTGTTGCGCAGTGCGCGGGGCAAGGCCGGGACGTTGGCGCGGCCGTTCGTGCCGCTGGAGGTTGAGTTCCGCGGGCGTGGTGAGCTTAAGAATGTCGGGCGTATGGAGAGCGCCGGCATCGCGTCCTGGCTCAACGGCGAGGCGCTGTTCAGCGGTCTGTATCTCAATGAGCTTTTGATTCGCCTGTTGCCTGCCGAAGACCCTTTTCCTGCGGTGTTCGATCACTATGCCGCGACCTTGCTGGCCCTGGCCGAAGGCCGTCCGCTGGAGCCGTTGCTGCGGTCGTTCGAATGGCGCTTGCTGGATGATCTGGGCTACGGCTTTTCATTGATAACCGATATCCACGACGAACCCGTTGCGCCAGACGGCCTCTACCGTTTGCAGGTGGATGCGGGACTGGAACGGGTCTTTCTGCTGCAGCCCGGGTTGTTCAACGGCTCCGAACTGCTGGCCATGGCTGAAGCCGACTGGAGCGCACCGGGTGCGTTGTCGGCGGCCAAGCGTTTGATGCGTCAGGCACTGGCCGTTCACCTGGGTGGTCGGCCTCTGGTCAGTCGCGAGCTGTTTCGCAAGCCGTAGTCTCCCCGTATGCTGTGCACCGAACTTTCTCTTCTTCTGGAGCGCTTTCCGTGACCACCAGCACCCGCATTCTTCTTGGCGTGAACATCGACCACGTTGCCACTTTGCGTCAGGCCCGGGGTACTCGTTACCCGGACCCGGTCAAGGCCGCGCTGGATGCAGAAGAGGCGGGCGCCGACGGCATCACCGTGCACCTGCGCGAAGACCGCCGGCACATTCAGGAGCGCGACGTGCTGCTGCTCAAGGACGTGCTGCAAACCCGCATGAACTTCGAAATGGGTGTCACTGAAGAGATGATGGCGTTCGCCGAGCATATCCGCCCGGCGCATGTCTGCCTGGTGCCGGAGACCCGTCAGGAGTTGACCACCGAGGGTGGTCTGGACGTGGCGGGGCAGGAGGCGCGGATCAAGGCAGCGGTAGAACGCCTGGCGAAGATCGGCTGCGAAGTGTCGCTGTTCATCGACGCCGATGAGCGTCAGATCGAAGCGTCGCACCGCGTAGGCGCGCCGGCGATCGAACTGCACACGGGTCGCTACGCCGATGCGCAAACGCCGACCGAGGTGGCTGAAGAGCTCAAGCGCGTGGCTGATGGTGTGGCGTTTGGCCTGGCCCAGGGCCTGATCGTCAATGCCGGCCATGGCCTGCACTACCACAACGTTGAGGCGGTGGCAGCGATCAAGGGCATCAATGAGCTGAACATCGGCCATGCGCTGGTCGCCCATGCGCTGTTCGTTGGCTTCAAGTCGGCGGTGTCGGAGATGAAGGCGTTGATTCTGGCGGCTGCTGCCAAGGCTTAAAAACCAGCGCAAAAACCATGTGGGAGCGGGCTTGCTCGCGAAAGCGCAGTGTCAGCCAACAGAAATGTTGAATGTTGCACCGCATTCGCGAGCAAGCCCGCTCCCACATTTGATTTTGGTTGTCTGGACTAGAGCGGTGCAGGCTCTTGAGCCGGTTTGCTCTTGTCGATCCCCGGCACCAGCAGTTTGCCCTCGGCCACCTGATCGCCTTCCAGCTGTGGCTGCGTGACCCAGGTGAGGATGTCGTAGTAACGACGGATGTTCGCCACGAAATGCACCGGCTCGCCGCCGCGGGCATAGCCGTAACGGGTCTTGCTGTACCACTTCTTCTCGGACAGGCGCGGCAGGATCTTCTTCACGTCCAGCCATTTGTCCGGGTTCAGTCCTTCCTTGGCCGCCAGCTTGCGCGCGTCATCCAGGTGACCGCTGCCGACGTTGTACGCCGCCAGGGCAAACCAGGTGCGGTCCGGCTCCTGGATCGAATCGTCCAGCTGATCCTTCATATAGGCCAGGTACTTGGCGCCGCCCATGATGCTCTGCTTGGGGTCCAGGCGATTGGACACGCCCATGGCCTGCGCGGTGTTCTGGGTCAGCATCATCAGGCCGCGCACGCCGGTCTTGGAGGTCACTGTGGGTTGCCAAAGCGATTCCTGGTAACCGATGGCCGCCAGCAGGCGCCAGTCGACTTTCTCTTTCTTGGCGTAGGCCTTGAAGTGCTGCTCGTACTTGGGCAGGCGTTGCTGCAGGTGTTGGGCAAAGGTGGTGGCGCCCATGTAGCCAAGTACGTCGACATGCCCGTAGTAACGGTCCTTGAGGCGTTGCAGGGTGCCGTTCTTCTTGACCTTGTCGAGGTAGTCGTTGACCTCGTTGAGCAGGCTGTTGTCTTCACCGGGCGCTATCGCCCAGCTCTGGTCGCTGGCGTCACCGAGGTCGAAGGCGACGCGAATGTTGGTGAAGTACACCTGGTTCATCGCCACTTCGTTGGAATCGACCAGCGTGAGATCGATCTGACCTTCGTCGACCATACGAAGTAGGTCGACGACTTCGACTGCGTCGGATTCTTCGTATTCGATACCGGGATATTTCTGTTTCAGCTGCGCCAGTTGCTCGGCATGGGTGCTGCCCTTGAGCACCATGATTTTTTTGCCCACCAGATCCTTCGCATCGGTCGGGCGCGACTGGCCATTGCGATAAATGACCTGTGGGGTGACTTCCAGGTAGGAATGGGAAAACCGTACCTGTTTTTTCCGTTCTTCGCTGGTGACAAGGCCAGCGGCTGCCAGTACGGGGCCATTGGGCTGGCCTACCTGGTTGAACAGGTCGTCGAGGTTGTCGGCGGTCTCTATCTTGAGTTCGACCCCCAGATCGTCGGCGAAGCGCTTCACCAGCTCGTATTCGAAGCCGGTTTCACCGTTACGATCCTGGAAGTAAGTGGCGGGGCTGTTACGGGTAACCACCCGCAGCACACCATCCTCCTTTACACGCTCCAGTGTGTTGGGTTTATCAACACAACCCTGGAGCATCAGGAAGAGTCCGGTTGCGATCAGCCATCTGGCGTACCGCGGACGCAAAGCCGTTGGGGAAAACATCTGCGCAGTATACGCAAAGGACCACGGACGCCATATCTCGACAGTGAAGGGCCTATCTGCTAGCGATCGTAAAACAGGCCGAAACCCCGCAGGAATGGGCCTTTTATGCATTTTGATACAGTAAAAATAAGCTGTGGTGACACGCCCGGTTAACCTGACTCTCGGGGCAGAAACACAGATAGACACTCCAGTGCAACCGTGCGTAGCGTTTCGGGTGATGTCGCGGGCTGTTTAGGCTAGAATGCACGGCCTCAAAGCACACCCCTTCCCGAGGCTGTCCCGAAGATGTTGATCCTGCGCGGCGCTCCTGCCCTTTCTGCCTTTCGCCACAGCAAGCTCCTTGAGCAACTGAGCCAGAAGGTTCCGGCTGTCAGCGGCCTGTATGCTGAATTCGCTCACTTCGCCGAAGTTACCGGCGTACTGACCGGCGACGAACAGCAGGTGCTTGCGCGCCTTCTGAAGTACGGTCCAAGCGTTCCGGTACAAGAGCCGACCGGCCGTCTGTTCCTGGTATTGCCGCGTTTCGGCACCATCTCGCCATGGTCGAGCAAGGCCAGCGACATCGCTCGCAACTGCGGCCTGGGCAAGATCCAGCGCCTGGAGCGCGGCATCGCGTTCTACGTGGCCGGCCAGTTCAGCGACGCTGAAGCCCAGCTGATTGCTGATGGCCTGCACGACCGCATGACCCAGATCGTTCTGGGCAACCTCGAACAGGCTGCCGGCCTGTTCAGCCACGCCGAGCCAAAACCGCTGACCGCGATCGACGTGCTGGGTGGCGGCCGCGCCGCGCTGGAAAAAGCCAACACCGAGCTGGGTCTGGCCCTGGCTGAAGACGAGATCGATTACCTGGTCAACGCCTTCGTCGGCTTGAAGCGCAACCCGCACGACATCGAACTGATGATGTTCGCCCAGGCGAACTCCGAGCACTGCCGTCACAAGATCTTCAACGCCAGTTGGGACATCGACGGCGAGAGCCAGGAAAAAAGCCTGTTCGGCATGATCAAGAATACCTACGTGATGCACAGCGAAGGCGTTCTGTCGGCTTACAAGGACAACGCTTCGGTAATCGTCGGCTCCGTGGCCGGCCGTTTCTTCCCGGACCCTGAAACCCGCCAGTACGGCGCGGTGCAGGAGCCGGTGCACATCCTGATGAAAGTCGAGACCCACAACCACCCGACCGCGATTGCCCCGTTCCCGGGCGCATCCACCGGTTCCGGCGGCGAGATCCGCGACGAAGGCGCGACCGGCCGTGGTGCCAAGCCAAAGGCTGGCCTGACCGGTTTCACCGTGTCCAACCTGCAGATCCCTGGCTTCGAACAGCCGTGGGAAGTGCCGTACGGCAAGCCTGAGCGCATCGTTACCGCGCTGGACATCATGATCGAAGGCCCGCTGGGCGGCGCTGCGTTCAACAACGAATTCGGTCGTCCGGCCCTGACTGGCTACTTCCGTACCTTCGAACAATCGATCACCACCCCGCACGGTGATGAAGTCCGTGGTTACCACAAACCAATCATGCTGGCTGGCGGCATGGGCAACATCCGTGAAGAGCACGTCAAGAAAGGCGAGATCGTCGTCGGCTCCAAGCTGATCGTGCTCGGCGGCCCGGCGATGCTGATCGGTCTGGGTGGCGGTGCAGCTTCCTCCATGGCCACCGGCACCAGCTCGGCGGACCTGGACTTCGCTTCCGTACAACGCGAAAACCCGGAAATGGAGCGCCGTTGCCAGGAAGTCATCGACCGTTGCTGGCAGCTGGGCGACAAGAACCCGATCAGCTTCATCCACGACGTGGGTGCGGGCGGTCTGTCCAACGCTTTCCCGGAACTGGTCAACGACGGCGAGCGCGGTGGCCGTTTCGAACTGCGCAACATTCCAAACGACGAGCCGGGCATGGCCCCGCACGAAATCTGGTCCAACGAATCCCAGGAACGTTACGTTCTGGCGGTCGGCCCGGCTGACTTCGAGCGCTTCAAGGCGATCTGCGAACGTGAGCGTTGCCCGTTTGCCGTAGTCGGTGAAGCTACCGCAGAGCCGCAGCTGACCGTGACCGACAGCCACTTCGGCAACAGCCCGGTGGACATGCCGCTGGAAGTGTTGCTGGGCAAAGCCCCGCGCATGCACCGTTCGGTTGTTCGTGAAAACGAGCTGGGCGACGATTTCGATCCGTCGACCCTGAACATCGGTGAATGCGTCGAGCGCGTCCTGCATCACCCGGCCGTGGCCAGCAAAAGCTTCCTGATCACCATCGGCGACCGCACCATCACCGGCCTCGTGGCCCGTGACCAAATGGTCGGCCCGTGGCAGGTTCCGGTGGCCGACGTTGCCGTCACCGCCACCAGCTTTGACGTCTACACCGGTGAAGCCATGGCCATGGGCGAACGTACTCCGTTGGCTCTGCTGGACGCTCCGGCGTCGGGCCGCATGGCCATCGGCGAAACCCTGACCAACATCGCGGCTTCGCGCATCGGCAAGATCTCCGACATTAAACTGTCGGCGAACTGGATGTCGGCTGCCGGCCACCCGGGTGAAGATGCACGCCTTTACGACACCGTGAAAGCGGTCGGAATGGAGCTGTGCCCTGAGCTGGGCATCACCATTCCGGTGGGCAAGGACTCGATGTCCATGGCCACCCGCTGGAACGATGAAGGCGTCGACAAATCCGTCACTTCGCCAATGTCGTTGATCGTCACCGGTTTCGCGCCAGTGACTGACATCCGTCAGACCCTGACCCCGCAACTGCGCATGGACAAGGGCACCACCGACCTGATCCTGATCGACCTCGGTCGCGGCCAGAACCGCATGGGTGCCTCGATCCTCGCCCAGGTTCACGGCAAGCTCGGCAATCAGGCCCCGGACGTCGACGACGCCGAAGACCTGAAAGCCTTCTTCGCAGTGATCCAGGGCCTCAACGCCGACGGTCACCTGCTGGCTTACCACGACCGTTCCGACGGTGGTCTGCTGACCAGCGTGGTGGAAATGGCCTTCGCCGGTCACTGCGGCCTGAGCCTGAACCTCGACGGCCTGGCCGAAACCTCCGCCGATATCGCCGCCATCCTGTTCAACGAAGAACTGGGTGCCGTGATCCAGGTGCGCCAGGACTCCACTGCCGACATCCTCGCGCAGTTCAGCGCTGCCGGCCTGGGTGAGTGCGTGTCGGTGATCGGTCAGCCAATGAACAATGGCCAGATCAACATCACCTTCAACGGCGACACCGTGTTCGAAGGTCAGCGTCGTCTGCTGCAACGTCAGTGGGCCGAGACCAGCTACCAGATCCAGCGTCTGCGTGACAACGCCGACTGCGCCGAGCAAGAGTTCGACGTGCTGCTGGAAGAAGACAACCCGGGCCTTAGCGTCAAGCTCAGCTACGACGTCAACCAGGACATCGCCGCGCCTTACATCAAGAAAGGCATTCGCCCTCAGGTTGCCGTACTGCGTGAGCAGGGCGTCAACGGCCAGGTGGAAATGGCGGCGGCGTTCGACCGCGCCGGTTTCAACGCGATCGACGTGCACATGAGCGACATTCTGGCCGGTCGCGTCGACCTGAACGAGTTCAAGGGCATGGTCGCCTGCGGCGGTTTCTCCTACGGCGACGTACTGGGTGCCGGTGAAGGCTGGGCCAAGTCCGCGCTGTTCAACAGCCGTGCCCGCGATGCGTTCCAGGGTTTCTTCGAGCGTAACGACAGCTTCACCCTCGGCGTGTGCAACGGTTGCCAGATGATGTCCAACCTCCACGAACTGATCCCGGGCAGCGAGTTCTGGCCGCACTTCGTGCGTAACCGCTCCGAGCAGTTCGAAGCGCGCGTGGCGATGGTACAGATCCAGGAGTCGAACTCGATCTTCCTGCAGGGCATGGCCGGTTCGCGTATGCCGATCGCTATCGCCCACGGTGAAGGTCATGCCGAGTTCTCCAGCGAAGAAGCCTTGCTGGAAGCCGATCTGTCCGGTTGCGTGGCGATGCGTTTCGTCGACAACCACGGCAAGGTCACCGAAAGCTACCCGGCCAACCCGAACGGCTCGCCGCGCGGGATCACTGGATTGACCAGCCGCGACGGTCGCGTGACCATCATGATGCCGCACCCGGAGCGTGTGTTCCGTGCCGTGCAGAACTCGTGGCGTTCGGATGAGTGGAAAGAAGATGCTCCGCTGATGCGCATGTTCCGTAATGCTCGTGTGTGGGTGAACTAAGCACCGTGTACAAGCTCAGCTTTTTCGTTCCCGACAGTCATGTCGAGCGGGTCAAGAGCGCTGTATTCGCCGCCGGTGGCGGGCGGATCGGTGCTTATGACCATTGTTCATGGCAGGTGCTGGGCCAAGGCCAGTTTCGGCCACTGGATGGCAGCCAGCCGTTCATTGGCGAGGCAGGGCAGGTCGAACAGGTCGAGGAATGGAAGGTTGAGCTGGTGGTGGCGGATGAGTTGATTCGCCCGGTGGTGGAGGCTCTGAAGCAGAGTCACCCCTACGAGACACCGGCTTATGAGGTGTGGCGGTTGGAGGATTTCTGATTCCCTGGCTGCTGAAATGAAAAACCCGCTGAAAGTGATTTCAGCGGGTTTTTTCATGCCCAGGTTTTTTTGGGGCCTGCCAGGGAACCAGGATCTAAACCTTGGCGCTGACCTCACTGCGATTGATCAATGTTTCCAGCGTACCACTCAAAATCGGCGCCTTGTCGCCAATCAGCAGGTGCCAGATCCCTCCCTCTAGCTGAGTCACGCCATGGCAACCCAAGGCCTTCAACTCACTTTCGGACAAGGCTTTACCGTCAGCCAGTTGCAGACGAATGCGGGTCATTGCCACGCAATCCAGCTGCAACACATTGTCGCCACCGCCCAAGGCCTGCAGCCATTGCTGCGCTTCTGGAGTCGCGACGGCGACAGGTGTCGGTTCTTCGACCAGCGCCGCAGGCGTCGACACAATCGTCCGGTCCAACGCCGGCATCGCCAGGCGGATTTCATCGGCAATCGCATCGGCAATCGCATCGGCCATCGGCCCGACCACCACCTGCAAGCTTCCGCCCTTGCCCGGGCGCACCACGGCCATTGCGCCGAGTGCTTTCAAGTCCGTGTCCGAGGCTTTGTTGCGATCCACCATGTCCAGACGCAAACGTGTGGTGCAAGCGCCGACGGTGATCAGGTTGGCGGCACCGCCCAATGCCTTGATGTAAGCACCGGCGCGCTCATTTTCGGTGACTGCTACCTGCTCGGTGGCAACGCTGCCTTCACGGCCCGGTGTCTTCAGGTCGAAGCGCCGGATGCAGAAATCGAACACCAGGTAATAGATCACCGCATACGCCAGGCCCACCGGGAACACCAGCCAGCCGTTGGTGGATCTACCCCAGCCAAGAATCATGTCGATAAAACCACCGGAGAAGGTGAACCCCAGGTGGATGTTCAGCGCATTGGTGACGGCCATCGACACGCCGGTCAGCAAAGCATGCAGCAGATACAGCAGTGGCGCGAGGAACATGAAGGCGAATTCGATGGGCTCGGTCACGCCGGTCAGGAAAGAAGTCAGCGCCATGGACAGGAAAATCCCGCCCATCACCTTGCGCCGTTCCGGCAAGGCATTGCGGTACATCGCCAGGCACGCGGCGGGCAGGCCGAAGATCATCATCGGGAACATGCCGGTCATGAACTGGCCGCCTTTCGGGTCGCCGGCAAAGTAGCGCGACAGATCGCCGGTCACCAGCGCGCCGGTGGTCGGGTCGGTGAAGTTGCCGAACACGAACCACGCCATGTTGTTGAGGATGTGGTGCAGGCCAGTGACGATCAACAGACGGTTGAACACGCCAAAGACGAACGCGCCGATACTGCCGCTCTCCATCATCAATGCGCCGAAAGCATTGATGCCGTGCTGGATCGGCGGCCAGATGTAACCGAAGACGACCCCCAGGCCAACCGCCGTGAAGCCGGTGACTATCGGTACAAAGCGGCGGCCACCGAAGAACGCCAGATACTCCGGCAACTTGATGTCCTTGAAGCGGTTGTACAGCGCGCCGGCCATCAGGCCGCTGATGATCCCGGCGAGCATGCCCATGTTGATGCTCGAATCCAGCACCTTCAGGGTCGAGACCATCACCAGATAACCAATGGCCCCGGCCAGCCCGGCGGTGCCGTTGTTGTCCTTGGCGAACCCGACGGCGATGCCGATGGCGAAGATCATTGCCAGGTTGGCGAAGATGACCTGGCCGGCGTCGTGGATGATCGCGATGTTCAGCAGATCGGTGTCGCCAAGGCGCAGCAGCAGGCCGGCAATCGGCAGGATGGCGATCGGCAGCATCAGCGCACGGCCGAGGCGCTGCAGGCCTTCGATGAAGTATTGGTACATGGCGGATCTCCCTGGATTCTTGTTGGCGTTGTTCAGCTCAGAGGCCAATGCTGGTGACAGGCGTGACGCACTGCAGCGGCGCTGCCGAGCTTGAGCAGACCCTGGCTGATGCGCCGGCATTCGCTGGCGTCGAGGTGCCGCACGCGATCCTTGATTTCACCGATTTGCACCGGGCTTACCGACAACTCGCTGACGCCCAGGCCGATCAGTACCGGCGTGGCCAGCGGGTCAGAAGCCAGCGCGCCGCAAACGCCAACCCAACGCTTGTGCACTGCGGCACCGGCGCAGGTCTGGGCGATCAGCCGCAGCAGCGCCGGGTGCAGCGCATCGACCCGCGAGGCGAGGCCGGCGTGGTCGCGGTCCATGGCCAGGGTGTATTGCGACAGGTCGTTGGTGCCGATGGACAGAAAGTCCGCGTGTTCGGCCAACTGCTCGGCAAGCAACGCGGCCGCCGGGACTTCGATCATCACGCCCAGCTCCGGGCGTTCACTCACGCCCAGCTCAGTGCACAAGGCCTCGAGGCGCTGGCGGATGTGCAGCAACTCGTCGACCTCCGTCACCATCGGCAACAGGATTCGGCAGCGAGACAGCGCACTGACGCGCAGCAGGGCGCGCAGTTGTTGATCCAGCAGTTCAGGTCGAACCTGAGCCAGACGAATGCCGCGCAGGCCCAGCACGGGATTGGCCTCGGCAGGCAGCGGCAGGTAATCGAGTTGCTTGTCGCCGCCGACGTCGATGGTGCGGATGATCACCGACTTGTCGCCCATAGCGTCGAGCACCGCTTGATAAGCACCACGTTGCTCTTCTTCGTCCGGCGCGGTGTTGCGGTCGACGAACAGGAATTCGGTGCGCAACAGGCCGACGCCATCGGCGCCATTGGCCAGGGCATCCGCTGCCTCGGCGCTGGACGCCACATTGGCAGCCACTTCGATCTGCACGCCGTCGAGGGTGAGTGCGTGGGTGTGTGCTTGAGATTGTTGCAGCGCGCGACGTTGCTGGCGGTCAAGTTGCGCTTGCTGCACGACGGCAATGCGCTCGTCGTCAGGGGCCAATTCGAGGCGACCGCCGTCGGCATCCAGCACCACGGCTTGGCCCTGTTGCTGATCAAGCAGCGTCGAGCCCAGCGCAACAAGGCACGGCAAACCTTTGCCACGAGCGAGAATCGCCACATGGGACGTCGCGCCACCTTCGGCCATGCACAGCCCGGCGACGCCTTGCTGGCTCAGTTGCAGCAGGTCGGACGGGGTCAGTTCCTGTGCGGCGACGATGGCGCCTGGCGGAACGTCGTAGTGCCAGGTTGCGCCGAGGAGGACGCGCAACACCCGTTGCTTGAGGTCGCGCAGGTCGTTGGCGCGCTCGGCCAACAGCGCACTGCCGAGTTGCTGCAGCACCTCGCACTGCACGTCGATCGATTGGCTCCAGGCGTGAGTCGCGGCCATCCCCTGGTCGATGGAGGCGTTTGCGGCATCCAGCAACGCCGGGTCTTCGAGTAGCGCGAGGTGCGCAGCGAAGATGGCTTCTTCGTCGGTGTTCTTGTGTTTTTTCGCTTGGGCCAGGGTGGTGTCGATTTCACTGCGTACCACGCTCAGCGCGGTATCGAGGGCGTGCAGTTGTTGCTCTGGATCGTGGTTGCCGGCGTCTACCGGCAGGCTGATGGTGTTCAAGCGAAACAACTGACCGCCGACCAGGCCGGGCGCGGCGCAAACGCCGTGCAGCACGCCCGCTTCGGCGGCACGCGCACGCTGGGCAATCGGTGCCGGCGCGGCTGCGTGAGTGTCTTCGGCGAGCGCTGTGGATAACACCGAGAGTAGCGCTTGCAGAGCGGCTTCGGCATCCGGGCCCTGGCAACTGACCTGAACTTCTTCCTGCTCGCCGATGGCCAGGCCCATCAACCCGATCAGGCTGTCGCAGGTTGCCGATTTGCCGGCGAAGTGCAGCTGCGATTTGCTCTTGAAGCCTTGGGCGGTCTGACGGATCAACGCGGCCGGCCGGGCATGCAAACCACCTCGAAGGGCGATGCGGACATGTCCGTGGATCTCTTCGCCGCCCATGTCCACTTCGGCCTGGGCGCCAGATGTTTGTCGACGAATGATGTGCAGCAACGGCTCGCCGACCCTCACCGATTTCAGGGTGATTGGCCGTGCCTGGAATTGCTCGCTGTTGGTCAGGATCAGCAAGCTGACCAGGCTTTTGCACTGCTGCGCGACCTTGTCCAGGTCGTAGCGCAACAGCGGTTGGCCGTTGACCACGCGCGCGCCTTCCTTGACTAGCATCGAGAAGCCCTGGCCTTGCAGTTCGACCGTATCGAGACCCAGGTGCAACAACAGTTCCGCACCGTTGTCGGCACGCAACGTGACCGCGTGGCCGGTGCGCGCTACGTGCACCACCACGCCGGCGCAGGGGGCGTGAAGGGTGTCGTTCAACGGGTCGATGGCGATGCCGTCGCCCATGGCGCCGCTGGCGAACACCGGGTCCGGGACTTTGGAGAGCGTGAGCACCGGACCGCTGAGCGGGGCGCTTAAGGTCAGCTCTTTATTGTTGTTATGCATGGCTCGGTCTCATTAAAAAACAACAGTTCGGAACAACGCGCTTTTCTGTGGGGACGAACCTGTTCGCGATGGATTCAAGAGCGTCGCGGGGTGTCAGGTTTTCCGTGTAATCGTTAACGTCCATCGCGAGCATGCTCGCTCCTGCAGGTCATTCAAATCGTCATTCGATTCAGTGAGTGCGCGTGACTTTGCTCAGGTGCCGCGGTTGATCCGGGTCCATGCCGCGAGCTACGGCCAGGCCGGCGGCCATCACGTAGAAACTCTGAATGGCCAGAATCGGGTCGAGGGCCGGGTGTTCGGCGCGGGTCAGGGGCAAGTCGCGCTCGAGCACATCGTCCGGTGCAGCCAGCAGGACTCGGGCGCCGCGCTGGCGCATGTCGGCGGCCAGGCTCAGCAGGCCGGCCTGTTCGGCACCCCGTGGGGCGAAGACCAGCAGCGGGTAGTTGTCACCGATCAAGGCCATTGGCCCGTGACGGACTTCGGCGCTGCTGAAGGCTTCGGCCTGGATCGCCGAGGTTTCCTTGAACTTGAGCGCCGCTTCCTGGGCGATGGCGAATCCGGCGCCACGGCCGATCACCATCAGCCGTTGGCAATCGCGCAAGGCCTCGATCGCCGGGCTCCAGTCCTGCTGCGCGGCATTGCGCAGGCCGGCAGGCAAGGCAAGTCCGGCTTCGAGCAATTCGGCGTCTTCTTTCCAGTGGCCGATCAAACGGGCGCTGGCGCTGAGGGTGGCGATGAAACTCTTGGTTGCAGCGACGCTGCTTTCGGTGCCGGCGCACAGCGGCAGGCTGAATTCGCAGGCGGCTTCCAGCGGCGAATCTTCGGCATTGACCAGGGAAATGCTCAAGGCGCCACGCTTGCGCAGCAGACGCAAGCTGTTCACCAGGTCCGGGCTCTGTCCCGATTGCGAGAACGCGAACGCAACCTGACCGCTGACCTTCAAGGGTGCCTGCTGCATGGTGACCACCGACATCGGCAACGACGCCACCGGAATGCCCAGCAACTGCATGGTCAGATAGGCGAAATAGCTGGCGGCATGGTCCGAGCTGCCACGCGCCACGGTCATGGCGACTTGCGGAGGCTGTCGGCGCAGGCGCCCGGCGATCTCGATCATCTGCGGGTCGAGTTGTTGTAGCTGAGCCTGCACGGCCTGGAACGAGGACAGCGCCTCTTCAAGCATTTTTGAAGTCAATGTCTTCTCCTTCGACCATGACGGCGGTCAGTGTGAGTGAGCGATCGAGCCGCACGCAGTCGGCCCAGGTGCCTGGTTGCAGGCGTCCGCGATCGGTGATGCCGAGGTAGTCGGCGGGGAATTGCGACAGGCGTTGCGAAGCTTCGGCGATCGGCAGGCCGATCTTCACCAGATTGCGCAGGGCCTGATCCATGGTCAGGGTGCTGCCGGCCAGGGTGCCGTCGGGCAGGCGCACGCCGCCCAGACATTTGGTCACGGTGTGGCTGCCGAGCTTGTATTCACCGTCGGGCATGCCGGCGGCGGCGGTCGAGTCGGTGACGCAATACAGGCACGGGATCGAACGCAGGGCGACGCGGATGGCGCCGGGGTGCACGTGCAGCAAGTCGGGAATCAGCTCGGCGAATCGGGCATGGGCCAAGGCGGCGCCGACGATGCCCGGTTCGCGGTGGTGCAACGGGCTCATGGCGTTGTAGAGATGAGTAAAGCTGCTGGCACCGGCCTCCAGCGCGGCCACGCCTTCCTCGTAGCTGCCAAGGGTGTGGCCGATCTGCATACGCACGCCACGGCTGCTGAGGTTGCGAATCAAGGCATCGTGACCGGCGATTTCCGGGGCGATGGTGATCACCCGGATCGGCGCCAACGCCAGGTATTCTTCGACTTCGGCCAGCAGCGCGGTGTGGGCGAAATTCGGTTGGGCACCGAGTTTGCCCGGATTGATGTACGGGCCTTCCAAGTGGACGCCAAGCACCCGGGCGCAGCCTTTCGGCCGCTGTTCACAGAATTCGCCGACGGCCTTGAGCACGCCGCAAATCTCTTCGCTCGGCGCGGTCATGGTGGTGGCCAGCAGTGCCGTGGTGCCGAAGCGCACGTGGGTCCTGGTGATGGTCTCGAAGGCCGATGCACCTTCCATGATGTCTTTGCCGCCGCCACCGTGAACGTGCAGGTCGATGAAGCCCGGCAGCAGATAGGGCAGGTCGTTTTGCGCCGGATCGCAGGGCTCGCCTTCGATCGACACGACTTTGCCGTGTTCGTGGACCAGTCGGCCGCGAACCCAGCCGTGGGCGGTGAGGATGTTGTCTTCGGACATGATGGGCTCTCGGTTTAACGACGAAGCTCGGCAACGAAGTCGTAGTAGTCGTTGCGGCAATAAGTGTCAGTGACTTCGATCGGCGTGTTGTCTTCCAGATAGCCAACCCGGGTCATCAGCAGCATGGCGGTACCGGGGGCGATGCCGACCAGCGCGGCGAACTCGTCCGAGGCATTGATCGCCTGGATGTGCTGCAAGGCGCGAACCACGGGTTTGCCGATGCCGTCGAGGTATTCGTAGAGGGAGTCACCCACGGCTTGCGGTTTGGCAATGATCGAGGCGGGCAGGGTGCTCATCTCGATCGCCATCACCGTGTCATCGGCCTTGCGCAGGCGTTTGAGGCGCGCAACCTTGTCGTTGGGCGAAAGCCCCAGGCGGATCAGTTCTTCGTGGGTGGGCAGGGTGATTTGCCGCTCCAGCCATTGCGAGCCGGGTACGAAACCCTTGAGGCGGAGCATTTCGCTAAAGCCCGAAAGGCGTGACAGGGGTTGCTCCAGGCGCGGCGTGATGAAGGTGCCGGAACCCTGGTTGCGGCGGATCAGCCCCTGTTCGAACAGCACTTCCAGTGCCTTGCGGGCGGTAACGCGGGAAATGCCCAGCAATTCGCTGAGGTTGCGTTCCGAAGGCATGGCCTGTTCGGCTTTCCACTGGCCGGCATGGATCGCCGCTTCCAGATTGCGTGCCAGTTGCAGGTAAAGCGGCGTCGGTTGGGTGTCGTCGGGCTTTAGGGCCTGGAGGTCGTTCATGGCTGGTGTCCGCGGCGGATATTGGAGTGTTTTCGCCAGTGAGTGCAGCGAAAACTAATACCACTTGAATACCATGTCAACGCACCGGGCTAGCGGGTGGCGCAGTAAATCGGGCCTCATTTGGCTGCGTGGAAAGGTGTTGGTTTGAAGTGGTATTAGGTGAGGGGGTTTTTAAAGCAAATATCGCAGCCTTCGGCAGCTCCTACAGGGGGCAATGGTATTCACCCTGCAGGCGCTGCCGAAGGCTGCGATCTCTTGAATTATTTTTTTCGAGGGCGACCAACGGTCGTAAGCATTACGGTCGGATTTCGATCATCGTGCCGTCCGGCACCAGGTTCCAGACTTCGCGCATGTCCATGTTGCGCATGGCGATGCAGCCGTCGGTCCAGTCCAGGGTATGGAACAGGTCTTCAGGGGTGTCCTCGGTGTCCGGGGTACCGTGGATCATGATCATGCCGCCGGGCTCGACGCCTTCGCGGCGGGCGCGGGCAGAGTCGCTGATGTTCGGATAGGAGACGTGCATCGCCAGGTTGAAACGATCGCTGACCTTGCGCCAGTCAACCCAGTACAAACCTTCCGGCGTACGTTTGTCGCCCTCCATCAGCTTGGGGCCCTTGGGGCGTTTGCCCAGGGAAATGCGATAGGTCTTGAGCGGCTTGCCGTCATTGATCAATTGCAATTGATGGGCGGACTTGAGAACCAGAATTTTCTCGATGACTTTGCCGTTGTAGGTTTCCGTGGCCGAAGCCTGGGTTACCGCAACGAACGACAAGCAGAGCAAGGCAAGCAACCAGCGCATTGAAACGATTCCCCAGAGGTGTCGCGACTATATATTTATAGGTGTTTTTTTAAGTGATGGCAGGCTGAGCGAGCGGCGGGATCGATTCGGACCGTACGGGATAGACCTCGGTCCGCCGGTCAGCGAAGAAGCATTCTAAGGTACGACCCACCGTGCGGAAAGCCAGGTCGGACCAAGGGATGTCGGCTTCTTCGAAAAGCTGCACTTGCAGGCTCTCCGGGCCGGCCGCAAAGTCCAGGTCCGCCAGTTCAGCCCGGAAGAACACATGCACCTGGCTGATGTGCGGTACGTCAATCAGGGTATAGATGCTCAGGTTGCGCACCCGGGCGCAGGCTTCCTCGGCGGTTTCGCGAATTGCCGCCTGTTCGATGGTCTCGCCGTTTTCCATGAAACCGGCGGGCAGGGTCCAGTAACCCCGCCGTGGCTCGATGGCGCGGCGGCACAGCAATACCTTCGAACCCCAGGTCGCCACGCAGCCGGCAACGATATTGGGGTTCTGGTAATGAATCACATGACAGCTGTCGCAGACGAACCGCAGGCGTGAATCGCCTTCGGGAATGCGCTGGGTCACCGGATTACCGCACTGGCTGCAAAATTTCATGCTTGGTTTCCTGAATGCTGCGCCTATCTTGGCGTGCACCGGTGTCTGTCGGCAAGTTGTCGTTTCGCGACATGCGCCTGTTCGGGGGCTTGGGCGAGCGCAATGATTGGTGCATGATGCAGGGTAAGGCACTGATCGAGAACACTCATGCTGGACGAGCTACTGCATCGGGTAAGCAACCACACTCCGCACACGCTGGAGACCGACCTGCGTTTTCCCGAGGCCGCGGTGCTGGTGCCCATCACCCGCAGTGACAAGCCCGAACTGGTGCTGACCCTGCGTGCCAGTGGTCTCTCGACCCATGGCGGCGAAGTCGCCTTCCCCGGCGGGCGTCGTGACCCTGAAGACCCCGACCTGGTCTTCACCGCCCTGCGCGAAGCCGAGGAAGAAATCGGCCTGCCTCCGGGCCTGGTGGAAGTGATCGGCCCGCTCAGCCCGTTGATTTCCCTGCATGGCATCATGGTCACGCCCTATGTGGGCGTGATTCCGGACTTCGTCGAGTACCGGGCCAACGATGCCGAGATCGCCGCGGTGTTCAGTGTACCGCTGGAGTTCTTCTGCAATGACCCGCGTGAACATACCCACCGCATCGATTACCAGGGCCGCAGCTGGTATGTGCCCAGCTATCGCTTCGGCGAGTACAAGATCTGGGGGCTGACAGCGATCATGATCGTCGAGTTGATCAACCTGCTGTATGACGCGAAAATCAGCCTGCACCAGCCTCCCAAAAGCTTTATCCATACTTGAGCCATCGTTCGAATGGCCTGAACCTGATCGCTACCAATAAAAGCCGGCCTGAGCCCTGAGGACAACGAGATGAAATACCGCCTGGGCGACGCCCGCGTCGAAACCCACCCACAGAGCTGGGTCGCGCCCAATGCCGTGCTGGTGGGCAAGGTCAAACTGGAAGAGGGCGCCAACGTCTGGTTCAACGCCGTGCTGCGGGGCGACAACGAGTTGATCCTGATCGGCAAGAACAGCAACGTCCAGGACGGTACGGTGATGCACACCGACATGGGCTTCCCGCTGACCATCGGCACCGGCGTGACCATTGGCCACAATGCCATGCTTCACGGCTGCACCGTCGGCGACTACAGCCTGATCGGCATTAATGCGGTGATCCTCAACGGCGCGAAAATCGGCAAGAATTGCATCATCGGCGCCAACTCGCTGATCGGCGAGGGCAAGGAGATCCCCGACGGTTCGCTGGTCATGGGCTCGCCTGGCAAGGTGGTGCGCGAATTGACCGACGGGCAGAAGAAGATGCTTGAGGCCAGTGCTGCGCACTATGTGCATAACTCCCAGCGTTATGCCCGGGATCTGGTTGAGCAACAAGAATGACCATCACTGAGCGCCCGGTTGCATCGCCATGCGTGAATATTTGTGCGCTGGACGACGATGATATCTGCACCGGCTGCCAGCGCACGGTCGAGGAGATCACCCGCTGGAGCCGCATGAATAATGACGAGCGGCGGGCGGTATTGGGGTTGTGTCATGAGCGGGCGAAGGCGAGTGGGCTGGTCTGGATGTTGCCTTCGAAGTCCTGACTCAACTGCAAAAGCCCCTCACCCTAACCCTCCCGAAACGTCGGACCGCCCGGGGGGAGAGGGAACTGATCGAGTTGGATGCTGGGGTTACGCCGGCCTGAGATATTGAGTCGAACTCAGGTTTGAGAAGCACAAAAAGCCCCTCACCCTAACCCTCTCCCGGGGGGAGAGGGAACTGATCGAGTTGGATGCTGGGGTTACGCCGACCTGAGATATTGAGTCGATCTCAGGTTTGAGAAGCACAAAGAGCCCCTCACCCTAACCCTCTCCCGGGGGGAGAGGGAACTGATCGAGTTGGATGCTGGGGTTACGCCGACTTGAAATATTGAGTCGAACTCAGGTTTGAGAAGCACACAGAGCCCCTCACCCTAACCCTCTCCCGGGGGGAGAGGGAACTGATCAAGTTGGATGCTGGGGTTACACCGACCTGAGATATCAAGCCAAACTCAGGTTGGAACAGCACGAAGATCGGCTCCCTTTCCCCCTCTCCCCCTTGGGGGAGAGGGCTGGGGTGAGGGGGTGGCTCTTGATCTTTGCAATGCATCGCACCACACCGGGTATTGGTCCACCCCCACCCCCTGAAGTACCCTGTGCGCCAAATTGACAGGTACCCCCATGCTCTTCCTGATCGCTTACATCGGCAGCGTCGTGCTGATCAACTATGCCTTTTCCACAGCCCCGCACCTGGACATCATCTGGTCGGCCTGGGGCGGCCTGGTATTCATCTTGCGCGACATGGTGCAAACCCGCTTCGGCCATGGTGCCCTGGTGGCGATGCTGGCGGCGCTGGTGCTGTCCTATATCACCTCCGATCCTTCTATCGCCCTGGCCAGCGCCACGGCGTTCGCGGTATCCGAGTGCATCGACTGGCTGGTATTCAGCATCACCAAACGCCCACTGCACGACCGCCTGTGGATAAGTTCGGCCCTGAGCATCCCCATCGACACCTTCATTTTCTTCGGCATGATCGACGCGCTTACCCCCGGAGTGATCCTCACGGCCCTGGGGTCGAAGTTCGCCGGGGTCACGGCGGTGTGGCTGATCATGGCCTGGCGCCTGCGCAAACAGGCCATCGTCAGCTGAAGCCAAACCCCGCGGTTCATGTAAAATGCCGCGCTTTCTCCCATGGGAAGTGTGCCAGGCGCCGCGTCCCTCGATGATCCGCTTCTTGAGGACCTTCAGATGACCCGTATCGGAACTCCATTGTCGCCCACCGCGACCCGCGTATTGATGTGTGGCTGTGGCGAGTTGGGCAAGGAAGTGGTGATCGAGCTGCAACGCCTGGGCGTTGAAGTGATTGCCGTGGACCGTTACGCCAACGCGCCGGCCATGCAGGTTGCCCATCGCAGCCATGTGATCAACATGCTCGACGGCGCAGCCCTGCGTGCGGTCATCGAAGCCGAGAAGCCGCACTTCATCGTGCCGGAAATCGAAGCCATCGCCACCGCGACCCTGGTGGAGCTGGAGTCCGAAGGCTTCACCGTGATTCCGACCGCGCGTGCTGCGCAGTTGACCATGAACCGTGAAGGCATCCGTCGCCTGGCCGCCGAAGAGCTGGACCTGCCAACCTCGCCGTACCATTTTGCCGACACCTTCGAGGACTACAGCAAGGCCGTCGAAGACCTTGGTTTCCCGTGTGTGGTCAAACCGGTCATGAGCTCATCGGGCAAAGGCCAGAGCCTGTTGCGCAGCATTGATGACGTCAAGCAGGCCTGGGATTACGCCCAGGAAGGCGGTCGCGCCGGCAAAGGCCGGGTGATCGTTGAAGGTTTCATTGATTTCGACTACGAAATCACCCTGCTGACCGTGCGTCACGTCGGCGGTACCACATTCTGCGCGCCGGTCGGCCATCGTCAGGAGAAGGGCGATTACCAGGAGTCCTGGCAGCCGCAGGCCATGAGCCCGATTGCCCTGGCCGAATCCGAGCGCGTGGCCAAAGCGGTCACCGAGGCCCTGGGTGGTCGCGGTCTGTTTGGCGTCGAGTTGTTCATCAAAGGTGATCAGGTGTGGTTCAGCGAAGTCTCGCCACGTCCACATGACACTGGCCTGGTCACCCTGATCTCCCAGGACTTGTCGCAGTTCGCCCTGCACGCACGGGCGATTCTGGGCTTGCCGATTCCCTTGATCCGTCAGTTCGCGCCATCGGCTTCGGCAGTGATCCTGGTGGAAGGGCAGTCGACCCAGACCGCATTCGCCAACCTGGGCGCCGCGTTGAGCGAGCCGGATACCGCGCTGCGACTGTTCGGCAAGCCTGAGGTCAATGGCCAGCGTCGCATGGGTGTTGCCCTGGCCCGCGACGAGTCGATCGAAGCCGCGCGCGCCAAGGCGACCCGTGCTGCGCAGGCGGTGGTTGTAGAGTTGTAAAAACCACTCTGGCGGGCCTATAACTTCTATGGGGCCGCCACAATTTACTGTAGGAGCGAGCCGGCTCGCGATGGACTCAAGAGCACCGCGGGGAACCAGCCCCCCGCGTTATCGTTAACGACCATCGCGAGCCTGCTCGCTCCTACAGGGGTTGTTGATCGACTACCCTTTATGAAAGCCCCAGGCCTGTACGCATGAATTCCCAAAGCATCATCGTCCCTAAAATCTCCACCCTGCCGGTGCACGAACCCCGGGCTCGGGCTGTCGTGCGCTGGCTGGTGCGCAAGAACATCATCGAGGAAGAACTGAGCACCTGTGGCCGCACCGGCAATCGCATGGCCCACGCCATCGGCGACGGTGCCCGCGCGGTGGTCCTGCGCCCGGAGGCGTTGCCGTTCGGCGAGCCGGTCAACGGCCTGGAGATTGTCACCAAGCGCTGCATTTATACGCCGGCCAAAGGTTTTCTTGAGGAAGCGGGCTGCGCCGAGTGCCGCAAGGAAATCGGCGAGGCACTGTTCGAAAGCCTGGAAGACTGGATGCCGGGCCGCACGGACAACTTCACCTGCCCCGAATGCGGGCATGAAGATGACATCAACGGCTTTCTGTTTTTGCAGGAATGCGGGTTCTCCAACCTCGGGTTCATTTTCAATAACTGGGCCGAGGCCGGGTTCAAACAGAGCTTTATCGACGAGTTTGCCGATTGGCTCGATCAACCGGTGAGTTGGGTGAAAGTCGAGTTGTGACACGTCTTACGGACGGCGTTATCGTTCATCGCCGGCAAGCCAGCCCCTACATGATCAACGCCGAATCTGTAGGAGCCGGCTTGCTGGCGATGCTCGTCAAATCTCCCGTCGATCACTGCATCGATAATAGATAGAGTTTTACATTGAACCCGAGAGGGTGTCTGACTATAATGGCGCGCTTCCATTTTCCCGCTCGGGAGCCCCCGCGATGCTGCGTATCAGCCAAGAAGCTCTGACATTCGACGACATTCTCCTAGTGCCCGGTTATTCCGAGGTGCTTCCTAACGAAGTCAGTCTCAAGACCCGCCTTACCCGTGGCATCGAGCTGAATATCCCCCTGGTTTCCGCTGCCATGGACACCGTCACTGAAGCCCGTCTGGCAATTGCCATGGCTCAGGAAGGTGGTATCGGCATCATCCACAAGAACATGACCATCGAGCAGCAAGCTGCCGAAGTTCGCAAGGTCAAGCGTTACGAAGCCGGTGTAGTCAAGGATCCGATCACCATCGAGGCCGATGCCACGGTGCGTGAACTGTTCGAACTGACCCGCATGCACAACATCTCCGGCGTTCCGGTACTGCACAATGGCGACCTGGTCGGCATCGTGACCTCCCGTGACGTGCGATTCGAGAACCGTCTGGAAGCCACTGTCCGTGAAGTGATGACGCCTAAAGAGCGTCTGGTCACGGTCAAGGAAGGCGCTGACAAGAACGACGTTCGTGAGCTGTTGCACAAGAACCGCATCGAGCGCGTGCTGATCGTCGACGACAAATTCGCCCTCAAAGGCATGATGACCGTCAACGACATCGAAAAAGCCAAGGCTTACCCGCTGGCCAGCAAGGACGATCAAGGTCGTCTGCGCGTTGGCGCTGCTGTCGGCACCGGCAAAGATACCGGCGACCGCGTTGCCGCCCTGGTCGCTGCCGGCGTTGACGTGGTGGTGGTCGACACCGCTCACGGTCACTCCAAAGGCGTGATCGACCGCGTTCGCTGGGTCAAACAGAATTTCCCTGAAGTGCAGGTCATCGGCGGCAACATCGCCACCGGCGCTGCCGCCAAGGCCCTGGCCGAAGCTGGCGCCGACGCAGTCAAGGTCGGTATCGGCCCTGGCTCGATCTGCACCACCCGTATCGTCGCCGGTGTCGGCGTGCCGCAAATCAGTGCCATCGCCAACGTTGCCGCTGCCCTTGAAGGCACCGGCGTACCGCTGATCGCCGACGGCGGCATCCGTTTCTCCGGTGACCTGTCCAAGGCCATCGTCGCCGGTGCCTCCTGCGTGATGATGGGCTCGATGTTCGCCGGTACTGAAGAAGCACCTGGCGAGATCGAACTGTTCCAGGGTCGTTCGTACAAGGCTTATCGCGGCATGGGTTCGCTGGGCGCCATGTCCCAGGCTCAAGGCTCCTCCGACCGTTACTTCCAGGACTCCTCGGCCGGTGCCGAGAAGCTGGTTCCGGAAGGCATCGAAGGGCGTGTTCCGTACAAGGGCACCCTGAGCGCCATCATTCACCAGCTGATGGGCGGCCTGCGTTCCTCGATGGGTTACACCGGCAGTGCCGACATCGAAGAAATGCGCACCAAGCCTGAGTTCGTGCGGATCACTGGCGCTGGCATGGCCGAGTCCCACGTTCACGACGTACAGATCACCAAAGAAGCGCCAAACTACCGCGTAGGTTGAGCCTTCAAGCAACAAGCTAAGCAACCGGGGCTGTTTTATTCAGCCCCGAGTTGTTTCTGAATCACGACTGTTTCTGAATGACTTAGACGAGACTGAATCATGGCCCTCGATATTCACGCTCACCGCATCCTGATCCTCGACTTCGGTTCCCAGTACACCCAACTGATCGCCCGCCGCGTGCGCGAAATCGGCGTGTACTGCGAACTGCACCCGTTCGACATGGACGAAGATGCGATCCGCGAATTCGCGCCTAAAGGCGTCATCCTCGCCGGCGGCCCGGAGTCGGTCCACGAAGCCGACAGCCCTCGCTGCCCGCAGGCCGTGTTCGACCTGGGCGTACCAGTCTTCGGTATCTGCTACGGCATGCAGACCATGGCCGAGCAACTGGGCGGCAAGGTTGAAGGTTCCGAGCTGCGTGAGTTCGGTTATGCCCGCGTAGACGTAGTCGGCAAGAGCCGTCTGCTCGACGGCATCGAAGACCACATCGACGCCGATGGCCTGTTCGGCCTCGACGTATGGATGAGCCACGGTGACAAGGTCACCAAGATGCCGGAAGACTTCCACATCCTGGCCAGCACCCCGAGCTGCCCGATTGCCGGCATGTTCAGCGACGAGCGTCGCTACTACGGCGTGCAGTTCCACCCGGAAGTGACCCACACCAAGCAGGGCGGCCGCATCCTGTCGCGCTTCATCCTCGACATCTGCGAGTGTGAAGCCCTGTGGACTCCGTCGAAGATCGCTGAAGACGCCATCGCCCAGGTTCGCGCCCAGGTCGGCACCGACAACGTCCTGCTCGGCCTGTCCGGCGGTGTGGACTCGTCCGTGGTTGCCGCGCTGCTGCACAAGGCCATCGGCGACCAGCTGACTTGCGTATTCGTCGACAACGGCCTGCTGCGCCTGCACGAAGGCGAGCAGGTTATGGCCATGTTCGCCGAGAACATGGGCGTCAAGGTGATCCGCGCCAACGCTGAGGACCAGTTCCTCAATAACCTGGCCGGCGAAGCCGACCCGGAGAAGAAGCGCAAGATCATCGGCCGCACCTTCATCGACGTATTCGATGCCCAGTCCAACAAGCTGGACAACATCAAGTACCTGGCGCAAGGCACCATCTACCCGGACGTGATCGAGTCGGCTGGCGCGAAAAGCGGCAAGGCCCACGTGATCAAGTCGCACCACAACGTGGGCGGCCTGCCGGAAGAAATGAACCTCAAGCTGGTTGAACCCCTGCGCGAACTGTTCAAGGACGAAGTCCGTCGTCTGGGCCTGGAACTGGGCCTGCCGTACGACATGGTCTACCGTCACCCGTTCCCGGGCCCGGGCCTGGGTGTGCGCATCCTCGGTGAAGTGAAGAAGGAATACGCCGACCTGCTGCGTCGCGCCGACCACATCTTCATCGAAGAACTGCGCAAGGCCGACTGGTACCACAAGGTCAGCCAGGCATTCGTAGTGTTCCAGCCGGTGAAATCGGTGGGCGTGGTTGGCGATGGCCGTCGTTACGCCTGGGTCGTGGCCCTGCGTGCCGTGGAAACCATCGACTTCATGACCGCGCGTTGGGCTCACCTGCCTTACGAGCTGCTGGAAACCGTCAGTGGCCGCATCATCAATGAAATCGAAGGCATCTCCCGCGTGACTTATGATGTGTCGAGCAAGCCGCCAGCGACCATTGAGTGGGAATGATGGGACGTCCGGCATTGCCCGGCACGATCTAGCAAGAAATGCCCTGAAGCCCGCGTAATTGCGGGCTTTTGGCTTTTTGGGTCTGGCAAATTCTGGCAGCTTTGCGCATCGCCAGCACCGTGGTTATGTGGCGTGGTACGGGCATTGACTGAGCCTAATGCCATGCCTGGTGCTCGATACCCTGTCGCCTTTTCAGGGAAGGGTACGGTATCAAATCTCATCATCAACCCGGTTTCATTGGTTTTATCGTGGTGCATGAGTGCTTTTCTGGGCATGGTGTCTAGTCCTGAAATAGGTTTACCCCTGTTTCACCCTACGCCCACTGCTTTCTCCGGCCAGATCTTCGATATCTTTCTTCGCACCCTTCCAGCGGCACAGCAGCAGCTGACTTGCGTTCGCTTCTGTTATCTTGACGCAGTCCAGTTCGGCAGGCAGTTCAGCATTGCTGTCGCGCAAGCGTATGGAAAGGTAAAACGCGCCATTGCTTGGCCACTTAGCAGGGTCCTTGATGTTTTCGGACTTACCGCTGCTGTAAAACTCCGACGAGTAGGAGCGGCGACCGGGATAGATGAGGGGAGCCGATTGAGCCGGCGGCACATTGAGCCAGGCCTGCACTACATCTCGCTGATTCTGAGATCGGTCCTCAAGCACGCAGGTATAGATAATGGCTGCACCCACAATTGGTAATGCCAAAGCGCTCGCAGCAGCAGCCCGAGTGGTCTTGGGGCCAGCCTCGCTAATTCGCCATGCGAGGAGCAACGCCCAGGCTGGCAGAGCTGGAAGCAGATAGGTCCAGAGTATGTTGCCAGCGAAAGTGAAGAAGACAGGAGTCGCCAATGCCCAGAGACACAGGTATGCCTCGAACCGCTGAATCGCCTGACCCTTGCGAATCATCAGGGGCAGGAAGAATACCCAAGGCACTAGCGCCAAACCAAGCTGAATCCAGATGGTGCCGTAGGGCTTGGCATGAGCACTGCCATAGAGATCCCCAGCCCACTCACTGACGACATATCGGCTCCAGTGCTCACCGACAAAGAAATACTCCATGAAGCCAGGTGTCTTCATTTCTGCCGCGACATACCAGGGTACTGATATGCCAAGCATGAGAATAAGTCCGGTTACCCAGGGAAGCCTCAGAACCCGATACCATTCTTTGTGGATGACGATCCAGACGAACGCTGGCATGCCCATCAGCACCAGGGTCAGTGGTCCTTTAGCAAGTAAGCCCAAGCCCAGTCCAACGAACATCAGGTAGGCGTCCGCTTTACTTTCACACTTCATCCAACGCCAAAAACCATAGCTGGCCAACAGTATCGAGAACGACAGCACAGGGTCAGTCAGCACAACACCGCTGGATACCAGGCCAAGCGACGTGCTGGAAAAGATGATGGCTGCCCAGATGCCCGTTTTGCGCGATATCTCCTGTGTCGCAAGCTTAACGATGATGAAACAGCTTGCCAGGTGCAGTAGCCAGGCCGGGAATCGGACCGCGAATTCGTTGATGCCGAACACTTTAATGCTCGCTGCCTGGGTCCAGAAAGACAGTGGTGGCTTGCCCCAGAACGGCACTCCGTAGTCGAACATGGGGGTGACCCAGTCATTCAATTCGACCATCTTGCGTGCCATTTCGGCATAGCGTGCTTCGGACGTATCCATCAGGGGGTATACACCCAGCCCCAGGAGACGCAAAAGCAGAATCGAGCCCAGTACCCACCACAGGGTCCGCTCGTTTTTCAAGTTCAGCATTTCTTACTCTCGATCGAGGAACTCGGAGGGTGGAGAGTTACGGGACTCGTTTTGCTATTTCTCTTCAGGAAATAGAGGGGCCGGCGTTTCACTTCTGTGAGTGTCACACCCAGATATTCCCCTACCATGGCAACACCGACGCACATGAAAGAGGCTATAACGACCAGCAGGTGATGGATGTCGAAGCTGCCTGCCACGAACGCTGCAAGCAGGTAGCAGATGCTGGAAATAAAGAGGCCGAAGCTAATGAAGCTAAAAATACGCAGCGGCTTGCGAGAGAAACTGAGAATGCTTTCGATGGCCAGGTTGAACAGGCCAGCAGCGTTCCACTTGGTGTTTCCGGCATGGCGAGCAGTGCGATTGTAAGATAGCTCGATGGTGCGAAAGCCAACCCAGCCGATCAGGCTCTTGAGAGTTCTGGAGCGTTCATCCAGCGCTCGCAGAGCGAACACGGGAGCAGGACCAATCAGGCGGAAGTCACTGACATCTGTCGGGAGATCAACCATATCCACCAGGCGTTGCATGATCCAGTAATAGCCCCGTGCACTCATGCGCTTGAGCCAGGAGTCACCGGTTCGCAGGCTACGCTGCATGTTCACCACGTCGTAACCCCTCTGCCAGTAGTCCACCATGGTAGAAATGAGCTCAGGTGGGTCCTGCAGGTCGACGTCAATGAAGATCAGTGCGCTGCCGCGGGCATGGTCTATCCCCGCACTCATAGCAGCCTCTTTGCCGAAGTTCCTGCTCAGGAACAGGCAGCGTACAGCTGATCCATCCTGATAGTGACGCAGTAGATCTGCAGTTCGGTCGTTGCTGCCATCGTCGATATAGAGAATCTCGCAGGAGACAGATAAATCCCGTACGACGCGGGTGATGCGTTGATGAAACTCGGGAATGGTTTGCTCTTCTTGAAAGCAGGGGACCACTATGGTTAACAAGGGATCAGGGCGTTCGGGAAGCCGATGTAATGTCTGCATGATTGAATGTCCAGAAACGATGTGCAATGAATCCGACCGCAGTGAGGGTTAACGTCACCACTGCTTGGGAGATAATCGGTGACAGATTCGATTTGATAAGAAACCACAAACCAAGGCCGTTACCGATGTTTGTTGCTAACGCGACTAGTGCAAACCTGATAGGCTGAAACCTACGAGTGCCGATGGCTGTAAAACACAACTCTCTGTTACCAATGAAACTCACGCTAGCGCCTACAATCCCCCCGCAAATGCTGGCCAGTAATGGATCGGTAAATCTTGTCGCGATCAGAGCGAGGAACACCAAGTAATGCACTCCCGTTGCTACTAACCCAATCCCGAGATAGCGAATCAGCAAAGCTAGATCGAATAGGCTTTTCTTTTTCATGCGCTATGTCTATGGAGGCAAAGGTGAATAAAATGTGAGTTAAAAACTCAAAGCTTCTTGGTTTTTTAGTGCTGAAGTCGGCACGCCGGGCTAGCACACCATAATATAAGAATGAGTGCCTTGGTATTACAATTCTGAAATGTAAGCGGCTGCATAACATCCGGGTGACCTGTAAATTACAATTTTGAAAGAAAAGAACTTGGTTGGTGTTATTGAGTTAAATTCCCCCGTGTCAAGGGGGGGTAAATATGGTTGCGCAAAATGAAATATGCACAGCCGGTACTATTTATTACAGTGCTGATATGTTGAATGATCTCCAAGTTAGTGATCAGTTAGCGCTGGCGTTTTTCGCAACTGCTCGATGTGCGAGTTTTAAACAGGCGGCCAGAGACCTCAACGTAGGGATCACGCCGAGGTGTGGTTGGATATCCATGCAGAGTGCACCCTGCAAATGCTTTCTGAGAAGGAATGGAGTGGGAGTGATCGGGCGTCCGGCATAGGCTGGCAGCGATCGACCCAAAAGCCTTAAGTCCGCGTAACTGCAGGCTTTTTTCTATTCTCTGATGGCGTTTCGGAGCATACAGAAGTACGTCGGTATACGCGTTTCCCTGTAGGAGCGAGCCTGCTCGCGATGGTCGTTAACGATCACGCGGGGAGTCTGATTCCCCGTGGTGCTCTTGAGTCCATCGCGAGCCTGCTCGCTCCTACAGTTGTCGACCGCATTCTCCTGTTTCGCAATCAAAGCGGTTTTGACCAGCCGGCCAAGGTCAGCTTCATCTCTTTGAGTGCCTGCAGAAGTGCGGCCACGCTTTCAAAGCGTTTGCCATCGACCGAGGGCCACGAGGGGCGCTCAATGTAGTAACGGCCGGACTCTTTGATGATCGGTGTGGACGTAACGATGTTGTTGCGGCCGCGATGAACAATCTGGATGCCAGTGTTACCGGGTTCACGTTTCAGGGTGAACATGCCCGGGCGAGACAGCAATGTGTCGATCTGCGCTTCAGTCTTCGGTAACCATGGGGTCTCGATCTGCAGACGTAGATCGCCTTTTACGAAACCTTCGGATTTACCCGGTTGGTTGCGCAAGCTTCTACCCGGGTCGGGTTCAATACCGGTGGACAAACCTTCGGCCACATCTTCGACGCGCACCCCGAGGACACCTTCCAGTTCGCTGACCCCCGCGACGCCCTTAAAGGTATTGGAGTGAGCGTTGCCCATCAAAGCCACCCACTTGTGGGCGCCCCGCGCTGATTGATCGGCGCGGATGATGATTCGGGCATGGAAATTCATCATTTTAAGCCGTGCTGTCACATCACTCACCCCCATACCCGAGACCCGATAGCTGGCCGCGCTATCGATGGCCTGGATGCGGATGCCATGTTTGTTGGCTTCGCGGACCACGGCGAGAAAGGTGTATCGCTCAAGAGGATCCGTCAGTTGGCCGGCGTCCAGTTCTGTCAGGTAAGCTTCCAAGTCCCTGGGCATGACCGACGTTTCGGCGAAGGCATCCAGTCCTGTTTGATGGAAATCAGTAAGCAGATGTTCCATGTACAGGGTCTTCACATCCTGCTCGGCCAAAGCCTGCATGTTGTCGATCAGAAACTGCTTGCTGCCGATGTCGGCGTGACTTTCGCCGATGACCAGTCCCTCGCTTTCTTCGAAAACGGTGCGAATAAAATCACCTTGGGCGATGTGCGGATCCAGTGACGGGATGTCAGGGCGCGGCGCAAGTTGAGGGTCTGCATAGAAGCGCGCAGCCTCTTCATACAGGCGCTTTCTGACGGCCTTGAAATGTTCGAAGGCCTCGGTTCGGGTCCTGGTCCCTATGCTGTCGATCAGCAGGTCGTCTTCGAGCCCGGCCGCTACATTTTTCAAATCGGCCCGCCATTGCAGAGCGACATCATAGGGGGAGGTCACCAGCGGTGTTTTTGCCGCAGGCAAGGCGGGATCCAGGGTCACGGGTACGTCGGGTGAGGCGACAGTCTCACCGTCACCCAGCGCCTCGCCCGGTTTGGCCTGAGGGTCGATGCGCACCCGGATTCGGGTCATGCCTTGCTCTTCCAGGGCATCGCTCAGTAGCTCGATATTGTCGAAGTGACGGCCACTCAACGACCATCGCGGATGGACGATGAACAGTCCGCCCCTGTCCTTTTGAATGTCGGTTGTCACCAGGGCGCCACTTTTGCTGCGGTGAGTCAGTTGGGGTTTACCGTCGACGTCCTGGACGGTGAACATGCCCGTATCGGGAAGGGCCTGCTCCATTGTGCGGGCGGTAGTGACGGGTGGCTGGCCGTGCAGGCGCAGACGCCAATCGCTTTTGACTTTGCCCAATGGACGATCAAACTCATCCAGCAGGCTTTTGCCGGGATCCTGTTCAAGGCCAATGGTTTTGCCGACGGGTACGTCTTCGATACGCAGCCCCGGCGTGCCTGTCAGCTCGCTGAGGCCGGCCACCTCATCGAACGTATTGACCCGTGTCTCGTCCACCAGCGCCACCCACTTGTGGGCGCCTCTGGCCGTCTGATCAATGCTGATGATGGTGTCCGAAAAGTAGTTCTTCATTTTGTGGCTGCTGGCGAAGGTCGTGTGCTCCATTCGGGGAAATCTGGAACTCGCCACGCAATCGATCGCCTGAACGCGGATATGGTTTTTCTGTGCGGTCCTGACCAGTTGCTGGTAGCCGTAACGCCCTGCCAGATCGGTGCCCTTGTTCACATCGAGTTTGCCAAGGTAGCGTTCGAGCGGCTCTGGCATTTTGCCCGTGTCATGGAAGACGTCCAGATCGGCCTGATGAATGTCGGTCAGCAGCCGGTCGAGGTAAAGCGTCTTGACCTTCTGTTTGCCCAATATCTGCATGTTGTCGATCAGCAGTTGCTGGCCGCCAATGCTGCCGCTTTCCTGTCCGAGCACCAGGCCCGGTGCGTCCGCCAGCAGGCGTTTGACGATGTCTTTGCTCGCTGTAGAAGGTTTGATGGGTGCAATGGCAGGCCGGGGCGGTAAGGACGGGTCGGCATAGAAGGTGATGGCGTCATCGTACAGACCGCGACGCAAGTCCCTGAAAGCCTGAAACGATCGCTCGCTGGCGTCTGTGGCGTCCAGCGGGAAGGTTTCGCTTCGGCCCTCGGCTAGCGCTGTCATTGCCGCTTTTGATTGTTCCGGCAGTTCATAGGAGGTCGGCGCTATTTCGACCTTGGGCAGGGGTGAAGGGCTTTGCCCCCAAGGCTTGAGCCCGAAAATTTTGCCTCCGCCACTGAGTCCCGTCCCCGCCTCCGAGCGGGGAACAGGTTCCCATTGCAACGCTTCGTTCTGTCGCACTGGAACATTGCGATAAAACGAGTACGGATTGGCCGGATCGATAATCACCCAACGCTTCATTTGCCCGACATAACGCACCTGATAGAAGCCATCCTGACCGGAGCGACGCATATAGATGTAGGTTTTGCCAGAGGGGGTCAGAATGATGTTGCGCATTTTCTGATCAACGAAGTCCTGGCGGGTCGCTTCGCTAATCTCTGTCTTGAAGGCATCGAGATAGTCCTGGGGTTCAGGCGGCAATATCCGTTGCGGGACGATCTCTTCAAGTTTGGGGATCGCGGCGCGGGCGATGGCACTTTCGCTCAACTGTTCCTCGGGGGCGAAGAACGCATCAGCCTCGGCAATTTCCGGTAACCGCCCGCTGCCTTTGATGAACGTGGTGTTGAACAAGGTATCGATGGCCGCAAAAATGGCGCCGGTTACGCCGGCCTTACGCTCGCCGGGCGTTTTGCCGTTGATGGCCTGGTCGATGTTCAAGCCGACGTTGGCGATGCCCGCGCCGACCACTGCCAGGGCCACTGGCCAGCCGACGGCCGCCAGAGGGCCGAACATACGGCCAAAGGCATTGAGGTAGCCCACCCAGAGTTTTTTGCGCAGGTCACCGTTGGAATGCAGCATGTAGTTGCAGTCGCTGATCATGCGGGCATGCACCGCATCGCTCAGGAAAGTGAAAGCATCCTGGTTCACCGAGTCGCTGGCATGGTCGATCAGATGATGGTCATTGGAGTGCCAGGCGTTGAACAACAAGTCCAGTACATGGGTGAGTCCGACATTTTCGCTGTGGGGTTCGCGAAACAACCACACAACCAGGCTGGAAACCGGCTTGATCACGGGGTTTACGCTGGCTAGCCAGTCCAGCTTCGACAGCTGGCGCGTCGGCGCGTCTTGCGTGATGTCGTGGTCAGCCACTTGAAAGTGCGCCATGAAGCGCTGGCGATCAGAGGAGTCCTTGATCGCGGACAAGATCCACCAGTGCAGATCGCGCGGTGTTTGCAGGGCATGAAAGCCCCAGATCTCACCCGGGACGTACAGAATCTGGCGGCCGCTCTGATCAATGATGCAAAGGATGTCGGTGGCGACAAAGTCCCCGACTTTCAACAGGGTCACGCGTAGTTCATTGCTGACGGGTGCCTCTGACTCCAGCATCTGAAGGGTCACCGGCCAGCTCACATTACTGGCGACGGCCTTGATCACGGTTTTGAAGTTCTTGTCGGACAACCGGCCGCCTTCGCGGTCTTCCATGGCCTTGGCGAGAAATGTGCACTTGGCCAATGCCCGATAAGTCTTGCCGTATTTTTTCCAGAACGAGGCGATTTTGTTTTTATAGCGGTCGGCGAAATTGATCGCCCAAAACTCCTTCAATACCTCGTTGCCATGCAGGCGCACTTCGTTGGTTTCGTTGTAATTGCCTGCATCTGCCCCGGCGCTGTAGAAGCCGCCATAAAGGTCCAGCAGATCGGCGTTGTCCTGGTCCTGGACATTGAAACGCTGGATGACCAACTGGGGCAGGGTCATGCTTTGCCAGGGCTTCTCGTAGAGGTGTTCCCAGCCGGTAATGGTTTTCGAACTGCTTTGGGCAAGGTGGAAACGATGGTAATAAACCTGCTCCGGCTCAAGGTGGGTGATGCCATGCTTGAGCAGAATGTCACTGGCGATGCCCCGGGCCATTTCGTACATATCGGGGCAGGCTTCAACCAGTGCGGGAACCAGCGATTTGATAGCCCGCAGGTCGCTTGCATCGGGCAGTACAGCGTTTTCAGTGGAGTTCACAGTGTCGTCCTTGAACATTGTTGGAAACCCTTTCAAACGGGAACGCGGCTTTGCAGGCTCATGCCCATCTGGCTCAGTTGCTCTGCCATTCTCGGCACGCTGGCGAACGCAATGTCGCTGACCATGGGCCATGCCGGCCGGTGAATGAAAAACCGCCCGTCAACCCGTTGTTGCACCGGTGTGCGAACGAGCATGCCCGCGTGACTGCGATGCACCAGCTGGTAATTTCCTGCCGTTTTTTCGAACAGGTACATGCCCCGACGATGCAACAGGTTTTCCAGCTCATGCGGGTGCCAGGTCAGCGGTGTGGCGTCCACTTTCAGGCACAGGTCAGCGAAGAGAGTGTCTTGGTCGCCGCGCATTTGACCGCCATTGGGAAGCGGGCCTCGATTCACGTCGATACCCGAATCAATAGCGACGCCTGTCGCTTCACCGGGATTGACTTCCTCTATGCGCAAGCCAATGCCGCCCCTTAGTTCGCTGACGCCTGCGACGCCTCTGAAGGTGTTGGTGTTTTCGGCGCCGGTCAACACAATCCACTTACCGGGAATGTTGATGAGTTCGTCCGCGGTCATGATGGTTTGCGCCAGGTGATTGGCGATCATCTGCTCCTCGATCGGTGTCAAAGGAGTGTTCATTTTGTAGCTCGTCACACAATCCAGAGCCTGTACGCGCACGCCGTGCTGTCTGGCCACCTGGACCAGTTCCAACTCATTGAATCGACCGGTCGGGTCGGTGCCAAGGTTGGTCAGGTAACGCCTAAGATCATTGGGCATTTCTCCGGTCTGGAAGTAACTATCGAGATCGACCTGAGCGAAATCATTGAGCAGGCGACGCATGTAAATAGTCTTGGCGTGCCTGGCCAGCGCCGGCATGTTTTCAATCATCAAGCGCATGCTGGTGATGCGATCCAGGCTTTCACCCACGACCAGACCGGGGGATGCTTCAAAAATGCCATCGATCAGCTCGGTCATTGGCATGTCGGCCGTGACGGCGGGTATTGCCGGGCGTGGAGGCAAGTTGGCCCAGGGCAGATCGCTGAAAAATTTCCGCGCGGCAGTGAACAGGGTGGTGCGTTTACCGAGGAAATACTGTGCGTAGGGATCCTGTATAGCGCCGCCGGGTGCTATCCGTACATGGGTCTCGCGCAGATTCAGCGCCCACTTTTTCAGCGATAGCTGCTGTGCTGGTTCGGCATCGTACACAGTGGTCACGTGACGCCAGGAACGCGATGTCGAGGGTTGTGGCTCGGGCAAGGGCGGCAGTGGCTCGCGCGCTTCCATCTCAATGTCGACCGCGCACTCTTTGCCGACGCACTGGCCACCGCCATTGAGCCTGAGTGAGCGCATCCGCTCCCACTGCCCTTCGGCATTCAGGCGAACCGGCAACGAGTGAACGAACTGATTGGGCCTTTGCGGGTCAACGATCGCCCAGTAGCCACCGCCCCTGGAGTCTGCGAAGTAGCGTACGAAGTAGGCGTTGTCATTCATCAGGATGGCGTGGGAGGGGTCAGTGTCGAGCCGATAAATCCCGTTGAATTTTCCCGGTGTGGAATCCGGGGTCAGGCCATCGAGCAATTCATTGCATTGATATTTGGCGGGCACCTCAGGCGCGACAGCCGTTTCAGGCGGCACCGGCAAGGATGTTTCAATAGGCGGCGGCGCTGCTGTATCGATTGGCGCTGCCGACTCCTTCAACTCGGCCATTTCAGCGGCCTCGACTGCCTCCGCCTCGGTACCCACCTCCAGCAGCGATCCGCTGCCTTTGAGGAATGGCACATTGAACAAAGCATCGATAGCACTGAGGATTGCGCCGATAATGCCTTCTTTGCGCTCGGCAGAGGTCTTGCCGTGAATGGCCTGGTCAATGTTCAGGCCTGTGTTGGCAATGCTCGCCCCAATCACTGGCAGTGCCACGGGCCAGCCGACAGCGGCCAACGGACCAAATACCCGTAGCCCGGCGCTCAGGTAGCCGATCCACAATTTCTTGCGTACATCGCTGTTGGAGGTCAGTGACAGGCTGGCTTCGGCGAACATGGCGCTCCTGGCCGAATCCTGCAGCCAGGTAAACGCATCACCACTGACAAGCTGGTTTTTCTGGTTGATCAGGTGATGCTCTGATTTGCCCCAGGTGTCCACCAATTGGGTCATGAGGTCGGTAATGTTTTCGGTTATCTCGTGACGATCGGCCAAGGCAAAGTGGCTCATGAACGCCTGGCGCGGTCCATCCTCGTTCATTTGCTCCAGCACCCACCAATGCATGGCCGCTTCGTTCTCCATCACCTCAAACACCTTCGCGCTACCGGGTAGATAGAGGATTTGCCGACCCTTGGCATCGACGATTCGCAACGCGTCGGTGGCCACATGACCGTCGACATCCAGGGCGCGCACATCGTGGTTCACCGGATGTGCCGATTGCAGCGCCTTCAGGCTGACGGGCCAGGTGACGGGGCCTATGACGGCGTCGACGACGCACTGGAAGTCATCGCCGGCCAGATGCTTTTGGGCGAGGGCCTGAATCGCGTTACTGAGAAAGTTGCACTTGGCCAGCGTGCGGAAATCGTCGCAGTGCCCGTCCCAGAAGGCGGTCAGTTTTTCGTGGTAAAGCGTGCTGAAGTCGATCTTCCAGAACGCCTTCAGCACCTCGTTGCCGTGCAGGCGTACTTCGTTACTCTGGGTGAAATCCTTGGCGTTCGGCCCGGCCGTATAGAAACCACCGTAGAGGTCCAGCAGATCGGCATTGTCCTGGTCGGTGACGCGAAAGCGCTGGATCACCAACTGAGTCAGGGTCAGGGACTCGTAGGGCTTTTCATCGGTGTGCTCCCAGCCGGTGAACGACGTAGCGCTGCTCTGGGCAAGCTTGAATCGATGGAAGTAAACGAGGTCCGGATCGACATCCGCCAAGCCCTGGCTTTTTAGCAGGTTTTTGGCAATTTCATGGGCCGTGTCCTGCAGGCTCGGGCAGGAGAGTACGACGGTTGCGGCGATGGATTTGAGTGCCGCCTTGTCTGCGGCATTTGGCTGCGGGCGGATTTCGGGTGAGTTCATGCTCTGTTCATCCTTGAGAAACGGCCGTTGAAGATGGCTCATTCGCTCAAGGGAAATGCACTACATATGTATCGCGGATGAGCGGGCAGTTTCGAACAACCCTGCGGCCATCCGCCGCCCCGCCCTTACTGTTTCGCAATTGCAGGTGTATCGTATTCGCCTTTTATGGCCCCTTGGGCCTGCAGTCGATATGAGAGGTAGTTGAGTTAATGTCCTTTACCCGTCGCCAAATCCTCGGTGGCCTGGCCGGTCTTGTTGTCGTTGGTGTCGGTGCGGGGGGCGCGTCGCGGTACTGGCTGGGCAAGATGGCCGACGCCAACGCGGGTCACGACTATGAGCTGATCGCGGCACCGCTGGATGTCGAACTGGTGGCCGGGCACAAGACTCAGGCCTGGGCGTTCGGGCCGTCGGCGCCGGGCACCGAGTTGCGGGCGCGTCAGGGTGACTGGCTGCGGGTGCGTTTCATCAACCATCTGCCGGTGGCCACGACTATCCACTGGCATGGCATCCGCCTGCCGCTGGAGATGGATGGCGTGCCTTACGTCTCACAGCTTCCGGTATTGCCGGGTGAGTACTTCGACTACAAATTCCGTGTGCCGGACGCCGGCAGCTTCTGGTATCACCCGCACGTGAACAGCAGTGAAGAGCTCGGCCGCGGGCTGGTCGGTCCGCTGATCGTCGAAGAGCGCGAGCCTACCGGTTTCAAGTACGAGAAAACGTTAAGCCTGAAGAGCTGGCACGTCGATGAAGAAGGCGCTTTTGTCGCGTTCAGCATTCCCCGCGAAGCGGCCCGTGGCGGTACGGCGGGGCGTCTATCGAGTATCAACGGCGTCCCGCAAGCGGTGATCGAGCTGCCAGCCGGGCAGATCACCCGGGTGCGGCTGCTCAACCTCGACAACACCCTGACTTATCGCCTGAACATCCCCGGTGTCGAAGCGCAGATCTACGCCCTGGATGGCAATCCGGTCGAGCCGCGGCCACTGGGCAAGGAGTACTGGCTCGGCCCGGGCATGCGTATTTGTCTGGCGATCAAGGCGCCGCCGGCCGGTGAAGAGCTGGCGTTGCGCAACGGGCCGGTGCGCCTGGGCACCTTCCGTTCGGTAGCCAATACTGATGCGCCGACCGAGTGGCCGCCGGCGCTGCCGGCCAACCCGGTCGCCGAGCCGGACCTGGCCAATGCAGTGAAACTCAACTTCAATTTCGAGTGGGTCGGCTCGGTGTCGTTAAACGTCGACAACGGCAAGCCGCCAAGCCTGTGGCAGATCAACGGCAAGGCTTGGGACATCACCGACAAAACCTGCAGCGACCGCCCGATTGCCAAACTGGAAAAGGGTAAAAGCTACATTTTCGAATTGAAGAACATGACTCAATACCAGCATCCCATCCACCTGCACGGCATGAGCTTCAAGGTGATTGCCTCGAACCGGCACAAGGTCATTCCGTACTTCACCGACACTTATCTGCTGGGCAAGAACGAACGCGCCCAGGTGGCCCTGGTGGCGGATAACCCGGGGGTGTGGATGTTCCACTGCCACGTGATCGACCACATGGAAACCGGCCTGATGGCCGCTATCGAGGTGGCGTGATGCGTCAGATTCGGCCCGCCGCCATCATCGACCGTAGCCGTGATCGCGACTTCATGCGTGAGGCCCTGGAACTGGCTGCCCAAGGCGCCGCCCTCGGTGAAGTGCCGGTCGGCGCGGTACTGGTGCAGGACGGTGAAGTCATTGGTCGAGGCTTCAATTGCCCGATCAGTGGCAGCGACCCGAGTGCCCACGCCGAAATGGTCGCCATTCGCGCTGCCGCCCAGGCTGTGAGCAACTATCGCCTGCCAGGCAGCACGCTGTACGTAACCCTGGAGCCGTGCAGCATGTGCGCCGGGCTGATCGTGCATTCGCGGATTGCGCGGGTGGTGTACGGCGCGCTGGAGCCCAAGGCGGGGATTGTGCAGAGCCAGGGGCAGTTCTTTACCCAGGGGTTTTTGAATCACCGGGTGTTGTATGAAGGCGGGGTGTTGGCGGAGGAGTGTGGGGCGGTTTTGAGCGAGTTCTTCAAGGCCCGCAGAGCCAAATCTTCAGACTGAACACTGAACTGATGTGGGAGCGGGCTTGCTCGCGAAGAGGGTGTGTCAGTCGACATGGTTGTTGTCTGACACACCCTCTTCGCGAGCAAGCCCGCTCCCACATTTTGATCTCCATTGATCTGGAGAATGGGTTACTTGCGAGCGACGATCACCGCACGCATCGGTGCCGGCAGCCCTTCAATGGTCTTGCTGTGATCTTCCGGATCAAGGAAGTCGCTCAGCGACTGGTACTTCATCCATTCTGTCCCGCGCTGTTCCTCGACCGTGGTCACGCTGACATCCACGCACTTCACATCGGTGAACCCGGCACGACGCAACCACAACTCCAGCGCCGGCACTGACGGCAGGAACCAAACGTTGCGCATCTGCGCGTAACGGTCTTCCGGCACCAGCACCTGATGTTTGTCGCCTTCGACCACCAGCGTCTCCAGGACCAGCTCGCCACCCTTGACCAGGCAATCCTTCAGCGCCAGCAAGTGCTCGATCGGCGAGCGACGGTGGTAGAACACACCCATGGAAAACACCGTGTCGAAACCCTCGAGGTTCGGCGGCAGGTCTTCGAACGGGAAGGGCAGGTGCCAGGCATTCGGCTCGGACAGGTAACGCTGCACCGCCTGGAACTGGCAGAAGAACAGCCAATTCGGATCGACGCCGATCACGCTGTCGGCGCCGGCGCCGAGCATGCGCCACATGTAATAGCCGTTGCCGCAGCCGACATCGAGAATGCGCTTGCCCTTCAAGTCGAGGTGCGGGGCGACCCGCGACCATTTCCAGTCCGAGCGCCATTCGGTGTCGACGTGCACGCCGAACAGGTCGAACGGCCCTTTGCGCCATGGCGACAGGCCCATCAGCGCGGTACGCATTTGCGCTCGGGTCTCGTCGCTGCAATCGGTGTCCAGCGCCAAGCCATTGAGCAGGTCGACTTCGCTCGGCTGAATCTTCGGCAGGGTGTCCAGCGCGCTCTGCCAGCGCTCCAGGTCGCCATGACCTTTTTCCATTTTCTTGTCGAGTTGTGCTTGCAGGGTGTTGGCCCATTCGGCCAGCGGCGTGCCTGCCAGACGGCGGGCGAGGGGAGACAGATCAATCATGGCAAGGCAATCAACGAGGCAAAGTTAAGACACTGGAACCACGGCACGACTTTCGAGAATCCGGCGGCCAGCAGGCGTTCGCGGTGTTCTTCGAGGCTGTCGGGCTTCATGACGTTTTCGATGGCGCTGCGCTTCTGGGCAATTTCCAGTTCGCTGTAGCCGTTGGCGCGTTTGAAGGCAATGTGCAGGTCAGTCAGCAGCGCGTGTTCCTGCTCGTCTTCGAAGCGCAGTTTTTCCGAGAGGATCAGCGCGCCGCCGGGCAACAGCGACTGGCGGATGCGCGACAGCAATGCAGTGCGCTGGTCGGGGGCGATGAATTGCAGGGTGAAGTTCAGCGCCACCACGGATGCCGGTTGAAACGCCAGGGCCAGAATGTCACCTTCGATGACCTCGACCGGCAGCAACTCCTGGAACATCGAGTCCTGGCCGTTGAGGTACTCGCGGCAGCGCTCGACCATGGCCGCGGAGTTATCCACAGCGATGACGCGGCAACCGTCGGTGCGCACATGTCGGCGCAAGGCCTGGGTCACAGCGCCAAGGGACGAGCCGAGGTCATAGAGCACGCTATCCCGCTGGGCGAACTGCGCGGCGAGCACGCCGAGGTTTTCCACAATGGTCGGATAACCCGGCACCGAGCGCTTGATCATGTCCGGGAACACCCGCACCACGTCCTCGTTAAAGGCGAAGTCAGGCACCTGGGCCAAAGGCTGGGCGAAAAGGCGATCGGGTTCTTTGCTCACGGCGGTTCCAGCGGCGTAGGTGGAAAAGGCCGGCATTTTAGCCAAGTTGGCGCGCGGATGCGCGGGTTGTCTGATAAACCGCCTGACTTACGCATATGCAATGCCAAGAGGGCAATTGTGGCGATCCGACAAGCCCCCTCACCACAGGGGTCAACGCGGTTTCTGAGAGAACGCCGAAGCAGTAATCCCCCATTGCCCCAGCCAGTAACTGAGGATGATCACATAGGGCGCCGCATCAAACGGCACCACAAACCGGCTGATGCCAATCACGCTGTCCGAGAACACAAACGCCACCGCACCACCAGCCGCCAGCAACGCCGAGCGCTTGGGCACATCAGTGCCCAAGCGAGCCAACGCGCGCCAGAGCATCGCGCTGATGGCCAGGCCGTAGACGATCACCGGAATCAACAACGGCCCCAATCCATGGTTGATCAGAATCCCCAGCAGCACGGCACCCACACCGAGGGCGACAATCAGCGGCAGCACCGCCAGACGCCGGCAATCGCTCAAGTACGCTTTCAGATAAGCCAGGTGAGCGACCAGAAACGCCCCCAGACCGAACACGAACAAATCCCCCGGCCACGCCAGCAACACATCGCCGAGCAGGGAGAAGATCAGGCCGAGGCTGATCCAGCGTCGATAATCGCCGGGAGGTGCATCGTGCAGCCAGCCGAGCAAGGCCAGCACCGGCAAGGGTTTGACCAGCAGGCAGAGCAAATCGGCATGCACACTCAAGCCATAGAGAAAAGTCACCGCGCCCATCAGCGCCAGAATCAGCCAGCCCATGGTCAGTTCACCGAAATCGCGCAGTCGAAAACCTCTACCGGCAGCACTTCCGGTGCCCAGGGTTGCTGCGAGGTCAGGCGCAAGCGCCCGGTCCCGCTGGCGAACGCCTGGAAGCGCCAGGTCGATACACCGGCAGCACCGACGATGCCGGCATCTTCCGGATTGCGGTAAACCTCTGGCCCCAATGTGTGTAAGACGCCACCGGCGGAATCCTGGATTGCCCAGCGGTAACCCGTGCTCGGGTTGCTTGGCAGGGTAAGGATCAGGGTCTGCCCGCTGGTGAGTTTCACCGGGCACCCGCTTTGTTTTTCGACCGTCACGTTTTGTTTCGGTTGAGAGGCACAAGCGGTCAGCAGGGCGAGACCTATGGGCAGCAGCAGACGGCGTGGGGACATCAAATCAGGCGCTCCGGAATTGGCGACGAACGGCGAGCATAACCGAAGATGAGACAAAGTGTGACAATCAACCAACATGGTTGCGAGCGAGCTCACCCAGCGGGATAGCGATATTCCCATTGAAGCGGGTCTGCTCGCGAGGAAGAGAAGTGGACGTTAATGAACTTAATCTGCAAGAGAAAAACAGAATTCGCTTTCGCAGGTAAATTCTTGGCCCTGCCGGTCCTTGAACAGCGTAACGATTGTACCGGAGTACCGTTGTTTTTCAGTGTTCACCAACAATTCGATGTCGCCCTGCAAAGCCCAATGGCTGGTGTAGCTCGGGTAGTTCTCGGTATAAACGACCTCTATCAACTGGCCCGGAGTATTGATTGGGTGGGTGCCCGACTTAATGTCCTTGGGCATATAGATATCAAAGGCCCGGTCGAGCGGGGTACCTTCCTCACCTGCCTTGAAAATGGCGACGATTTCCCCGCCTCCGATGCTGGCGAAAAACTCTTCTGATCGAAGTTTTCACGATTCTGCAGGGTGGCATTCAAGTGATTATTCAGGCAGCAACGGTGAAACTTGATGTCGTCGTTAATGTGCTCATTAACAAGGCTTCTTCGGTATTTGATATCCATGGTTGGCTCTCCGGATTGTGTCACGTAAAAATGATTGAGCCGGGACTATATCGAGCGTGAGTGGCTGGAGGTACTGTCTTAAATGGCAGGTTTTCAATTAACTTGCTAATCGGTGTGTCAGGGTCACTGCCAGGACTGAGATATCGCGGCTGTCGAGCGGTGTAGACAACTAGTGAGATAAAAATACTCGAATGCGCAAAAGTAATAGCCTGCCAGACTTGACCGCTTGTATGGGGTATTTCAGTTGTATTTTTGGCTCTGAATAAGAAGGCCGTCGTACTGATGCGCCGACAGCCTGTCAGTGTGTGTTGGTTCCGCGCCTCTTGTGGCGCTTCTCTCACGAAGAAGTGCGCCAGCCACGATCAACATAACGGACAAAAGCGTAACCCCTGCCCGTAATTTCTCGAGTTTCTCCAGAACGGGTTTCCTTCGCCAGAACCTTGAAGGCCGTTATCGCGAATTCGTGCTTACCCGGTGATGTTTCCGTGTGGTCAAAAGAAACTGAACTCTCAAGGGTGGTGTACGAAAAGGTAAACTCGTTGCCTTCTTCGGTGACGTAGCGTTCCGAATAGCCGTCAAAACTCAAGTCGTTGTTTTCATATTTAAAATATAGACTCCTTGAGTTGGTGAGGCCGTTGTTGTCAGCTATCGCCATAAAGAAGTTGGGGAATACGCTCGGTGGGAAATTGATCTTGGTTGTGGTGATGGTTGGAAGGTTTTTTGAGATACCGTTGGTGATGTCCTTAGTTTCAATTGTCATTACAGCACTCGCCAGTCTTACCGTAAGTCCGTTCGGGTTTGTCATGTGTATTTCCTTTTTGGTTTAAATCTGGTTTGGAGTATGGAGACTTAATAGGTGAGGCGACTACTGGTATATTTGACAGTTTTTTATATTGGTATGGAATAGTTGCTGGGTGCTCTTCTGTGAATGCTTATAAAGCTAGGAAGTGAGCAGTCGAGAATTCAGATGTGCAGGAGGAAGGCTGCTGGGCAGGGTGCAGCTGCTATCGATCGTTAAAGAAGATGTGTAGGAGCGCACCCGCTCCGGGCATCGTTGCGACGACCGATCTTTCGGCGGCATGCCAATCTGAAAAGAGCGCGTTATCGTTAACGCCTATCGCGAGCAACTCGCTCCTGCACGTTCAGGAACATGCTCCCCCTTTGCGAGGGAGCAATAAGATGGCGAAGTCAGAACAATATCTTCGCCACATCCGCAAAGCGCTTGGCGAAATGCACGGTTATCCCTTCTTTCAAATACTCGGGCAGTTCCTCAAAGTTGCCTCGGTTCGCCTCCGGCAGAATCAACTCGAAAATCTTCTGTCGCCGCGCCGCAATTACCTTCTCGCGCACCCCGCCGATCGGCAGCACATGCCCGGTCAGTGTCAGTTCGCCGGTCATCGCCACGCCTTTTTTCGGCGGCTGGTTACGCGCCAGCGAGAGCAGGGCGCTGGCCATGGTTACGCCGGCGCTCGGGCCGTCTTTCGGGGTGGCGCCTTCCGGTACGTGCAGGTGCACGAAGGCTTCGTCGAAGAACTTCGGATCGCCGCCGAATGAGTTCAGGTTCGAACTGACGTAGCTGTAGGCGATTTCCGCCGACTCTTTCATCACATCACCCAATTGCCCGGTGAGCTTGAAGCCGCGGTTGAGGGTGTGGATGCGCGTGGCTTCGATCGGCAGGGTCGCACCGCCCATGCTGGTCCAGGCAAGGCCTGTGATCACGCCGATACCCGACAGGACCTGCTCGTTGCGGAATACTGGTTTGCCGAGCGATGTTTCGAGGTCTTTGGGGCCGAGTTTGATCACCGCTTTCGGTTCGTCGAGCAGTTTCATCACCGCCTTGCGCACCAGTTTGCCGAGGTTTTTTTCCAGCTGGCGCACCCCGGCTTCACGGGCATAGCCGTCGATCAGGGCCTTGAGGGCGCTGTCGCTGATGCTCAGGCTGCCTTTGGACACGCCGGCTTTTTCCAGCTGCTTGGGCCACAGGTGACGCTTGGCGATGGCGACTTTTTCTTCGGTGATGTAACCCGACAGACGAATCACTTCCATACGGTCGAGCAGCGGGCCGGGGATCGAGTCCAGGGTGTTGGCGGTGCAGATGAACAAGACCTTCGACAGGTCCATCCGCAGGTCCAGATAGTGGTCGAGGAATTCGACGTTCTGTTCCGGGTCGAGGGTTTCGAGCAGTGCAGAGGCGGGGTCGCCCTGGTAGCTCTGGCCCATCTTGTCGATCTCGTCGAGCATGATCACCGGGTTCATCACTTCGACGTCTTTCAACGCCTGTACCAGCTTGCCCGGTTGCGCGCCGATGTAGGTACGACGGTGGCCCTTGATCTCGGCTTCGTCGCGCATGCCGCCGAGGCTGAAGCGATAGAACGGCCGGCCGAGGGATTCGGCGATGGATCTGCCGACGCTGGTTTTGCCCACGCCCGGCGGGCCTACCAGCAATACGATGGAGCCGCTGATTTCGCCTTTGTAAGCACCCACGGCGAGGAACTCGAGGATGCGGTCCTTGATGTCATCAAGGCCGGCGTGGTGTTTGTCCAACACCTTGCGCGCGTGTTTGAGGTCGAGTTTGTCCTTGCCGTAAACACCCCATGGCACCGAAGTCGCCCAGTCAAGGTAGTTGCGGGTGACCGCATACTCGGGCGAACCGGTTTCGAGCACCGAGAGCTTGTTCATTTCTTCTTCGACGCGCTTCTGCGCCTGGGCGGGCAGGACCTTGCCGGTCAGTCGTTGTTCGAACTGTTCGAGGTCGGCGCTACGGTCGTCCTTGGTCAGCCCCAGCTCCTGCTGGATGACCTTGAGCTGTTCCTTGAGGAAAAACTCACGCTGATGTTCGCCGATCTTGCGGTTAACTTCGGCGGAGATTTCCTTTTGCAGGCGCGCGACTTCGACTTCCTTACGCAGCATCGGCAGGACTTTTTCCATGCGCTTGAGCATCGGCACGCAGTCGAGCACTTCCTGCAGGTCGCTGCCGGTAGCAGACGTCAGGGCGGCGGCGAAGTCGGTCAGCGGCGATGGATCGTTGGGGCTGAAGCGGTTGAGGTAGTTCTTCAGCTCTTCGCTGTACAGCGGGTTGAGCGGCAGCAGTTCCTTGATCGCGTTGATCAGCGCCATGCCGTAGGCCTTGACCTCGTCGGTAGGCTCGGTGGGCTGGTGCGGGTATTCGACCTCCACCAGATAGGGCGGGCGATGGTGCTTGAGCCAGGATTTCAGGCGCACACGGGTCAGGCCCTGGGCGACGAACTGCAACTTGCCGTTCTCACGGCTGGCGTGGTGCACCTTGACCAGGGTGCCGTAGAGCGGCAAGACCGAGGTGTCGAAATGGCGCGGATCTTCCAGGGGCGTGTCGACGTAGAACAGGGCCACGCAATGATGTTCGGACTTGGCCACCAGATCGAGGGTTTCAGCCCAGGGATCTTCGTTGACGATGACCGGCAGCACCTGGGCCGGAAAGAACGGCCGGTTGTGGATCGGGATGATGTAGACCTTGTCCGGCAGATTCTGGCCTGGCAGCGCGAGGCCTTTGCCGGTGGCGTGGTGCGTGGCGTTTTCCGGATCGGCGTACTCGGTAGGAGCTTCGGGGAATTCTTGCTGGTCGCTCATTTGGGCACCTGCGCAATGGGTATGAGTCTTAGATGGGGCAGGTTGGCGGTGGTTTCAACGGTCATTTTCTGCAAGCGGATGTTTCGACGGTGTGTTCAGCAAGGGGACAGGTTAGTTGAACCATAGGCGGTACAGGATCAAATGTGGGAACGAGCCTGCTCGCGATGACGGTATGACAGCCAGCCTTGTAGTGACCGGTGGACCGCCATCGCGAGCAAGCCCGCTCCCACAGGGGCCGGTGGTGCTCTTGAAAACTGCGTCGACAAAAAAGGCGGCTTCCTTACGGAAGTCGCCTTTGTTTTACTGCCGTTGAATCTTACTCGGACAGTTTGTAAGCAATCACATAATCACCCTGTTTGGTGCCCAGCGATCCGTGACCGCCGGCGACAACGAGCACGTACTGCTTGCCGTCCTTGCCGGTGTAGGTCATCGGTGTGGTTTGCGCGCCGGCCGGCAGGCGGCCTTCCCACAGTTGCTTGCCGTTTTTCACGTCATAGGCACGCAGGTACTGGTCAAGGGTGCCGCTGAGGAACGCCACGCCACTGGCGGTGGTGAAGGTGCCGCCCAGGCTTGGTACGCCCATGCTCAGGGGGATCGGAACCGGCGAGCTGTCGCGTACGGTGCCGTTCTTGTGCTTCCACAGAACTTGCTGGGTAGTCAGGTCGACCGCGGCCACATAACCCCACGCCGGCGCCTGGCACGGCAGGCCCATAGGCGACAGCAGTGCTTCGAGAACTACACCGTATGGCGCGCCTTTGTTTGGCTGCACGCCTTCGGTCTCGCTTTTGCGCGGGCCCTGGGCGGCGATTTCGGCGGCCGGGATCATTTTCGATTTGAACGCCATGTAGCTCGGGTTCATGAAAGCAATCTGACGCACCGGGTCAACCGAGATGCCGCCCCAGTCGAATACACCGAAGTTGCCCGGATACACGATCGAACCCTGCAGCGACGGCGGGGTGAACGGGCCGTCATAGCGCATGGATTTGAAATCGATCCGGCAGATCAACTGGTCAAACGGCGTGACGCCCCACATGTCGCGTTCCTGCAACGGTGGTGGCATCAGGTTGAGGTCGGATTTGGGCTGGGTCGGCGAGGTGCGATCACCTTCGACAGCGCCTTGCGGTACTGGCACTTCGTTGATCGGCACAATCGCCTTGCCGGTGCTGCGGTCCAGCACGTAGATGCTGCCTTGCTTGGTCGACGCCAGCACGGCCGGTTTCACACCGTCGGCGGTTTTCAGGTCCATCAGGGTCGGCTGGCCGCCGACGTCCATGTCCCACAGATCGTGGTGGGTGAACTGGAAGTGCCAGCGCACCTGGCCGGTGGCGATGTCGAGGGCGGTCAGGCCGGCGGCGTGCAATTCCGATTCAGGCGTACGATCGCCACCGAACTGGTCCGGGGTCTGGTTGCCCATCGGCAGGTAGAGCATGCCGAGTTTTTCGTCGACGGCGAACATGGACCACATGTTCGGCGAGTTGCGGGTGTAGACCTCGCCTTCGGCAATCGGCGTAGTGTCGTCCGGGTTGCCGCTGTCCCAGTTCCACACCAGTTTGCCGGTGTGTACGTCGAAGGCGCGGATCACGCCGCTCGGCTCGTCGGTGGAGACGTTATCGGTGACGTGACCGCCAATCACTACCAGGTCTTTGGTGACCGCAGGTGGCGAGGTGGAATAGTAGCCGCCGGCGGTGAAGCCGCCGATGTTGGCGCGCAGGTCGACCTGGCCTTTGTCGCCGAAGTCTTCGCACATCTTGCCGGTGTCGGCGTTGAGGGCGATCAGGCGGGTGTCGGCGGTCGGCAGGAAAATACGCCGTGGGCAGGCGTTGGCCGGTACCGCGCTGGCGCTGCCGGTCGGGCTTTGTTCGGAGGCGTAGACGGCGTCATCGTGATAGGTCACGCCACGGCATGTCATGTGTGCCCAGCCCTTGAAGTTCGCCGCGTTCTGCGTCGAGAGCTTCGGATCGAAGCGCCAGATTTCCTTGCCGGTATCCGGGTCCAGGGCGATCACCTGGCTGTGCGGCGTGCACACATAGAGCATGCCGTTGACTTTCAGCGGGGTGTTTTCGGCGGTGGTTTCACCCGGGTCGTTCGGCCCCGGCAAGTCGCCGGTGCGGTAGGACCAGGCCTCTACCAGTTTGTGCGCGTTCTGCGGGGTGATCTGTGCCAGTGGCGAGTAGCGGTCGCCGTGGGCGCTGCGGCCGTAGGAGTTCCAGTCACCGTCGGGCATGGCCGGGGCGGTGTTGGTCATGCCCGGTACGCTGTCGCGGTCCAGTTGGCCTTTGATTTCGCCAGGATGGGTGAACTGGCTGGCCAGTGCGGCGGCACCGGCAATCACCACGGCCACGCCCAGGGCGCCAGTGCCGATCGGGGCCGCGCCTGCAACGAGCAGCGGACGACGCAACCATGGCAGCAGCATGACGATGCCGAGGGCAAACAGCAGGGCCAGACGAGGCACCAGTTGCCACCAGTCGAGGCCGACTTCCCACAGGGCCCAGACGGTGCTGGCGAACAGCACCAGTGCGTAGAGGCCCAGCGCAGCGCGGCGCGCGGCGATCAGCAGGACGCCGGTCAGGGTCAGGCCGATACCGGCCAGCAGGTAGTACAGCGAGCCGCCGAGCATGCTCAGCTTGATCCCCCCGGCCAGCATGGCCAGGCCCATTAGCAGAAGCAGTATGCCGAGCAGCGTCGGCAACAGACGGCTTCGACTCAAGGCACCATCAGTGCTCATAGTGTGATTCTCCGTGATGTATCAAGTAGTCCCGTACAAGTTCACTGTAGATGACGATCTTGTGCGGGCATGGTTCAGACAAAACCCGTTTGGGTGATACCACCCTTGCAGGCGCTGCCTCTGTGGCGAGGGACTCTGTGGCGAGGGGGCTTGCCCCCGCTGGGTGGCGAAGCCGCCCCAAATCCATTCACTGCGGGTTGCCAAACAGTCCGCGATATCTGATTTACGACTGCTTCGCAGTCGAACGGGGCGGTGCGGCGATCCGACGAGCCCCCTCGCCACAAAAGTCTTATGTGAGTTTTAGAACGACGACTGGACCTTGATCCCGCCAATCAGCGCGTCATCGACCTGATCCACGCCACCCGGATGGCGGATGTATTGCAGGTTCGGGCGCACGGTCAGCCAGTTGGTGACGTGTACGCCGTAATAGAGTTCGGCGCTGTATTCGGTGTCCTGTGGTGGCAGGTAGGACGGGTCGTTGTAGTCGAAAACAACGCGGGCCTGGTTGCTCGCCTCGGCGTTCTTGCGGTAGGCCGGGTTGACGTGGACCCGGGCCATGGCGAAGCCAATGTCGTCCCTGGCGCGGGCATCCAACAGACCTTTGTAGACCACGCCCGCCTGAACGTAGTTGTCGACGGCGTTGGTCTTCTTGTCGTGCATCGTGCCGTTGGCGAATATGCTGAGGCCGCGCGAATGGTCGCTGGCAACGCTGGTCAGTTGCTGCTGCACGCCGAGCCACATGCCGTGCTTGCTCGACGCGCTGCGGTAGGCTTCGCCAGTCAGGGCGGCGGGCTGGCCATTGCTGTCCTTGTAGACATCCTTCGCGTCAGCGTTGCTGTAGTAGTAACCGGCGCGGTACTCGCCCGGCAGGCCATTGAGCCTGGGCGTCCACACCAGTTCCACCGGCAGGACCGCGCCCTGGGTGCCACTGCCACTGAGCTTGAAGCCGTTGTCGCGATCGAGGTTCGACGGGTTTTGCTCATACACGCCGACCTGCGCGTACAGCTCGGGTGTCAGGTGATATTTGGCCCGCATTGCCCACTGGCTCACCGGCCAGTTGTACCAGATGTCGCCTGCCCAGTTGCCGACCTGAGAGCCGCAAAAAGCAAGGTTCTGGAAGTCGCAGGGGAAGCTGTTGAAGTCTTCCCCTTCACCGAAACGACCGACCTTGATGTCCAGTTGCTGATCGAAAAATTTCTGCTGATACCACATCTGCGTCAGGCGCCAGGTCTGGCCACGGCCCCAGACTTCCTGGGCGGAGGTGAAGCCGCCAACCCGCGGATCGTTGATGCGGTCGTTGCTGATGTTGTTGCCGCTGCGCTCGGTGATGGTCAGCTGGAATTCGGCGTCGTTCCAGCCGAGGATTTTCTGCAGGTCCAGGTGTGTACCAAGGCCAAACTGGTCGCTGTAGCGGGCAGTGCGATCGTCGTCGTAGCCGCCGTGCAGATTGCTGCCCATTTCACCGGTGTAATCGACTTTGAAGTCGTAGCCTTTTTCCGCAAGCGCGGTGCGCGTGCCGTTCCAGTCGCCGAGCATCCACGACGAATCGCTATCGAAAGCCGGGGTCGCCTGAACGCAGGTGACGAAGCCCAGTGCGGTGAATCCGCCGACGAGGTTCAGGGCTTTTCGGCTGGCAATAGTCGTAGAGACAGCGCTGTCTCGAAAGGTTTGAAAATAACGCATAGGGAAGAAATTCTTGATCTTTTTCTGAGGATGAACTGAAAACAGCAGGAACGAAGCGGCTGGCGGAAGCGTTTCAGCAATGACGGCCGCAAGGATAATGTTCTGTTACAAATAGCGAAAGAGCTTTTACCGAGATGCATCCTTTCGGGATTGGTAACAGTGAGCAGAAAAAGATCGTCGGGGTCACCTACATTTAAACGCAGAACACACAGAGCCCTTCCACCGGACCACCCCCTCGGCTAAGGTGCGCGGCTTCCAATTCCTACTTCGCTTGAAGGCCCCCGGCATGACCGAACAGAACAACAACCCGCTACACGGCGTGACGCTGGAGCAGATCCTCAACGCCCTGGTTGAACACTACGAATGGTCGGGGCTGGCCGAGCGCATCGATATCCGCTGCTTCAAGAGTGACCCGAGCATCAAGTCGAGCCTGACCTTTTTGCGCAAAACCCCGTGGGCGCGGGAGAAGGTCGAACGCTTGTACGTGAAGTTGATGCGCACCAAGCGTCCGCTCTGAACATGCTCAACCAGTTTGTGGCGCGGCGTCGCTTTGTTGCCGTGGCCAGCCTCCTCGGCTGGGCGGGATTGAGCATTCAGATGTACCTGATTTTCTATGCGCGCTGGAGTATCGAAGCCAGCCTGATCGGCGGCCTGGTGAGTTTTCTCAGCTACTTCACCGTGCTGAGCAATACCCTGGTGGCGACGGTACTGACCTGTGAACTGACGTCCCGTGAGTCGGCCGCGCGCCGCTGGTTTCTCCAGCCGTGGGTCAGTAGCGGCGTTGCCGTGAGCATTGCCGTGGTCGCCCTCGGGTACAACCTGCTGTTGCGCCATTTGTGGCACCCCGAAGGCTGGCAATGGCTGGCCGATGAGCTCCTGCACGTGGTCATGCCGCTGCTGTTTCTGGGCTATTGGTGGTGCTGTGTCGGCAAAGGCACGTTGCGCTTGCGACACATCGGGTTGTGGGTGATTTATCCGCTGGTGTACTTCGGCTACTCGCTGCTGCGCGGGCATGTGCTGGCGGTGTACCCATATCCGTTCATTGATGTCGAGAAGCTGGGTTATCCACAGGTGTTCATCAATGCCGGCGGGTTGTTGGCGGGGTTCGTGGTGATTGCTTTGCTGGTGATTGGCCTGGATCGGTGGCAGCGTAATCATTGAATAAACTGGCCTCCTGTGGGAGCCGATACGCCGAGGAACCTTGAGCGAGCATGCTCGCGATGGACGTGAACGATATCGCGGGCATCCTGAACGCCCGCGGCGCCCTCGGGTTTTTCGCGAGCATGCTCGCTCCTACAGGGTGGCGGCCAGACACTCATCACCCAAAGCCTACAAATCCTTGTAGGAGCCGGCTTGCTGGCGATGGCGTCCGAATGGGCGGTGCAAAATCAAGACCGTCATCGCTGGCAAGCGAGCGCCTACAAAGGTTTTGTGTTTATTCGTCGCTGGTGTCGTCCAGGCGCCAGTAGCCAGCCGCTTTGACGAACTGCTCATCCAGCCCATGCTCATCCAGCAGCACGCGGCGGATCTGGCGTGAAACCTTGCTCTCGGTCGCGACCCAGGCGTACAGCTTGCCGCCGGGGACCTGAACCTGGCGCACCGTCCTCAGCAAATGGTCCTTGCCGCCTTCGCGAAGCACCCAGATCACATTGACCTCGGCAGCGCTGTGCAGCTCTTGCTGCTCCTTGCCGTTTTCAACTTCCACAATCACCAGGGCACGCCGGTTGGCCGCCAGGCCTTCGAGGCGTCGGGCTATGGCGGGCAGGGCGGTTTCATCGCCGATCAGCAGATAGCTGTCGAACATATCCGGCACGACCATCGAACCCCGTGGCCCACCGATGTGCAGGAACTGGCCGGGTTGGGCCTGTTCGGCCCAAGTGGAGGCGGGGCCGTCACCGTGCAGCACGAAGTCGATATCCAGTTCCAGCGTGTCGAGGTCATAACGTCGCGGGGTGTAGTCGCGCATGGCCGGCATGGGGCCGTTGTCTTTGCCGGCACCCAGTACCAGGGTGTCGAGTGCCGCCTGTTGTGCTGCGTCCTGGGGGAACAGCAGCTTGACGTGGTCGTCCGTGCCGAGGCTGACGAAGCCCGCGAGCTCCGGTCCGCCGAGGGTGATCCTGCGCATCCGTGGGGTCAGGTCGACCACTCGCAGCACCTCCAGGCGCCGGCGTTTGATTTCGTGCATGACCCGGTGAATGGCTTGCGTATCGGCAACAGTCATTCGGCTTTCTCCTGGCTGGCTTGAACGGCAGGGCCGTCGACTATGGCTTTGGCGGTGTCGTTGAGCAGGTCGCGCACTCGCAGGATTTCTTCCGGGCTCCAGCGCCCATGGTGCATCTGCAAGGCGTGGCGCAGGTTGTGCACCGCCTCGTGAATTTCCGCCGGGCGATCGTGGCCGCGCAATGAGCGCTTGCTGACTTCGATGCGCATGCGCACGCCATCCAGGGCAATCGCCTGGTCGCTTAATGAGCGACGTCCGGCGTCGGTAATGGCATAGCGTTTTTTCCCGCCGTCGGCATCGCCCTGAATCATTTCGCTTTCTTCCAGAAAGGTCAGGGTCGGGTAGATCACCCCGGGGCTGGGGCTGTACGCACCGTCGAACATGCTTTCGATCTGGCGGATCAGGTCATAGCCGTGGCAGGGCTGTTCGGCGATCAGCGCCAATAGCAACAGTTTCAGGTCGCCGGGGGCAAACACCCGGGGGCCGCGTCCACCGCGTTCGCGGCCGGGCCCGGGGCGCTTCTCGAAGCCGTCGCGGCCATCGCCGTGTTCGCGGTGTTGAAAATGATGGTCTCTCATTTTGTGCCTTCTCTCGTCGTGTTTAGATACAACGTAAGATATATCTTAATCGTTGATCAAGACATTTTTGACGACAGGTTCGCGTATCCCGATGAGTGGTGGCTCGATGAAGCGACCTATTGCACCAAGGAAATTTCATGCAACCCGGCGGATTTTTCGCACGAGGATCATTTTTGGAAGAATTAAAGCTATTACTCTAATAATAATTGAGTATATATTCTAAAAATAGATGTCGACCCCGCGTTAACTGGATCAAATGCCTGTAAGGTTTTAGTCGAAAAACTGTCTGTAGGTCGTAACTTACAGTCACTGTTTTCTATTTTGATTTTTTGTATCTTTTTCTCTCAGGGCGTGAGGTTGTTTAACTACGCGTCCGTGGGAAGTTGCCTGCTTACTTTCAGGAAGAGGAAGTTGATGATGCCCCGGCGTTGAACGTTCAGTTGAAAGCGGCTTCCGACAGGGGCGCATCGTTCGAACGTTCAATGAACCGAAACCATCCAAGAAAACAGGTATTCAATGATGTTCAAGAAATTCGCAATCGCCGTCCCGATGACTGTCCTGGCTCTGAGCGCTTCCATGGCTTTCGCTGCTGACCCGATTAACCAGGTCATTAATATCAAGGCGTTCGTCCCGACTTCCCTGTTCAATGTGGCGCCGCAAAACCCGGACTTCGGTCGTGACGAAACCATGACCCAACAAGGTAGCGGTGATCTGACCACCGTACGCGGTCTCTTCAACATGAAGCATACAGACCCCAAAGGTGCCATCAATGCACTGATCGACGGTGACGCGGCACTTTATAACGGCCGTGACAGCATTCCGTTGACAGTGACCATTGGCGGCGTTCAATTGGGCAACATCACCAAAGAAGTCGTAAGCGAAACGGAGTCGGTACCGGGCGTGCAACGGGAAATGGTCATTAAGGCCGCCACCCCGACTGCCACTCAGACAGGCGACTACACCACCAGTTTTGCCGTTGTATTCGAACCTGTACTGAAGCCGTAATTGCACGCTGTTCTTGAATAAAGCTTTTTATTCAACGGTCTTGCCTGCTTGTCATCGATAGATGACAGGCAGGCGCCGACTTCTCATGTAAAACGAGTATTCAGATCATGTTCCCGATGACTCCCATCGCGGCGGCGCTTGCACTTTTTTTATGTGCCGGTGCCATTGCTGCACCCACTAACAACGCCAATACGCCACGCAGCTTACTTGCTCAGGCCAAAGGCTTGCCGGCGGAATTCGAAGAGCACTTCTTTGATGTGCCATTAGCGGTTCGGGTGGAGCGTGATCAACAGTTTGTCGGTGAGGCGATGATCGTTTTGACCAAGGATGATCGTGTCACTTTGCTGGAGTTCACCGACGTTGGTGACAGCCAGATTCCCGCCAGTGAGCGTGAAGTCTGGGCCACGTACCTGAAACAAGGCGTTGCCTTGGGCGCCTGTCAGGGCCGTTGCCCGGAGCAGATGCTGGCGGTGCATTACAACCTGCAGAATTCGCTGGTGTCGATCGCCACCGAAAATGCCGAGCGCGATGTCGAGGCCCCGCGCTACTACGAACTGCCCGAAGACGGTAGCACCGGCCTTATCGTGCGCAACCAGTTGAACCTCAACGGTGGCCAGGACCAGGACCTGGGCGGGCGTTACGGCCTGGAAGCCAGCAGCAGCCTGGGCAACTGGACCCAGCGCGCGAACCTGCAACTGGCCCGGCTCGGCGGCCCTGACGACAAGCTCTACCACGCGGTTCATGAGCTTTATGGCCAGCGTGAGCTGCAGGGCAGTTTTTTGCGTCTGGGTTATTTCACTCCCAACTCTGAAGGTCTGAGCCGTCAATTGCGTTCATTCGGTGCCAATCCGGACACAGCGGTGGGCCTGATGTATGGCAGTTCCGACAGCCTGGCCATCAATACGCCCAAGCCCAGCGTTTACCCGATTTACGTTACCGCCAACCGCCAGGCGTCGGTGGAAATCTATCGCAATGGCGTGCTGGTCAACACCCAGGCCGTCAATGCCGGCCTGCAAACCCTTGATACGCGCAAGCTGCCGGGGGGCATCTACGAAGTCGAAGTGCGCCTGATCGAAGACGGTCAGATTACCTCCACCACCCAGGAACTGGTGTACAAGCCCAGCAACTGGCGCAACTCCGATGAGCGCTGGCGTTACAACCTGTTCGCCGGTCAGGAAAGCAAACTGCTGAGCAACTGGGATGAGCAATCCTATGGCGACATGACGGCGGGCGCAGCCATCAATTACCTGCTGCATCCACGGGTGATTGTGGGGCTGTCGGGGCGACAGTTGCAGGGAAAACAGCAATACGGATCGTCGATTGACTGGACCCTGGCCAACAACACCAGCCTGTACGGCAATGTTTATCAGACCCAGGACCACGGCACGGGAATGGATCTGCAGGCCAATTACAGCTACGGCTCCGGTAACCTGTTTGCCACGCACAATCGCAGTTGGCTGGACACCACCAACACCTATGAGACCTTGCCGGATGGCACTCGGGTGCGTCAGCGCAACGTATTTGTCGGGCAGACCAGTAACACCTCGCTGGCGATCAATCATCGGCTCAGCAGCAAGAATTCACTCAACGGGCGGGTGTCCTACAGCGAGGGCAATACCGAAGGGGTCGCTCTCGATCTGGGCTGGACACAACGCACCGTGCTGTTGGGCAGCGATGCCAACTGGCGCTTCTCAGTGTTCGACCGGCCGGGCAGTTACAGCAGCGGTGACGAACGCAATCGCGGGGTCGACCTGAGTATCAGCATTGCGCTGGGCGGGCCGGGTGAACAATGGTCGGGCAGCATCGGCACCCGCACGGCCCGGGAGGGCGGGCGCGACAACAATGGCTCGCTGTCCTACCGCAAGTCCCTGGAAAACCACGTGCTGCAAAGTGTCTCGGTGACGGCGCTGGCCGACACCTATGGCGTCGGGTTGTCCGGCCTCAGCAGTTTTCAGGCCGATGCTTTCAATGGTGATGCCTTCCTTCAGCGTTCTTCCTACAACGGCAACTACACCGGTGGCTTGAACCTCGACAGCACGGTGGCCGTGGGCGGCCAGCACATGGTCATGACCAGCCAGCAACACGCCGGTGGCGCCGGGATGATCATTGATGTGGAAACTGACATCGATGAAATCGCCCTGCGTGCCGACGACCTTAGTGGCGGCAGCGCGACCTTGCGCCCGGGTCGCAACTACGTGCCGTTGACGGCCTACAAAAACAGTTCGGTCAGCTTCGACTTCGAAGGCAATCACGTGCCGTCGGCGAGTATCCAGCCGCCGCGTACCCGCTATCACCTGAACAAGGGCGGGGTGGACTACCGCAAGATCACCGTGAGCAAAACCCTGACCGTGCTCGGTCGTCTGCTCGACCCGCAAGGCAAGCCGCTCAAGGGTCACCACGTCATCAACCACGCCAGTCGCGGGGTGACGGAAGTGGACGGGTTCTTCTCCATGGAAATGAACGCCAGTTCACCGACCCTGGAAGTGCGTCGTGGTGATCAGTTGTTATGCCAGTTCCGGCTCGATACCGCCAATGCGCGCAGTGAAAGCAATGTGTTGATGATCGGGGATTTGCGTTGTTCTCCGGACACATTGGCCGATACAGCGAACAAGTCTGAGGCCGCTGGCTAATGAATGGCTGGAAGCAGATGATTAAATTTCAATTGATAGCCTTAATGGGGCTGTTGTCGGCGGCGTCGGCGATGGCGGAAGTTGTGCACATAACAGCGAAGTTTGCGCCGGATCCATCAAGGCCTCATGTTAATGTTTTCGAAAATACAACGCCGAATAGTGGTTACTGTGGAATTTATCCACAGACGTGTAATTCTCCGCATTATAAAATATTCAGCGTCGGAACAAATATTGAGTTTAATTCAGTCAGGCCTATCCCGGCAAAGCATACTAATCCGCGTGCCGGAGCCACATTCAAAGTTCCTGCCAGCTGGAAAATTGTTCCTGTTAAAGATGAGTTGGGTCGCGATGCCAGCGCAGTTGAATTAAGAGTTGCGGGTTTTGGTGGTACCTACAAACTGAGTAAACGAGTGCAGGAACTGATCGGGGAGGAAATCCCTCTATATCCAGCACTTAATAAATTGTGGGAATTTGGTGACTGGGGTATTGCTCCAACCGGATGTAATGAAACTGCAGGTGGTGCTCACGTCACTGACACAGAGCATGATTTTTTTTGGCTTAGCCCGGTTGAAAGGTATTGCTCCAATCAAGCCAGGTTTGAAGTGCCGCAATTCGCCTATCGGGATTTTAGTTTTGCCTACCAGATTAAAACTCCTAACCCTTTGAAAATGGCACCCGGAATATACACCGGAAGTGCTGTTTACACGGTCGGCCCCCATCTTGATTTTGATTTTGGCGACAACATGCAGCCAACGGATAGCATTATCCAGATTGATTTCACTCTCACGGTCGATCATGTATTCAACATCGAGATTCCACCGGGAGGACATAAAGTGGTTTTGCTGCCGGAGGGGGGATGGCAGGCCTGGTTGAATCATGGTCGAAAACCCACACGTTTGTTTCGTGATCAAACCTTCAATGTCTGGACCTCCACGCCCTTTAAAATGAAATTGGAATGCAGCGAACCTTTGGGTGATACCTGTGCATTGCAAGATGGAAAGGGCGATACCGTTCCGCTGAATATAAACGTCAGCCTTCCCAATGGTCTTGTTGACGCAAGTGGCAGTTCAGTCACTCGCCGCCCGTTATTGTTAAGTGGCGGCGGTACAGAACGTTTCGAGCCGAACATTTACGTCGATCGAAAACCTGGAACGCTGCACTTTGAAGTCACCAAAGAGGGCGTGGCCCAAATGTTGAAGTTTCCCGGTCACAGCTACTCCGGTGAAGTCACTGTTATTTGGGATTCGGAAGTCTGATCACCGCACTGATCAGGTCTGTTCACCGTTTATTACCATGAGGTCAGGAAAATGAAAGCTCGATGGGCATTGTTGTTTGCAGGTTGGTTGCCGTTGCTGGCAAATGCCGCCCCCCAAATTAACGTCGGCACGGTTTACGACTACCTCGACGGCGACAAAAGTACCTACTTGAAACGGGTATTCAACGGCGGTGATGCCACCGCTTTCGTCAAGGTCAACATCCTGGAAATCATCTACGACGCCGATGGCACCATGCGGGAAATGCCGCTCGCCAATCAGGCCGAAATGAATGCCCGCGACGGGCTGATGGCCAGTCCCGCGCGGTTGATCGTTCCGGCCAGTGGCATGCAGGGCACGCGTCTGGTGTTCATGGGCGAGCGTGAGAAAGAGCGTTATTTCCGCGTGCGTTTCGTGCCCGTGGTGCCGGAACAGGAAGACGAGTTCGCCGTGTCCGCCGAGGAGCGCGATGAATACAAAAAGGGCTTGTCCGCCGGCGTCAACGTGCTGGCCGGGTACGGCACGGTGTTTTTCGTGCGCCCCACCGAGACTCGCTTCGACAGCGCAGTCAATGACGGCCCCGGCCAGTACCGCATCCACAACCAAGGCAACTCCGTGGTGGTGATCGATGAGTTCAGGGACTGCTCGGCCAAGAACGAAAACGAATGCCAGCCCACTACCAAACATCACATTTTGCCGGGCCGCACCTTCGAGTTCGACAAACAGAGCGGTCGTGAGTATCGCTTCACAATGATCGAAGGCAAGGCCACGAAAGTGGTGGAGCTCAAGGGCTGACACTCGCTGCGCAAGTGCCCTTATTGACTGTGTCAGGTGACAAAAATGTTCAAGGCAACTCTCGTAACCCTATCGCTGGCGCTGCTGTCGCTCAGCGGCACCGTGAATGCAATAACCGAACGGGAAACCTTCGAGGTGTCGGTGACCATCCCCTCGGCGGAGTTCTACGTAATCCCGTCGGAACCTGACTGGATTCATCAGGAGCAGGTACTGCCCTTCAACCCGGTGTCGGGCCGCTTGACCCCGTTGCGCAAGAACTTCGACGTGAAAAATACCAACGGCGGTATTGCCGCCCGGCTCAGTGACGAGCCGTATCTGAGCAACGGCCGGGACAGCGACAACATTCCCCTGGTCGTGACGTTCAACAGCAAGCGCCTCACCGTGGATGCCGATGAAGTGGTGTCCGAACTCGATGGTCGACTCGGCAAGCGTGTGGGCCTGGAAGTGGCAGCAGCTGAAGTGCCGGAGGGTTACAAACCGGGCAGTTACTACGGCAGCGTGCACATGATTTTCGAAGCGCTGGCGCCTTGAGACTGTAATTCAGATGGAATCAATAGCATGAGTATTTGGAACTCGATCGCAAAACGCCTGACCGGGTTGTCACTCGCCGCGTTAGGGTTGTGCGGTTCTTTGTCGGCGGGAGCGGCTTCGACTGAGATTACCGCAGTTTTCAAGCCCGACCCTGCCAACCCGATGCAAAACCGCTTCGTCAACACGACACCCAACAGTCAGTTTTGCCATCATTTTGTGGTGCTGTGCAAGCCGAGAAACATGTTCAGCCTGATTGTTCAGGGCGTGCCTTATGAGCAGACGACTGGCGGGCCGGTAGAAGCCAATCATAAGAATCCGCGCCTCGGTGCCTATCTAAAAGTACCGTCTGAGTGGCGGCAGATTTCGGTTGTGTCTGACACCCCTGGCAGTAAACCCGAAATTGTCGAAGTACGTATTGCCGGTATTGGCGGTCGACATGATCTGTATGCCAACGCGACGGATTTGACAGGCGGCATTGGTGATAGCGCCTTGTGGAGTATCGGTCGTTGGAGTAATGCGCCTTCACCCTGTATAGGCTCCGGTTTTATTACCGGGACGGATTACTTCGTCAACTTTATGTGGCTTGTTCCGGAAAATGCCGGCGCTTGCTTCACTCAGGCCAAGTTCGCTATTCCGAAGTTTCTCTATCGCTACATTGAGTTCGCTTATGAGCTGCGTACCCCGAATCCTCTGGGAATGAGTACAGGCACTTATCGAGGAAGCATTCCGTACACGATGGGGCCGAGCGGAGACTTCGACTTTGGCGATCTGGTACTGCCCAAGGACAATCTCTTGATGCTGAATTTCACCCTGGAAGTTCAGCATGAACTCAAGGTTGAAGTTCCGCCGGGTGGCAATCGCGTTGAGTTGGTTCCCCCGGGTGGCTGGCAAGCCTGGGTGAACAAGGGCCGTAAGCCTGAGCGATTATTCCGTGATCAGACATTCAATATCTCGGCCAGCTCGCGCTTCAAGATGAGGCTGGAATGTGATTACAACCATGGCAACAACTGCGCGTTAGGTGGGGCCTCGGGTGTCGAGAGAGTCCAACTGAATGTGAGCGTCAGCCTGCCACGCGGTTTAAGTGACGCGAGTAATGAGCCTGTTGAACGCCGCCCGTTGTTCCGGGATGGCAGCGGTACTGAATTGTTCCAGCCGTCTTTTTACGTGGAGCGAAAACCGGGAACGCTGCATTTCGAAGTTGATCCCCGCGACGTGGAGTGGATGCTCGATCCCGGGCAATCAAAAAAATATTCCGGAAATGTGACGGTGATTTGGGATTCGGAAGTTTAACCAGGCGCACGTTTTTGCCTGTCGCTCAACGAGCTTCAGGACAATGAAAACCTTCAGTCGACGCCCATGCGCGCAGTGCTGATAATTGGGGGTTTGTGTTGCAGCCCGTCAATCCTGGCCCAATTCACCGATGCCGTGCCGAGAATCGGCTAATAAATGCCACACAATTTATGAGCGCCAAAAAAATGATGAATTTATTAACGGTCCATTTATTAATGGTCCCATGGCGGCGCACGGCAAGAACGATTTTCATCGGTGTCTGCCTTAGCATTTCTTCGTTGCAGGCCGGGGCAGCGGTCAAACAGATCACTGCCACTTTCAGCCCTGATCCAAGCAACCCGCTGAGGAACGAATTCAGGAATACGACGCGCAATCAAGGGTTTTGCAATAACTATCCAGCCATCTGTGAGACGCACGGTATTTTCAGCCTGAGAATGTTCAATAGTTCTACTTTGAATGGCCCCATCGAGCCGAACCATTCAGATGTGCGAAAGGGTGCGATGTTAAAGACGCCAGCGGCTTGGCGCGTCCTGACCGTGAGGGAACGTAACACCGGCGAAGAGGTGGCGCTGGAAGTTCGCATTGCCGGGATGGGCGGTGTTTACGACGTAAGCGACGATGTGAGGGCCCTCACGGGCAGTGCGACTGTTACAGCAGGTCATTCGCTGTTGTGGGGAAGTCGTTGGAGTAGCGTGTCGCCTCCTTGTAGAAGCATAGGCAGGGAAAGCTACTACGGTGCTAGAGGCTTTGAATTTTTTTGGCTGACGCCTGAAGAAGCGGTGTGTGCCAAGCAAGCCAGGTTTCAGATCCCTGGTCTTGGCTACCGGTATCTGGACTTCACCTACGAACTACGCACGCCAAATCCACTGCAAATGTCCACGGGGATATACGAAGGAACGCAGGTATATTCGGTAGGCCCTGGTGGCGACTTCGACTTGGGGGACATCGTTGTACCCTCGGACGGAGTTCTTCAACTCGATTTCACCCTGAGCGTTGAACACACCCTCAAAGTCGACATTCCACCAGGAGGTAATCGGGTAGAACTGGTACCACAGGGCGGCTGGCAAGCGTGGTTGAATAACAGTCGCCAGCCGACACGGCTGTTTCGCGACCAGACCTTCAACATCTCGGCCTCGTCACGTTTCAAGATGAAGCTGGAGTGCGGGAAGGAAATGGGCGACACCTGCGGTCTGCGTAATGCCGACAATCATCAGGTGCCCATGCAGATCAGCGTGAGTTTACCCAACGGCTTGACCCGCGCTGACAGCTCACCCGTCAACCGCCAGCCATTGGTGCTGAGCGGTACGGGCACCGAGTTGTTTCAACCGGGTTTCTATGTCGATCGCAAACCCGGCACCTTGCATTTCGAGGTGGTCGGGGACGATACCAAGGAGATGCTCAAACATGGCGGTAGCCAATATTCCGGCACCGCCACGGTAATCTGGGATTCGGAGGTGTGAGGTCACCGTCCTGAAGGCAAGGTATCCAGTTTCAGGACGATGACGGGGTCGCGGGTGGTTACGCCCCGACTCTTGCCAGCGCTTGACGGGTCAAGGTTCTGCTCAGGGCCTTCTCTTCATCCGCCATTTCGAGGGTCAGCGTTGCATAAGTCTCATCGGTCATCGGGTTACCGGTGAGGACCGTATCTTCGGGTACCGGCCATTGACCGGCGAGCTTGATCAAATTGGCCTTCAGCGGTGCTTGCTCCGCTTCGGGCAAGTTGCGCGCGTCTGCCCATGCCTGCTGTGCTTCACGCAGATCTTCGAGCAGGCCCACTTTCAGTTGGAACGCCTTGGTATTTTGATTGAGCTGGTGCGCAAAGGTCTCCTTCAGGTAATCGGTCCAGAACGGCTGGTCCAGCATCAAGTTCACCAGGCCATCAGCCCGTTCGTCATTGATGATTTTGTCGTAGGCCTGGTCAATCATCTCATCGCTGACCCCGGCGATTTCCCGGTAACGCATCTTGTAGGATTGCCAAGGCAGATCCAGACGCGGGGCAAGCCCGGTTTCATAGGCCAGGTGCACTTCCACTTCATCAGGGTCGCCGCCGCGCGACTTGATATCCTCTCGCGCGATTTCGCTCACCTCGCCCAGGCGGGCAGCGCCTTTTGCCACTTTGACCAGGGCAGTCTGCAGCTCTTCGGCCGAGGTCGAGTATGAGTACGCCTCCGAGACAAGTACTTTGATCCCCATGTTGTTGAACAGCTGGGCACCGGCATCCGCGCAATTGGTGGGGAACAGGGCCATCTCGAACATCTCGTCGCGCACTGTGTCGTCGAGGTAAGCGGCGTCGACCATGCGCCAGACCCTGTCGGTAAGCTGCTGGCGCGGCTCACCGTCTGCCAGATAGTCCGCCGAGGTCACAAGGCCCTCGATGACCGAGAAGAACCCGCTGGAGTTTTCCTCGCCGGCCAGATCGTGCCAGGCTTCTACCCGGTAGGCACCAAGACCTGCATGGCCTGTTGCATGGTCTATATCTTTGGGGACTTTCCACTTGGTCAACTCAGCTTCGATTCGAGCGGAGGTGTAGAAGTCCGGATTGATGCCTACCGACTTTCGATAATCTCGAAAAGTGGCGCGTAGCTCGTCAGAGATGTTTTCGGTAAAGATGCGGGTTCGAGCGATGATGAACGCTTGCTCCGAACCCGGCTGCACCGTTGGAATCCGAGTTATGGGGTTATCCAGCATGTCCAGGAAAAAGCTCCTGGGCCGCCGCAAACTGAAGAGGCCCTCAGGCCAGCCGGTACTGCCCGTATTGTTCAGGCTCAGCACTTTCAATCGTGGCATGCGTGCGACATTCACCGAGGCTCCCAGCGGGTTTGCGTCCAGGCGCAAGGTTTCCAGACGGGGCAGGTTGGCGAGGCGCTCGACGTCAGCGGCAGCAAGTCGAATTTTGTTGCCGGTAAGGCGCAGGGTTTCGAGCAAAGGCATCCTGCCGATGCCTTGCGGTAGCTGGGTCAATTTGCACTGTCGGGCGCTCAAATGGCGCACGTTCGGGAAGTCCTTCAGCAGTCCGCTGGATTCTGCGCCAAACGTGGCATCATCCAGATTCAGCGTGGTGATCTGTTCGAAATATGGGCGCAAATTTGGCAGTTTTTTCCACCACAACTCGAGATCTTTCGAGAACCCCGGGTCTGTCGAGAGATCCAGTGTGTAGCCGCCCTCTGGATGCAAACTGCGCCTGCCGAAAGCTGTGCTTTTGCGTTCGAAGCATTTGATCAGTTGGTTCTTGATGTGCTCGCCACCCTCGCGGCTGAACTTCTGGCGACGGGATGGAGAGTCTGTGTGGGGCGACTGCCAGATTTCTAGCTGCTCGCGCAGATCATTCAGTTCCGTTTTCAAACGTTTGAGGGACTCGATTGCATCGCCCCTGGCGTTGAGTGACTGGACGAAGGTCTGAACCTCCCTATCGTTGAAATCGGGATAGAGATCCCTCACGCGTTCCTGCAATGTGACGCTTTTCTTTGACAGCGAGGGGCCGCGTAACAGCAGGAGGTCCTCGCGCTTGGCAAGCGGCGACGGTTGTCTTTGATCAAGCAGCGTGCGTCGTTCGCTGGCAGTTTCGGTTTTCACCATGACCCATTGCTTGAACAGGTTGGCTTCGCCGGTGTTGTAGCCCAACGCCCGGCGTTTGTCCTCGGGCAACGCCTGCAAAAGGGCTTGAAACAGGTCGGTGGCCTCGTGCAGTTTCGTGCCGGTGCTGTCGTGTACCTCGTAGCGGTTGTCCTTGTTCCTGACCAGAATGCGCACCGTCGCGGCATCCTCTGCCCCGGCGCTGTTGCGCAGCGTGCCGTCGAAGCTGTCGTCACGGATTTCAATGCGCAGTTCGCTCAGCGAGTCGCTGTGCACTCGCAAGGCACCGAGCGTCAGGCGTTCGGTATCGGCGTTGATCAGTGAGTCACGGTAAAAGCCCTCAGAGCCGCGGGCGGTCCGGGTTTCCAGTTGCAGTTCATAGGCCCTGCGCTTGAGGCGCAAAGGCAGGCGCCCTTGGTCGGTGATGATCTGCAATTCGCCCTGGGAAGCCTGGGCCAGCAAATTTTTGATGCCTTGTTGAGGAATGTCGGGATACTTGTCCCTGACCAGCTGCGTCATTTTTTCTGTGGCGTGTTCGCGGCTGGCGTAATCCTCGTTGAACAATTTCGTTCGATCGCTTTGCGCCACACTGGCGATCCGTTTGCGCAGTGCGCCGGTTCGCACCTCGAGGGAGGCCGGGAGTGAGTCGGCCGGAAGGTCGAGAATGATCGACGTGCCATTTTCATCGAGGGTTGCCATGACGGTTTTCAGCAGTTCGCCGTTGAGTAACTGCCTCTCCTGAATCTGAACAACCAGCCGCTTGCCTGTGCCAGCTTGGGTGCCGGTGTACTCCCAGATGGTTTTGGACTCGCGGTCGATGATGCGCATCGAGGCTTTTTCGGGCCACATGCCATGGGCGGTGAGGACCTGCATTTGGGTGACGGAATCGGCCTTGCCATAAACAACCGGGTCGTCACTGTTCATTTGATCGATGAACGTTTGAATGTCCTGATCGACATCCAGGCGGGCGATCGTATCGGTCAGCAAGACGGGCGGATGCTGGTTTTCGACGTACATTGCACGCAACTCGCCAGGGTCCGTTGCGCTGATCTGGCGGGCGGTTTCGAGCTGCGCGTCGCTCAGATTCTCCACGGACGGACCGATCCGGCGCAGCAAGGTGGCGTTGTCCCAGGTGCGCGGCTGTTCGGTTTCGAGCACATAAGCCCCTGCACCGTTCAGGTCAACGCGGGGCTGGTAAGCATCACCGCGTTTGGGATGCCGCAGGTACTGTTTGCCGGTTACGGAATCTTTCCCCACCTCGTATTGCTTCTCCGCCACCTGCAGAATCTGTTTGCCTTCGTGAGTGTACAGGCCGTTGGCATCAGGTTTTGCAGCCACCGGCAGATCGCTGTTCAGTCGCTCGTAGGGCGCGAGGTCGGGGTTCCACAGGCGTGTCGTGCCCGTACCTGATGTGACGGGGAGCATACCGTCGACGAACGCAGACGCTTTTGCCACCAGGACTTGGCCGATGAAGGCGCCGGCACCGATGGCAGCCATCTGGGCCGCCTCGTTCAATACGCCGATCAGGTGTTCGGTGGCCTCCACCCAATGCCCCTCGGCCAGATCGACCACCCCGTCGATGACTTCGGTGCTCACTTGATAAGCCGTGTAGGCCAGCATGAGTTCGCCGATGACCGGCACCAACGGTGTGACAACCATCAGCGCGGCGTTGAACAGATCCGATACGATCTTCAGAAAGTTGTCCCACCACGCTTTGCGCGCCTCGCTGTCGGCATCGGCGGTGGACACGGCAATGTCACGGGCGTCCCTGAGCACTTTGTCGATTTTGCGTAGATACAGTTGCTCGGCGAGGTCGCCGGTGCGTGAAATCCGCCGGTATTGCAGGTCGGGTTGTTTGACCGGCGTTTCACGCCAGGTCGGGCGTTGGTCCAGCGGATCCTTTTTATGCCAGGTCAGGGTGTTGAGGTGCTCTTCGACTTTCGCGAAGAAATGCCCACGCAGGTTATGGTCGACGAACTGACTGAAAAACTGGCGGTAGCTCATCTGTGAAGAGGCAGACACCCTGTTTTCACGCAGCTGAGTGCTCAGTTCAGTGACGAAGTGAGCTGATGATTTGTATTCCTTCAACGGGTGATCGGGGTCATTGGGGACGTACACGATGATCGGGTAGAGGTCGGGAAGCAGCCTGTCGGCCGTGCCGAAAACCACGATGCCGGTCAGCGTCGTTTCCAACAAGCCCAGGGCGCCATGCCCGATGACCTTGCCGTTGCGCACCGTTTTTTCTGTTCCCGCCAGCATTTGTGTGACGACCCGGTGCGCATCCTGGTTGATGTCGCCCTTGATCAGCGCGAGGGCGGCAGCGGCGGTCAGCGCGGCCTTTTCGCAGGCGATGAGTGCTGCTTTGAGCGGTTCCCGAACAATGATGAGGGGTGACTTCAATTTGTCTTGCAGATGCTTACTGTATTGGCTGCCGATGTCCAGTTCCCGGCACAAATCCTGGAACTGCTGGATGCTCATCTTGTTTTTGATCGATTTGATCTCGAACTGCCCGTTGGCGTCAGGCTCAGTGATGAACGCGCAATCGTCTTCGAAGGTTTCACCGGCGGCGAAGTTATGCAGCGCGGCATCGAGCAGTGAAACGGTTCGGGTGGTGACGCCGCCGGATGTATCGATGACCCACCAGTCGCTGTTCCTCGCGATGTACAAGCGCAGGAAGGTGGTTCGCACGTCATCCTCGACGCCATATTTTTCCAGGAGCCTGGCCTGCAGAAGGGGGGCGGCAAATGCGTAGACGTCCTGCACGCTCGTGAAAAACTGATCCACGATGCTTTGTGTGATCCAGGCCTGCTTGTTGGCTTCTCGCAATTGGGCGTCGCGGGTGTGCCATTTTTCGAATTTCAGTTTGAGTCGGGTCAGGACTTCGGTTCTGTGCGGCGGCGCCGTCTGGAAGCAGTCGCTGATCCGGGTTTTGATGAGGTCGTAGTGTTTGCCTTTATCCAGATCAGTGGGTTGGGCGGGAAGTAATGCAGACATCGTGATCATCCTTGAGTCTCGATAAGAATGATCAGCCTATCTCCTCAGGCGCGGAATAAAAGCTTGAATTCCAGCGCTTTAATGGCCGCTTGTGCGGCCAAAGGATTGAAAAACAGCATCAGAAAAATACGTATATACCGCCACGGATGCTCATTGGCGCGCCACCTGGGTCGGCTGGCATCCGGTGTGGCTGTTCGGCTGCAGGTACGGCGTCAGAATCGGCGCCATGCCCTTGAGCACTTGCACCGGCAGCGCTGAGGTAAAGGTGAAGCTTTCGGCGGAGCGCCCTGGAACAAAGGCGGTCAGCGTGCCGAAATGGTTGTCGCCGATGTAGAACACAAACGTGGCCGTACGGTTGAGCGATTTGGAACTGAGGATTCGTCCGCCGGAACCGATGGCTTCGATGCGGTTGTCGCCGGTGCCGGTCTTGCCGCCCATGGCCAAAGGCGTGCCGTCGGGCAGTTTGAAACTGCCGGCCACGCGCTTGGCCGTACCGGCATCCACCACCTGCGAAAGAGCATCGCGCATTGCCTTCGCCACTTCGGACGGCATCACGCGTTTGCCGACCTGCGGGTCGTTGATCATTTTGGTTTCGTACGGTGTGTCGGCGGCGAAATGCAGGCTGTCGATACGCAGGGTCGGCATGCGTTTGCCGTCGTTGAGGATGGTCCCGATCAGTTCGGCCAGGGCGGCAGGGCGGTCGCCGGAGCTGCCGATGGCGGTGGCCAGCGAGGGCACCAGGTGGTCGAACGGATAGCCGACATTTTGCCAGCGCTGATGGATGTCGAGGAATGCTTCGATCTCCAGCATGGTGCGGATGCGGCTGTCGCGGGCGCCTTTGTGCCGGCTTTTGAACAGCCAGCTGTAAACTTCCTGGCGTTCGAAGTGGCTGGCCTTGACGATTTCGCTCCACTCAGCCTCTGGGTGGTGCAGCAGATAACCCATCAGCCACAGGTCCAGGGGGTGAACCTTGGCGATGAAGCCCTGATCCGGCAGATCGTAAGCGCCGGGGCTGTAGGATTGATAGAGCCGTTGAAGGCGCTCATCGGTGAGTTTTTCGGTGAGCTTGGCACCCTTGAGGTGCGAGCGTACGAAGCCGTTGAAACTTTCCTGGGTGGCCTGTGGCAACAGGTAGCGATGCACCGCGGCCAGGCGGATCGGGGTCGGACGCATGGCGTCGAGGAACGTGTCGAGCCGCGCCTGGGTGTCCTTGTTTTTGTACTTTTTCCAGAACTTCAGCAGAAACGAAGTGCCTTCGCGGTCAGCGAACGAGGCCAGGTATTCCTGGCGCCTGGGGTCGCGATCGTCCTTGAGCAGTTCGGCGCTGTTGTTGGGGCCCGAATAGGTGGTGTAGCGCACCAGGTCGCGCATCAGGCGAATGAACGGCAGGTTGATCGATTCACGCAGGGCGTCGCGCAGGGTGGGAATGCGGGCGTTGTCTTCCTTGCGAAAGTTATTGAACGTGTGCAGGCCGCCACCGGTGAAGAACGCTTCGCCGGGGCTGGCAGAGTACTTGCGGTCCAGGGCAGCGCCGAGCAGGGTCGGCAGGCTGCGGTCCTTGTTCTCGATCATGTAGTCGACGACCCAGCGACTCAGGCGGTCCTGAACCGGTACTTCGACCTTCTTCAAATCAGCAATGGCCATTCCTGAATATTTGTCGTGCAGTTCGGCGATGATTTGCAGGTAGGTGGTCATCACGCGCATTTTTGCGGTGGAGCCCAGCTCCAGTTTGCTGCCTTCGTTGATGTCGAACGGTTGGTCGGTGCTGTCGGTTTGCACCCGTACGCGCGAGCCGTCCGGGGTCAGTTCGAACAGGGTGAAGCTGTAGCGCACCTGGGTGGTGGTGGTTGGTGTGAGCAAGCGTTCGCCCATCAAGCCGATCTGCGTGGCAAAGGCCGGGTCGGCAAGGTGTTTGAGGTATTCGGTGGTCTGGGTTTGCAATTCACCCTGCAGGGTGCTGGTGGCGGAGAGATCGAGACGGTCGAGGTCGTATAACGGTCGGTTGAGCATGCCGGCCAGGCGACTTCGCGCAACGCTGATGCCCTTGTTGGTCTCGATCGGTTGAATGGTCGGCTGGGTCGCCCAGTCGCGGTAAACCACCTTGCTGGCCAGGGCAGCGGCGGCGAACTGCGCATCGATCACGCCATTCTGCGCCAGCAGGCGAATGTGACTGTTGGTGAGGTCGGCCAGTTCATCGTGGCCCTTGGTCAGGTAATGGGAAGGGCGGCGCTGGGCGATCATCAATGACAGCACCTCGCGCAGGGCCAGGCCTTTGTCCGCCATGGTTTTCGGATCGGTCGCGGTACTGGCCAGCGCCTCGTTGGCCTGGTTGAAATCGGAGCCGTACCACACGCGCAAACCTTCGGCCATACCGTGCACTTCACCGTGCCCCGGTACCGCCGACAATGGCACGCTGTTGAGGTAATCGCGCACGACGTTCTGCCGCGCTTCGAGGGTTTGCGGCCCGGCCTGATAGGCGCGTACGGTGGCGGAGATCATCTGGCGGATTTTCTCCGCGCCGCTGACCGTCAAGCCATCGGGCGAGTGCCGGTATTTTTCCAGTTGGGTGGCCAGGGTGCTGCCACCGGCAGACTGGCCGGGCACGTGCAGCAACTTGGCGACCTGGGACCAGGCGGCCATGCCGAAGCGTGGCCAGTCCACGGCAGGGTTGGCCTGCGGCTGTTTGGGGTCGAGCAGGAAGCGGTTCTCGATAAACAGCAGGCTGTTGACCACTACCGGAGGGATGGCGGTAAAGCTCGAATAGAGTTGTTGCGGATACTTGTACTGGTACAGCGGTGCCGCGCGGCAATCGGTGATCGACAACCCGGCCTGGATTTTCTCGGCATAGGGCACGAACAGGCCTTTGCCGCTGTAACTCATCAGGGATGGGGAAAAACGCGTTTGCGCTTCAACGACGAAATCGCGCTTGATCAGGCGTGGCAGGAATTCATCCAGCGAGCTGTAGCCCAGACGCCGGTCGAACGGACCGTCTCCGGGGTAGCGAATGGAGTCGCTGGGGCCCGGTTGCATTTCATAACTCAGGGATGCGGCATATTTGCTGACTTCCTGGGCCTGGAACTTCGAAGTGCGCATCTCCCTGGCAGCCGCCAGCCCCACGGCAATCGCGATGATCAATAACAACAGCCAGAACGCCCCCCACCCGTGCCGGGAGCGACGGGGTTTTTCAGGTAATGGCGCTTCATCCACTCGTTCAGTCGGAACCACGGTTTTACTCGAATCGGTTTGCCACAAAGCGCCCATAGTCGACTGATCCATTCACGCAGATTGATCGGACTTGTCTGTAGCTTAGACGGTGGTTGGCGATGGGGAAAAAATTGTGAGCAGTAAAATAATGCACGGACCAGCATGGATTTGCGACCAAAAAGCTGTCTGATGATGAGGAGGGTACGCCTGGCGAGACGGGTTTTGTGGCAGGTGCTTGTGTGGCCAAGGGGCTTTTGTGGCCAAGGGGCTTTTGTGGGCAGGGGGCTTTTGTGGCCAAGGGGGCTTTTGTGGACAGGGAGCTTTTGTGGCGAGGGGGCTTGCCCCCGCTGGGCTGCGCAGCAGCCCTCAATAATCACCCTGTAATGTCAGATAAACCGCATCCGCCGCTTTCAGGGCTGCTGCGCAGCCCAGCGGGGGCAAGCCCCCTCGCCACAGGCAAGCCCCCTCGCCACAAAAGCCCCTGGCCACACAAGCACCTGTGACATAAGCCCTGGCCAAATAGGGGCTGCGATGTCTATAGCCAGCAGGCATCCCAGAGCGGGTAGTCGCCGATCTTTTGCACCAGGCCTGCCCTCAAGGGATTGGCGACTATGTAGCGGGCGAATGGAAGCAGATCCTCTCCATCGCGGATGGCCCTGTCGTGATAACCGGTTTGCCAGAGAGGGCCATGGCGGCCGCTCATTTTGTTCACTTTCCGGGTGCAACGTGATTTGGCGGCTCCGATCACGTGCCCCAGATCACAGTCCTGCAGCTGCATAAGCCAATGAAAATGGTCGGGCATGACGACCCAGGCGATTGAGTTCACTAACCCCGAATCGTGGGCTCGGCGCAATTCTGTAACCAGCAGCCTCCCCAGATGCCAATCGGCAAAGACAGGTTGGCGATTGTAAACAACTGCTGTGACCAGATAGGCGCGACCGCTTTCGGAGTGCCGCCCCCGACGCAAGCGGTGGGAGTTGGGTTTTACAGGCATCCATGCCTCCTTTTGAGGTGATCAATTACCCTTTCAAACTAGTCCCGCACCGGCTGAAGTGGCGCGACAAACACTGAGTGAAAAATCTGATTTCAGTGAAGGACTGAACACAAAAGCAGGTGTTGTGGCGGCTCGCGTGGAGTGGGGCTCGTGTGGCGACAGGCTTTTGTGGCGAGGAGAGCTTTTGTGGCGAGGGGGCTTGCCCCCGCTGGGCTGCGCAGCAGCCCTCAATAATCACCCTGTAATGTCAGATAAACCGCATCCGCCGCTTTCAGGGCTGCTACGCAGCCCAACGGGGGCAAGCCCCCTCGCCACAGGCAAGCCCCCTCGCCACAAAAGCCCTCTGGTCACACAATTCCGTCGCCAGAGTGGGAGGCAGGTGTGAGCCGGAAAGTATTGAAATAGAGCTTTCCAAGGGGCCGGGCGGTGTTTTGCAGGCACATGACGCCGGTGTGGCGACAGGCATTTGTGGCGAGGGGGCTTGCCCCGCTGGGGTGCGCAGCAGCCCTCAATAATCACCCTGTAATGTCAGATAAACCGCATCCGCCGCTTTCAGGGCTGCTGCGCAGCCCAACGGGGGCAAGCCCCCTCGCCACAGGCAAGCCCCCTCGTCACAAAAGTCCTCTGGTCACACAAGCCTGTCGCCAGAGTGGGAGGCAGGTGTAAGCCTGAAAGCATTGAGCTAGAGCTTTCCAAGGGTAAGCATGGTCTTTCTCAGGCACATGACGATGCACCAATGCTGTGCAATACTCCGCGCCGTTTCAATCGCGAATAATCCTACATTAGTCAGGTAAATTGCCTCCGTAATACCATCATTTCCCGGGACTTATGGCTAAATGTTGTTGTTTATAGAGTGAAAAACCCTGCTTTAAGCTTTTTATACTGCACGTCCCCTGATCGGGCAGGTTTTACCTGCTCGACGGTCCCGCCCACAACGCAGGACCGGTGTCGCAGAAGCAATGGCTATCGTTCAGCGCTTCTTCACTCGGTGGTCAAATCAATAACAAAATGAGGTAGAACCCTATGGCAGTCGGCAATCACCTGCCCCATGACGGTACCGCTCAGGGCGGTCCGCTCAAACGCGAACTCGGTGAACGGCATATTCGCCTGATGGCCCTTGGCGCCTGTATCGGCGTCGGCCTGTTTCTCGGTTCGGCCAAAGCCATTGAAATGGCGGGTCCCGCCATCATGCTGTCCTACATCATCGGTGGTCTGGCGATCCTGGTGATCATGCGTGCCCTCGGTGAGATGGCCGTGCACAACCCGGTCGCCGGATCGTTCAGCCGTTACGCCCAGGACTACCTTGGCCCGCTCGCGGGCTTCCTCACTGGCTGGAACTACTGGTTCCTGTGGGTGGTGACCTGTGTCGCGGAAATTACCGCCGTGGCGGTGTACATGGGCATCTGGTTCCCCGATGTACCGCGCTGGATCTGGGCGCTCGCGGCGCTGGTCAGCATGGGCTCGATCAACCTCATCGCGGTGAAGGCTTTCGGTGAGTTCGAGTTCTGGTTCGCCCTGATCAAGATCGTCACCATCGTGGCGATGGTGCTTGGCGGCATCGGCATTATCGCTTTCGGTTTCGGCAACGACGGCGTGGCACTGGGCATTTCCAACCTGTGGGCCCATGGCGGCTTCATGCCCAACGGCGTGCAAGGCGTGTTGATGTCGCTGCAGATGGTCATGTTCGCCTACCTGGGCGTGGAAATGATCGGCCTGACCGCCGGTGAAGCGAAGAACCCGCAGAAGACCATTCCCGACGCGATCGGCTCGGTGTTCTGGCGAATTCTGCTGTTCTACGTCGGCGCGCTGTTCGTGATCCTGTCGATCTACCCGTGGAATGAAATCGGCACCCAAGGCAGCCCGTTCGTGATGACCTTCGAGCGTCTGGGCATCAAGACCGCTGCCGGTATCATCAACTTCGTGGTGATTACTGCTGCGCTGTCCTCCTGCAACGGCGGCATTTTCAGCACCGGGCGCATGCTCTACAGCCTGGCGCAGAACGGCCAGGCCCCGGCCGGTTTCGCCAAGACTTCGAGCAACGGTGTGCCGCGTCGCGCCTTGTTGCTGTCGATGGGTGTGTTGCTGCTGGGCGTGCTGCTCAATTACCTGGCGCCGGAAAGAGTCTTCGTCTGGGTCACCGCCATTGCCACGTTCGGCGCGATCTGGACCTGGGTGATGATCCTGCTGTCCCAGCTCAAGTTCCGCAAAGGCTTGAGCGCCAGCGAGCGTGCCGGCCTGAAGTACAAGATGTGGCTGTATCCGGTCAGTTCCTACCTGGCTCTGGCTTTCCTGGTGATGGTAGTCGGCCTGATGGCCTACTTCCCGGATACCCGCGTGGCGCTGTATGTCGGCCCGGCATTCCTGGTGCTGCTGACCGTGCTGTTCTACGTGTTCAAGTTGCAGCCGCGCAACGATGCACAGGCTGCTGTAAGTTCGTAATAGGTCGTTTCATGGACGTTCTGCGCCACGCTTCGTGGCGCAGAACGGCATGGAGTTCATAACCAGACCACCACACTCCACAGCTTCCGCTCGGGAGCTCATGCACCTTTTCCCTGCATAAAAAAATATATCCCGGCCCATGATTGGCGATGCCCAGGCGGGCATGGACTTGCGTCGATTTTCGCCCCGCAGATGTGGCGATTCGACATCGCATGAAATTGATTTTAATTGTAAAACTGATTTACTTACTAATGTAAATGATTACTATTGGCAACAATTCGACCTAAAGGACTTGTGTCAGTGTTGCGAATTTCTCCAGTCTTTTCCCGGCTGCAAGAAGGGAAAACCGTCTTCGGCCTGCTCAACTCCGTCCCTTCTCCAATGCTCTGCGAAATGATTGCGTTCGCGGGCTACGACTTCGTGATTCTTGATGTGGAGCACTTGCTGCGCTCCGAAGAAGACCTCATGCACTGTGTCCGCGCTTGTGAAGCCGCGGGTATTTCGCCCTGGCTGCGCATCCCGCAAGTGGACGAGAAACTGATCGGGCGGGCTCTGGACGCCGGTATCGAGGCGATTGTGCTGTCACGCACCGAAAGTGCTGCGCAAGTTCAGCGCGCCATCGAAGCGGCGCGTTTTCCACCCCTGGGTAAACGCGGCATAACCGGCGGACGCATTACCGGATTCGGTCGCCTGCCGTTACCCGAATACATCGAATTGGCCAATCGCCAGACGCCCATCATTCCCATGGTCGAAAGTCGCGCCGGCGTCGACGCGCTGCGCGAGATCCTGCAACTGCCAGGGGTGGGCATGATCATGGAAGGCGCACTGGATCTGTCGCTCGATCTGGGTCTGGGACCAGACCCGCTCCATCCTCAGGTCTGGCAAATGCTGCAAGACATGGCCGATGCCTGCCAGGGCGCCGCCATTCCATTTTGCGCAAATCCGCGCACGGCTGAACAGAACGCGCTGTGGCGTGCTCGCGGTATCAAAAGCTTTCTCGCAGGTGAAGACCGGGGGGTGCTGCACAAGGCATTGAAAGCCCACCTGCATTCTTTCCAACAGTAAAGATGAGCCAACGAAGTTCTGATGAAAAAAACAAAATCGCTTCACTTATCACTCAGCCTGATCAGCCTGGGTATTTGCCATGGTGCCATGGCTGCCGATCAATCCACCGAGCCTGCCGGTAGCCTGGATCTGGCACCTACGGTTATTTCCGGTGACGTTCTTGGCTCGGCCAGCGATCAGGAGGTGCGTACCTACGCCGGCAGCCGCAGCGTGGTCGACTCCAGCGAACTGAGCAAGGCGAGCGTGCGCGGCGTGGACGACGCGCTGCAACGGGTACCGGGCATCAAGATCTTTGACGAAACCGGCACCGGCGCCTTGCCTCAGATTTCGGTACGCGGGCTGTACGAGAGTCGCAGCGGCCGGATCCAGGCGTTGTCCGATGGCATTCCCCTGGCACTGGCGCCCTACGGCCAGACGGGGCTGTCGCTGTTTCCAGTGACCATGGCCATGGTCGATCGTATTGACGTCGTGCGTGGGGGCGCAGCGGTGCAATACGGTCCGAACAACGTCGGCGGGGTGATCAACTTCATCAGCAAGCCGATTCCGCGAGAGTGGGAAACCACGCTGCAGGAGAAGCTGACCTTCAACGCCGGCGGGCGCCAGTTGTGGGACACCTACCTGGGCACTGGTGGCTACCTGACCGACAACTTCGGCCTGCAGCTGGACGTCAACACCCTGGGAGGCGAGTACGGTCGCGAGCACTCCGACACGGATGTGCAGAACTACCGTCTGCGTGGCCAGTGGAACATCGACGACGATCGCGACCTGAGTTTCGGTATCCAGCGCTACAAGGCCGACATGGAACTGGCCGGCGCGCTCAGCGTGGAGGATTACAAGGATGATCCACGGCAATCGACGCGTCCCCTGGACAGATTCGAAGGCGACACCAATCGCGTCTGGGGTACGTATACCCAGCGCCTGGGCGGCATGGGGCCGTTTGACTCGGTGGAAGTCAGCTGGACCAACTTCGCCCACGACAGCTACCGTAACTTCGTGGTCGGCCTGCCGTTCACCCCGGACGGCACGGCGGTGACCAAGCAGGACGGCCCACGCGACTTTAAAGTCTGGGGTACGGAGCCGCGCATCAGTGGCACCATCGACGGCGACACGGTCGGCCAGACCTGGTTGCTGGGCGCTCGTTATGTGAAGGAAGACATCGACTACAAGGTCAATCGCCAGAGCCTCGCTACCGGCGTGACGGCGCCGTTCCGCGACTGGACGTTCGACGATGACGCCCGTGCGTTCTACCTCAGCAACGCCATCGGCCTGCTTGATCGTCGCCTGACCATCACCCCGGGTGTGCGCTACGAAAACGCGCGCATGGACTACAGCGACGGCATCACCGGTTTCTCCCGCGAGAACAAATCCGAGGAATGGCTGCCAGGCCTGACGGTCGGTTATCAAGCGAGCGACGCCTGGTTTGTCTACGCCAATGCCCAGAAGTCCCTGCGTCCGCCGCAAGTCACGCAGATCGTCAAGGAAGGCGATGTCGGTGCCGAGCTGGCGTGGAACTACGAGACCGGCGTGCGCTATACCCCGTGGGACGGCTTTCGCGCCGACTTCGGTGTGTACCGCATCGATTTCGACGACCAGATCGCCTACAACTCCACGACCGACCGTTTCCAGAACCTGGGCAGCACCCGTCACCAGGGTATCGAGACCGAAGTTTTCTGGACGCCGGATGCCATGCGTGACCTGGACCTGCATGCCAGCTATGCCTACCTCGATGCCAAGCAACGCAACGGCCAGTTCAAGGACAACGAAGTACCGTTCGCTTCGCGCAATCAGTTCACGGTTGACGGTCGCTACCGTTTCGCCGAGCACTGGACCTACAGCCTCGACGGCCTGTACGTCAGCAGTGCCTACACCGATGCCGCCAACTCAGGCGATGAAGACGCCACAGCCAGCGTCGGCAAGCTGCCGGCCTACTGGCTCTGGAACACTGCTATCGAGCGTGAGTTCAAGCTGGCCGACAAGAGCCTGCTGACCGCGTCGGCAGGCATCAGCAACCTGTTCAACCGCGAGTACTACTATCGCGGTATCGACACCAGTCCCTGGGGTCGTCAACCCGCGCCGCAGCGCTCGCTGACTCTCGGCGTCAACTACCGCTTCTAAACCGCGCAGCCGCGCCCCGTAAACCAGTTGCCCGATCCCGCGGGACGGGCAACTGCTGCCTCCAGGAACCTGCCATGCAACGACCATTCGTCATCCTTGCTCATGTCGCCCACCCTGCAATTCTGGAGGGCTTCGTGCCTGCCGCGCACAAACGCGGATTGCCGATCGTGGTCATTACCGACCACGCTCAGGAGCACAGACGCCTGCTCGCCACTTCGGCTATTTCGCCGCAACAGCTGCAGGTGATCGAGTGCGATGTGTTCAATCCCCTGGCGGTGATCGAGATGCTCAATGGTCAGGGATTGCGTCCTGGCGCCGTGTTCTCCAACAGCGATCACCTGCAGACCGCGACAGCCATGGTTGCCGAGGCCTTCGAATGCCCCGGCAAGGACTGGCGGCTGTGCTACGCGGCGAAGAACAAGGCGGCCATGCGCGAACGCATGCAGCGCCTGGGTCTGCCCGGGCCATGGTTCCAGGTGCTCACATCGAACGCCGCAGTGCCGAGCGATGCACCGTGGCCGGTGGTCGCCAAGCCCCGTGAAGGCGTTGCTAGCCTCGACGTCAGACTGTGTCACAACGCCGCTGAATTGAGCGCTTACTGTGAGAGCTTCTGGCAGCAGCAACCGGATCGGGCATTGCTGCTGGAAGCGTACATGGAAGGCCCGTTGTTCACCCTCGAAACCCTGGGCGACGGGCGCAATCTGCAAGCTATCGGTGGCTTCGACGTCAGCCTTTCTGCACCACCGCATTTCGTCGAGCTGGCGGCGCGCTGGAATGGTCCGCTGTGCAGTTCCCAGCGTGCCGCCGCGCTGGCTCAAGTCGCAGCGTTCGGAGTCAATTTCGGGGTCTGTCACAGCGAGTTCATTCTGACCGCGCAAGGTCCGGTGCTGGTCGAGATCAATTATCGCAGCATCGGCGATGGCCGCGAGTTCCTGCTTGATCGGCTGCTGCCACAGGGCTGGTTCGACCGCATCGTCGCTCTGCATCTGGGTGACCGCCTGATCGAGGCGCAGCCGGCGCAAGCCGCAGCCACCGTTCATTACTTGGTTGCCGATCGTTCGGGGCGCCTGGATCAGGCCAGTGCCAGCTTCAACGTTGAGCGGGAAGGCCATTGGTGCGATTACCGGGCGCTGCACACTACCGGCGACACCGTGACCATCAGCCATTCCAACAAGGATTATGTCGGTGTCCTGCGACTGATCGCACCGGATGAAACGAGCCTGGACGCGCAATTGAACTCGATGCTCGGCGACCTGAAGTGGGTGGTCGCATGAGCCTGCGACCGGAGGACGCGGATCAGGCGTTCATGACCCAACGTATTATCGATTGCTGCCTGCGCGAGGACATCCGTGAGATCGTCAGCGCAGGGCGGATCGGCACGTTGCCAGCAGCCCTTGGCCAGCTCTTGCCACAACAGTGCGACGCAAGCTGGCTGTGCATCACCCACCTGGGCGCCGATGAACTCTGGCTGCCTGTGGTCAAGGCCTATCCATTGCAGGACTGGGTGGGTACGGGCGACGCCTGGATCAAGGTGTCGGCGCACAACCCCGGCGAGGTTCAACACGGCTACCGGCTGTGGTTGAGCCACCTGAGCCACGGACTGGACGAAGAAAGCCTGGCGCTGTTTGCCGCGTACTTGAAGGAAGCCGATTGCGCGACCGAACACCGGGCGCTGTGCAATCAGGCGTATCGCCAATATGCGCCGGCGCTGAACGACGTGACTGGCCTGCCGGACTGGTCGCAGCGGTTACTGAAAATCGATCAACTGGCGAGCTACCTCGATCACCCGTTCTATCCAACGGCGCGGGCCAAAAGTGGCTTCGATGCCGACGCGCTCAAAGGCTACGCGCCGGAGTTTGCACCGCGCTTCGAGCTCAACTGGCTGGCGATTCCCAACCACGCCCTGACCCTGACCAGCCCGCAACCGCCTCACTGGCCGGACTTCGAGGAAGTCGGCCTGTCACCGACCTTGCACAACACCCATTCGTTATTGCCGGTACACCCGCTGACCTGGAGCGAACTTGAGCAATACGGCCTGCCTGAAGGAACCCTCAAGGCGCCACGTTCGGCCATGCCGGTCGAGCCCACGCTGTCGGTGCGCACGGTGGTCTGTATCGATCAACCGCAGTGGCATATCAAGCTGCCGTTGTTGGTCAGCACGCTCGGCGCGCGCAATTTGCGCCTGATCAAACCGAGCACGCTGTACGACGGTCACTGGTTCCAGACCACACTGCTGGCCTTGACCGAGCGCGATCCGGCACTGGCCTCACGTTTCTTGCACGTTGACGAAAAGCACGGAGGGCATTCCGCCGAGAGCCGGCACCTGGCCTATATCGTGCGCCGTTACCCGGTGGGCCTGGACAAGGTCACCCTGGTACCTGTCGCGGCATTGGCCAGCCCGCTTACCGATGCAAGCCTGTTCCTCGAACAACTGGTCGAGCGCTTCTACGCAGGTTCCTGGCAACACTGGTTGGGCGAATACCTCGATCTGTTGCTGCAGGTCCATCTGCGTCTGTGGCTGCGCTATGGCATTGCACTGGAAGCCAACCAGCAGAACGCCGTATTGATGTTCGAACAAGGCCAGCCCTTGCGCCTGCTGATGAAGGACAACGACGCCGCGCGGCTGTGGCCTCGGCGCTTCGCGGCGGCCTGCCCGGATCTCGCTGACCTGCCGGCAGCGTTGCAGGATGAACGCATTCGCGTCGACAGCACCCAGCCGTTGGCCGAAATGTTCTGCACCATCACCTTGCAGCTCAATATCGTGGCGATCCTGGAAGCCATCGCCACCGCGGGGCTGGCAACACGGTCCAGTCTGTACGGCATGCTGCGCCAGAGATTGATGAACTGCCTGCATCAACTCGAAGCCGAAGGCATCGATTGCCATGACGCGCACCGATGGCTGTTGGACAAGCCGAAACTGCCGGTCAAATATTTGCTCAGCGCTGGCAGCCTGTTCAGCAAGGCGCATTCCGGTGCCAGCGATATCAACAAGTTCTATGGCTACAGTGCGGCAAACTTTCTGCTGGAGGATGTGCCATGCAACGGCGCCTGATCACCAGCGTCCTGTTGGGGCATTACCTGTCCGCCTTCACTGCGCTCGGTATTCCGTTGTACCTGCCGCGCATCCTCGCCGATCTCGCGCCTGACACACCTGGCTGGGCCATTGGTGTGCTGTTTGTCCTGCCGACACTCTGCACCGCACTGGCGGCGCCGATGTGGGGGCGCTGGGCCGACCGAAACGGATGTCGGCTGTCGTTGCTGCGTGCCCACGCCGGGTTGTTCGCCGGCTTTCTGCTGGCCGGCTTCAGCCCGAATCTGCCGGTGTTCGTCCTGGCGTTGATCATCCAGGGCACCTTCGGCGGGGCGATGGCGGCGTCCAACGCCTACCTGTCGACCCAGTTCAAGCAAGGCGATTTGTCCCGTGCCCTGAACTGGACGCAGTATTCGGCGCGCCTGGCGATGATCAGCGGCCCGATCCTGTTGGGGCTGATGACCTCGCAAGGCCTGGGATTGAGTCTGTATCGCTATCTGGCCTGGCTGCCATTGCTGGCTTTCGTGCTCATCCTGCCGTTGCCCAACGACGCCCCCAAAAATGCCTTGGGCAGCAAGGTCGCCAAGGCCTTGGGCGAGCTGCCACCAGACCTGCCGCGGCTGCTGGCCGTGCAGTTCCTGTTCAGCTTCGCGATGGTCGTCACCTTTCCCTATTTCGTGCCGTTCGGCGAACAGTTGGGCATTGGCAGCGATGCCTTGATTGGCGTGCTCTACAGCCTGCCGCATGTGGTTTATCTGCTGGCGTTGCCCTGGGTCCAGAAGCATCAGGGCAACCTGCTGCTGCCGGGGCTGGCGCTGCTGGCCATCAGTAACGCGCTGCAATTCTGGAGCGTGCAGGCCGAACCGCTGTTTGCGCTGCGTCTGCTCAGCGGCGCTGGCATTTTGCTCAGTTTTGTCGGCCTGCACCGTTGCCTGAGCCAGCGCAGCCGCGCAGGCAGCGCCGGCCGCCTGTTCGGCTGGTTCGACTCCAGCGGCAAATGGGCCGGCACAGCTGCCGGTGTCACCGCCGCCCTGGTCAGTCAGGCCTGTGGCGTCGCGTCACCCTTTCTCGTTGCGTGTCTGGCGGCCATCGCGGCCATGGTGCTCGCATACCCTCTACTGAAAACTTCCCGGGAGATTCCAGCATGACGCTCGCTAAAACTGCATCGCTCGTCGCCGTATCCCTGAATGACCATGCCCTGGATGGCGAAGCCCAGCGCCATGCCATCGAGTGCCTGCTCAATTGCTATCTGCGCGAATACGCATTGCCGCGCAACGAAGCCATCTTGAACTATCAGGCGCAGGATCTGCCAATGAGCCTGCGCCAGGTCAACGGCCGTTGCATCTGCATTCAACTGCCCAATGGCCGCTTGGTGGTACGCGTCGGTCGCGTCAGCATCCTGGGTCGTTGCCACTACATCAGCGCCCCCTATTTCAAAGGTAACAACCAGAGCTGGCGGCCGTTGAACGCCGCTGAACTGGCGCGGCTGATCTGTACGCCGCTGAGCGGTGCCGAGCGCGTCGACGAGATGCTGCAGCAGGTCGCCAACAGCCTGCAGATCACCCGCACCTTCCTGCGTCACGCCCGCCCGGCCAACGAGTCTGCCGACAGCCTGCTGGCGTCCGAGCAACATCAGCTGTGGGGCCATGCCTTGCATCCGACCCCGAAAAGTCGTGAGGGCATCTCCCATGACGATTTGCTGGCCTGCTCGCCGGAAGTCGGCGCCAGCTTCCAGTTGCACTGGTTCAAGGTCGATCCGACGCTGCTTCGTCATCAGGGCGAGGATCCGCGCAGCACCTTGCGTCAGCTCTCTGGCCGCGACGACGCTTATCCGTGCCACCCCTGGGAAGTCGCCCGGGTGCTTGCCGATCCGCTGGTGCAACGCGCGCAACAACAGGGCCTTATCGAATACCTTGGTCCCCTGGGGCAAGCCATGTACCCGACGTCGTCGGTGCGCACGCTCTACCATCCAGAGATGGCGTACTTCCTGAAGTTCTCGATGCACGTGCGCCTGACCAACTGTGTGCGCAAGAACGCCTGGTATGAACTCGATAGCGCCGTGGCCCTCACGCACCTGCTCGGCCCGATCATGGACGAGTTGGCGACGCAACAGCCCGGTTTCATGCTGATGCCCGAACCCAGCGCCACCAGCCTGGACCTCAGTTCCCTGGGTACGCTGGAAGAGGCCCGCGAAGTCACCGAATGCTTCGGTATAGTTTACCGGCAAAACCTTGCCATCGCCGACCGTGAGCGCTATCGACCGCAAGTGGCAATGGCTCTGTTCACCTGGGATCAACAAGGTCGCAGTGTCTGCCGTCAACAGGTCCAGCGCTACGCCGACAACGCCGGCTTGAGCATCGAGCAAGCCACATCGAACTGGCTGGATGCCTATGCCACCCAGATGCTCGGCGGCGTGCTGTACTGCCTGTTCAATCAGGGGGTGGTGCTGGAGCCGCATTTGCAGAACACGGTCATCGGCTTCGCTGAAGACGGCTTGCCCAGCCAGGTCTGGATTCGTGATCTGGAAGGGACCAAGCTGGTCCCGCAAATCTGGCCCGCCGAACGCCTGAGCGCGCTGGATGAACGTACCCGGCAATCGGTTTACTACAGTGCGCAAAAGGCCTGGCAACGGGTGGGTTACTGCGCACTGGTGAATAATCTGGGCGAAGCGATCTTCCATCTGGCCAACGGCAGCGACGCGCTGGAGCAACGTTTGTGGGCGCGTATCGGCGATCTGCTGCACAGGCAGTCCGCGCGTCTTGGCCATCCACCGGAACTGCGTGAGTTGTGCGCCGGCGCACCTTTCCCAAGCAAGGAAAACTTCATGACGCGACTGATGATGCGCGCCGACCGCGAGGCCGGATACACCTCACTGCACAGCCCGCTGGCGATCATTGAAACGAGGAAACGCGCATGAGCCTTCCGGTGTGCGTCACCCAACGCATCGAGCAACTCAAGGCTGAAAACGATGGGCCATTGTGCGCCTACGTCTACGACCTGCCGGCCCTTGAGCGACACGTCAAGGCGATGCGCCAGGTACTGCCGAAAAACTGCGAATTATTCTATGCCGCCAAGGCCAACCCGGAAGCCCACGTGCTGAAAACCCTGGCTCCTTGGGTAGACGGTTTCGAGGCGGCCTCGGGCGGTGAGCTGACGTGGCTGCATGAGCAGTGCCCCGATCAGCCGCTGATCTTTGGTGGCCCCGGCAAGCTTGATCGCGAACTGGACATTGCCTTGCAATACCGCATATCGGCATTCCATGTGGAGAGCGTGAGCGAATTGCGCAACCTGGCCCGCATCGCCAGCGAACGCGGGGTGCGAGCCCCCGTGATGTTGCGGCTGAACCTGAAACTGGCCCAGGCACCGCAGAGCCGCTTGGTCATGGGAGGCAAACCCACGCCATTCGGGCTGGACGAAGAGGGGCTCGCCAGTGCCCTGCAAGTGCTGCAGCAAGAGCCGTCGCTGCAGCTTGAGGGGCTGCACTTTCACTTGCTCTCGCATCAGTTGGATGTCGATGCGCACCTTGAACTGATTCGCAGCTACTTCCTGACCTTCCGCCAGCTGTGCAGCGACCATGAGCTGCAACTGCCGATACTGAATGTCGGTGGCGGGATGGGCATCAACTATCAGGACGCCACGCAGTCGTTCGACTGGCCACGGTTTTGCGAGGGCCTGAAAGGGTTGATCGATGAATACGACATGGGCACGACCCGGGTGCGTTTCGAAATCGGCCGTTTCATCAGCGCAGCCTGCGGCTACTACGTGATGCAGGTGCTGGACATCAAGAGCAGCCACGGCGAATTCTTCGCCATCAGCCGCGGTGGTACTCACCACTTCCGCACGCCTGCAGCTCAGGGCCACGACCATCCCTTCACGGTGCTGCGCGGCACACAGGAGGCACAGCTCAAGGATCAGACCGTCACGCTGGTGGGGCAGCTGTGTACGCCCAAGGACGTCCTTGCCCGGCAACAACCGGTGGCGCAGTTGGCGACAGGAGACCTGCTGGTGTTCACCCTCGCGGGCGCCTATGCCTGGAACATCTCGCACCAGAACTTCCTGATGCACGAACCGCCGTTGAAGGTTTTTATCGAGCACTGATGCCACAGCTATCGAGCGGTGCAACGCCGAATTGACGAGGGGGCAATTCGGCTCTACGTGGCAAGCACTGGCGCCGGTTTGTTCAAGCGCTTGTTGAATTCCAGCCACAGCGCCAGCAATGCCATCAAACCGGCCCCGGCCAGCGCCGTGCAGATCTGCATGGCGACGGCATCGTCGGTCAATGCGTTGAGCATGTCGGCCAAGGGCGCCAGCAGTACGCCCAGACAGAATATCTCCAGGGAAAAACGCCCCATGCGGCAGCTTTGCTGCGCGAGCCAGTTCTGCGTCCATCCGGTGTCGGGAAGCAATTTCGCCGTGACGTAGGCCAGCGCCAGGAAGTGCAACAGGCGCACCGGCGACAGGTCGGTCTTGCTGATCGGATACAGCAGCTTGTTCAGGCTGTCCGGCACCACGGCATCGTGCAGCTGCGGCCAGCGCCACAGGAGGGTGAGCACAGCTGCGGCCACCACGTACATCGCTGCACTGATGAACAACGGCTGGCGTAGCAGTGGCCGGGTTTCGGGTACGCGTGGGCGCTGCGAGAGCACTGCGGCGGCGCCGCCGAGCACGAACAGCAATTGCCAGGCGACGGGGTTGAAGTACCACACGCCATCCTTGATGGCGGCCAGGTTCCAGCCAAACAGCGGAACCGTCAGGTACAGCGCCAACGACACCGCCACCACCGGCCAGACTTTGCGCACCAGTATCGGCAGCACCAGCGGCAACCCGGCCAGCAGCACGATGTACAGCGGCAGGGGGTCCATCAGGTTTGGCTTGAAGCGCAACAGCAGCTCATCGATCAGGGCTTGCTGCGGGTCGCTGATGAAGTGGCGCATGCCCATTTCTTCCACCAGGTCGCGGGTTTCCACGTGGCTGTTGGCGAAGAACACGATGCCCATCAGCATCGCCAGCAGGAAGATATGCACCACGTAGAGCACCCAGGCACGACGCAGGATTTTCACGCAGGCAATCAGGAAACCTTCCCGCGCCAGGACCTTGCCGTAGGCCAGTACCGCGGCAAAACCGGCCAGAAACACGAAGACTTCGGCGGCGTCGCTGAAGCCGAAGTTACGCAGGGTGATTTGCCCCAGCGGGTTGTGGGGCACGTGATCCCAAAAGATGAAGATCAATGCCAGACCACGAAAAAAATCGATCCGGTGATCGCGTTCGAATGTCATGACAGCAGGCTCTTGAACGAGTGTTGAACAAAGGCGTAGCGAAGTAGCGAAAGGTTGCGCGCCGCACATAGGCGGCGCGAAGGGTGGCTTGATTCGCGGGCGAATGCAAAGTCGGGGTATTTCGGAATGTCTCCGGCTTTACACAAGTTGGATACCGCTGGTCTGAAAGGGGGCCATACCTGCGATTTCTGACAGTAGACAAGCTCAAATCAATATAGGTGGCACAACGATTGAACATAGGGTTGTCAGCATGAGACGGTTATGGAAAGGATTGTCCAGCTACACGGTGATCGGGGTCGCAAATACCCTGATTCACTGGCAGATTTTTTTCCTGCTGAGTGTGGCGGCGGGTCTGCGGCAGGCGGTCAGTAATCTGTTGGCCTTCTGCGTGGCCGCCTCGTTTTCCTTCTACATGAATGCGCTGTACACCTTTGACAGCAAGGCGTCGGTTGGCGGGTATCTGCTGTTCATGGTGGCAATGGGGGCACTGAGCTTTGCTGTCGGCCATCTCGGTGACCTGTGGCGGCTGCACGGCTTGCTGACTGTCGCACTGTTTTCGGCGTTGAGCCTGGTGTTCGGCTTCCTGTTTTCCAAGTACGTGGTGTTTCGCGAGCGTGACGCATGAAGGTCTCGTTGATCGTTCCGGTATTCAATGAAGAACAGTCGATAGAGCTGTTCTACCAGGCCGTGCGCCAGGAACCGTCCCTGAGCCGGTTTCAGATTGAAATCGTCTTCATCAATGACGGCAGCACCGATCGCACACTGGTGCTGGCCAGTGAAATTGCCCGGCACGACAGCGATGTGCTGTTGATCAACTTCTCGCGAAATTTCGGCAAGGAGCCTGCGTTGTTTGCTGGCCTGGAACATGCCACTGGCGACGCCGTCATTCCCATGGACGTGGATCTGCAGGACCCGATCAGCGTCATTTCGCGGCTCATCGAGGAATGGATCAATGGCGCTGAAGTGGTGCTGGCCAAACGGCGCGACCGTTCGGCCGACGGCTATTTCAAACGGCATTTCGCCGGCATGTTCTATCACCTGCTCAACCGGATTGCTTCGACGCGTATCGAGGAGAATGTCGGTGATTTTCGCTTGATGGACCGAAAAGTCGTGGATGTCATCAAGAGTCTGCCAGAGCAGCAGTTGTTCATGAAGGGCGTGCTTTCCTGGGCCGGGTTCAACACCCGGGTCATCGAGTACGACCGGGCTGCGCGTGCAGCCGGTAAAAGCAAATTCAACATCTGGAAATTGTGGAACCTGGCGCTCGAGGGCATCACCTCGTTCAGCACCGTACCCCTGCGCGTTTGGTCTTACATTGGTGGCGCCATCTCACTTATGGCAGTGGTGTATGCGGTTTACCTGGTCCTGGACAAAATCCTCTTCGGCAACGATGTGCCCGGTTATCCGTCACTGATGACCGCCATTCTGTTCCTGGGCGGCGTACAGCTCGTCGGCATCGGCATCCTGGGCGAATACATCGGCCGTATTTACATGGAGTCCAAGCATCGGCCGCGGTATGTCATCAAGGACATCATCAAAAGCGGCGATGAGCCGACAGAGCGGCACTCACTGAAGAGGATCGTTTGAACGCAGTGGCCGCTGTCCTGGCGAGTCAGCGGCAGTTGTATGCCTATCGAATGGTCCTGATTGCGCTGGTCGGCCTGGCGTTGATCGTCAGGTTTCACGCTATTTCAGGACCGGCGATCTGGTATGACGAAGCCTTCAGCGTGCTGCTCAGCGAGCGAGCGCCGGCACTGATCTGGTTGACTACGGCGGGGGACGTTCACCCGCCGCTGTATTACCTGACTCTTCATTATTGGACGCTGCTGTTGGGCAACGGCGTTGCGTCTGTGCGTGGTCTGAGCGCGGTGGCGGATGTCGGCACCCTGGTGCTTTGTCTCAAGCTGATGAGCCTGCACGCCACTCGACGAGCGACCTGCATCGCCGGGATTTTGCTGGTGTTTCTGCCGATATCGGTTCGCTACAGCCAGGAAGCCCGCATGTATGCCTTGCTCGGCTTCTGGCTGATGGCGGCCACGGTCGCGCTGGTGGGCTGGAGCCGCAAGCCGCAAGCGCTGCGGTACGCGATTATCTACGTGCTGTTGATGGTCGCCGCGTTCTATACCCACTACTTTGCGGCGTTATGCGTGCTGGTGCATTGGTTGTACTGGTCCGGGCTGGGGACGGGCGAGCCGACAGTACTACCCGTTCGCAAATGGCTCATGGCCAATGTCGCGATTGTCGCGTTGTATGTGCCCTGGTTGCCTCATCTGTTTGACCAGATCAGGCGCATGGACGGCCTGGAGTGGATCGCGCCGACAACGTGGGACATGTTGCCGGGGCTTGTCTCGCAATTCACCGTGATGACCCCGGCAACCGATGGCGGGTTGTGGTGGGCGCTGGTCGTCACTGCGGTGATGATTGCTTGTTGCGTGCTGGCGTTGCGCGATGTGCGCAACGATCGCCGCTTTACCCTGCTGCTGATCAGCTATTTCTTTGTTTGCGTCACTGCCATTTTTTTGATTTCCTGGATCGTTCCGGTTTTCGTCCCGCGCTATCTGGTCTTTGCCGCCGTGGGTCTGGCCTTGATTGCTGCGGTGATGCTGGATGGACTGGCCGAAAAGCGACCGGTCATTGCTTTGCTCTGCTTGAGCCTGTTTGTTGCGGGCGAGGTGCATGGCGTGTTGAAGGTCTATGCCCAACAGGACGGCTTGAATGGAACCGACGTACGCAATCTGGCCAGGCTGGATACGGTGTCGCAGGGGATAAAAAGTCAGGCGCAGGCCGGTGATGAGATCATCGTCGACGGGTTGTTCTGGTACCTGCCGTTCAGTTACTACAACACCACAGGTATCCAGCCACGGCTGTACATCTCCAGAGCCGCAGGCGGTGCGTCGGCAGGACCGTTCAACTATGGCGGTTGGCGTCTGATACCCCAGCGGCTGGACTGGATTTTCTTCAACGATGTCTCGACCTTGAAACTCGCGGCAAAACGCGTCTGGTGGGTGACTGGCAAGCCCCGGCCCGAGAATGTCGTGGTCTTTCCCAAAGGGTGGAAACAGACGCTCACGCTTACCGGGGGGGAAGTCGAGGCGCGCCTGTTTATTCTGCACAGCGAGCGCTGAAGTCAGCGCAGGGGTTTCAAACTTATGCCGCTACTTCTTCGTTGGCTTCGAAACTGTCCGCCCGTGCCATCTGCCACATCCGCGAGTAGAACTCGCCACTCACTTCGCCGGTCAGCAACTCGCCCGGTTTGAGAAACACGTGCAACTGCGAGAACAGCTTGACCTCGGTGGCCGACATGCGCCGTACCAGGTGTTTGGCCGAGAGTTGTGAAGGGTGTTCAAGACCCGCGGCGGCGAGCATTTCCGCCAGGGCCTTGAGGGTGTTGCGGTGGAAGCTGAACACCCGTTGGGCCTTGTCCGGCACCACCAGCGCGCGCTGGCGCAGGGTGTCCTGGGTGGCGACGCCGGTCGGGCATTTGTTGGTGTGGCAAGACTGCGACTGGATGCAGCCGATGGCGAACATGAAGCCCCGGGCCGAGTTGGCCCAGTCGGCGCCGATGGCCAGCACGCTGGCGATGTCGAACGCGCTGACGATCTTGTCGCTGGCACCGAGTTTGATCTTGTCTCGCAGGTTGAGACCGACGAGGGTGTTGTGCACGAATAGCAGGCCTTCGCGCATCGGCACGCCAATATGGTCGGTGAACTCGACGGGCGCGGCGCCGGTGCCGCCTTCCTTGCCGTCGACCACAATGAAATCGGGAAGGATGCCGGTCTCCAGCATGGCCTTGGCGATGCCCATGAATTCCCATGGGTGGCCGAGGCAGAACTTGAAACCCACCGGTTTGCCACCGGACAAGTCACGCAATTGCTGGATGAAGTGCATCATTTCGATCGGCGTGGAAAACGCGCTGTGGCGCGACGGTGACACGCAGTCCTCGCCCATCAGGATGCCGCGGGTCTCGGCGATCTCTTTAGTGACCTTGTGCTTGGGCAGGATGCCGCCGTGGCCGGGCTTGGCACCCTGGCTCATCTTGATTTCGATCATTCGCACCTGCGGCATTTGAGCCTGTGCGGCAAAGCGTTCCGGGTCGAAGCGGCCGTCGCTGGTGCGGCAGCCAAAGTAACCGCTGCCCAGTTCCCAGGTCAGGTCGCCGCCGTGTTCGCGATGGTACGGGCTGATGCTGCCTTCACCGGTGTCGTGGGCGAAGTTGCCGAGTTTGGCCCCCTGGTTCAATGCGCGAATGGCGTTGGCGCTGAGCGAACCGAAGCTCATGGCCGAGATGTTGAACACCGATGCCGAATACGGTTGGGAGCACTGCGGGCCGCCAACGGTGACGCGGAAACTGCTCGGGTCGCTTAACGGTGCCGGGCGCATGGAGTGGCCGATGAATTCGAAGCCCGATTGATACACGTCGATCAGCGTGCCGAAGGGTTTGTCGGCGGTTTCGTTCTTGGCCCGGGAATACACCAGCGAGCGCTGCGCCCGGGAGAAGGGCAGGGCGTCGCTGTCGGATTCGAGCAGGTATTGGCGGATTTCCGGGCGAATGCCTTCGACCAGATAGCGAATGTTGCCGAGGATCGGGTAGTTGCGGCGCACCGCGTGGGGGCTTTGCAACAGGTCGAACAGGCCGACGAGGCTGAGCACGCCGGTCACGGCGGTGATCGGCCAGAGCCAGTCGTATTCGAGAAAGGGCAGGCTGGCGAGGGTGAAGATCACGCAGACGGCAAAGAAGGCGTAGCGGCTCAGGAGTGACAGGCTCATACGGGTTCCTTGGATCCTTGGATCCTTGGGTTCGGACTAGGTATCGTTAAAAGATCGTCCAAACGCGGCCCGATCTTTTCAGGCGTTGTGTGCCCGAGTGATTTACAGCTTACGAGCGATTCCTTTGCCAGGGCAACCGCGAGTGTCAAGCACGCGGGTTTCAGCCCCTGACGAGGCATTGATGGAGCGCCGTCAGCGCGGGCCTTTGCTCACCCGCGGCAGACATGTGATCCTTGGTGTTTTTAAATCCAGAGCCTTTTTTCATGCCGACTGCTTCTACACCATCCTGCGGTTTGATCCGCATCGCCGCCGCCCTGTTGATCGGCCCCGACGGCCGAACCTTGCTGGTGCGCAAGCGCGGCACCACGGCTTTCATGCAACCGGGTGGCAAGATCGAAGCCCATGAGTTGCCGGTTCAAGCACTGGCCCGTGAACTGGATGAGGAGTTGGGTCTGCTCATTGATCCGCAGCAGGCCAGCTTCCTTGGCGAGTTCTCTGCGCCGGCCGCCAACGAACCAGGTTTTGTCGTTCAGGCACAAATATTCCAGCTGACGATCGCTGCCGACGTTACCCCGGCCGCCGAGATCGAAGAGGTGATCTGGATCGACCCGACCACTGATGCGGGTGTCAGCCTGGCGCCATTGACACGGGACCTGATCCTGCCGTTTTATCGAGCATCACTGACCGCGATTGCCTGATCATCCACGCCGAGGACCGCCATGATCCCGCTCCAGGACTTGCTGATTTTCGCCGCTGAGCCATTGCTGGTGGTGCGGGCACCCGCAGCGTTCCATCTGTCCCCGGCGCCGCGCTTGATGCCTGAACAAAAACGGATGGCCTGAGCATGTGGATCGAGCGCCTGGACGCCAGCCATGCCCTGGCTTATCGAGAGTTGATGCTCGAAGCCTATGACCTGCATCCGCAGGCGTTCACTTCCAGTGTGCGCGAGCGTGCGGCAATGCCGTTGAGTTGGTGGGAGGCGCGCCTGACCGGCAAGATGGAAGTGGTTCTCGGAGCGTTCGCAGAGGGACGCCTGGCGGGCATCGTCGGCCTCGCTTTCGAATATCGCGAGAAGGCCCGGCATAAAGTGACGCTGTTCGGCATGTACGTGACCGGCAAGGTCCGCCAGGGCGGGATTGGTCGGCAACTGGTCGAGGCAGCGTTGGCCGAAGCACAGCGTCATCAGGGTTTGCGCCTGATCAAGCTGACTGTCACCGCCGGCAATGTTGCCGCGATCAACCTGTACCTGCGTTGCGGTTTCGTCCAGTTCGGGCTGGAACCGATGGCGGTGCGGGTGGGTGAGGATTACTTCGACAAGGTCCATATGTGGCGCGAGCTCTAAGTCCACCACGATCAAAAATGTGGGAGCGGGCTTGCTCGCGAAAGCGCAGTGTCAGTCGACATCAGCTTGACTGATACACCGCTTTCGCGAGCAAGCCCGCTCCCACAGGTTGATTGCGTTTCAGCGGACTTTTGGCCGTCAGCAAAAAATCATGCATGTACGGCGCATCTTACCGTCACCGCCGGCAATGTTGCCGCGATCAACCTGTACCGGCGTTGCGGTTTCGTCCAGTTCGGGCTGGAACCGATGGCGGTGCGGGTGGGCGAGGATTACTTCGACAAGATCCATATGTGGCGCGAGCTCTAAGTCCACCACGATCAAAAATGTGGGAGCGGGCTTGCTCGCGAAAACGCAGTGTCAGTCGACATCAGCTTGACTGATACACCGCTTTCGCGAGCAAGCCCGCTCCCACAGGTTGATTGCGTTTCAGCGGACTCTTGGCCGTCAGCAAAAAATCATGCATGTACGGCGCATCTTACCGTCACCGCCGGCAATGTTGCCGCGATCAACCTGTACCTGCGTTGCGGTTTCGTCCAGTTCGGGCTGGAACCGATGGCGGTGCGGGTGGGTGAGGAATACTTCGACAAGATCCATATGTGGCGCGAACTCTAAGTCCACTACGATCAAAAATGTGGGAGCGGGCTTGCTCGCGAAAGCGCAGTGTCAGTCGACATCAGCTTGACTGATACACCGCTTTCGCGAGCAAGCCCGCTCCCACAGGTTGATTGCGTTTCAGCGGACTGCGCTGACACCATCGAGTGTCGAAAACGACGTGTCCTTGGCCGTCAGCAGAAAATCACGCATGTACGGTGCATCCAGCATATCGGTGCGGATCGCCGCATAGAGCGTGGCAAACAAGCCTTTTTCGCCCAGCCGCTTGGCCTTCACGTAACCCCGTGAGCTGTATTCATGCAGCGCCCAGTGGGGCATGCCGCAGACACCGCGTCCGCTGGCCACCAGTTGCATCATCATCACCGTCAGCTCCGAGGTGCGTACCTGCGCCGGTTCGATGTCGGCCGGTTCCAGGAAGCGGGTGAAGATGTCCAGCCGGTCGCGTTCTACCGGATAAGTGATCAGGGTTTCCGCGAGCAGGTCTTCCGGGACGATATAGGCCTTGCCGGCCAGGCGGTGCTGGTTGGCCACCGCGAGCATCGCTTCATAGGTGAACAGCGGCACGTAGGTGATGCCGACCAGATCCACCGGATCGGAGGTCACCACCAGGTCTAGGTCGCCACGGGCCAGGGCCGGTAGCGGCGCGAAGGAAAAACCCGAGGCTAGGTCCAGTTCGACTTCCGGCCAGGCGTCGCGGAACTGGTCGATGGTCGGCATCAGCCATTGGAAGCAACTGTGGCATTCGATGGCCATGTGCAGGCGCCCGGCGGTGCCGCCGGCCAAACGACTGATATCGCGCTCGGCGGCGCGCAGCAGCGGCAGGGTGGCGTCGGCCAGTTGCAGCAGGCGCAAGCCGGCGCTGGTGAAGCGCACCGGTTTGGTTTTGCGCACGAACAACGGCATGCCCAGCCGTTCCTCAAGCTCTTTGAACTGGTGAGACAGCGCCGACTGGGTCAGGTGCAGGCGGTCGGCCGCGTCCACCAGGCTGTCGGCTTCGCGTAAGGCGTGCAGGGTCTTGAGGTGACGGATTTCAAGCACCGGTCTGGCTCCATGAGAAAAACTTGTGATCAACACGAAAAGGTTGAGTTTGTCTCATGTTGCCTTGCCTGTCGACAATAGCGCCATGTTTTACCGAATCTTATGAAGAGAATTCTCACCATGGCACTGGCCCACACCCTTGGTTTCCCCCGTATCGGCGCGGACCGCGAATTGAAGAAAGCCCTTGAGTCCTACTGGAAGGGCGATATCGACCAGCAAGCGTTGAATGACGTCGGCCGTCAGCTGCGTGCTGCCCACTGGCAATTGCAGAAAGACGCCGGTATCGATCTGCTGCCAGTCGGTGATTTCGCCTGGTACGACCAGGTGCTGACGCACTCCCTGACCTTCGGCGTGATCCCGGAGCGCTTCGACAACACCAAGGATGCCAACGGCCTGCCGACTCTCGATACCCTGTTTGCCATGGCCCGCGGCGCCAGTACAGCCTGCTGCGGCGCTGAGCACGCCAACGCGCCGTACGCCGAGGAACTGACCAAGTGGTTCGACACCAACTACCATTACCTGGTCCCGGAATTCACGGCCGAGCAAGCGTTCAAGCTGAGCTGGGAACAACTGTTCGATGAAGTCGATGAAGCCCGGGCGCTTGGTCACACCGTCAAACCCGTCATCATCGGTCCGTTGACTTACCTGTGGCTGGGCAAGGCCAAGGGTAACGACTTCGACCGGCTCGACCTGCTCGAGCGCCTGCTGCCGGTCTATAACGAAATTCTGGTTCGCCTAGCCGGGCAGGGCGTGGAATGGGTGCAGATCGACGAACCGATCCTGACACTCGACCTGCCCCAGGCCTGGAAGAACGCCTTCGAGCGGGCCTATCACATTCTTCAGTATTCGCCGCTGAAGAAGCTCGTGGCAACTTATTTCAGCGGCCTGGAAGACAACCTCGGGCTGGCGGTCGGCCTGCCGGTGCAAGGCTTGCACATTGACGCGGTACGCGCGCCGGACCAACTCGGCCAGGTGCTCGATCGCCTGCCGACCTACAAGATTCTCTCGGTAGGCCTGGTCAATGGTCGCAATGTCTGGCGCTGTGAACTGGAGCCCGTGCTGGCGCAACTGCAATTTGCCCAGGAGCGCTTCGGCGACAACCTGTGGGTCAGCAGTTCCTGCTCGTTGCTGCACAGCCCGGTGGATCTGGAGCGCGAAGACAAACTCGATCCGGAACTGAAAAGCTGGCTGGCGTTTGCAGTGCAGAAGTGTGGCGAAATCGCTGTGCTGCGTGATGCGCTCAACGATCCGCAAGCGCCCAAGGTGCAAGCGGCCCTGGCACAAAGCCGTGCCATTCACGCCAGTCGCTCCCAGTCACCGCGTATCCATAAAACCGACGTTCAGGCTCGCATCCACGGCATCGCGGCAACCGACAGCCAGCGCCAATCGCCGTTCGCCAAACGCATCGAACAGCAACGCGCGCAGCTGAAACTGCCGGTGTTCCCGACCACCACCATCGGCTCGTTCCCGCAGACCGCTTCGATCCGCCTGGCGCGCCAGGCCTTCAAGCAGGGCAAGCTGTCGGCCAACGATTACAACGACGCCATGCGCTGCGAAATCCGCCACTCAGTGCAAATCCAGGAGCGCCTGGGCCTGGACGTGCTGGTGCACGGCGAGGCCGAACGCAATGACATGGTCGAGTACTTCGCCGAGCAGCTCGACGGTTATGCCTTCACCCGTTTCGGCTGGGTGCAGAGTTACGGTTCGCGCTGCGTGAAACCGGCGATCATCTACGGTGACCTGAGCCGCCCGAAAGCGATGACGGTCGACTGGATCACTTATGCACAGGGCCTCACGGACAAAGTCGTGAAAGGCATGCTGACCGGTCCCGTGACCATGCTGATGTGGTCGTTCCCCCGGGAAGATGTCTCGCGCAAGGTCCAGGCACAGCAACTGGCCCTGGCCCTGCGTGACGAAGTGCTGGACCTGGAAAGCGCCGGGATCAGGATCGTGCAGATTGATGAAGCAGCGTTCCGCGAAGGCCTGCCGCTGCGCCGGGCACAGTGGCAGGAGTATCTGGATTGGGCCGTGGAGGCGTTCCGCCTGAGCGCCTCGGGGGTGCGCGACGAAACCCAGATCCACACCCACATGTGCTACAGCGAATTCAACGATGTGATCGAGTCCATCGCGGCCATGGATGCCGACGTGATCAGCCTCGAAACCTCGCGTTCGGACATGGCGTTGCTGGAGGCCTTCGAAGCTTTCGACTACCCCAACGACATCGGCCCGGGCGTCTACGACATTCACTCGCCACGGGTGCCGGACACGGCCGAAATGGTCAAGTTGATGAGCAAGGCGGCGCAGCGGATTGCGGCCGAGCGTCTGTGGGTCAACCCCGATTGCGGGTTGAAGACGCGGGCGTGGCCGGAGACGGAAGCGGCGTTGGTCAACATGGTGGCGGCGGCGCGGCAGTTGCGCAGTCAGTTGGCGTAACCTTGAGGGGAGCGGGCCAGCCGCTCCCCCTTTCAGTTAAAGCGTTTCAAAGTACTGGAGGACGGCAGATCGATTGCCGATATCCGCATAGGGCAGGTTGGCATCGTCTGCGTGTGTCAGATAACGGTGTTCCGGCAGTTTCAAGTGGGCCTTCTCGAACCTCTTGAATTGCGGCGGATTATCGCTTTTGTAGTGAAAGTGGGCGTACCAGAGCAACTCTGGTTCAGTGAGTGTCATATCCCAGATTTCATATTCCTGCATGTAGTCTGGGTGTCCGTCGCGGCGCTTGCCGAGATTTCTGATCGGAAGTTTTTTACGTATCTCCACCGCATCCTGCTCGATCAGGTCCTGCAACATACCGTCGGTGGGTTTGCGTGTGGTCAGTGATTGCCGGGTGCGCAGCGAGCGCCCGGTGGTTTTGAGCTCGTCCGCCTTGTCGCGTAACGCTCTTATGATTTGCTCCTGCGCGGCCACACCCTCAATACGGTCGGCACGGCGAATGAGCTCGTCCGCCTCGCTGACCAACATGTGCTCCAGGTCAACCGGGAGCATATCCTGCTCGGCGTAGCCCTCAACCTTGGCCTGGTATTTGGGCTGGTAATCCAGGCGCTTTTGGGCTTCGTCCAGCAGTGCAGCGAGATTCGGTTGAACCGCTGCCGGTCCGGGTTTCGACGGAGGCAGCAGGCGAAATTTGTCACCACTGGTTTGCTCCCAGACTTCATTGTCGTTGACTTTGAATAGCCGCTTCTTGCTTTTCGGATCCCAACTTTCAACACCAATCAGCCATTGGTTGTCCTCGGTCGGGAACAATTTTTTACTTATTTCCCCTTTGGGTGCCACCGGGACAGATTGATCGATGCCTTTACGTGCCAAGACTGTCATTTTATCGATGCCGGCCAGCAACGGATCAACGACATCCATGTGGAAGTATTCCGGGTAGCTGGTTGTCCAGACCCTCATCTTGCGTCGGAATTCTGTGTACTGCGAAACGCAGACCTGAAGGCTCTGATTGCGCTGCTCCCGTGTGACGATGACTTCCGGGAGGCCGTTCTGCAACGACAAGGCTCGGGCGACATTGTCACGCAGCGCAACGACCTGATCTTTGAGGTACTGCCATGCTGCATCATCGGTTGTGCCGTCCCGTCTGACGATTTTCATCTGGTAGATGGTTTTCAGAAACGTCAATCTGGCTTCGGTGGCGTTTTGGTTCATTTCTTCCATGATTGACTTCAGTAGGGCTTTGTGCGACTTGATGCTGATGCGATCAAACCAATAGTTGGCCTCGGCTTTGAACTTTTGCATCTGCTCCACGTTAGCCACGAACTCCACCTGCAGTTTGCGCAGACCGTCGTTCACAGCCGCCCGCTGTTCAAGGGCGGTACTGGGTAATTTGTCCAGCTCCTCTTTCAGGGCAGTCATTCGTTTAAACAGGTCTACGTTACCGTCCGAGGCATAAGACGCACGGTGCCTGTATCGATCAGCCAATATCCAGGTACCTTTGCTTATCGCTTCAGTTAGCTCACGTTTTTTTCGTCCCTGTGTCAGCGGTTCCAGCTCCACCAGCACCCTGTGCCGTCGGATGGCCAATTCAATATCGAGTTCGCATAAGGCGTCGACAGTCGGCCTGAGCGCCGGGCGACTCTCCATCGTAGTGGCTTGGTAATTATTGATTGCGATAGCGCTGGAATCGGTCTGGACACGAAATTCATCGGTAACCTCTTGGGCTGTCTCGTTCAACTGTTGAAGGCGGCGAAACCTCTGATCGGTCCACCAGCGTGGCAGCCGTTGACGAACAGCTTGTGGCCAGATCGGATCTAATGCGTCGGCTAAATGCCCGTACACCTGGCCACCCCCCAACCCACCCCCTTCGAAGGCCGTCCCATAAACGCCGAACCAGGTGTCCCAATGACCTGTTTCATCCAGGGCAACAGGTTGCTTGTAGGTTTTTCGGGAATTGCCGAACAGACGCCAGTTGCGCGAATCCTTGCTCAGTTCAACCTGAAAGATACGGCCCTGGCGCTCGATGAAATCACCATCGGCATGCCGGTATATACCGCGGTAGAGACCATGGGTTGCCGGTTGCAGCCCCAGTAGCGAGAGCGGTTTTTCGTACTCGTAACCGGCGAAGCGTGCCAGCACATGCCGGGCTTGTCGCAGGGAAATGTGCTGCATCGCCGCGACGTTTCTGACCAGCTTGTTCAACTGGCGAGTGCGGGTGAAGGAGCGCGCTGTCCGGGAAAGCGCCGAGCTGGCCACTTCACCCGGGAGCAGATCCATGGCCGCGTCAATCAATGACAGCAGCACCGATTCGACCTCTGACAGGCCGTCACCCACCTCGCCGCGAATAAAGGCCGCGGTCGCCTGGTTCGCGGCGGTCCAGGCATCGTAGAGGGCGATGGTCACGCCAACGAAAGGCACCATGCCCATGGCCATTTTCATGTAGTTGAAGGCACGCGGGCCTTTGAGGGCATATCGCTCCATGTACAGCGCATAGTTGGAGCGCGACGTGCCCCGATGGGCTTCGATCAGGCGGCCCATATGTCCATCGAGCAGGTGTGCGGCCAGCGAGGTAGTCGCCGGCCAGCGCGCGCCGACCCCGATCATCGCATCGAAGTGCGTGAGCACGGCCTGATTGATGCGCCTTTCATGGGCTGCAACCTGACCCTGCAACGCGCGACCGGCCAGATAGTTGACCCATCGCTGATGCAGGCACAGGTTGAACAGGGCTTTGCGAGCCCCCTCCAGGTTGTCGTAGCGACGCAGGAACTGGCCATCGGGACTGTCGGGCAGGTAGAGCAGGGTCGTACCACTGACCTGTTCTTCAATGAACGTCACACCCGACAAGGTGGCGGAGCCTTCACCGGGCGTGTCCTTGCCCCCTGCGCTCAGGAAGGCTGCGAGCATGACGATACGCTTACCGTCGGCGTTCCAGGCCTCGGCGCTGTTGGCGTCGATGGCGATGTTCAGCACTTTCAATTCGTCGACGCTGATCTGTTTCTGCAGGCGGGCGCATTCGCCTTGCAGCTTGAGCATCAGGCGCCAGGGCTCGATCAGGCATTCACGCCGATGCTCCTTCACGAACACGGATTCGTCGGCCGCGCCCATGAACGTTTTGCGGATCTGCTTTTCGTAGGCCTGGGCCAAGTCGAGTTCGGGCAGGACCCTCTTCAGCCAGGGCACTGTGATCCCGGTCGTCAGGTTCTTGCTTTCGGTTTCATCATCGGCAGTGACCTGCACCTGCATGTACGACAGGCGTAGCGCCAATTGCACCAGGTTCATCGACGGCGTGGTGTCGATGTTGTGTTGGGCCAGATCCTCCAGAGACATCTTGCTGCGCGATATGCTGGGCACTGATTTGAGTTTCTGCGGGGTGCCGGGTGCTCCGGGCGCTTCAACGAATTGGTTTTCCAGTCTCACCGAATCGGGCAAGTCGAGCTTGACGTCGAAACTGCCCTTGACTGCAAAGTCTTTGCGCAGGCGGGCGTGCAGGTGTTTGCGGGTGAAGTCGTCCCGGGGCTCCAGGGCAATGGTCATCAGTTCGTGGCTGCGTTGCATCGCCGGGATGTACGCCTGAATCAGGCCTTTGAGTTCGTTACGGTCCGCTTCAGGCAACTGGTTGAGCCACTGCGGCAGGTTGGCGGCGAGGGCGCCACTGCGGTCTTGCTCAAGCAGATGGGTGAAGGCCAGGCTTCTGGCGGCGTGCACCGGAACCTGTAATCGGGCGAGGGCGCCTTGGCGCAAAATCTCCAGTTGTTCGGCACGCTGTGCGGCGTCGGCCGGTTCAGCATGGAGCTGACGTATTTTGCCGGCCTGTTTTTCGAAGTCGCTGGTCAGTTGGTCAAGGCCATGCAGGAGCGCATCGCCGCTGATTTTTTTCAGCTGCACGGTCAGTTTGCTGTCCTGATCGTGAAGCATGAACACCTGGTGCTCCAGCTCGCGACGGTTGGCAAACCGTTGCAATCCACCACCGGCTCCAGGCCAATAGAGCAGTACGCTATGTGGCGAGTCTGCGTCGATGAGCGCGTCCGCGGCGGTCACGACAAATGCGCCGTTCAGCACCTGGGTGGTGGGGCTGCCGCCGTCATCCTGTTGCTCGCTCGTTGATAGCGTGAGGCTGGCCGCTACCGCGTCCAGACCGGGTTCGTCGGGGGTGTCGAGTACAGCTTTGAGCCGGCTGCACTCATCGTCAGTCAACTGCTTGAGCGCCAGTTGCAGCGCTGCTTCGGCGTGTAAACCGGCCTTGTGAGCGGTGTGCAGGGCGCTGAATTCTTGCTGAAACCTGTCCAGATCCAGGGGGCGCGAGCGATGGAGTAATGCCGTACAGGCCTTGTCGGCAGCTTGTTCGGCATCTTCCAGCGCTTCGAGCGAATCCTTGAAAGGTTGCAGGCCTTCACCTTCGCCAACCGCTTCAACCAGTGTTTCCAGTGCCTCACGCTGTTTGTCCAACGCAGCCTTGCGCATCGACCGGGGGATATCGGCGTACAGGCTGCCGAAAAGCGCGGGCTCATCGACCTGGGTATCGTCATCGCCGGTTTCCAGCTTGGGCGGAGAGGCGAAAACCGCTATTTTGCTGTGCTGACGATCAATCTGCTCAGCCTGGCTCAGGGCTTGCCCTCCATGCTCCGCGAGCCCGGGCTTGCCGCGCGTGCCATGCCGTAACGCGGTCACCTGAGCCTCCAGGTGAGCCGCGTACAGATCGCTTGAGCCCACGACAAATGGCTTGGTTTGTACTGTGTACTCAAAATGCATGTTATCGCTGGGCAGGCCCCTGGGAACGAGTGCTTGCCGCGACAGCCAGTCTTGCATGTCGCTGCGCTGCTTGAATACCTGGATTGCGAAGGGCCGGCTGGGCAGATACAGCAATGGGCTGGCGCTCGCTGGGTCTCCCGTGGTGATGACCCAGGCACCTGTGAGTTTGACTCGGCTTTGGTTGCTTAACACCAGCGCCAGTGTTTCGATACGGATGGGCGGGTCGCTGGAGACCGCCTCTGCGGGGGGCGTATCAATGAGCGTCAGCAAAGGTTTGAGCTGCTGCGCCGTAAGGGTTTTCTGGGCGAATGCCAGTTGGGCGGCGGCCTCGAAATGATCGCGATAAAGCTGTATCGAGCGTTGTTGTCGCGACACAGGGGTGCCGGGGGCTCGCGAGGCCCAGAAGGTTCGCCAGCGCTCGCCGAGTGCCTGCTCCAGATTGAGCTTCTTGAGTCGCGCGAGCATTTGCAGCGGTGTCAGTGCTGACAGGGGGTGGGGCTGATCAACGCCCGTCACTCGACATTGCTGATCGAGGGTTTCCTCCAGCGTCGGGTGTTGCACAACGAAAGCGCAGGCATCGGTCAAACTGACGAAACGCTCTGGCTGCTCGTCCGTGGCGGGGAAGAGCAAACCGGCCAGTTGCCCATCCAGATTCAGTTCCCGTTGGAGCAGTTGATTGAGCGTGTCGCGCAGTCGCGGACTGCTGGTCACCAGCTCGCGCAAGCCCTGGCTGGTTTCGCGCCAGCGTGCAGACGCTTGCAGAAACAGGCTTTCGTCGATCAGGGGCGGTAGCGGGGGGGAGGGTGTAAAGACGGCAGGTGTCGACAAGGGCAGTTCGAAGAGGAGTCTATCGGTCATGGCAATATGGCTCGCGATGTGGGGAGCAGTGGATCCGCTCCTTGATCGAGCCATTTAAGGAAAGTCCCGTGTGGTACGGGCACTACATAGTTACCGCACCACGACATGAGCGTTAGCGCACCGACCATTCGGCGATGTTCATCAAATTGTCACGCAACTGTGGCAGCGCGCTTGCGCAAACATCATCAGACTCGCGCTCTACTGGGGTTCTGCGTTTCGGTGTTTTTCATGCGTGCTTTCTTTCTATCGGCGGCCTTTTTGCTGGCCGGGCTGTTCAGCCTGCCATCCATGGCGGCCTCGCAATGTGATGTGAATGTTCCAACCCAACGGGTCGATCTGGCACAGGTGAGCCTGGCGTACCAGAGCATCGGGCGTGATTCCGATCCGGCGCTGTTGTTGGTCATGGGCCTGGGCGGGCAGTTGATTCATTGGCCGGATGAGGTGGTGGTCGCGCTGTGTCAGCAGGGTTTTAGGGTGATTCGTTACGACAACCGGGATGTCGGTCTGTCCACTTGGCGGCAAACGCCCGCCGACGCCAACCTGACCTTCGAAGTGCTGCGCTACAAACTCGGCTTGCCGGTGTCGGCGCCCTACACCCTGACCGACATGGCGGACGATGGCTTCGGCCTGATGGATGCCCTGCATGTCGAACGGTTTCACGTGCTCGGCGCGAGCATGGGCGGGATGATCGCCCAGCATATGGCAGCCATGGCGCCGCAACGGGTCGAGAGCCTGACGTTGATCATGACCACATCCGGGGCCGAAGGTTTGCCGGCGCCGAGCGCGGCCCTTATGCAATTGCTGGCGCGTCGCGGCGCCCCGAATCGTCAAGTGGCTCTGGAACAACAGGCCGACCTGCTGGCAGCGCTGGGCAGTCCGATGGTCAGTGACGATCGTCAGGCATTGCTGGAACAGGCGGCCGCTTCCTATGACCGGGCGTTCAATCCCGAAGGCGTGAAGCGCCAGATCATGGCCATTCTGGCCGAACCGAGCCGTGTCGCGTTGCTTAACCAATTACGGGTGCCGGCGCTGGTGGTGCATGGTACGGCCGATCCGCTGCTGCCGGTGATGCACGGCGTGCATCTGGCGGCGCACTTGCGTGGCAGTGAGTTGAAATTGATTCCGGGTCTGGCCCATCGCTTCCAGGAACAGTTCAAGGCACCGTTGTTGGCGGCAGTGTTGCCGTATTTGCGCGCTCACCGGGAAGACACGTCGCATTGGGCGCAAATCGACCCGGTAGCCGAACACAATCTCCTGTAACCCCCGGCAAGGGGGGATGTTCAGGCGTGCAGGCGCACCCAGACGCTGACCAGCACGGTGGCTGCCATCAACCAGGCCACGGCGGCCACCGCCAGCGAAGCCTCCAGGCGCATCCGGTCCACCATCAGGTACAAGGTCGCCAGGTAGACGAAGTACGGAATGATCGACCACATGCCGAACACGATGGTGGTCTTGAGGTCATCCAGCGAGCGGCCTTTGCCGACGATGTAGTGGGCAATCAGGGCGAAGGTCGGAAACAGTGGCACCAGGCCGGCGATGTAATAGTTTCTGGTCTTGGCCAGGGCGGCGAGGATCACCACCACCGCGGCACCCAGCATTGCTTTGAGAATCAGGTCCACACAGGTCTCGCTTTAATGGCTCAGGCCGTACTTTTTCACTTTGTCGAACAGAGTGGTCTTGGCCATGCCCAGTTCCTGGCTGGCCTGGGTCAGGTTGCCGCCGCTGCGTTGCAAGGCGTCCACCAGCAGGTTGCGCTCGAAAGCCTCCACGGCTTCGGCGAAGGCCAGGCCCTGGTTGTTGCCGCTGGCCCCAGACTTCTTGAAGGCCGGCAGGCCGAGGGCGAAGCGCTCGGCGACGTTGCGCAGTTCGCGCACGTTGCCGGGCCAGTCGTGGCTCATCAGGCTGGACAGGGTCTGGTTGTCCAGCTCCGGTACACTGCGGTCGAAACGCAGGGATGATTGCTGCAGGAAGTGTTCGAACAGCTGCAGGATGTCCTCGCGACGTTCACGCAAGGGTGGCAGCTCCAGGGTTACCACGTTGAGGCGGTAGTACAGGTCGCTGCGAAATTCGCCGGCCCTGCTCGACTCGTCCAGATCGGACTTGGTCGCGGCGATCACCCGGCAGTCCACCGCCACGCTCTGGTTCGAGCCGAGGCGTTCGAGGGTGCGCTCCTGCAAGACCCGCAGCAGTTTGATTTGCAGTGGCAGCGGCATGCTTTCCACTTCGTCGAGGAACAACGTACCGCCGTCGGCGTGCTCGATCTTGCCGATTCGCCGTTTGCCGGCGCCGGTGAAGGCGTTGGCTTCATGGCCGAAAATTTCGCTTTCGAACAGGTTCTCCGGCAGGCCCCCGCAGTTCAGCGCGACAAACTGCCGGGTGTGGCGGCGACAGAAGTCGTGCAGGCAGCGCGCGACCAGCTCTTTACCAGTACCGGTCTCACCCTCGATCAACACGTTGGCCGAGGTATCGGCGACGTTGGCAATCAGCTCGCGCAGGTTCTGCATGGCGGGCGAACGGCCGATGATGCGACCTTCGAGGGAGTCGCGCTCGGCCAGCTGTCGGCGCAACGACGAAACTTCACGAGCCAGGCTGCGTTGCTCCAGGGCGCGGCGGGCCACATCCACCAGACGTTCCGGAGAGAACGGTTTCTCCATGAAGTCGTAGGCGCCTTTTTGCATCGCGCCGACCGCCATGGAGATGTCGCCATGGCCAGTGATCAGGACCACCGGCAGGCTGCGATCGCGCGCCTTGAGCCGGGTCAGCAATTCCAGGCCATCGATGCCCGGCAGGCGTATGTCGCTGATGACAATGCCGGCAAAGTTGTCGCCGACCCGCTCCAGGGCTTCTTCGGCGCTGCCCACGCCAATGCAGGGGATGTCTTCGAGGGTCAGCGCCTGCTGGCAACCAAGCAGTACATGGGGGTCGTCTTCGACGATCAACACACTAAGGTCGTTGTTCATATTGGCTCGGCGGGAGTGGGGCTTACCAACGGTAAACTGAGGACGAATGCGGTACCACCGCTGGCCGGATGTTCGACACCCAGTTGCCCGCCGGTGGCGGCGGCCAGGCTGGCGGAAAGCGTCAGGCCAAGGCCCAGGCCCTGTTCGCCGGGTTTGGTGGTGAAAAACGGTTCGAACAGGTGCTTGCGCGTTTCGGCGTCGATGCCGTGGCCGTTGTCACGTACGCGCAGCCGATACTTGTCGTCGACCCGCTCACCTTCCAGCCACAGCTGTGGCAGTGGCTGCGCCTGCATGGCGTCGAGAGCGTTGCCGATCAGGTTGACCAGAATCTGCTCCAGGCGGGTCTGGTCGATTTGCAGTTGTACGTCTTCGAAGTCTCGATGCAGGCGCAATGGTGTGTTTTCCACGCGGCTGCCGAGCAACTGCAAGGCGGCGTCCGCGGCTTTGCCGAGGCAGGCCTGGCCTTTGTCATCACCGCGCCGCGCGAAGGAACGCAGGCTGGCGGTAATGCGGCCCATGCGGTCGATCAATTCGTTGATGGTCTTGAGGTTGGTGCTGGCCACGTCAAGCTGGCCGCGTTCGAGGAAACGCACGGTATTGCCGGACAGGGTGCGCAGCGCCGCCAGCGGCTGGTTCAATTCATGGGCGATGCTGGTCGACATCTGGCCAATCGCCGCGAGTTTTCCGGCCTGCACCAGTTCATCCTGGGCGCGGCGCAAGGTCTCTTCGGCATGCCGGCGTTCACGGATCTGACCCTTGAGCCGTTCATTGCTGGCGCGCAGGTCGACGGTCCGTTCGGTAATCCGACGCTCCAGTTGATTGTTGGCTTCCTGCAGGGCTTCCCGGGCGGCGAGGCGGGTAGCGATCACCTTGCGCCGTTCGTTCCAGGCAATCAGCAGGAAGGCGACCAGGGCAAATGCCACCGCTACCAGAATCCCTTGGTTGATCGCTTCGCGACGCAAATCCTGCAACGGGGTGAGCAGGGTGAAGTTCCACGGTGTGTCGCTCAGCGGTCGGCTTTGCGACAGATAGCTGATGTTCTCGTCGTCTGACTTCAGTTCACTGTTGGCCGGAAAGGTGAGTTTTTCCACGCCCTCCGACAGGGTTTCCCGGGCCAGCGGTTGCAGTTCATTGAGCGGGAACCAGTAGTACTGCAGGCTGCGGGCCAGTTTCTCCTTGGTTTCGTCGCTGAGCGGCAGCACCGATTTGAGCCGTCGCGCCGGATCGCTGGACAGAATGATGATGCCGTTCTCGTCACTGACGAAGGCTTCCAGGCGCGCACGCTGCCAGCGTTCCTCCAGGGCTTCCAGGCGGACCTTGACCACCGCGACGCCGATGATCTTGCCGTGTTCTTCCAGGCCGTGGGCCAGATAGTAACCGGGCTCGCCGTTGGTGCTGCCGATGCCGTAGAAGCGTCCCGGCTGGCCGCGCACGGCGTTCTGGAAATAGGCGCGGAAGGACAGGTCTTCACCCAGGTAACTGTCGAAGTCGCGCCAGTTGCTGGTGGCCATGACGCGACCGGTGGTGTCCATCACGTAGATGGCCCGACTGCGGCTGCGCCGGTTCAGGCCTTCGAGGTAATCGTTGACCGTTTGCCGGTGTTCCGGAGTCGGGTCGGCCAGCAGCTGCGAAACACTGGATTCCAGTTCCAGCAGGCTGGGCAGGTAGGTGTACTTGCTGATCTCGCTCTCGACTGCGCGGGCGTGCAGCTCCAGCTGACGCTGGCCATTTTCGCCGAGGTTGCGAATGCCGTAGTGCTCACTGAGCCAGAAGCCGATGAAGCCGAGTCCGATCATCAGGGCGATGATCAACGGCGGCAGGAACAAATGACGGATCAGACGGGGTTTCACGGCAAGTGATGGCGGCGCTGCGCGATAGAGATTGGGGTCGCATTTCATCACAGATGCCTTGGGTCAACCACAACACTTGATCGTGAATAACCACTGGTGTGGGGTGAACTTTGTGGCGAGGGGGCTTGCCCCCGTTCGGCTGCGAAGCAGTCGTAAACCCATTGCATGCGGTCTGACTATAAAATGCCGGGGCCGCTTCGCGACCCAACGGGGGCAAGCCCCCTCGCCACAGAAGCCCGCTCCCACAGGGGGAGCGGTGTTTGCTTAGTGCTGCAGAATCTTGTTGAGGAAGTGCTGGGTACGTTCGGCGCGGGCGTTGATGTCGCCGAAGAACTCCTCTTTCGGGCAGTCTTCGATGATCTTGCCGGCGTCCATGAAGATCACGCGGTCGGCCACTTTGCGGGCGAAGCCCATTTCGTGGGTCACGCACATCATGGTCATGCCTTCGTGGGCCAGTTGCACCATCACGTCGAGTACTTCGTTGACCATTTCCGGGTCCAGCGCCGAGGTCGGTTCGTCGAACAGCATGACGATCGGGTCCATCGCCAGCGCACGGGCAATCGCCACACGCTGCTGCTGACCACCGGAAAGCTGGCCCGGGTGCTTATGGGCGTGAGCCGAGAGACCGACGCGCTCAAGCAGTTGCAGGCCTTTCTTGGTGGCTTCTTCCTTGCTGCGGCCCAACACCTTGATCTGCGCGATGGTCAGGTTTTCGGTGATGGTCAGGTGCGGGAACAGTTCGAAGTGCTGGAACACCATGCCAACGCGCGAACGCAGTTTCGGCAGGTTGGTCTTCGGGTCGGCAATGGACGTGCCGTCGACCACGATGTCGCCCTTCTGGAACGGCTCCAGGGCGTTGACGCACTTGATCAGGGTCGACTTGCCGGAACCGGATGGCCCGCACACCACGATCACTTCGCCTTTTTTGACCTCGGTGCTGCAATCAGTCAGTACCTGGAAGTCCCCATACCACTTGTTGATGCTTTTGATAGAGATCATACGGCGAACCTTTTTTGCAGACGCTTGACCAGCAGCGAGGCGGAAAAGCTGATAATGAAGTACACGAGACCTGCGAAGATCAGGAACTCATTGGAGCGGCCAATGATGTCGCCACTGGCGCGCGAAGCATTGAGGAAGTCCACCAGACCGACCGCGTAGACCAGCGAGGTGTCCTGAAACAGGATGATGCTCTGCTGCAGCAACAGCGGGGTCATCTTGCGGAACGCTTGCGGCAGGATGATCAGGCGCATCATCTGCCCGTAAGTCATGCCCAGCGCCTGGGCAGCGCCCATCTGGCCCTTGGGAATCGACTGCACACCGGCACGGACGATTTCGCAGAAGTACGCCGCTTCGAACATCATGAAGGCCACGATGCAGGATGCGAACGCGCCGATCGGCGTGTCTTCGCCGGTGATCCAGCGCAGTACGAACGGCACCGCCAGGTAGAACCAGGTGATGACCAGCAGCAACGGGATCGAGCGGAAGTAGTTGACGTAGGCGCCAGCGAGGTTCGACAGCAGTTTGTTGTGGGACAGGCGGCACAGCGCCAGGATGGTGCCGAGGATGATCCCCCCGATCACGCCCATGGCCATCAGTTTCAGGGTCATGACCATGCCGTTCCACAGGCCCGGCAGGGACGGGATGATGCCCGAGAAGTCGAATTCCATCATTTACCCCCTACGGAGATCAGGCCCGGTACGGCAACTTTCTTCTCGACCAGGCGCATCAGCAACATCAGGCTCATGTTCAGGGTGAAGTAGATCAGCGTGGCCAGGGTAAAGGCTTCGAACAGGTTGGCGGAGAACTCGGCGGTCTGTTTGGTCTGCGCGAGCAGCTCCATCAGGCCGATCAGCGAGGCCACGGAGGTGTTCTTGAAGACGTTCAAAAATTCCGAGGTAAGCGGCGGAATGATGATCCGGTAGGCCTGGGGCAGCAGCACGTTCCAGTAGATTTGCGGCAGCTTGAAACCCATGGCACGGGCTGCCGATTCCTGGCCTTTTGGCAGGGCCTGGATACCGGTGCGCACCTGTTCGCAAACCCGGGCGGTGGTGAACAGGCCCAGGCATACGACGACGCTGAGGAAGGCCGAGGTGGTCGGGTTCAGATCCTGCTTGTACCACTCTTGCAGGTCCGCCGGCAGCAGGTCGGGTACCAGGAAGTACCAGATGAACAGCTGAACCAGCAGCGGCACGTTACGGAAGAGTTCGACGTAGCAGGTGGCGATGCCCGATACGATGCGATTCGGCACGGTACGCATGACGCCCAGGATCGAGCCCAGAGTCAGGGCGATGATCCACGCCGCGATGGCGATGCCGATGGTCCAGGCCAGACCGGACACGTACCAGTCGAGATAGGTCTCGCTGCCCACGCCGGTGGACTTGAAGAACACGCTCCAGTCCCAGTTGTAATTCATTAGGGTCTCCCCTCGGATTCGATCGATGTACAAATGCCCGCTTGGGGGAAGCTCCGTTCCCGCCCGACCTCGAGAGTCAGGCACACGCGCTCGGCTCGACAGCCACCGGTTCGAGTTTTTCCAAAAATGCCAGCAGGGAGTGCGATCCCTGAGAGGGCAACGACCCTCTCAGGGATAAGGTTAGTCAGAAATCAGGATTTCTTGTCGTCAGCCGCTTTGTCGGTCGGATTGGCGATCAGGGCCTTGAGCTCGTCGCTCATCGGGAACATCAGGTTCAGGCCCTTTGGCGGAATCGGCTGCATGAACCATTTTTCGTAGATCTTGTTGATCTCGCCCGATGCGTAAGTTGCCTTGATGGCGTCATCCACGGCCTTTTTGAACGGCTCGTCGCCTTTGCGCACCATGCAGCCGTAGATTTCGTAGGACTGTGGAGTACCGGTCACGGCCCAGTCATCGGCTTTCTTGGCCTTGGCGGCTTCACCGGCCAGCAGGGCGTCATCCATCATGAAGGCCACTGCGCGGCCAGTTTCCAGCATCTGGAAGGATTCGCCGTGGTCTTTGGCGGAGATCACGTTCATGCCCATCTGCTTGTCGGCGTTCATCGCCTTGAGGATGCGCTCGGACGTGGTGCCGGCGGTGGTCACGACGTTCTTGCCTTTGAGGTCCTCGAAATCCTTGTACTTGGAGTCCTTTTTGGACAGCAGGCGGGTACCGATTTCGAAGATGCCGACAGAGAAGTCAACTTGCTGCTGACGCTCGACGTTGTTGGTGGTGGAACCGCACTCAAGGTCAACGGTGCCGTTCTGTACCAGCGGGATACGGGTTTGCGAGGTGACCAGGTTGTACTTGACCTGGAGATTGGGCAGGTCCAGGTCTTTTTTCAGGGCTTCGACGACTTTGAGCTGAATGTCGTGGGAGTAGCCGACCGGCTTGCCGGAAGCATCAGCGATGTAGGAGAAAGGAATGGAAGCGTCACGGTGTCCGAGGGTAATGACACCGGATTCTTTGATCTTCTTCAGGGTGCCGGTCAGTTCGGCTGCGAAAACTGGCGTGCTGATCAGAGCGGCAGCAATGGCTGCGCCCAGGATATGGGGAACGATGCGCATCAAATTTTCCTCGACTTTGTTTTTTTTATGGAGCCAGTTCATCGGCCCTTTTTGTGCTGCAAAACACCTGAGCGCCACGATGAGCGAGCGCAAAGGACATTCGTCGAAGAGTGTAGAGCATGACTCGTGCCAGACCAGTCAATAATGATCAAGTCGTTGATTTATAAGGAAATTAAATATTTGTGGCGTTGATGTTGTGAAGGAAACATCCGGTTAACCGAACCGACCGACAGGTCGCGTTCGGAAAACCGAATGGTGGCTAATGCGCATCTCCAGGTGTGGGAGCCGGCTTGCTGGCGATAGCGGAGCATCAGTCACATCAATCCTGTCTGATAGATCGTCATCGCCAGCAAGCCGGCTCCTACAGTGTGGGCATGTCAGGGGTATTTGCGCTTGTCCGGCGCAGGCGGGAAGTACTGGTACAACCAGGTTTCACTGAGCGTGCGATCGTTAGTGCGAATGAACAGACGCAGTTCTACCGGCGCGACGCTGTCATTGGTCGGGTACCAGTCGAACAGGATGCGGTAGCCCTTGATGTCGTCGAGCTTGAGAATGCTGAAATCCTTGACCTCGCCGTTCGAGCAGGTGACCACGGGCTCGATGCCTGTGCCTTCAGGCAAGCGATCCAGGCCGCCACCGGTGAAGTCCACGGCAAAACGCCGGGCCCAGACCGGTGGGTAATGCTCGCCCGGTGCCCAGCCTTCAGTGAAACCGCCCATCCCTGAACGGGTCGCGTGGACCCGGGCAAGTGGCGTGCCGACCGGGGGCAGGGCACTCCAGTAGAGCTTGTAGCCGTAGTTCAGCGAGTCGCCGGCGGCCACTGGTTTTTTCGGCGTCCAGAAGGCCACGATGTTGTCCATGGTCTCGCCGGTGGTGGGGATCTCCAGCAAGTCGATCGAGCCTTCACCCCAGGCTGTGGTCGGTTCGACCCACAGGCTCGGACGGCGGCTGTACCAGTCGACGGTGTCCTGGTAACTGGTGAACTCGTGATCGGTCTGCACCAGGCCGAAACCTTTCGGGTCCTTGTCGGCGAATGCGTTGAATTGCAGGGTGGCCGGGTTGTTCAGCGGACGGCAGATCCACTCGCCGTTGCCGCGCCACATGGCCAGTCGATCGGAGTCGTGGATCTGCGGGTGAATGGTGTCGCACATCCGGCGCTCATGGGTGCCGCAACTGAACATGCTGGTCATGGGTGCAATGCCCAACTGGTCGATGGCAGTACGCGCGTTGACGTGGGCGTCGACTTCCATCACCACGCGCTCGGCCTGGCAGTCGATATCGAAGCGATAGGCGCCGGTAGCGCTCGGCGAGTCGAGCAGGGCATAGACCACGAAACGGGTGCTGTCCTTGTCTGGCGTCTCGAACCAGAACTTGGTGAAGTCGGGAAACTCTTCGCGCTTGCTGGCGTAGGTGTCGATGGCCAGGCCGCGGGCCGACAAGCCGTACTGGCCGGTGGCGTCTACTGCACGGAAGTAGCTTGCGCCGAGGAAAGACACGACGTCGTGCTTGTCCAGTTCCGGAGCCTTGAACAGCTTGAAGCCGGAGAAGCCCAGATCGCCCTTGAGCTGGGTAGTGTCAACGGTGGTGTTTTCATAGTTGAACAGCGACGGACGGAAATGCACCTCGCGCGCCAGGCGGGTCTTGGGGTCGACGCTGTACATGCGCACCGGCTGCTTGAACCCCATGCCGACGTGGAAGAACTGCACGTCAAGCTGCCCGTTCAGGTCATTCCACAGTGAATGGTTGGCGTCATAGCGGATGGCGTTGAAGTTCTGCGGGGTCATGGTCGCCAAGGTCGGCGGCAACACCTGCTTGGTGTCCTGGTAGCGGTTGCTGGCAAGCTGTTTGGCCTGGCGTTTCAGCGCTTCGAAATCGAACGCCGTGGCCTCGCCATCGGCGGTGCTCCCGCTGCCCGCCCAGGCATTGGCGGCCAGCAGGCCGGTGGCGGACAAGCCGGTGTAGGCAGCGATGGCCATGGAGGCTTTGAGCAAATGTCTGCGGTGCATAAATACAACCTGTCGTTAACAATCCCGCGCCGTTCCTGGCACGTGCTGGATCAAAAATATCGGTTCGGACATGCCTTCGGCCAAACGCAACGGACTTTAAACAGATGCCGGATAGCTTAAACCGTTCGCTTGAAGAGCAAAATTGATTGATGGCACGGCGCTAGTCCGGCAATGAAACAAGACATGTCGGTAAATGTTTCCCACAGCCTTTTCTGATTTTCAGGGCATATCTGCTTTTTTCGACTAATTACTCTAAAAACCGCTTTTCAGCGCGCGGAATATTCCTATTCTGTGCTCATGACCGGTTTATGCCCTTCAGGCCGGTGCGGTTCAGTGGGCACATGGAGGCAGCTGAAACAGGGAGTCAGTTGAAAAAGATAGGGCGATTCGGTTTTTAGCAGTTTTCTTTGACGTATAGAGAAGGACATCGTCCATGTCGAAAGTACAAGGCATCACCGAAATGTTGGGAATCTTTCCGTGCCTGGGTACCGGGCGACGCAGACGCAGACTCAACAGCGAGGAAATGAAACTGGTGGAGCGATATCGCGAATTATCGGAAAGCGACCGGATTGCCATGCGCTATCTGGTGGATGCGATGAGGAGTGTTTCGCGGTTCTGAAAGAGGCGGGGCATCCGGCTTGGGCGGGATGCCCTTTTTTCACCAATCCTGCGAGCGTTCTGAGCGCTGATGCAGCACTCGCAACACCTGTACCTGGCCTTCGACAAATCGATAAGGGGCGATGAAGGGATATCGGCCAAGCACTAACTCTCGTACATCAGGCACCACAGACGGCCGGCCCGAGCCGGGAAAATGCTCGAGCAGTTCAAAGGATTGCAGGATCGTCGCGATGATTTCCAAGGCAGCCTGTGCGCCAGCGATTCCCAGGTAATGCTCATGGATGTTATCGAGGTCGCTTTCAGCTTTTTCAGTCAGTACTACGCTCGGCACGTTTTGCCCACTTAGCCTTCACGGCGTCCAGATCGGTGAGTTTCCCGGCATCGGCATCGGTTATGCCGTCGCTGATGGCTTGCAGATGCCAGGACTCGGCTTCCACATATCTAACCAGTGCACGCTTGAGATGGTATTGGCGGTCGCGATCGGTGGCGGCTGCCAGCTGATCGAGCTGTTGAGCCAGTAATTCTTCGACGCGAAAGGACAAAACGGGTGAAGCCATGATGGCTCTCCTAGGGTGTATACGCTGTAAACTACGTAAACACACTAGGGTCTCCCGCGCTTTTCGTCAACCAACTCAAGTGTGCAGAGGCGTAGAAAACTTTAGCGGGGTGAGCGCGAAAGCGGGGGAGTGATGTGTTGCCAGATGCTGTTCCCTACCAAGGCCATGCGCTGGGCAGGGTAATGCACTCATTGAGATCTCTGCGCAAAATTGGCAGGTTCAGGATGTCCGAAACCAGGGCAAAGTTTTGGAAGCGTTCCGGGGCGGTGGTTATTGTTTTGTCTTCCAGGTGTCGCCTGGTGCCGGCTTCTGCCTTGAAGCCGGGGTGACGCTATCGCCAGCAGGCTGGCTCCCATAGGGAAACGCATTCCAAACTGTGGGAGCCAGCCTGCTGGCGATGCCTTTAGTGCTTGAACATCACATGCCGCACAACGGTGTAGTCCTCCAACCCATACATCGACATGTCCTTCCCGTACCCGGACAGTTTCTGACCGCCATGGGGCATTTCACTGACCAGCATGAAGTGCGTATTCACCCAGGTGCAGCCGTACTGCAAGCGCGCGGACAGGCGATGGGCGCGGCCGACGTCTGCGGTCCACACCGACGAGGCGAGCCCGTAGTCCGAATCATTGGCCCAGCCCAGCACCTGCGCTTCATCGGTGAATCGGGTGACGGACACCACTGGCCCAAACACTTCACGACGAACAATTTCATCGTCTTGCTGTGCGTCGGCCAGCACCGTGGGCTCGAAGAAGAACCCGTTGCCGTCCACCGCCTTGCCACCGGTGATCAGGCGGATGTGCGGCTGGGCCACGGCGCGCTCGACAAAGCCGGCCACGCGGTCGCGGTGCTGTGCGCTGATCAGTGGGCCGAGTTCGGTCGATGGGTCATCCTGCAAGCCGTGCTTGATGCTGCTGACGGCGGCACCGAGTTTCTCGACGAACTTGTCGTAGATGCCTTCCTGCGCATAGATGCGGCAGGCGGCGGTGCAGTCCTGGCCGGCGTTGTAAAAACCGAAGGTGCGGATGCCTTCCACTGCCGCGTCGATGTCGGCGTCGTCGAAGATGATCACCGGAGCCTTGCCGCCCAGTTCCATGTGCATGCGCTTGACGCTGTCGGCAGTGCTGGAAATGATGTTCGAACCGGTGGCGATGGAACCGGTCAGGGACACCATGCGCACTTTCGGATGGGTCACCAGCGGGCTGCCGACGGTAGGACCGCGACCGAATACCAGGTTGAGCACGCCGGCCGGGAAAATTTCCGACGCCAGCTCGGCCAGACGCAGGGCGGTCAGCGGAGTTTGTTCCGACGGCTTGAGGACCACGGTATTACCGGCGGCCAGGGCCGGGGCGATTTTCCAGGCAACCATCATCAGCGGGTAATTCCACGGCGCGATGGAAGCGATCACGCCCACCGGATCGCGGCGGATCATCGAGGTGTGGCCAGGCAGGTATTCGCCACCGGCCGAACCGCTCATGCAGCGGCTGGCGCCGGCGAAGAAGCGGAACACGTCGGCAATCGCCGGGATCTCGTCGTTCAACGCGGCGCTGTAGGGCTTGCCGCAGTTGTCCGATTCCAGTTTGGCCAGCTCTTCTCCGTGGGCTTCGATGACGTCGGCGAGATTGAGTAGCAGCAGCGAACGTTCTTTAGGCGGGGTCTGCGACCAGCTGTCGAACGCGGCGTCGGCAGCGCGCACGGCGGCATCGACCTGGGCTTCGCTGGCTTCGTTGATTTCCACCAGCACACTGCCCAGCGCCGGGTTGAACACCGGTTGGGCGGGGCCTTCGCCATCAAGGAGTTGGCCGTTGATCAAGAGTCGGGTTTGCATGGCATTGTCCTCTTCGAAACTATTTATTTTTATCTGTAGAAACCGGCTCTAACTGTGGGAGCGGGCTTGCTCGCGAAAGCGGTGTGTCAGGCACCATCACTGTTGAATATGAAGGCCTCTTCGCGAGCAAGCCCGCTCCCACATTGAGTTCGGTTCCTTTCGGGAGTAATCGTTGTCAGTTACTTTCCACCACTGCCCGCCACGCTTTCACCGCCACGGGTCAGGTAATAGGCACCGAAAATTGGCAGCATGGTCACGATCATCACCAGCATCGCCACGACGTTGGTCACCGGTACGTCCCGTGGGCGGCTGAGCTGGTTGAGCAGCCACAGCGGCAGGGTGCGTTCATGGCCGGCGGTGAAGGTGGTGACGATGATTTCATCGAACGACAGCGCGAAAGCGAGCATGCCGCCAGCCAGCAACGCCGAGCCGAGGTTCGGCAGGATGATGTAGCGGAAGGTCTGCCAGCCGTCGGCGCCGAGGTCCATCGAGGCCTCGATCAGGCTGTGCGAAGTGCGGCGCAAACGGGCGATGACGTTGTTGTAGACGATCACCACACAGAAGGTCGCGTGACCGACGATGATTGTGAACATCCCCGGTTCGATCCCCAGTGTCTTGAAGGTCGCCAGCAGCGCGATCCCGGTGATGATCCCCGGCAGGGCGATCGGCAGGATCAGCATCAGCGAAATGCCTTGCTTGCCGAAGAAATCCCGGCGGTACAACGCGGCCGAGGCCAATGTGCCAAGGACCATGGCGATCAGCGTGGCAATCGAGGCGATCTGCAACGACAGCTTGATCGCTTCGAGCACATCCGGCCGCGAGAACGCCACGCCGATCCACTTCAGGGTGAAGCCCTTGGGCGGAAAGCTGAACGCCGCGTCTTCGGTGTTGAAGGCGTACAGGAAGATGATCAGGATCGGGAAGTGCAGGAACACCAGCCCGCCCCACGCCGCGATTTTCAGGCCAATAGAAGCTTTCTCAGAGTGCATCGAAGGCCCCCAGGCGTTTGACGATGGAGAGGTAGATGGCGATCAGCACGATCGGCACCAGGGTGAACGCTGCGGCCATTGGCATGTTGCCGATCGCGCCTTGCTGGGCGTAGACCATACTGCCGACGAAGTAGCCGGGTGGGCCCACCAGTTGCGGCACGATGAAGTCACCGAGCGTCAGAGAGAAGGTGAAGATCGAGCCTGCGGCAATGCCCGGGATCGACAGCGGCAGGATCACCTGCATGAAGGTCTGGCGCGGCTTGGCCCCAAGGTCGGCGGAGGCTTGCAGCAACGACGGCGGCAGGCGTTCCAGCGAGGCCTGGATCGGCAGGATCATGAACGGCAGCCAGATGTAGACGAACACCATGAAGCGCCCCAGGTGCGAGGTCGACAGGGTGCTGCCACCGACGCCCGGAATGCCCAGCACCAGTTGCAGGAGCGGCTCCAGCCCCAAGTGCTGCACGAACCACTGGGCCACGCCGCCCTTGGCCAGCAGCAAGGTCCAGGCATAGGCCTTGACGATGTAGCTGGCCCACATCGGCATCATCACCGCGATGTAGAAGAACGCCTTGGTCTTGCCGGTGGTGTAGCGCGCCATGTAATAGGCGATCGGGAACGCGACGATGGCGCTGGCGATCGACACGGCAATCGCCATGCCGAGGGTGCGCAGGATGATGTCGAAGTTCGATGGCTGGAACAGTGCGGCAAAGTTCGCCAGGGTCAGGTCGGGGGTGACCGCCATGGTGAAGTCATCGAAGGTGTAGAAGCCTTGCCACAGCAGAACCAGCAACGAACCGAGATAGATCGCACCGAACCACAGCAGCGGCGGTACCAACAGTAGCGACAGGTAAAAATTCGGTCGGCGATACAACAGGTTGGAAAACCTGCGCAGCGGTGAGCCGCTGGCCGAAGATTGAGCGAGAGCCACGCTGTTCATCTCACACCCCGCCCGCTGCGGTGTCGTGCAACGGGATCATGGCTTCACGCGCCCAACGTGCACTGATGCGCTGTCCGGTCTGGTGCTGTGCGCTGGTATCCAGCCACTGGTTGTTGGCCTTGCTGATGTTCAGGGTCTGGCCGTTTTCCAGTTTCAGCTCATAGCGAGTCGAACTGCCTTGGTACTGGATATCGTGCAGCAAACCGCTGACTTCAATCTCGTGGCTCGCCAGCGGGCCTTCGGCGAAGCGCACGTGTTCCGGTCGAATCGAGAACGGCTGCGGATTGCCACTCAACTGTTTGGCCAGCTCGCCGCGGATCACGTTGGAAGTGCCAACGAATTCCGCGACGAAGGTGGTGGCCGGTTTCATGTACAGGTTGCGCGGCGTATCGACTTGTTCGATGCGGCCCTTGTTGAATACTGCAACGCGATCGGACATCGACAGCGCTTCAGTCTGGTCATGGGTAACGAAAATGAAGGTGATGCCGAGCTGGCGCTGCAGCTTTTTCAGCTCGCTCTGCATTTGCTCGCGCAGCTTCAGGTCGAGAGCGCCGAGGGGCTCGTCGAGCAGCAATACGCGCGGACGATTGACCAGGGCGCGGGCCAGGGCCACACGCTGGCGCTGACCACCGGACAGTTGCACCGGCTTGCGCTCGCCATAGCCAGCCAGGGCGACCATGTCGAGGGCTTCTTCGGCGCGCTTGAGGCGTTCAACCTTGCCCACGCCTTTGACTTTCAGGCCGTAGGCGACGTTGTCGCGAACGTTCATGTGCGGGAACAGCGCGTAATCCTGAAACACGGTGTTCACGTCGCGTTGATACGGCGGCAGCCCGGCGGCTTCTTCGCCATGAATACGGATGGAGCCGGCGCTCGGTTGCTCGAAACCGGCGATCAGGCGCAGACAGGTGGTTTTGCCCGAGCCGGAAGGCCCCAGCATGGAGAAGAACTCGCCGTCCTGGATGTCGATGGAAACCCGGTCTACGGCCTTCACTTCGCCGAACAGACGGGAAACGTTGGTGAATTGGACTGCAAGCGTCATGGTGCGGTGCTCCAAAAAGGCGAGGGCCGTCGCAACGGCCCTGCCTGGACTTCTGAAAAAACTGAATCGTCTAGCGGTGAATGCGATCTGCTTTCAGCTCACACACCTGGCAGATGAAATGCGATTCGCTTTTAGCTCACACATCTGGCAGATGAAATGCGATCCGCTTTTAGCTCACACATCCTGCAGGTGAAATGCGATCTGCTTTTAGCTCACACATCCTGCAGGTGAAATGCGATCTGCTTTTAGCTCGCACATCTCGCAGATGAAATGCGATCCGCTTTTAGCTCACACATCTCGCAGGTGAAATGCGATCTGCTTTTAGCTCCCTCTCCCTCCGGGAGAGGGCGGGGGGTGAGGGCAGCGGTTTCGGTCATTGCCCATAATTGAAGAGCAACGTCAAAAGTTACCCCCTCACCCCAGCCCTTTCCCTCAGGGGGGAGAGGGGCAAAGGGAGCTCGACCGAATCGCACTTGAGTCAGCGCCCACCCATGATCGCAATGTAATCCTGGGTCCAGCGGCTGTACGGCACGAACTTGCCGCCTTCAGCCTGCGGGGTTTTCCAGAAAGCGATTTTGTCGAACTGGTCGAAACCGTTGGTCTTGCAGCCCTCGGCGCCGAGCAGCTCACTGCCTTGGCAAGCCGCCGGCACCGCTGGCAACGAGCCGAACCATGCCGCGACATCGCCCTGGACTTTCGGTTGCAGTGACCAGTCCATCCACTTGTACGCACAGTTCGGGTGCTTGGCCTCGCTGTGCAACATGGTGGTGTCGGCCCAACCGGTGGCGCCTTCTTTCGGGATGGTCGAAGCGATTGGCTGCTTCTCGTTGATCAGACCGTTGACCTGATACGGCCAGGCGCCGGAGGCGACTACGCCCTCGTTCTTGAAGTCGCTCATTTGAACCGTGGTGTCATGCCAGTAGCGGTGGATCAACGGCTGCTGGGCGCGCAGCAGGTCGAGCACGGCTTTGTACTGCGCTTCGGTCAGTTCGTACGGGCTCTGGATACCCAGCTCCGGCTTGGCGGTTTTCAGGTACAGCGCCGCGTCGGCAATGTAGATCGGACCGTCATACGCCTGTACGCGACCCTTGTTCGGTTTGCCGTCCGGCAGGTTCTGCGCGTCGAACAGCACGCCCCAACTGGTGGGCGCGGTCTTGAACACGTTGGTGTTGTACATCAGCACGTTCGGGCCCCACTGGTACGGGGTGCCGTAGGTCTGTTTATTGACTACGTACCACGGCGCATCCTTGAGGCGCGGGTCGAGATTCTTCCAGTTCGAAATCAGCGCCGTGTTGATCGGCTGTACCCGCTTGCCGACGATCAGGCGCAGGGAAGCGTCGCCGGACGCGGTCACCAGGTCGTATCCGCCCTTGGCCATCAGGCTGACCATTTCATCGGAGGTAGCAGCGGTCTTGACGTTGACCTTGCAGCCGGTTTCTTTCTCGAATCCGGTCACCCAGTCGTAGGCCTTGTCGCTCTCGCCACGTTCGATGTAGCCCGGCCAGGCGACAATATCCAGTTGACCCTCGCCGGCACCGACGGCCGTGAGGGGCTCTGCGGCCTGGACACTGACGCTGGCCAGCAGCGCGGTGGTGATTGCACTGAGCAGTGCGGTCTTGTGCACGAACATGGAATTTCCCTCTTTTTTAATTATGGTCGGGGCAGTGTTTTGAACGTGGTGAAGCATGCCGTCAGCGGCTTGTTATTAGCGTAGTCAGAGATGCTGGCCATGGCGCGCCATGATGTGCCGCACCACGCTGTAATCCTGAAGGGAATCGCTGGACAGGTCCTTGCCGTAGCCCGAACGCTTCAGGCCGCCGTGGGGCATTTCGCTGACCAGCATGAAATGGCTGTTGATCCAGGTGCAGCCATATTGCAGGCGTGCCGCGACCTGCATGGCCTTGTCGAGGTTCTGGGTCCAGACCGAGGAAGCCAGGCCGTACTCCGAGTCGTTGGCCCAGTCCACGACTTGTGAGAGTTCATCGAAACGGGTCACCGTGACCACTGGACCGAAGACTTCGCGCTGGACGATTTCATCGTTTTGCTTGCAGCCGGCCAGCAGGGTCGGCTGATAGTAGAAACCGGCTCCTGAATGCACTGCCGCGCCGGTTACCCGCTCGATGTGCGGCTGGCCGAGGGCGCGCTCGACGAAACTGGCCACGCGGTCGCGCTGACGGGTGCTGATCAGCGGGCCGATTTCATTGTCGGCGTCGCGTTTGCCGGCGAAGCGCAGGCTGCTCACCGCCGCGCCGAGTTCGGCCACCAGGCGGTCATGAATGCCGGCCTGAGCATAAATCCGGCAAGCGGCGGTGCAATCCTGACCGGCGTTGTAATAGCCATAGGTGCGCACGCCTTCGACCACGGCCTGGAGGTCGGCATCGTTGCAGACGATCACCGGGGCCTTGCCGCCAAGTTCCAGGTGGGTGCGTTTAAGTGTTTTCGACGCAGCCTGGAGGATTTTTTGTCCGGTGACGATATCGCCGGTCAGCGACACCATGCGCACTTTAGGATGGCTCACCAGGTGACTGCCGACGCCTTCACCGCCGCCGCAGATAATGTTGATCACGCCCGGCGGCAGGATCTCGGCCAGTGCCGGGGCCAGGGCCAGGATCGACAGCGGTGTGTGTTCCGAGGGTTTGAACACCAGGGTATTGCCGGCGGCGAGGGCCGGCGCGATCTTCCACGCGGCCATCATGATCGGGTAGTTCCACGGCGCTATCGAGGCGACGACGCCGATAGGGTCGCGGCGCACCATGCTGGTGTAGCCCGGTGCGTATTCACCGCTGAGCTGGCCGGTCTGGCAACGCACGGCGCCGGCGAAGAAGCGGAACACGTCGACCGTGGCGCTGAGGTCATCCTGGCGGGCCAGGTGCAGCGGCTTGCCGCAGTTCATGGATTCGAGGCGGGCAAGCAGGTCGGCGTTCTTTTCGATGGTGTTGGCGATGTCCAGCAACAGGTTCGAGCGCTGCTGCGGCGTGGTCCGTGACCAACCGGCGAAGGCGCGGTGGGCGGCGAGTATGGCCGCTTCGACTTGCTCGGTGCTGGCTTCGGCGATCTGTGTGATGACTTCGCCGGTGGCCGGATTGAGAATCGGCTCGGCGCGGCCCTGGCCGGCAACTAATTCACCATCGATCAACAGAGCGGTGAACAACGGGGTCTGTGCGCCAGCCATCTTTCGGGTTCTCTTTTCTTGTATAGCCATGCTGCTCCCTGTGACTGGGGCCTGGCCGTCTTATATAGATACGACAAGACTAGTGCGCGGACCCGAGGTCGACAAATTCTAAATACTGAAGGTAGCGTTCGATTAAATAGATGGCTTGCGCCCGCCATGAGGCTGTTCACGGGCGACGGTGAGGAACGGGTCCACCAGCGCCGGGCGTGCGGTGCCGCGACGCCAGGCCAGGCCGACGTCGAGGGTCTGGCTCAGGTCGGCGATGGTGCGCGCTTCGATGATGTCGCCCTCAAGGGACCAGGGGCGATAAGTCATGTCGGGCTGGATCGACACGCCCAATCCCGCAGCCACCAGGCTTCGCACGGCTTCGGTTGAGGCGGTCCTCAGGGTGATGCGCGGCTGCAATGAGGCGGCGGACCACATGCGCTGGGCATTGCGGTCCATCTCGTCGACGTTCAACTGAATCAGCGGCTCGCGGGCCACGTCGGCGAGGTTGATGCTGTCGTGTTCCAGCAGTGGATGCTGGGCCGGTAGCCACAGTCGATGGGGTGAATGGGTCAGAACTTCGGTCTGCAAGGCGTGGCGGTCTTCGAGGTTGGAAAGGATCAGCACGCCGACATCAATCTCGCCGCTGACCAGCAAGTGCTCGATATAAGGGCGTTCATCCTCCATCACGCGGATTTCAACGTTGGGGTAGGCGCGCTGGAAGCGCGTGAGCAAATCCGCCAGGTAATAGCCGGCGACCAGGCTGGTTACGCCGATGATCAACTGCCCGGCGACCTGGTCGGTGCTCTGTTGCAGACTGCGCTTGGCGTTGTCCACGGTGGCCAGGATAAGGTGCGCCTGACGCAGGAACTGATGGCCCTGGTGGGTAAGGGTCATGCCCTTGGCATGGCGACTGAACAGGCTGACACCGATTTCTTCTTCCAATTGCTGGATGGCCAGGGTCAGGGTCGACTGGGAAATGAATGCGGTTTGCGCGGCGGCCGAGATGGAGCCGGTCTCGGCTACGGCGATGAAATGACGGATCTGACGCAGGGTCATCATGGGAAAGGTCCCGGTGGGCTGTTTTTATCAATTTGTTGCAGTCTATATCGATTTTTCTGAGTGCAGCCGAAAGCTGCGAGCTTGAAGCGGCAAGTGCAAGGACGCAGGCAACATCTCGAAGCACTCTTGCGGGCGAGTCGTGGGCACTTTCAATCTAGGCTGGTGGCCTTATTTTCCGGTTAATCACTTTTATGGAGGCGGAAAAATGAACACCCGCGGATTGCTCGATCAATTATTCAAGTCCGGTCAGGACCTACTGCAGAACAAGGCCGGTGGCGCGCAGGGCAAGAGTGCAAGCGGCGGTCTCGGCAGTCTGCTCTCCGGTGCCGGGGGTAGCGCATTGGCCGCCGGGGCAATGGGCTTGCTGCTCGGTAACAAGAAGGCCCGCAAAGTCGGGGGCAAGGTCGCGGTTTACGGTGGCCTCGCCGCGTTAGGCGTACTGGCCTACAAGGCTTATGGCAACTGGCAGGCCCAGTCGGGTGCTGGATCAGCGCGTGAGCCGCAAACCGTCGACCGCGTGCCCGCCGTGCAGGTCGAGCAGCACAGCCAGGCAATCCTCAAGGCCATGGTGGCCGCGGCCAAGGCTGACGGTCACGTCGATGAGCGCGAACGTGCACTGATTGAAGGTGCGTTCACCAAACTGGACAACGATCAGGAGTTGCAGCACTGGCTGCACGCCGAACTGAACATGCCCCTGGACCCAAGCGTTGTCGCCCGCGCCGCCAGTACCCCGGAAATCGCCGCTGAAATGTACATCGCCAGTGTGATGATGGTCGACGAGGAGAACTTCATGGAGAAGTCCTACCTCGATGAACTGGCGCGGCAACTCAAGCTGGAGCCAGGGTTGAAGGCCGAGCTGGAGAGACAGGTGCGCCAGGCTTCGCTGTAGGCGCCGAGGCCGCCTGACCGCGGGCAGGTTCGCTGCCACAAGGACCATCGGCGAGCACAAATGTTGTGCTCGCATAAGGTTATTGTGGGATCGGGCCTGTTCACGATGACAATTGCAGTTGCGCTCAGTGTCTTAATGGCCAATTGATAGCCTGTTTCTGCCAGGAGGGTAAAATAGTGTAAGCGACCGTCTTATAGGTGTAACACCGCCCTCGGCTATACTCCGCCCATTTGGCATCAGGCCCGAGGATCGACTGTGAAGAACTGGACGTTGCGCCAACGCATTTTGGCGAGTTTTGCGGTAATTATCGCCATTATGCTGTTGATGGTGGTCGTCTCGTATTCACGGCTGTTGACGATCGAATCCAGCGAAGCCAGTGTTCGCGAGGATGCACTTCCCGGGCTGTATCACAGTTCGATGGTGCGCAGTGCCTGGTCCGACAGTTATCTACGAATGCTGGGCATGCTTGGCCTGGAGCAAGGGAACGGCTTCAGCGCTGAGGATGTCTCGGACTTCAAGGGCTACTCCGCGCGCCTGCAAGAGCAGATGGAGCTCTATCGCGCAACAGTCACGACCGAAGAAGACAAAGTCGAGTACGCCGCGTTCGAAAAGCTGGCGGCGGATTACCAGCGGATTCTGTTGGCCGTGATCGAGTTGTACAAACGCAATCAGAACGCCGAAGCGATCAAGACATTCAATGAAGAGCTGACCCCGACCTGGACGGCGGGTCGTCTGAAACTCACTGATATCCTGCGCCACAACAAGGCAGTGGCAGATGCGGAAGTAGCAGCCATCGACGACGCTGTCCTCACCGCGAAAGTCATCATGGGCATTTCCTTGGTGATCGCCGTATTGGCGGCCGGCCTCTGCGGCCTGTTGTTGATGCGCGCCATCATGGCGCCGATGAATCGCATCGTGGAAATTCTCGGAATCATGCGCACCGGTGATCTCAGCAGTCGCCTGAATCTGGAGCGCAAGGACGAATTCGGTGCGGTGGAAACCGGCTTCAACGACATGATGACCGAGCTGACGTCCCTGGTGTCCCAGGCCCAGCGCTCGTCGGTGCAGGTCACTACCTCGGTCACCGAGATCGCCGCCACGTCCAAGCAACAGCAAGCCACCGCCACCGAAACCGCTGCCACCACCACGGAAATCGGCGCGACGTCGCGGGAAATCGCCGCCACTTCCCGTGACCTGGTGCGCACCATGACAGAAGTCTCCACCGCCGCCGACCAGGCCTCGGTGGCCGCCGGCTCCGGGCAACAGGGCCTGGCGCGGATGGAAGAAACCATGCACTCGGTAATGGGCGCGGCCGATCTGGTCAACGCCAAGCTGGCGATCCTCAACGAGAAGGCCGGCAACATCAACCAGGTGGTGGTGACCATCGTCAAGGTCGCCGACCAGACCAACCTGCTGTCGCTCAACGCCGCCATCGAAGCGGAGAAAGCCGGGGAGTACGGTCGCGGGTTCGCCGTGGTCGCCACCGAAGTGCGACGTCTGGCGGACCAGACTGCCGTGGCCACCTATGACATCGAGCAAATGGTCCGTGAGATCCAGTCGGCGGTGTCCGCCGGGGTCATGGGCATGGACAAGTTCTCCGAGGAAGTGCGCCGGGGCATGTCCGAGGTGCAGCAAGTCGGCGAGCAGCTGTCGCAGATCATCCATCAGGTTCAGGCACTGGCGCCACGGGTGTTGATGGTCAACGAAGGCATGCAGGCCCAAGCCACCGGTGCCGAGCAGATCAACCACGCGCTGGTGCAACTGGGTGACGCCAGCAGTCAGACCGTCGAATCCCTGCGCCAGGCCAGCTTCGCCATCGACGAGCTGAGCCAGGTGGCCGTAGGGCTGCGTAGTGGCGTTTCGCGATTCAAAGTCTGATGAGCGAAATCACCGCCAAACGCGCTGCCGTGAAACAGGCGGCGCACGCGTTGTTTCTGGTGTTTCGCGTCGGCAGCGAGCGCTATGCATTACAAGCGATAGAGGTGGCGCAAGTGCTGCCGTGCCATGCGTTGAAGCCGATCCCCGGTACCCCCGAATGGGTCGCCGGCGTGTTCGCCTGTCGTGGTGTGGTGGTACCGGTGATTGACCTCTGCGCACTGGCCTTTGGTTCGCCCGCCCAGGCCCGTACCAGTACGCGGCTGGTGCTGGTCAACTACCGTCGCGATGAAAGCGCGGAAACGAAACTGCTCGGGTTGATTCTGGAGCAGGCCACCGACACCCTGCGTTGCGATCCGGCGGATTTTCAACCCTATGGACTGGACAATCGCCAGGCGCCGTACCTGGGACCGGTGCGCAAGGACGAGCAGGGTTTGCTGCAATGGGTGCGGGTCAGGGATCTGCTGAACGATGAGGTTCGCGCACTGTTGTTCCCTTCGCCACCGCTGGACCTGGCGTCGCTTGAGGCGCACTCATGAACAGCGACCAGCGCTTTTTCGATTTCCTCAAGGCGCGCATCGGCCTTGACGTGACCTCGGTAGGGCCGGCGATCATCGAGCGTGCCGTGCGCCAGCGCAGTGCCGCGTCGCATGCGCTGACAGCCGATCATTACTGGCAACTGCTGCAAGGCTCAGAGAACGAACAGCAGGCACTGATCGAAGCGGTGATCGTCCCGGAAACCTGGTTCTTCCGTTACCCGGAGTCCTTCGTCACCCTGGCCAGGCTGGCCAGCAAACGCCTGACCGAGATCAATAACCTGCGTGCGCTGAGGATCCTCAGCCTGCCGTGCTCCACCGGAGAAGAACCGTACTCGATAGCCATGGCGTTGCTCGATGCCGGGCTCAAGCCGCATCAGTTCAAGGTCGACGGCATGGACGTCAGCCCCCTGTCTGTGGAAAAAGCCAGGCGTGCGCTGTATGGCAAAAACTCCTTTCGTGGCCACGACATGGGCTTTCGAGAACGCCATTTCAGCGCCGCAGGCGATAGTTTTCGCCTTGACCAGAGAGTGCTCGAGCAGGTGCGCCTGCAGGTCGGCAATCTGCTTGATCCGGCGCTGCTGGCCGGTGAGCCGCCGTATGACTTTGTGTTCTGCCGTAATCTGCTGATCTATTTTGACCAGGCAACGCAGAAGCAGGTGTTTGAAGTGCTCAAGCGCCTGACCCACGTGGATGGCGTGCTATTCATCGGTCCGGCCGAGGGTGCTCCGCTGGGGCGCTTGGGCATGCGCTCGATTGGCATTGCACAATCCTTTGCTTTCAGTCACCAGAACGCCCCGGTGCCTGAGCCGTTCCCCCTCTTCGTACCTGCGCCTTTACCGGTGCAGAAACAACTGCGCAGCGCCCCGCCAACGTCACTGCGCAGCCGTCCGTTTGCCAGCGTGGCGCCGATGCCTGCTGCGGCAAAGAAGCCGGATTCCGACACGGCCGGGTTGCTGGCAAACATCGCCGCCCTGGCCAACGAAGGCAAAACTGCACAAGCAAGGGTCGCCTGTGAAAGTTATCTGCGCAGCCACGAGCCGGTAGCCCAGGTTTTTTGCTGGCTGGGGTTGCTCAGCGACGTGGCCGGCAATGCCCTGGAGGCCCAGGGTTTTTATCGCAAGGCGTTGTACCTCGAACCGCAACATCCCGAGGCGTTGATGCACCTGGCGGCATTGCTGCAAGCCCAGGGCGACACCGCGGGTGCCAGACGATTACAGGAGCGTGCCGCCCGCAGCGGCCGCGCCGCCGACAGTGAGCGTAAACGATGACCGCCTCCGATACCTTTCGCGTCAGCCGGGACGCCCAGGCCATCGACGATTGCTGGAACCGCATCGGGATTCACGGTGACAAATCCTGCCCGTTGCTGGGTGAGCACATTCACTGCCGTAATTGCGCGGTGTATTCGGCCGCCGCCACGCGTTTGCTCGATCGTTATGCGTTGCAGCAGGAAGATCGCGAGCAAGTGTCCATTGCGCTCGAGAGCGAGGTGAAAACCCGCTCGCTGTTGATGTTTCGCCTGGGCGAAGAATGGTTGGGCCTGGCTACCCGCAGTCTGGTCGAAGTGGCGCCGATGCAGGCGATTCACTCTTTGCCGCACCAGCGCTCCCGGGCCCTGCTCGGTGTTGCCAATGTGCGCGGCGCGTTGGTGGCGTGCCTGTCGCTGGTGGAACTGCTCGGGCTCGATGGCAGCGGCAACGTCGCGCCTGGCATCCGGGTCATGCCGCGCATGCTGATCATCGCGGCTCACGGCGGGCCGGTGGTGGTGCCGGTGGATGAGGTCGACGGGATTCACGCCATCGATGAGCGCATCCTCGATGCGGCCTCGCGCTCCGGTGCCCAGGCCAGCGCCATATACACCCGGGGCGTGTTGCAATTCAAAGGCCGCAGCCTGCGCTGGCTGGATGAAGAGCAGCTGCTGACAGCCGTGACACGGAGCCTCACATGACCCCTGAGCAAATGCGCGACGCCTCTTTGCAGGAGCTGTTCAGCCTGGAAGCCGAGGCCCAGACCCAGGTGTTGAGTGCCGGTCTGTTGGCGCTTGAACGCAACCCGACCCAGGCCGATCAGCTCGAGTCGTGCATGCGCGCGGCACACTCGCTCAAGGGCGCGGCGCGGATCGTGGGTATCGATGCCGGGGTCAGCGTTGCCCACGTGATGGAAGATTGTCTGGTCAGTGCCCAGGAAGGGCGTCTGCTGCTGTGCCCGGAGCATATCGATGCGTTGCTGCAAGGCACCGATCTGCTGATGCGCATCGCCACACCGAACAACAATCCGCAAGGGGCCGAGATCGAAGCCTATGTGGCACGGATGGCGCAATTGCTCGACCCGAACGCCACGGCGGCAGCACCGGTGATGGCCGAACTGCAGCTCGAAGCGCCAGTGCCCGGGATCGAGCCAGTGGCAGAGGACATTGAGCCGCCTGCGGCCAAGACACTGCGCAAAAGAAAACCCGCGACGGAAAACGGCGAACGTGTGCTGCGCGTTACCGCCGAGCGCCTGAACAGCCTGCTCGATCTGTCGAGTAAATCCCTGGTCGAAACCCTGCGGCTCAAACCGCATCTGGCCGCCATGCAGCGTCTCAAACGCCTGCAGAACAACAGCCAGCGCGCGCTGGAGAACCTCAATACGCATCTCAAGGACCAGGCCTTGAGCCTGGAAGCCCGGGAAGCCCTCGAGGATTCCCGGCGACTTCTGGCGCAATCCCAGCAATTGCTGGTGGAAAAGAACACCGAACTCGATGAGTTCGCCTGGCAGGCCGGCCAGCGGGCGCAGGTGCTGTACGACACGGCATTGGCCTGTCGGATGCGGCCGTTTGCTGATGTGCTGAGCGGACAAGTGCGCATGGTCCGCGATCTGGGCCGCGACTTGGGTAAACAGGTGCGCCTGGAGATCGAGGGTGAGAAGACCCAGGTCGATCGCGACGTGCTGGAAAAGCTCGAAGCTCCGCTGACCCATTTGCTGCGCAACGCGGTCGATCATGGCATTGAAAGCCCTGAGCAGCGCCTGCTGGCAGGCAAGCCGGCTGAAGGCCTGATCCGCCTGCGCGTCTCCCATCAGGCCGGGCTGTTGGTGCTGGAGTTGAGTGATGACGGTAATGGCGTGGACCTGGAAAAGGTCCGCCGCAGCATCATCGAACGGCAGTTGTCGCCAGCGCAAACCGCCGCGCAGTTGAGCGAGGAAGAGCTGCTGACGTTCCTGTTTCTGCCGGGTTTCAGCCTGCGCGACACGGTCACCGAAGTCTCTGGACGCGGCGTCGGGCTTGATGCGGTGCAGCACATGGTCCGGCAATTGCGCGGCGCCGTGGTACTGGAGCAGACGGCGGGCGAGGGCAGCCGCTTCCATCTGGAAGTGCCGCTGACCCTGTCAGTGGTGCGCAGCCTGGTGGTAGAGGTCGGCGACGAAGCCTACGCCTTCCCTTTGGCTCACATTGAACGCATGTGCGATCTGGAGCCGGCGGATATCGTCCAGGTCGAAGGTCGCCAGCACTTCTGGCACGAGGGCCGACACGTGGGGCTGGTGGCGGCGACTCAGCTATTGCAGCGCCCGGCGAGCCAGAACAGCCCGCAAACATTGAAAGTCGTGGTAATCCGCGAACGCGATGCGATCTACGGCGTGGCGGTGGAGCGCTTTATCGGCGAACGGACATTGGTGGTGCTGCCGCTGGATGAGCGTCTGGGCAAGGTGCAGGACATTTCTGCCGGGGCCTTGCTCGACGACGGTTCAGTGGTGCTGATCGTCGACGTCGAAGACATGCTGCGCTCCGTGGATAAACTGCTCAATACCGGGCGTCTGGAACGCATCGCCCGGCACAGCAGCAAGGTCGTCGAAGCCGCGCGCAAGCGGATTCTGGTGGTCGACGACTCCCTGACCGTGCGAGAGTTGCAGCGTAAATTGCTACTCAATCGCGGCTATGACGTAGCGGTCGCGGTGGATGGCATGGACGGCTGGAACGCCCTGCGTTCGGAGGATTTCGATCTGCTGATCACCGACATTGATATGCCGCGCATGGATGGCATCGAACTGGTCACGCTGCTGCGTCGGGACAATCGCCTGCAATCGCTGCCGGTGATGGTGGTGTCCTACAAGGATCGCGAAGAAGATCGCCGTCGGGGGCTGGATGCCGGCGCCGACTACTATTTGGCCAAGGCCAGTTTTCATGACGACGCCCTGCTCGATGCAGTGGTCGAGCTCATTGGAGGAGCGCGGGCATGAGGATCGCAATCGTCAACGACATGCCAATGGCAGTGGAAGCCCTGCGCCGCGCTCTGGCGTTCGAGCCGGCTCACCAGGTGGTCTGGGTCGCCGGCGACGGGGCCGAGGCAGTGCACCTGTGCGCGCAGGATACGCCGGACCTGATCCTGATGGACCTGATCATGCCTGTGATGGATGGCGTCGAGGCTACCCGGCGGATCATGAATGAGACCCCTTGCGCCATCGTCATTGTTACCGTCGATCGCCAGCAGAATGTCCACCGGGTGTTCGAAGCCATGGGCCACGGGGCACTGGACGTCGTCGACACTCCGACCCTCGGTGCCGGTAATGCCCAGGAAGCGGCCGCGCCATTACTGCGCAAAATCATCAACATCGGCTGGCTGATCGGCGAAAAGGTCAGTGGCGAACGTTCCGCCCCCGGCCCGTCACGCAATCAGGGTTCGCGACAAAGGCTGATTGCCATCGGTTCATCCGCCGGCGGACCCGCTGCGCTAGAGGTCCTGCTCAAGGGGCTGCCGCGCAACTTCTCAGCGGCCATCGTGCTGGTACAGCACGTTGACCAGGTGTTCGCCGCCGGCATGGCCGAATGGCTCGGCAGTGCCAGCGGCCTCGACGTGCGGCTGGCCCGCGAAGGTGAGCCGCCGCAAAGCGGCACGGTCTTGCTGGCCGGCACCAATCATCATATCCGTCTGTTGAAAAACGGCACGCTGGCCTACACCGCCGAACCGGTCAACGAAATCTACCGACCCTCTATCGACGTGTTCTTCGAGAGCGTGGCCCATCACTGGGCGGGCGATGCCGTAGGCGTATTGCTCACCGGCATGGGGCGTGATGGCGCCCAGGGGCTTAAACTCATGCGCCAGCAGGGTTACCTGACCATCGCACAGGACCAGAACAGCAGCGCGGTCTACGGCATGCCGAAAGCGGCCGCGGCCATCGACGCTGCCGTGGAAATTCGCCCACTGGACAAGATAGCGCCACGATTGCTGGAGATTTTCTCCAAATGACTACTTTTTTTCGCAACCCTGGCCCAGGCAGTACTCAGGTGACCGCACATGAATGATTTACAGATCGACGACTTCAAGAGCGACGAAAACGCCGCCATGGTATTGCTGGTGGACGATCAGGCGATGATTGGCGAAGCCGTGCGCCGTGGATTATCGAATGAAGAGAACATCGACTTCCATTTCTGCGCCGACCCGCACCAGGCGATCGCCCAAGCGGTGCGCATCAAGCCGACGGTGATTCTCCAGGACCTGGTGATGCCGGGCCTGGACGGCCTGAGCCTGGTACGCGAATACCGCAATCATCCGGCGACCCGGGACATTCCGATCATCGTCCTGTCGACCAAGGAAGACCCGCTGATCAAGAGCGCGGCGTTCGCCGCCGGCGCCAACGATTACCTGGTCAAACTGCCGGACAACATCGAACTGGTCGCGCGCATCCGCTATCACTCGCGGTCCTACATGACCCTGTTGCAGCGCGACGCCGCTTACCGGGCGTTGCGGGTCAGCCAGCAACAGTTGCTCGACACCAACCTGGTGCTGCAGCGCCTGATGAACTCCGACGGCCTGACCGGATTATCGAACCGCCGGCATTTCGATGAATACATGGAACTGGAATGGCGCCGTGCGTTGCGCGAGCAGAGTCAGTTGTCGTTGCTGATGATCGACGTCGACTATTTCAAGTCCTACAACGACAACTTCGGTCACGTGGAAGGCGACGAAGCCCTGCGCAAGGTGGCCGAGGCGATCCGCAACGCCAGCTCCCGGCCTTCCGACCTGCCGGCCCGTTACGGCGGCGAAGAATTCTCCCTGGTGCTGCCCAACACCTCGCCGGGCGGTGCCCGACTGGTGGCGGAAAAACTGCGCCAGACCATCGAAGCCCTGAAAATCCCGCACAACTCCCCAAGTGAAGGTTCAAGCCTGACCGTCAGCATCGGCCTGTCGACCATCATCCCGAAACCGGGCGGCAATTACCGCGACCTGGTCTCGGCGGCGGACAAGGGGCTTTATTCGGCGAAGAAAAATGGGCGTAATCAGGTTGGGGTTGGGTAGCGGCTGCTATATGGATAGCTGGAATAGTACATTTTGATAGTTGGATGCAGATAGTTGATAAGTTTGTTCTTAATGGAGCAGAGATAAAGCTCGCGCTCTAAGGCGACATGGCTAGGCTTTAGTGCGCTAGTCATGTTGGCTAGAGAGTGACTGTTGCGATCAGTCCAGTAGCCCCCAGGATAAATCCTATCAGCGCACCTCTTTCAGGAAGCTCCTTCAGCATTGCATAAATAACAATGGGCTCTAAAACGAGAAGAAGCGTCAATGACGCTACTGTTACCACCCAAATATTTCCGGTGGCTTGATACCCGAGCCAGTATGCAAATACCAAGCTGACCCCGGCAATACATATGAGGATTAAAGGCTTTAAGAAGCTTAATGGAGCTTCTGACGGGGAAGAAGGTAGTTTTGATGCGTATACTTCGCTGTATATAGTTAATATCTCGCCAAAAATCATAAGTGTCAGCGCGGCGGCCATGTAGTAGTGGTTTTTCATTTTTTGTAATGGGCTGTGATTGGTAGTGCGATACACTTATAAGTAAAATCTAATGCTCATGCAATGGGTAATAATGTAGGAACGGTCCGATTTTGTTGACGTCATTTCCTACGGAATAATCGAGGCATTTGTTCCGGAGTGGCTGAGCATTTGCGGTGTCTTTAATCGGACTCGGTCTTATCGTATGTCTCATCTTGTTCGGCCATCAGTGCGGGAGCTAATGAGCACAGTTGACTCACGCTGATCAATTGTCCTGCAGGCGGAGGGCAATACGCTTATGAATAGCGCGGAGGTCCAACGGCCGACCGCCATCCCGAAACCGGGCGGCAATTACCGCGACCTGATCTCGGCGGCGGACAAGGGCCTGTATTCGGCGAAGAAAAATGGGCGTAATCAGGTTGGGGTCGGGTAAACCGTACCCTGTGCAGGTGCGAGCAGGCTCCGGGCGGCGATCCGACGATGGGCGTGAACGATAACGCTTAAAGCCAGATACCCAGCGGTGCTTGCGGTTTTTCGCGAGCAGGCTCGCTCCTACAGGGGTCTGCGTCGTTTCAGGGATTGCCTGTTAACATGCCTTTTCGGCCAGGCGGACTGCCGTTTTTGGCTGTTTACCGGTATACTCGCCGGCTTTCAAAAGTTCGCCAACGAGTGCTGCCCGCCATGGAAATCAACCCGATCCTTAACACCATCAAGGACCTGTCCGAGCGCTCCGAAACTATTCGGGGGTATCTTTGACTACGATCAAAAGCATGAGCGTCTGACTGAAGTCAATCGCGAGCTTGAAGATCCGAGTGTCTGGAACAAACCTGAATACGCCCAGGAGCTGGGCCGCGAGCGTGCTGCACTGGCGCAGATCGTCGAAACCCTGGACGAACTGAACACCGGTCTGGCCGATTGCCGCGACCTGCTGGACATGGCCGTCGAAGAAAACGATGAAGGCGCAGTGGGCGATGTCGTCGCCGAGCTGGCCCGTCTCGAGGAAAACCTCGCCAAGCTTGAATTCCGCCGCATGTTCAGCCACGAAATGGACCCGAACAACGCCTACCTGGACATCCAGGCCGGCTCCGGCGGCACCGAAGCCCAGGATTGGGCCAACATCCTGTTGCGCATGTACCTGCGCTGGGCTGACAAACGCGGTTTCGACGCGACCATCATGGAACTGTCCGCCGGTGAAGTCGCCGGGATCAAGGGCGCCACCGTGCACATCAAGGGCGAATACGCCTTTGGCTGGCTGCGTACCGAAATCGGCGTGCACCGTCTGGTGCGCAAGAGCCCGTTCGACTCCGGCAATCGTCGTCACACATCTTTCTCTGCGGTGTTCGTTTCCCCGGAGATCGATGACAAGGTCGAAATCGAAATCAACCCGGCAGACTTGCGGATCGACACCTATCGTTCCTCGGGTGCCGGTGGTCAGCACGTAAACACCACCGACTCGGCCGTACGTATCACCCACGTACCGACGAACACCGTGGTCAGCTGCCAGAACGAACGTTCCCAGCACGCCAACAAGGACACCGCCATGAAAATGCTGCGGGCCAAGTTGTATGAGCAGGAAATGCAGAAACGCAACGCGGCCTCCCAGGCCCTGGAAGACACCAAGTCCGATATCGGCTGGGGTCACCAGATTCGTTCGTACGTGCTGGATGCCTCGCGGATCAAGGATTTGCGCACTAACATCGAACGCAGCGACTGCGACAAGGTACTCGACGGCGATATCGACGAATACCTGGAAGCCAGCCTGAAATCCGGGCTGTAAGACATGCAATACGGGATCGGTCTCGATCCCTTGTAGGAGCCGGCTTGCTGGCGATCCCCGGCCGCAGGCCGGGGGCAACGAACCCGTGATGGAATATTTAAAGACATGAGCGACCAAGAACTCGACCCGCAAGCCCTGCAACAGGAAGAAAACTCCCTGATCGCCCTGCGCAAGGAAAAGCTTGCTGCCGAGCGCGCCAAGGGCAATGCCTTCCCCAACGACTTCCGCCGCGACAACTACTGCGATGTGCTGCAGAAACAGTACGCGGACAAGACCAAGGAAGAGCTGGCAGAGGCTGCGATCCCGGTCAAGGTTGCCGGTCGTATCATGCTCAACCGTGGCTCGTTCATGGTAATCCAGGACATGACCGGACGAATCCAGGTCTACGTCAATCGCAAGACTCTGTCCGAAGAAACCCTGGCCGCGGTGAAAACCTGGGACATGGGCGACATCATTGCCGCCGAAGGCACCCTGGCCCGTTCCGGCAAAGGTGACCTGTACGTTGAAATGACCAACGTGCGCCTGCTGACCAAGTCCCTGCGCCCACTGCCGGACAAGCACCACGGCCTGACCGACACCGAGCAGCGCTACCGCCAGCGTTATGTTGACCTGATCGTCAACGAAGACGTGCGCCAGACGTTCCGCGTGCGTTCGCAAGTCATCGCCCACATCCGTACCTTCCTGATGAAGCGTGACTTCCTGGAAGTGGAAACGCCGATGCTGCAATCCATTCCGGGCGGCGCGGCAGCCAAACCGTTTGAAACCCACCACAACGCGCTGGACATGGAAATGTTCTTGCGCATTGCGCCTGAGCTGTACCTCAAGCGGCTTGTTGTTGGCGGGTTTGAAAAAGTGTTCGAGATCAACCGCAACTTCCGTAACGAAGGCGTATCGACTCGTCACAACCCTGAATTCACCATGTTGGAGTTCTATCAGGCTTACGCCGACTACGAAGACAACATGGACCTGACCGAAGAACTGTTCCGTGAGCTGGCGCAGCTGGTTCTGGGCAGCACCGATGTGCCGTACGGCGACAAGGTGTTCCACTTCGGCGAGCCGTTCGTGCGTCTGTCGGTGTTCGACTCGATCCTCAAGTACAACCCTGAGCTGACCGCTGACGACCTGAACGACATCGACAAGGCCCGTGCCATCGCCAAGAAAGCCGGCGCCAAGGTGCTGGGTTTCGAAGGCCTGGGTAAATTGCAGGTGATGATTTTCGAAGAGCTGGTCGAGCACAAGCTGGAGCAGCCGCACTTCATCACCCAGTACCCGTTCGAAGTGTCGCCGCTGGCCCGTCGCAACGACGACAACCCGAACGTCACCGACCGTTTCGAGCTGTTCATCGGCGGCCGTGAAATCGCCAACGCCTACTCCGAGTTGAACGACGCGGAAGACCAGGCCGAGCGCTTCATGGCCCAGGTGGCCGACAAGGACGCCGGCGACGACGAAGCCATGCACTACGACGCCGACTTCGTGCGTGCCCTTGAATACGGCATGCCGCCAACGGCCGGTGAAGGTATCGGCATCGACCGCCTGGTGATGTTGTTGACCAACTCACCGTCGATCCGCGACGTGATCCTGTTCCCGCACATGCGGCCGCAAGCGTAAGTGTTTCACTTAAAAAACCGCCTCTTCAGGCGGTTTTTTATTGCCTGTCTGGTACAAACGTATCAACTTGTGACTTTCACCTGAGAGGAAATACCTGTCGTGATTCGTGCAATAGCTCAAGAAGGTGCAGCGGATATCGCCACTGCGGTCGCTGAAAGTGTTCAGTACCAGGGCCGCAAGGCCAGCCGACAGGGCAGCGAGCAGCGTCGACAGGACATCCTCGATGCCGCCATGCGCATCGTCGTGCGCGATGGCGTGCGGGCTGTACGCCACCGTGCGGTGGCGGCCGAGGCGGCGGTGCCATTGTCGGCGACCACCTACTATTTCAAGGATATCGATGACCTGCTCAACGATACCTTCGCCCAATACGTTGAGCGCAGCGCGGCCTACATGGCCAAGTTGTGGATCAACAATGAAGGCCTGTTGCGCGAGATGGTCGACAGCGGCGACGGCAGCCCGCAGGCGCGCTCGAAGCTGGCGGACAACATCGCACGGCTGATGACCGACTATGTCCATCGGCAACTGGTCAACCGCCGCGAGCACTTGATGGCCGAGCAGGCGTTTCGTCAGGAAGCGTTGCTCAACCCGCGCCTGGCCCAACTGGTGCGCTCGCATCAGCAGATTCTGCTGCAGGGCACCTGCCAGTTATTTCAGGTACTGGGTTCCCGTGAGCCTGACCAGGATGCCAAAGTGTTGACGGCGATTATCGGGCGGATGGAATATCAGGGCCTGCTCAATGACGCCGAACCTGACGCCGAAGAGGAAATGCTCGGTATCCTGACGCGTTACATGCATTTGGTGCTGGCGTCGGTGTGATTCCTGTAAGAGCGGGCTTGTGTGGTGAGAGGGGGGTTGTGGCAGGGGGACTTTCGTGGCAAAGGGACTTTTGTGGCTAGGGTGCTTGTGTGGCTAGGGTTGCTTTTGTGGCGAGGGGGCTTGCCCCCGTCGGGCCGCGAAGCGACCCCAAAACAGGGACTACTGCGTAGTCCAACGGGGGCAAGCCCCCTCGCCACAAAAGCCCCCTGGCCGCACAAGCCCCTTTGCCACACAGGCCCCTTTGCCACACAGGCCCTCTTGCCACACAAGCCCCTCGCCACGGGCTCGCGTCCACAGGCTGAGGTGGTCATTTGAGGGCGAAGCGTGTCGATAGGGAGTGTTGAATGAGAGTCTGGCGTGTCGTTGTGATCGCCTTGTCGTTCCTGCTGCTCAGCGGCTGCCTGGTGACGTTCAAGGCGCCGCTGCCCACCAGCGAGCCCGCGCCCAAAGGGCTGCTTGGCGAATGGACCAGCACCAACGCCTGGGGTGAGCCGCTCAACCTGGAGCTGACCCGCATCGGCGATAATCGCTATCAGGCCGTCAGCTACTACAGGGCCAGGCCCAAGGAGCGCGAAGCTTATCCCTTCACCGTGTCGCGTCATGGCAATCGCTGGTATCTGTCGGCGAAAGTGCCGGCGCAGTTCGGCGGGCATTTCACTATCGCCGGCTTCGAACTCACCGACAAACATGAACTGGTGGTTTATAACCTCGACCTCGACCAGATCAACCAGGCCATCAAACAACGCTCCCTGAGCGGACAAGTCTTCCAGACTGACGATGGCGATGGCGTGCTGATCGACAGCAACATGGATCAAGTCTCGGCGTACCTCGACGACCCGGCCAATACCGATGTGTTCGTCGAGGCCGTGCGCTACCAGCACCAGGCCAAAACCAAATAACCCGGCACGTTTTTCTACAGGAGTTCCGCGTGGACGATTACCAGCAGTCGATACGCATTTTGTCTGACCGCATTGTGCTGGCGCAGACGCCGATTCGCGTACTCGATGCGGTCAAATGGGATGACAACATTCGCAAAGGCTTCCTGAAGGCCAAGGGCAAGGAAATGCCCGCAGTGGATCGCGACTACTACCTCAACCGGCCGCTGGCGTTCGACTCCAGCCAGGTGAAGCTGGAGTTCCAGAATATCGAGCGCGACATCACTCGCCAGCTCGGCCAGTTCAACCCGGTCGGGCAGATCATGCGGCGCATGTGCAAGGAATACCGCATGGTAGTGCGCATGCTCGAAGCGCGCGGTACCGAGGACTTCGGCCTGATTTCCCAGGAGCTTTACGGCGCCGCTTCCGATGCGTTCCACGCCGGAGACCCGACCCTGTCCGACCTGGGCCTGATGCTGTCCGACTACCTGAACAACATCGACGGCCGTGGTGACCTCAAGGATGAACCCAAGACGCTGACCGCCAAGGAAGCGGTGGACATGCTGCAGCATCGCCTGAACAAAGTGTTTGGCGAGGCCGAGGAAACCATCCGGGTATTCGAATCCGACGGGATTGTTGCCGATGCGGCGGCCGGTGCCGACTACATCAAGATCCGCACCGATGCGATGTTCAACCAGCGCGACGTGCGCGCGCTGGAAGTCCACGAAGGGCTGGTGCACGTTGGCACCACGCTCAACGGCTTGAACCAGCCTATCTGTACCTTCCTGTCCAAAGGCCCACCCTCGTCCACGGTGACCCAGGAAGGCCTGGCGATCCTGATGGAGATCATCACCTTCGCTTCCTACCCCAGTCGCTTGCGCAAACTGACCAACCGCACCCGGGCGATTCATATGGTGGAGGAGGGCGCCGACTTCCTGCAGGTGTTCGAGTTCTTCCGTGAGCAAGGCTTCGAGATGGCTGACAGCTATAGCAACACCAGCCGCGTTTTCCGCGGTTCGGTGCCGACAGGTCTGCCATTTACCAAAGACTTGTCCTATCTCAAGGGCTTCATCATGATTTACAACTACATTCAGCTGGCGGTGCGCAAAGGCAAGCTGGAGCAGATTCCGCTGCTGTTCTGCGGCAAGACCACTCTGGAAGACATGCGCACCTTGCGCCAGCTGGTGGATGAAGGCCTGGTGGTACCGCCCAAGTACCTGCCGGAACAGTTTCGCGACATGAACGCTTTGTCGGCGTGGATGTGCTTCTCCAACTTCCTCAACCACCTGAGCCTGGACCGGATCGAGGCGGATTACTCCAACATCCTGTGAGTGAGTCGGCCCCTGTGGGAGCGGGCTTGCTCGCGAATGCGGTCTAACATTCAGAACGTCTATTGACTGACACACTGCTTTCGCGAGCAAGCCCGCTCCCACATTCGTTCTGTGTTCCAACCACCATTAATGCGAGGCTTCAACGGATGAGAATCCTCGGCATCGTTTGCCTCCTCCTGACCTTGAGCGGTTGCGGCTCGTTGCTGTTCTACCCAGAGCCAGGCCAGCTATTCACCCCGGAAAAAGCCGGGCTTCAATACCGCGAGGTCACCCTGACCACCGCCGACGGCCTCAAGCTGAATGCCTGGTGGCTGGCGGCCAAGCAGGGTGTCGAAGTCAAAGGCACTGTCCTGCACCTGCACGGCAACGGTGGCAACCTGCCTATGCACCTCGGCGGCAGCTTCTGGTTACCGAAAAACGGTTACCAGGTGTTGCTGATCGACTATCGCGGATACGGCCTGTCCGAGGGCGAACCGAGCCTGTCGGGGATCTATCAGGACATCGACACCGCGTTCAAATGGCTCGACCAGGCACCCGAGGTCAAGGGCAAGCCGCTGGTCTTGCTCGGCCAGAGCCTGGGTGGCTCGATGGCCGTGCATTATCTGGTGCAGCACCCGCAACGGCAGACGCAACTCAAGGCCATCGTGCTCGATGGCGCACCCGCCAGCTACCGCGATGTCGGGCAATTTGTCCTGAGTACGTCATGGCTGACCTGGCCATTTCAGGTGCCGCTGTCGTGGCTGGTACCGGATGGTGACAGTGCGATCAATTCAATCGCGCAACTCAAAGGCGTGCCGAAACTGATCTACCACAGCATCGACGATCCGATCGTGCCTCTTTCCAACGGCATCCGTCTGTATCAAGCTGCGCCGCCGCCGCGAGTGTTGCAACTGACCCGGGGCGGTCATGTGCAGACCTTCGCCGACCCGGTTTGGCGCAACGTCATGCTGCGTTATCTTGATGACCCGCAGCATTTCAACGGTCTGCGCCGCCTGGGTGAAATCCCCAATTACCCGGCGCCCCAGCATTCTGAAGATGAACCACCAGAGAGTCCGCAATGAGTGAAGAACGTAACGCCATCCCGCTGATCATCACCGGTATCTGCAGCATCCTCGGCACGGTAGCTGCCCTGTGGTGGTACGGCTACCTGCACTTTGCCAAACCGGAAGACGCGCTGCTGCTCAGCGAGTTCACCATGCTCAAGACGGTGCCGGGTGAAGACTACCGAGTCTCCCTGGAGCCGGCCTCGCAAGTGGCGCAGTGCGTTGATGGTGTGCTGGTGCTGTTCGACATGGACCAGAAAGGCCTGACCGGGGTGCTGGTGGACAGCAAGAAGAAAGCCGTGCGTTGCATGGGGCAGGAAACGCCGCAAAAGCTGGAGCAGTAAGACTGGATAAATCAACTGTGGGAGCGGGCTTGCTCGCGAATGCGGTCTTACATTCAACATCACTGTTGTCTGACACACCGCCTTCGCGAGCAAGCCCGCTCCCACATTGGTTACGTATTTCCACCCGTTATTGGCTGTTGACACTCACCGCCGAACGCGGAATCACCGGCTGGTTGTCATTGGAAATAGTCACTTCCACCCGACGGTTCATCGCCCGCCCCGAAGTACTGGTGTTATCGGCTACGGGATATTCCTTGCCATAACCCTGGGCGACGATGCGCGTCGGATCAACACCCATCTTCACCAGCGCCGCACGCACGGAGTTTGCGCGGCGTTCCGACAGCGACTGGTTGTGCGAAGCCGTACCGGTACTGTCGGTATAGCCTTCGACAATCACTTTACGGTCCGGGTTTTCCTGCAGGTACTGCGCCAGTTTATTGGTGTTGACCAAGCCGTTGGAGTTCAGCTCGGCTTTGTCGGTGGCGAACAGTACGTCGCCGAAGGTCACCAGGGTGCCGCGATCGGTCTGCTTGGCGTTGAGGCTGTTCTGCAACTGTTTGATCTGTTGGTCGCGGGCATCCAGTCGGGCCTGGGCCCGTTGCGCCGAGGCGTCTTTGAGATTGGCTTCGGCGGTGCGCAGGGCGATGGTTTGCTTGGCGACTTCCACCCGCTGGTTGGTCAGATACGCCAGTTGGTCAACCTGGGCCGCGTCTTCCTTGTCCATGTAGGCCTTGTCGGCCTTGTTCAAATAGTCGCTGGCTTCCTTGGTTTCCAGAGCGGCGACTTTGCTTGCCTGCGGGTTGGCCTGCAGGCCGGCGTAATTGGTTCGGGCCTGTTCGAGGTTGGCGTTGGGAGGCGTGGAGCAGGCCGCCAAGGCAACGGTGACAGCCAGCAGGGCAGGGATCATCAATTGTGTGCGCTTCATGGTTTCGTCCTTTTAGTTGAATAAGAAATACGTCGTGCCGCGGCGTTTATTGAACGGTGCGCTGGCTTTCCTGACGCAGTTCCTGGACCCCTTTCTGAGAGTCCTTCACCGTCTGATCAGCTTTCATGGCCTGGGCCTTGCGCTCGGCCACGCGGGCGTCCCACTCGGCTTGTTCGGCGAGCAGTCGGGCCTCGTCGTATTTCTTGTCATGCATGGCGATCTCGGCCTGTTTGAGCTTGTCCTGGGCGGATTTCATTTCCACCGCGGCGAACTCGGTGCCACCGGCGCTCACGGCGTCGTTGACGGCTGATTGGGTTACCGCGTATTGCTCGGTGGGAGGGTTACCGGCGCAACCGGCCAGAATCAGGCCGGTGCCGAGGGCCAGCGCCGCCAGTTTCAAACTGCGCAGGTGGGTGAACGAGGGGATGCCAGTACGGGTTTTCATAGTCTTCAACTCCATTGGGTCAACTCCTGATAAACGTTGAAAATCCATCCTGGGCAAGGAGCCGCGAACCGTCTAATTTGAGAGAATTTGAAACGCTCGTCCCAGGTGTGGTTACCTGGTTGACCCGGAGCTTTTTTCGAAAGTTCAGAGAAATTTAGCCAGCTATCGAAAAACCGTGACGGAATCGGCAGGGTTCCAGGCCGTGTTTTTGGGAGTGGAGTATGTTTGCGATGGTTGTTAACGATTACGCGGGGTGTCTGGTTCGCCGTGGTGGTCTTGAGTCCATCGCGAGCGTGCTCGCTCCTACAGTGGACCGTATTCCCATGTAGGAGCGAGCCTGCTCGCGATGGTGGTTAACGATAACGCGGGGAGTCTGGTTCCCCACGGTGGTCTTGAGTCCATCGCGAGCGTGCTCGCTCCTACAGTGGACCGTATTCCCAGGTAGGAGCGAGCATGCTCGCGATGGTGGTTAACGATTACGCGGGGAGTCTGGTTCGCCGCGGTGGTCTTGAGTCCATCGCGAGCGTGCTCGCTCCTACAGTGGACCGCATTCCCAGGTAGGAGCGAGCCTGCTCGCGATGGTGGTTAACGATTACGCGGGGAGTCTGGTTCCCCACGGTGTAATTGAGTCCATCGCGAGCAGGTATGGCGGGGAGGGAGATCAGTGTTTCTGCTTGTCGTCGCCGGCTGCCAAATCGTGTAGATGGCGACGTGACAGGGCTAGAAAACGCGGGGTCGGCCCGACGTCTTCATACAGCGGATCACCCTCTTCATCGGTGGCGACCACGGTCGAGCCTTTCACATAGGGGAAGCTTCTTTCCAGTTCCTCCAGGGCGGCACCGATCAGGTCACCGAGCAGTTCTTCGGGATGCCGCTTGGGGTACATATCGATGATCGCCGCCAGGCGGGCGGCGGCTTCCACGTCCAGATGAATCGAGTAGCCGGTATCGGTCAGGCGACCCTTGGCGTTTTCTTCCCAATGGTGGGCGAGTTCGCGGATTTTCATAGAGACCTCATGGTGCGTCTGCTCGTGGCAGGCAGTGTGAGTGTCCGGCAAGTGCCGGCGAAGGTCGTTGTACGGCCTTCTGTTGAGACTAGCTTCAACCGGCAAAGTTTGACGTCACTTCGTCGTCTGGCTTGTAAGAACCCGTCTGGAGCGGCACTCTCTAGGTTAAAAGCCGCCCGGATTCTTTGCTGGAGACCCGCTGATGACCGATATTGATGCACGCTTGCGCGAAGACGTTCACCTGTTGGGTGAGCTGCTGGGCAACACCATTCGTGAACAGTATGGCGAGGGGTTTCTCGACAAGATCGAGCAGATCCGCAAGGGCGCCAAGGCCGACCGTCGCGGCTCCATGGATGCCGAGCTCAGCGCCAGTCTCAATCAACTGACCGAAGACGAATTGCTGCCGGTGGCGCGGGCGTTCAACCAGTTTCTCAACCTGGCCAACATCGCCGAGCAGTACCAACTGATCCACCGTCGCGAAGAAACCCAGGCCGCGCCGTTCGAAGCCCGGGTACTGCCTGAATTGCTCGCGCGCCTGCGCGCCGAAGGGCACGGTGCCGAGGCGCTGGCCCGGCAATTGGGACGACTGGAGATCGAGCTGGTCCTCACGGCGCACCCGACCGAGGTCGCCCGGCGCACGCTGATCCAGAAATACGACGCCATTGCCGCGCAACTGGCGGCGCTGGACCACCGCGACCTGACCGCTAGCGAGCGGGAACAGATCCAGGCCACGTTGCAGCGCCTGATCGCCGAAGCCTGGCACACCGAAGAAATCCGCCGCACCCGCCCGACACCGGTTGACGAAGCCAAATGGGGTTTCGCGGTGATCGAACATTCGCTGTGGCAGGCGATCCCCAATTACCTGCGCAAGGCCGATCAGGCCCTGCATGCCGCCACTGGCCTGCGTTTGCCACTGGAAGCGGCGCCGATCCGCTTTGCCTCGTGGATGGGCGGTGACCGCGACGGCAACCCCAACGTGACGGCGACGGTCACCCGCGAAGTACTACTGCTGGCGCGCTGGATGGCGGCAGACCTGTATTTGCGCGATGTCGATCACCTGGCCGCTGAATTGTCCATGCAACAGGCCAGCGAAGCACTCAAGGCCAAGGCCGGCGACAGCGCCGAACCTTACCGGGCGGTGCTCAAACAGCTGCGAGAGCGCTTGCGGGCGACGCGTAACTGGGCGCACAGCGCATTGTCGGCGCCGACGCCGGCACCGGCCGATGTGCTGCAAAACAACCGTGAGCTGCTCGACCCGCTGGAGCTGTGCTTTCAGTCATTGCACGAGTGCGGCATGGGCGTGATTGCCGACGGCCCGTTGCTCGACTGCCTGCGCCGGGCAGTGACCTTCGGCCTTTTCCTGGTGCGCCTCGATGTGCGTCAGGACTCGTCGCGGCACACCGGTGCCATGACCGAAATTACCGACTACCTGGGCCTGGGTCGCTACGAAGACTGGAGCGAGGAAGAGCGCATCGCCTTCCTGCTGCGCGAACTGGGTAACCGGCGACCATTGCTGCCGACGTACTTCAAACCCTCTGCCGACACCGCCGAAGTACTGGCGACCTGCCGGGAAATCGCTGCCGCACCGGGCGCGTCCCTGGGTTCTTACGTGATCTCCATGGCCGGCGCCGCTTCCGATGTGCTGGCCGTGCAATTGCTGCTCAAAGAGTCCGGCGTGTTGCGGCCGATGCGTGTGGTGCCGCTGTTCGAAACCCTGGCCGACCTCGACAACGCCGGCCCGGTGATCGAGAAACTGCTGCTGTTGCCGGGTTATCGTTCACGCCTACAAGGGCCGCAGGAAGTGATGATCGGCTATTCCGACTCGGCCAAGGACGCCGGCACCACGGCGGCGGCCTGGGCGCAGTATCGGGCGCAGGAGCGCCTGGTGGATATCTGCCGCGAACAGCAAGTGGAACTGCTGCTGTTCCACGGCCGCGGCGGCACCGTGGGCCGTGGCGGCGGCCCGGCCCATGCGGCGATTCTGTCGCAGCCGCCGGGGTCGGTGGCGGGGCGCTTCCGGACCACCGAACAGGGGGAAATGATTCGATTCAAGTTCGGCCTGCCGGACATCGCCGAACAGAACCTCAACCTTTATCTGGCGGCGGTGCTTGAAGCGACCCTGTTGCCACCGCCACCACCGACACCTGAGTGGCGACACTTGATGGACGAACTGGCGGCCGACGGTGTCAGCGCCTATCGCGCGGTGGTGCGGGAAAATCCGCAGTTCGTCGAGTACTTCCGCCAGTCCACCCCGGAGCAGGAACTCGGCCGCTTGCCTTTGGGCAGCCGGCCGGCCAAGCGACGGGCCGGCGGGATCGAGAGCCTGCGGGCGATTCCATGGATCTTCGGCTGGACCCAGACACGCCTGATGCTGCCAGCCTGGCTCGGCTGGGAAGCGGCCCTGAGCAAGGCGCTGGAACGCGGCGAAGGCGAACTGTTGGGGCAGATGCGCGAGCAGTGGCCGTTCTTCCGTACCCGTATCGATATGCTGGAAATGGTCCTGGCCAAAGCCGACGCGGATATTGCGCGGTCCTACGACGAGCGTCTGGTCGAGGCGGATCTGCTGCCATTGGGCGCGCACTTACGCGACCTATTGTCGCAGGCGTGCACCATCGTCCTGGGCCTGACCGGTCAGTCGCAGCTGCTGGCACATAGCCCAGCCACCCTTGAGTTCATCCGCTTGCGCAACACTTACCTCGACCCGCTACATCTATTGCAGGCCGAGTTGCTGGCCCGTTCGCGACTGCAGGATGTAGCGCAGGGCAGCCCAGTAGAACAGGCCTTGCTGGTGTCTGTGGCGGGGATTGCCGCCGGTTTGCGTAACACCGGCTAAGGTTTTTGCCTCGGGTTCAGGCCTGCGGTCGATGTGCCGCAGGTCCGCGCATGGCCGTTGGGAAAGTACTGCCAGGCGACAGTTAATGATGGGGTTGCGACTTGTAAAACTCAGTGGCCGGGTCACATCGGGCAGCGGTTTCTCCGACTTTTGCCGTCTTGTGTGGGCGCAGCCTGCTGTGTATCTTGATCAGCCTTTGGCCGTTTGGACGGCCACGACCCTATTTTTGAGATTGGCCCCACGAGGCGAATCTGACGTTATCCATATAAAAAATTGAGGAGCACATCGATGCGCGTCATTCTGCTGGGAGCTCCCGGGGCCGGTAAAGGTACTCAGGCTCAGTTCATCACCGAAAAATTCGGCATTCCGCAAATCTCCACCGGCGACATGCTGCGTGCTGCGGTCAAGGCCGGCACAGAGCTGGGCATCAAGGCCAAGAGCATCATGGATGCCGGCGGCCTGGTATCCGACGACCTGATCATCGCACTGGTCAAGGACCGCATTGCCCAGTCCGACTGCGCCAACGGTTTCCTGTTCGACGGCTTCCCGCGCACCATTCCTCAGGCAGAAGCCCTTGTGACTGCCGGTGTCGAACTGGATGCGGTTGTTGAAATCGCCGTTGAAGACGAAGAAATCGTCCAGCGTATCGCCGGTCGCCGTGTTCACGAGGCCAGCGGTCGCGTTTACCACATCGTCTACAACCCGCCGAAAGTGGCCGGCAAGGACGACGTCACCGGTGAAGAGCTGGTGCAGCGCAAAGACGACACCGAAGAAACCGTGCGTCATCGCCTGTCGGTCTACCATTCGCAGACCAAGCCGCTGGTGGATTTCTACCAGAAGCTGTCCGCTGCCAATGGCAAGCCCAAGTACAGCCATATCGAAGGCGTCGGTTCGGTTGAAGCGATCACCTCCAAGGTGCTTGCTGCCCTGAGCTGATCACTTGCTGCATGATCTACGGCCCGCTTGCGGGCCGTAGTTGTTTATACTGACGCACTTTTTCTGACCTCTTGTTACGGACACATCGATGAGCACCTTGCTGGCCCTGGACACCGCGACTGAAGCTTGCTCCGTTGCCTTGCTGCATGACGGCAAGGTCACGAGCCATTACGAGGTGATCCCGCGCCTGCATGCGCAGAAGCTGTTGCCGATGATCCAGCAATTGCTCGCTGACGCCGGGACTACCCTGCAAGCTGTGGATGCCATCGCTTTTGGCCGTGGCCCGGGGGCCTTCACTGGCGTTCGAATTGCCATCGGTGTGGTCCAGGGCCTGGCGTTCGCCCTCGATCGCCCGGTGTTGCCGGTGTCGAACCTGGCGGTGCTGGCGCAACGCGCCTTTCGCGAGCATGGCGCCAGCCAGGTTGCCGCCGCCATCGATGCGCGCATGGACGAAGTGTATTGGGGTTGCTACCGCGAAACGGCGGGGGAGATGCGACTGGCTGGCGTTGAGGCGGTATTGCCACCGGAAGTGGCGGCGTTGCCGGCGGACGCCAGTGGCGAATGGTTCGGCGCGGGCACCGGTTGGGGGTATGCCGAACGTATTGCTGTCAGCCTGACCGGCCAGGACGCCGGCATGCTGCCTCACGCCGAGGACCTGCTGACCCTGGCGCGATTTGCCTGGGCGCGGGGCGAGGCAATCGTGGCCGATCAAGCGCAGCCGGTTTATCTGCGCGATAAAGTGGCGACGCCTAAATTACCGAAAACATGATTAATGCGTAATCTTTCAAGATTTCAGTAGTTCGTAATCTGGCTAACACAGCGGGACCAAGGCTCTTTTTCCGGCAACGGTTATAAGGGCTTTTAACTGTGTTGCATTGATTCTATTCATGCGCAATTTACCCTTTCTACAGGATGGTTTATGTTGCCGCAACTGTCATATTTGACAGTTTCTTTTGCTTCTCCACATAGCGTTGAATGTCGGTTCATCGGCTCGGGGTGGCTCCCCTCCTGGATCTTGCCGTTACGTCTCGATCTATCGTCAGGAAGCCGCTTTGGATACCTGTCGTGTCCTCCGGGCTGGAAGCAGGAGCAGAAATGGAAATGGAATCGACTCAATTGAAAGCTCAAGGGGCCCTGCCTCTTGATCCTGGATTCGGCGAATCAGGACAAGTCCGGCCAAATCTTCAAAGTGGTTCTGTGCGGGCAATGCAATTGTCAGCGGACGAATCGGTCTATTTTACGGCTTGGCAGAATGAAAACGCTTTGTATCGGACTACGCCTGACGGGGGCGTGGATCCGTCCTTCGGTAATGGAACAGGCCATGTAAAGTGGCGTTTTGTCAGCGGCGAAGAATCCAGACCTTCCTGCGTACTGGTGCAAGCGGACCACAAGATACTTGTCATCGGTGATACGAGAAGGGACGGTACCGGCCGCGTGGCACTGACGCGCTTCCACAGCTCTGGGAGTCCTGACCTGGTATTCGGCACGGTACTGATTCCGGTCCTTGATGAAGAATATGTACTGTTGGAGTTGGTCAGTGGTTGTCTTCAGAGCGATGGAAAAATACTTGTAACGTTCAGCTACAAAACTGCTGAAGGGAGGCTGTCACTGTTAATACGATTGACTGCTGCGACCGGGAGCCTTGATATGAGTTTCGGTAACGGAGGTGTTGCAGAAGTCAAACACGCTGACTACCCCATCGAATTGCGAAGTGTGCTTGTAAGAGACGATGGGAAGATTATTGTCGGCGGGACCGCTGACGATCAGTTGGTAATAGCCTGCGTTACACCCAACGGCGAGGTCGACACAACTTTCGCTGACAAAGGTTTTGGTTTTTACCGTAGCCCGGGAACCCCATTGAGAATGAGGCAGATGGTAGCGCAGGCCGATGGAAAATTGGTGTGTGCTGGCGCAGCCTCTATCGGAAACTCTAGAACAGTGGGCATGGTAATGCGGTTCAATGCCGACGCAAGTCCAGACTCGAGCTTTAACGGTGCGAGTCCCGTGCTCACTGATGCAGAACGAGACACGTTCTGGAACGCATTGGCTATTCAGTCGGATGGTAAAATTGTCATGACGGGGAACAATGCCAATCTTCAGTTATTGGTCATTGCGGCCAGGCTACTTCCGGATGGGAGACCTGATACCAGCTACGGTGGCAATGGCTGGGGCAGTCTCGGTGTAGGCGGACTTTCATGGGGGGTCAGCATTCAAAGCAATCGAATCATTGTAGCGGGTGAGAATTTGAATGACGCGGGGGCCCGCACTCCAACGGTATATGGCGTCCAGTTGTGAACTGACGCCTTGGCGAGTTTGCCTTGAATGACCAGCCTATCGAATTGATAGGCTGGTGGGGTGTGGTTCATCGGCGAACGGCTATTGCCGCCGCAGACGATTACCAATCGTCATTTTCTGCCCCCGGCTTTAAACCTTTTCGCTTTTCTGTGTTCTAGTTATCACTCGGCCGTTTGCGCAGCAGATTCTGCGCCACTAAACTGCCATCACTGATTCCGAGCATGCATGTATGCGTATAGACGGCGTTTCCTCTCAGTCCTACCCGATCAAGCGCAAGCCTCGCAAAGGCCCTGTGACGGAAGACGACTACGTCGATATCGACGGTGAGCTGGAGTTGCCCACGCAAGAACAACGGGCTGCCCGTGCTGCCAAAGCCTCTGCACAGAAACTGAGCAATCTGCCGGCTCGTCAGCAGGACATGATCTACCAGCGCTCCATGAGCAAAAGTGCGGCAATGGCCTTGGCCAGCTACCTGAGCACCGCCGGTTTCGTCGATTGGGAAGCGGACGTGCTGGGCCTCGACCTGTACATCTGATGTCGCTGCCTTACTACCTTGGTTGCCCGTCCTGGAGTGAAAACGCCTGGCGCGAGTACCTGTATCCGCCAGACGCCAGACCCGCCGATTTTCTGAATCTGTATTCCCAGGTATTCAACGCCGTGGAAGGCAATACGACCTTCTATGCGAGCCCGGCTGCCAATACGGTGCAACGCTGGGCCGAGAGCATGCCCGAGCACTTTCGTTTCACCGCCAAGTTCCCCCGTGAGATCAGCCACGGTGGCGATCTGCGCGAACAATTGACGGCCGCCGACACCTTCGTGCAATTGCTCAAGCCTCTGGGCGAACGGGTGTCGCCGCTGTGGTTGCAGTTATCGAAAAGCTTCACGCCACAACGTTTGCCCGAGCTGGCCGGTTTTATCGATGCCCTGGAACGACCGTTGGCCGTTGAAGTGCGCCATGACGACTTCTTTGCCAGGGGTGACAGCGAGCGCATGCTCAATCGCCTGCTGCTCGACCGCGGCGTCGAACGTATCTGCCTCGATCCGCGAGCACTGTTCAGTTGCACCTCCACCGAACCCTCGGTGCTCCATGCCCAATCGAAGAAGCCCCGGGTTCCACCACGTCCGGCGGCGTTCACCCGATTTCCCCAAGTGCGCTTCATTGGCCATCCGCTGCTCGAAGCCAACGACCCGTTTCTGTTGCCGTGGGTGGAAAAGATCGCCCTGTGGATCGAAGAGGGCCGCACGCCCTACATCTTCCTGCACACCGCCGACAACCTGCTCGCGGCGAAGCTGGCGCAACGCTTCCACGGCATGCTGATGCAGCGCCTGCCTGGCTTGGCGGCGCTGGCTGAGCTATACAGAGAGCCCGCCATCGAGCAACTTGGCCTGCTCTGAGGCGAACTCTTTTCCGTTCAGGAGGCTGCCAAATGGATGCGCAAACCCTTCGAGCCCAGGCGTTCCAGGCACTGCACGAACGCAACGGCGCTTTTGTGATTCCCAATCCGTGGGACGCCGGCTCGGCGAAAATGCTCGCCAGTCTCGGCTTCGAGGCGCTGGCCACCACCAGTGCCGGTTATGCTTTTTCCCGGGGGCGTACCGATGGTGGACTGACCCTGGACGAGACCCTGCTCAACGTCCGGGCGATTGTCGCGGCCAGCGATCTGCCGGTGGCGGTTGATCTGGAAAACGGGTTCGCCGACAACCCCGTCGATTGCTCGAAAAGCATTCTGCGCGCAGCCGAGGCCGGTGCCGTTGGCGGTTCGATTGAAGATGCCACTGGGCGTGAAGAAGGTCCGATCTACTGCTTCGAACATGCCGTGGCGCGCATTGAAGCTGCAGTGGCGGCCGCGCGCAGCTTGCCTTTTTACTTCACGCTGACGGCCCGGGCGGAGAACTATCTGCACGGCAAGCCGGACCTCGCCGACACCATCCGCCGCTTGCAGGCGTTTGCCGAGGCTGGCGCCGACGTGCTTTATGCGCCGGGCCTGCGCAGCGCCGAGGAAGTCCTGGCAGTAGTGCGTGCCGTGGCGCCCAAGCCGGTCAATGTGTTGATGTCCGGTGGCTTGAAACTGACGGTCGAGCAGTTGAGTGAAATGGGCGTCAAGCGCATCAGCGTCGGTTCGGCGTTGGCGCTGGCGGCCTATGGCGAGTTTTTTCGTGCTGCCGAAGAAATCCGCACGTCGGGCACCTTTGGCTTCACCTCCCGCAGCATGCCGTTCCAGCAGGCCAATAATCTGTTCAAAGGCTGACCATGCGTGGCGCAAGGTGGCTGCTGGTGCTGCTGTTGATCAGCGGCGCAGCGGTGGTGGGCGTCTGGCGCGGCTGGATCGACCTGGCGCCGCAATGGAACCCCTGGGCGCCGCTGGATGTGAAGGCCGCGCCGAACCTGCTGACCCGCTACAAGCTGATGCGTCTGCGTGATGACCCGCAACTGTGCGATCAAGCGCTGGGCAGTTCCGGCCTGCGCATCACCCACCAGGCTGACAGCCCTGACGCGACGTGCCCGTTGACCGGTACCTTGCGCGTGCAAGGTGGCGAGGTGGGCCTGAGCAGCAGTTTTCTCGCCAGTTGCCGCCTCGCCGTGTCCTTTGCCCTGTTCGAGCACCATGTGTTGCAGCCCGCCGCGCAGGCGGTCTACGGGCAAGCGGTGACGCGAGTCGAGCATCTGGGCAGCTTTGCCTGTCGCAACGTCTACAGCCGCGAGAACGGGCGGCGCAGCCAGCATGCCAGTGCCAATGCGCTGGATATCGCCGGTTTCCGCCTGGCCGATGGCCGGGCCATCAGCGTGCTCAAGGATTGGCCCAAGGATAATCAGGAAGCGCTGTTCCTGCGTCAGGTTCGCGACGGCGCCTGCGGGATGTTCAGTGTGGTGTTGAGCCCGGACTACAACGCAGCCCACCGCAATCACTTTCATGTGGATGTCGGGCCGTGGTGGGTCTGTCGCTGAGGGTCAGGCGGCTATGCGCAGGTTCTGCAGGATGATCGGGCGCGCCCAACCATTGTCAAAGTCGAGCTGTTTCTGTTGTTCCACCAACTCTTCAGGCGAGAACGGCGGGAACGGCTTGTCGAGCAGGTCGAGTTCGAACTCGGCGATCGGCAGGTGCAACGCACGGGGTTGCGGCGCCGGGCCTGCTAGCGGCACAGGCTGGCCGGCGTTGAGCACGATCGGGCGCACCCAGCCGCTGTCGAAGTCCTGCTGTTTTTGCTGGGCGACGATTTCATCTGCCGGGAATGGAGGGAGCGGCTTGTCGGCCAGGTCCATTTCGAACTCGGCAATCGGCAGGAACAGCGGTTCAGGCGGGCGGACTTCGTTGTCCTGCACATCGCATAAACGCTGGGACACGATGTGTGCCAACAGTTCGCTACCTACAGTGGGCTCGATCGGGCTGTCGAGGTCGACGGGTGGAAAGTTGAGCGATTCAGGCAGCACCTCACCCGACTGATCGGCCAGCGCACGGGCGAAGAAATCCTGCCAGATGTGACTGACGCCGCTCAGTGCCTGGGTGTTTCGCAGGTTGTAATCGCCGTAGGGCGAGATAAAACCTGTGATTGTCGGTTGAATGTCTGACATTTCTCTCGGTCGACGCTCAGCTCTGGCAAAATGCTCGATAGTTTTGTTATCGGCAGTTTTTGCCGATCATTAATTTTTTGAGCGTGTTTTCCGATGATTGATCAACCTGCGTCGTGCCGCATTCATGTCGAGGCCCTCGGCGAAGCCTTCGAGCCACAAGCCGAGCAGTGGGCCGCGCGCCTGGACTTGCCGTTGCAGGTGGCGGACGCCGAGTTCGCCTTGCAGGTGGGCGAGCAGGGTTTGCAGTTGCAACAGCTGGGAGCGGATGCACCGGGGCCGGTGCGGGTGGATTTCGTCGAGGGCGGTGCGGCCCATCGTCGGCTGTACGGCGGTGGCAGCGGACAGATGATCGCCAAGGCGGTCGGCGTCGCACAGGGTGTGCGTCCGCGCGTACTGGATGCCACGGCCGGGTTGGGCAAGGATGCCTTCGTGCTGGCCAGCCTCGGCTGCGAGATGAGCCTGATCGAGCGCCAGCCGTTGATTGGTGCCTTGCTCGAAGATGGCCTGGCCCGTGGCGCGGACGATTTCGAGGTGGCGCCGATCGTGGCGCGCATGCAGTTGCTCAAGGGCAACTCAATCGAGGTGATGAGCAATTGGGAAGGGGAGCCACCCCAGGTGATCTACCTCGACCCGATGTTCCCGCATCGTGAGAAAACCGCGCTGGTGAAGAAGGAAATGCGCCTGTTCCGGCCGCTGGTGGGCGATGACCCGGATGCGCCGGCCTTGCTTGCAGCGGCCCTGGCCCTGGCCAGCCACCGGGTGGTGGTCAAGCGCCCGCGCAAGGCTCCGTGTATTGAAGGGCCCAAGCCAAGTCATGCGCTCGATGGCAAGTCGAGCCGGTATGACATTTATCCGAAGAAGGCGTTGAAGCCCTAGCACCGCGTCGCCTGCTTCGCGAGCAAGCCCGCTCCCACACTGGCTCTATGGATCACCACAAATCCCCTGTGGGAGCGGGCTTGCTCGCGAAGGGGCCGGATCAGCCAAACAGAGTCTATCAGGCTCAATCCGGCCGATAGGCCCGCATAAACAGCCCCACCACTTCCCGCACATGGCTCTCGGCCGCGTCACCCTCCGGTGGCTCGCCGCATCCATACAGCAAACGGAAATTCCCCGCGCCCTTGAGCAGGCAGAAGAAATGCTCGGCTGCATTGTGCGGATTGTCGATGCGCAACGCGCCACTCTGATCGATGCGGGTCAGCAAGCGCTCCATGCCCAGCACCATGCGCTGGGGGCCGGCCTCGAAGAAGATCTGTGCGAGTTTGGGGTCCTGACTGCCCAGGGTCATCATCAGACGGTGCAGGTTCACCGATTCATCGCTATTGATCAGCTGATGAAAGCCGCGCGCGATGTTCAACAGCACGGTTTCAACCGCGACGCCTGGCGGCAATTCGAAGAACAGTGGCGGCAGTTGCTCCTCGCACTTGGCCACCACAGCGGCGGAGAACAGCGTCTCCTTGTCGTTGAAATGGCTGTAGACCGTAAGCTTCGACACACCCGCTTCGGCGGCGACGGCATCCATGCTGGTGCTGGCATAGCCCTTACTCACGAACAGCGTTTTGGCCGCATCGAGGATCGCCTGGCGCTTGGCCAGATCCTTGGGGCGGCCTGGGCCATTGGGTGCTGAAAGTTTGTTGGGCATATTCGCTTTTATTACTGGACTGGTGAGTTTGCTATTAATACCATACTGCTCAGTATAATTATTCCAAGCACTATTAGCGAAAGGTCCTTCACCATGTTCCGCTATGCCTTGCCCCTCGCGTTGCCAGTCTGCCTGGCTTTTTTTCTGTCTGCGTGCGGTCACGAAGAGGCGCCCCAGGTCAGCGTGCGGCCGGCCATGGTGGTTAGGCCAGAGCCTTCGGCGCAGGCAATGGAAAGCTATCCCGGTGAAGTTCGTGCGCGTTATGAGCCTGACCTGGCGTTTCGCATCGGCGGTAAAGTCAGCCGACGACTGGTGGACGAAGGGCAAAGGGTCAAGGCCGATCAACCCCTGGCCGAGCTCGATCCCCAGGATGTGCGCCTGCAACTGGAAGCCACCCGCGCCCAGGTCGCCGCCGCCGAGGCCAACCTGAGCATGGTGCGCGCCGAGCGTGATCGTTATAAAACCCTGATGGAACGTCAGCTGGTCAGCCGCTCGCAGTACGACAATCACGAAAACCTTTACCGCTCCGGTGAAGCGCGCCTCAAACAGATCAAAGCCGAATTCAACGTCTCGACCAACCAGGCCAGTTACGCGGTGCTGCGTGCGCCCCAGGATGGTGTGGTGGCCAAGCGCGCGGTGGAAGTCGGGCAAGTGGTGGCGCCAGGGCAGACGGTATTTACCCTCGCCACCGACGGCGAGCGTGAGGTGTTGATCAGTCTGCCGGAGCAGAGCTTCGGCCGCTTCAAGGTCGGCCAGCCGGTCGCGGTGGAACTGTGGACCCAACCCGATCAGCGTTTCGCCGGACGTATCCGCGAGCTGTCGCCAGCGGCCGATCCCAAGTCCCGCACCTTCGCCGCACGCATCGCCTTCACCGCCGGCAATGTACCCGTCGAACTGGGCCAGAGCGCCCGGGTATTCGTGCAGAGCAGCGACGTGATGGTGCTGTCGGTGCCGCTTTCGGCACTGACTTCGGAAAACGGCGTGTCCTATGTCTGGGTCGTCAGCGCCGACAATACCTTGAAGAAGACCCCGGTGCGTGTCGGTGCCTTCGGTGAAAAAACCGTACCGGTGCTCGAAGGGCTCAAAGCCAGCGACTGGGTAGTGGCCGCCGGTGTCCATGTGCTTCTCGAAGGGCAGCAGGTGCGCCCGGTAGATCGCTCCAACCGCGTGGTCAATCTGGCGGACAAGGAGTAATCCCGATGGGTTTCAATCTCTCCGCCTGGGCGCTGCGTAATCGTCAGATTGTCCTGTTCCTGATGCTGTTGCTGGCCATTGTTGGCGCGCTTTCCTACACCAAGCTCGGCCAGAGCGAAGACCCGCCGTTCACCTTCAAGGCCATGGTGGTTCGCACCAACTGGCCGGGGGCGACGGCGCAGGAAGTCTCGCGCCAGGTCACCGAACGCATCGAAAAGAAGCTGATGGAAACCGGTGATTACGAGCGCATCATGTCATTCTCGCGCCCCGGCGAATCCCAGGTGACCTTCATCGCCCGCGACGCCATGCATTCGGTGGATATCCCCGAGCTCTGGTATCAGGTGCGCAAGAAGGTCAACGACATTCGTCACACCTTGCCGCCTGGCATCCAGGGGCCATTTTTCAACGATGAATTCGGCACCACCTTCGGCAACATCTACGCCCTTACGGGCGATGGTTTTGACTACGCGGTCCTCAAGGATTACGCCGACCGCATCCAGATCCAGCTGCAACGGGTCAAGGACGTGGGCAAGGTCGACCTGCTCGGGTTGCAGGACGAGAAAGTCTGGATCGAGCTCTCCAACGTCAAGCTCGCCACCCTCGGCTTGCCGTTGGCGGCGGTGCAACAAGCTTTGGAAGAGCAGAACGCGGTATCCACGGCGGGCTTTTTCGAAACCAGCAGCGAGCGATTGCAGCTACGGGTCACGGGGAACTTCCAGACGGTCGACGAGATCCGGAATTTCCCGATTCGCGTAGGCGATCGCACTTTCCGCATTTCCGATGTGGCCAATGTGCGGCGCGGTTTCAACGATCCTCCGGCGCCGCGCATGCGCTTCATGGGGGAAGACGCTATCGGCCTGGCCGTCGCCATGAAGGGCGGCGGCGATATTCTGGTGCTCGGCAAGGCCCTGGAAGTCGAGTTTGCCCGCATCCAGAAAAACCTGCCGGCCGGCATGCAGCTGCGCAAGGTCTCCGACCAGCCAGCGGCGGTGAAAACCGGGGTCGGCGAGTTCGTCCAGGTGCTGGTCGAAGCCCTGGCCATCGTGCTGCTGGTGAGTTTCTTTTCCCTCGGCATGCGCACCGGCATGGTCGTGGCGCTGACGATCCCGCTGGTATTGGCGATGACTTTCGCCTGCATGTATTACTTAGGGATAGGCCTGCACAAGATCTCCCTCGGCGCCTTGGTGCTGGCGCTGGGTTTGCTGGTGGACGACGCGATCATCGCCGTGGAAATGATGGCGATCAAAATGGAGCAGGGCTTCGACCGCATCAAGGCTGCCAGTTACGCCTGGACCAGCACCGCGTTCCCGATGCTCACCGGAACGCTGATCACCGCAGCCGGCTTCCTGCCGATTGCCACCGCGCAATCGAGTACCGGCGAATACACCCGTTCGATCTTTGAGGTGGTCACTATCGCGCTGCTGGCGTCATGGGTGGCTGCGGTACTCTTCGTGCCTTACCTTGGGGAAAAGCTCCTGCCGGACCTGGCGAAAATTCATGCGGCCAAGCATGGTGCAGGCCAACCCGACCCCTACGGCACACCGTTCTATCAGCGCGTGCGGCGATTGGTGGAGTGGTGTGTGCGCTGGCGCAAAACCGTTATCGTGCTGACCGTGCTGTTGTTCATTGGCTCGATCGTGCTGTTCCGCTTTGTGCCGCAGCAGTTCTTCCCGGCATCGGGCCGCCTGGAATTGATGGTCGACCTGAAACTGGCCGAAGGCGCTTCGCTGAGCAACACCGCCGATGAGGTCAAGCGCCTCGAAGCCTTGCTCAAGGATCACGCCGGGATCGACAACTACGTGGCCTACGTCGGCACCGGTTCGCCACGTTTCTACCTGCCCCTCGATCAGCAACTGCCGGCGGCGAGTTTTGCCCAGTTCGTCGTCCTGGCGAAAAACATCGAGGAGCGCGAAACCCTGCGCAACTGGTTGATCGCCACCCTCAACGAGCAGTTTCCAGCCCTGCGCGCGCGGGTTACGCGTCTGGAGAACGGTCCGCCGGTCGGCTATCCGGTGCAGTTCCGGGTGACCGGTGAGCACATTGAGGAAGTCCGTGCACTGGCGCGCAAAGTCGCGGCCAAGGTTCGCGAGAATCCCCATGTGGTCAACGTCCACCTTGATTGGGAAGAGCCGAGCAAGGTGGTGTACCTGAACGTCGATCAGGACCGCGCGAGGGCACTGGGCGTCAGTACGGCGAACCTGTCGAAGTTTTTGCAAAGCTCCCTGACCGGCTCCAGCGTCAGCCAGTATCGCGAAGACAACGAGTTGATCGAGATCCTGTTGCGCGGCACCTTGCATGAACGCACTGAGCTGTCGCTGCTGCCAAGCCTGGCGGTGCCGACCGACAACGGTCGCAGCGTGGCATTGTCGCAGGTCGCGACCCTGGAATACGGCTTCGAAGAAGGCGTGATCTGGCACCGCAATCGCCTGCCTAACGTGACGGTTCGCGCCGACATCTACGACAAGGAACAACCGGCGACCCTGGTGAAGCAGATCATGCCGACCCTCGACCCGATCCGCGCCGAACTGCCGGATGGGTATTTGCTGGATGTTGGCGGCACCGTGGAGGATTCGGCACGCGGACAGAACTCGGTGAAGGCCGGTGTGCCGCTGTTCATCGTGGTGGTGTTGACGTTGCTGATGCTGCAGCTGCGCAGTTTCTCACGCACGGCGATGGTGTTTCTGACGGCGCCGTTGGGGTTGATCGGGGTGACGCTGTTTCTGCTGGTGTTCCGCCAGCCGTTCGGATTTGTCGCGATGCTGGGGACTATCGCTTTGTCCGGGATGATCATGCGTAACTCGGTGATTCTGGTGGATCAGATCGAGCAGGATATCGCTGCCGGGTATAAGCCTTGGGAGGCGATTATCGAGGCGACGGTGCGGCGGTTCCGGCCGATTGTGTTGACGGCGCTGGCGGCGGTGTTGGCGATGATTCCGCTGTCGCGCAGTTTGTTTTTCGGGCCGATGGCGGTGGCGATCATGGGGGGGTTGATTGTTGCTACGGCTTTGACGCTGTTGTTCTTGCCTGCGCTTTATGCGGCCTGGTTTCGTGTTCGCAAAGAATCTGTTTGACCTTGGCGGCCTTTGGGCCGACCAGGTTCTTGGGGGGATTGAGTACATATCCGTTGCTGCGGTAATGGCGGCTTATGGTTTCGCCCTTACGGCGAGGCACTTTTTTCAAACGCCAAAAAAGTACCCAAAAAGGCTTGCCCCAGCGTCCGGCCCCTCGCTTAGGCTCGGCGTTCCTTCGTTCCGGTATTCATCCGGGGGCATCGCCTCCGGTCGGCTTCGCTTCGACCTCCTCTCGATGTGTTCGACTTCGTCGAACGGCGCTACGCGCCTACCCCCCGGATAAACACCTCCACTCAGCCTCCCGAAGGGGCGGGTGGATCAAGATCAAAAGCTGCAGGCGAGCTAACGCTCGGCCTGTTGAGTGGTGAAGAGCGAGCGATGGCGGCCTACGAGCCGACCAATCGGCAGATCTACACGGAATGCGCCGTACGCGGAAGGGATATGGCAGGTGATCGTTACAGAGTGCCGAATACTTTTTTGGCCAAACCTGTCGCAGCCGCAGCCGGGTTCTGGCGAATGGTTTCTTCCTGTTTACCGATCATTTCGAACAAGCCATTGAGCGCCTGCTCAGTCACATAGTTTTCGACGTTGGCGCTCTTCGCATCGATCACACCCATGGTCGCGGCCTGGCCGGCGAAGGCGTTGTATTGCTGGGCCAGGCCCACTTGATCGGTGGCTTGCTTGACGATGGGCAGGAACTTGACGCGAATCTGTTCGCGGCTGGTTTTGTTCAGGTACTGAGTGGCCGAATCGTTGCCGCCGCTGAGGATGCCCTTGGCGTCTTCCACGGTCATTTTCTTCACGGCATCCACAAGAATCGGCTGGGCCTGGGTCACAGCGGTTTCAGCTGCTTTGTTCATGCTCGATTCCAGCTGGTCGACCTGAGCACCCATGCCGAACTGTTTCATCTTGTTCGCGACTTTGCCAAGCTTGCCTGGCAGTTCGATTTTGACTTCCGGGTTGTTGCTGAAACCGCCTGGTGTGCCGAGTTGTTTCACGGCTAATTGTGCACCCTGGGTCAAGGCATCCTTGAGACCACCGGTGGCGTCTTTTTGCGACAGGTCGGAGAGGGAAAGGGCCAGGGCGTTGGCGCAGATCATCACGCCGGCGCACAGACCGGCAAAGCGAAGGGTAGGGCGGAACATTAGGCTTCCTTGTTTGAAAGAGGGCATCAGCGGACGGCTTCGTCGGGAATTATCAACGGGCTGCTGATTGTTGCGATTCGCCTTGGCAGAGCATGTTCTTTCATGAAGCGAATCCGTGTCGTTGGCGCCGCAGGTTGACTGGCGCCTATGACAATTTAACGGATTTGTTGCGCAATGTTCCAGGTAACACTTAGTCGTTGGCGCTCGAGCACAGTCGGCGCCAACGGCAACTCAAGAAAAACTGCCGGTTATGCGTCTGGCGAAACACTGACGATTTTCACCACCACATCTTTAACCCACAACGTCTCCTCGCTCAAATCCAGTGCGGGATGGTTCGTGGAGGTGAACACCCTCTCATCTTCATAGAAGATGCTTGCACTGATGGCGTAGGTACGCCCGTACTGCAGTTTTGCCATGTCGAAAGTCAGTGCGTATTCCATGAAATCCTGGTTCAGATCGGTATAGACCTCTGTAGCCAGTGTTTTCAGGTCACTTGGCTGAGTGACATCCACCAGGCTGACCTGGAGGGTCGAACCCGATAGAAGGCCAACCTTTTCGAGATAAATTACGCTACCGGTAATTTCTTTTTCGCCGCTCATTTTGATTTCCTTTTCAATTGACCGTCGGTATTGACGAGCGCTAACCATAAAGTCGATACCGCGACTTTTATGTAGGGCGATTCCTGCAAACCGAGTCGAACGGGGCGTCTTATAGGGCAGAAAAATCCTTGTTTCTGCCAAATACTCGATGGGTCAGAGCGGCGTCAGTAACTCCGCTGCATCTTCACTGCGATGCAACGCCACCTGACGGATCGACAAACGAATCTCCGCCGGCAACACTCGCTTGGCCGCGCCTTCGGCCAGTTCGCCGAGCAGTTCGTGGTAGCCCAGCTTGCCGGCTTCGTCGCGCTTGAGCACCTCGAGATCGAGCAGGGTCTGGATGAAGTGGCGGAACAGGCTCTTGTCGAAGAATTCCGGGGCGTTCAGGCCATGCAGGATCGACAGGCGCTGGGCCATGACCGTGCACAGGTCTTCCAGTTCTTCGGCGCTGATGCTGTGCTGGCCACTGTTGAGCAGCAAAGAGACGGTCATGTAGAAACGCTGCAGAGTCTGGGCGATGCTTTTCGACAGCAGGGTCAGCAGCACGAAATGCCGCGAGCTCGGTGCCGGGCGCAGGTAGACATCGTTTTCGAATCGCAGCAAGCCTTGCTCGACGAAGGCTTGCAGCCATTGATCGATCACCGCGTCGAGTTCGTCCAGCGACCAGCGAATGAACAGCTCCGCCTGCAGGTACGGATAAAGCGCGCGGGTGTAGCGCAGGATCTGTTCGCGGTTCATGCGCGACGCACTCTGGAAGAAGCTCGCCAGCAACGCCGGCAACGCGAAGATATGCAGCACGTTGTTACGGTAGTAGGTCATCAGGACAGCGTTCTGCTCGTCCAGATACAGAATCTTGCCCAGGGCATCGCTCTGCTCGGACAACAGGTCCATGTCCTTCACGTGCTCGATCAACGCACGACCATCACCTGCGGGCAGGGTGGTGTGCGGTGAATAAGGGACTTTGCGCAACAGCGCCAGATACAGGTCGAGTACCCGCGCCATGGCCCGATCGTCGAGGGCCAGGCGCGAGGTGGAGAGCAGTGCCAGCGCCACCAGGTTGACCGGGTTGATTGCCGCCGCTTCGTTCAAATGCTGCGCGACCTTTTCGCCGAGGCGGTTGGTGGTTTCGTTGAGCCAGGCCGGTCTGAATTGCGGGCCGAGCTCCTGTTTGCGCCAGTCCGGCTGTTCGCTGTCGAGAAATTCCGCGAGTTTGATCGGCTCACCGAAGTTCACCGCTACCTGGCCGAAACGCTGCTTGAGCGCGCCGATGACCTTGAAGATGTCGAAAATCGACTCTTTCTTCTTGGTGGCGCCACGCAGCTCGCCAAGATAGGTCCGGCCTTCCAGCACGCGTTCGTAGCCGATGTACACCGGCACGAAGACGATCGGCATGCGCGAGGAGCGCAGGAAACTGCGCAGGGTGATCGCCAGCATCCCGGTCTTCGGTTGCAGCATGCGCCCTGTGCGCGAACGGCCGCCTTCGACGAAGTACTCCACCGGGAAGCCTTTGGTAAACAGGGTGTGCAGGTATTCGTTGAATACCGAGGTGTACAGCGGGTTGCCCTTGAAGGTACGGCGCATGAAGAACGCACCGCCACGACGCAGCAGGCCGCCGATGCCCGGCATGTTGAGGTTGATCCCGGCGGCGATGTGCGGTGGGGTCAGGCCATTGCGGAACAGCAGATAGGACAGCAGCAGGTAGTCGATGTGGCTGCGATGGCAGGGTACGTAGATCACTTCGTAACCCGGTGCGACCTTTTGCACGCCTTCGATGTTGTTGACCTTGATGCCGTCGTAGATCTTGTTCCAGAACCAGCTCAGCACCACTTCCATGAAGCGGATTGCGGTGTAGGTGTAGTCCGAGGCGATCTCGTTGCCGTAGCGCAGCGCTTGGGCCTTGGCCTTTTCCGGGGAGATGTTCTCGCGCTCTGCTTCGTCGAGGATCGCCTGCTTGACCAGTGGCTGATTGAGCAAGCCCTTGACCAGGTTGCGCCGGTGGGAAATATCCGGGCCGATGACGGCGGCTTTGAGGTTGCGAAAGTGCACCCGCAGTATCCGCTGGGCCATGCGCACGGTGCGCTCGTGCCCCTTGTTGTGGTCGATTAACTCACGCAAGTGGATCGGCGCGGAGAACTGCACGCGGGTCTTGCGCCCCAGCACGATGATGCTGAGCAAGCGGCGCAGGCGGCCAGTGACGGCCCAGCTGTCGGCGAACAAGAGTTTCCAGGGGCTGGACTCACTGTCCGGCGATTGGCCCCAGAACACGCTGACGGGAATGATCTGCGCGTCTTCGCCAGCATTCTGGCTCAAGGCGCTGACCAGCCGGGTCAGGGTCGGCGGCGCACCGCGCTTGTCCTGGCGGCCGAGCCAGTCGGGATCCGGGGTCAAGTAGAAGAACGCCGCCGGTTCCACCAGGCCGCCCACCGAGACCGGCAGCACCGGGCGCGGCAGGCCGGCCTTGGTGCATTCGCTGTCGACCACGGCGAGGTCGCTCAGTGAAGGGTTTTGCAGGACGTAGAACACCGGGCGACTGCGGTCGAGGTTAAGGGTGAACGACGACTGATTGATCGTCTCCGAGCGAACCCAGAGGTACAAAAGTCGGCGCAGTGTGCCAAACACAAGACGGCGGAACGGGGAACGGGTCATACGGCTTCTGCGTGAGTGAATAAAACCGAGCAAATGCTCGGGTGGGCGATAGTGTGCCGTATTCGCCGAAAATCGGCAAAAAAGCGGCTAAGTAAAGTTGAGTTGAGAGTTTTGACGGCTGTCATATACTCCGACGCTCAAAATAAAAATAAGGGGGTACTGATTCATGGCAACGCGCGAAACAGGCAACGTGAAGTGGTTCAACGACGCCAAAGGCTACGGCTTCATTCAGCGCGAGGACGGGGTGGACGTGTTCGTGCATTACCGCGCAATTCGCGGCGAAGGGCACCGCTCGCTGGCTGAAGGGCAGCAGGTTGAATATGCCGTGGTGACGGGCGAGAAGGGTTTGCAGGCCGAAGACGTCGTCGGGCTGTAAACCCACTCATCAGCTCACCCAAAACCATTGTGGGAGCGGGCTTGCTCGCGAATGCGGTGCGTCAGTCAGCATTGATCTCTACTGACGCACCGCATTCGCGAGCAAGCCCGCTCCCACATCCTGCTCGGTGTCGCTCTGCTTTAAGCAGTTTTCCAGGTGATCTCTTCTTCACCATCGGCGCTGATGCGTATCCAGCGATCCGCTGTTTCTTCACCTTCTTCTTCGACCCAGCTACCTGGTGCGCAGCGCACTTCGACGTTCAGCGCGACAAACGCGGCGCGGGCGCAGGCGATGTCGTCTTCCCACGGGGTCTGGTCGCTTTCAAGGTACAGGCTGTTCCATTTGCCCACGGCCTTGGGTAGCCAGGTCACTGGCACGTTGCCAGCCTTGCACTTGTAGGTCTGGCCTCTCTGCACCCAGTCGCTGCACGGGCCCAATGCCGCACCGAGCCAAGCCGAGATGGCTTTGTGGTCGACGTCGGCGTCTTTCAGGTAAATCTCGATATCGGGTTGGCGCATGGATGTCCTCACTGCGTGTCTGAAAAATCCATTCGCGGATTTAGCCGGGCTCAAGCGGATGCTCAAGGCCAATATTAGGGTTGAAGAACGAAATAATCGTAGCGCATCGACACGGTGACCTCGAACGGCTCAGCCTGCTCGATGACCGCTGCCCGGCGTTCAGCGCTGGCGCGCCAGCCGTGGGGCGTCATGGCCAGCAGGTTGGCGCGATCCTGACCATGGGCAAGCGTCAGCTTGAACTCCAGGATCTCGCTGTGTTGCAGCTGCATGCCGTCCGGCACCAGGTCCAGATGCTTGTCGTCGATGTACTCGCGTACTTCGTCGTACAGCCGCTCGCGCAATTCCATCAGGTGGCCGCTGGTCGGGCCGACCTTCATCAGGCCGCCGCCGGGGCTGAGCAGGCGTTTGGCCTCCTGCCAGTCCAGCGGGCTGAAAACACTGGCCAGGAACTGGCAGCTGGCCGATGCCAGCGGCACCCGGGCCATGCTGGCGATCAACCAGGTAATTGCCGGGTTGCGTTTGCAGGCACGCTTCACCGCTTCCCGGGAAATGTCCAGGGCGTATCCGTCGGCGTTCGGCAAGGCCTCGGCGATCTGCGCGGTGTAGTAACCCTCGCCACAACCGATGTCGAGCCAGCGCTGTGGCGCATAACCCGCAGCCAGCTCCGCCAGGCGCCTGGCCACCGGTGCGTAATGGCCGGCGTTGAGGAAGTCACGGCGGGCCTCGACCATTGCCTGGTTATCCCCAGGGTCACGGCTGTTCTTGTGCTGCACCGGCAGCAGGTTCAGGTAGCCCTGGCGCGCGCGGTCGAACCGATGCCCGGCGGGACACGCCACGCCGTTATCCACCGCGCTCAGCGGTTCACTGCAGATCGGACACGCGAGCATCAGGCGAGCAACTTGATCAGGGTCTGGTAGTAGATTTCGGTCAACACATCGAGATCAGCCGCCAGTACCCGCTCATTGACCTGGTGAATCGTCGCGTTGACCGGGCCCAGCTCGACCACTTGCGTGCCCATGGTCGCGATGAAGCGCCCGTCGGAGGTGCCGCCGCTGGTGGAGGCCTTGGTGTCACGACCGGTGATGTCCTTGATGCTCGACGACACCGCGTCGAGCAGAGCGCCCGGCTCGGTGAGGAACGGCAGGCCGGACAGTGCCCAGTCGATGTGCCAGTCCAGGCCGTGCTTGTCGAGGATGTCGGCGACGCGCTTTTGCAGGCCTTCGACGGTGGACTCGGTGGAGAAGCGGAAGTTGAACACCGCGATCAGGTCGCCGGGGATCACGTTGGTCGCTCCGGTGCCGGAATTGACGTTGGAGATCTGGAAACTGGTCGGCGGGAAGAAATCGTTGCCGTGGTCCCAATGCTCGGCGGCGAGTTCCGCCAACGCCGGAGCTGTGAGGTGGATCGGGTTCTTCGCCAGATGCGGATAGGCCACGTGACCCTGAATGCCGCGTACAGTCAGCTTGGCGCCGAGGGAGCCGCGACGACCGTTCTTGACCACGTCACCGACCAGGGTGGTGCTCGACGGTTCGCCGACGATGCACCAGTCCAGGCGCTCATTGCGTGCGGCCAGGCGCTCAACCACTGCCTTGGTGCCGTGGTGCGCCGGGCCTTCTTCGTCGCTGGTGATCAGGAAGGCGACCTTGCCCTTGTGATTCGGGTAGTCGGTGACAAAACGCTCGGAGGCGACGGTCATGGCGGCGAGGCTGCCTTTCATGTCAGCCGCGCCACGGCCACAGAGCATGCCGTGTTCGTCGATCAGTGCGTTGAACGGTTCGATCTGCCAGGCCGCCACCGGGCCGGTCGGGACCACGTCGGTGTGGCCGGCGAAGCACAGCACCGGACCGTCGTCCTGGCCGTGGGTGGCCCAGAAGTTATCCACATCTTCGATGCGCATCGGTTCCAGGGTGAAACCGGCATCGCCCAGGCGCTGCATCATCTGCTTCTGGCAATCGGCGTCGAGCGGCGTCACGGATGGACGGCGGATCAGGTCGATGGCGAGTTGGAGGGTCGGCGAAAGGTCGGCGTGGGCCGTCATGGAAAACTCCGGAAACTTGAGGTATGGGCTTGGGCTTTTAGTGTGGGAGCGGGCTTGCTCGCGAATGCGGTGTATCAGTCAACATACTCCTCGACTGTTACAACGCATTCGCGAGCAAGCCCGCTCCCACAGGTATTGGCTTCGATCGGCAAGCCGAGGCACGCCAAGCCCCGCAAAATGGCGGTTATCTTAAAGCAAAACGGCGACCATTGGCCGCCGTTTAGTGCATCCGCAGAGATTTAGACCGCTGGTGCGGTTTGCGCCTCGACAGAAGGTTTTGGCAGCGACGACAGGAACGCCATGATCAGCGCCGCCACGTACGGCAGCGACTGCACCAGCAACATGATGACCCAGAAGCGCATGTCGTTGCTCGGCAGGCCGTTGACCAGGAAGATCCCCAGTGCCGCGCCCCACAGCAGCAGCATGATGAACATCTCTTCCCGGGCCTCGGAAATCGCCACCCAGAAGCCATGGTTATCGGCATTCTTCGGTGTGCGGAAGAACGGAATGCTGCTGGTGAAGAAGCCGTACAACACCGCTTTGGCAATGGTATGGGACAAGGCCAGCCCGGCCAGCGCCGCGCAGAAGGCATCCTTGAGATTGACCCCGACCGCTCGACGGTAGAGGAAAATGATCTTGGCCACCTTGAACACGAACAGTGCCAATGGCGGGATGGCGAAAATCAGCAGCGGCGGATCCACCCGCTGCGGCACGATGATCATCGCTGCCGACCACAGCAGCGCGCCGACAGTGAAGAAGATGTTCATGCCATCGGCGACCCACGGCAACCAGCCCGCGAGGAAGTGGTAGCGCTGGCCGCGGGTCAGCTCGGTGTCCTTGCCGCGCAGCAGGCTGGCGGTGTGGCGCTTGATGATCTGAATCGCCCCGTAGGCCCAGCGGAAGCGCTGTTTCTTGAAGTCGATAAAGGTATCGGGCATCAAGCCTTTGCCGTAGCTGGTGTGGTAATACGCCGCCGACAGGCCTTTCTCGAACACGCGCAGGCCCAGTTCGGCATCCTCGCAGATGCACCAGTCGGCCCAGCCCAGCTCTTCGAGCACCGAGCGCCGGGTCATGGTCATGGTGCCGTGCTGGATGATAGCGTCACGGTCGTTGCGGGTGACCATGCCGATATGGAAGAAGCCCTTGTATTCGGCATAGCAGAGCTTCTTGAAGGTGCTTTCGTTCTGGTCGCGATAGTCCTGCGGCGACTGCACCACGGCAATTTTCGGATCGGCGAAGTGCGGCACCATGTGCTTGAGCCAGTTGCGGTCGACGCAGTAATCCGAGTCGATCACGGCAATCACTTCGGCGTCCTTGGCGGTGTGCGGAAGCAGGTAGTTCAGCGCGCCGCCCTTGAAGCCGGCCAGTGGGGCGACGTGGAAGAACTTGAAGCGCGGGCCGAGGGTGGCGCAGTAGTCGCGCACCGGCTCCCAGACCGCCGGGTCCTTGGTGTTGTTATCGATGATCAGGACTTCGAAGTCCGGATAGTCGAGGTTGGCCAGGGCGTTGAGGGTCTGTTTGACCATCTCCGGCGGCTCGTTGTAGCAGGGCACGTGAATCGACACTTTCGGGCGGTAGCTGGAGTCGCCTTCCACCGGCAGGAACTCGCGCCGGCGCTTGTGCACCCACACCGCTTCTGCCAGTTCATGGGCTTCGGTCAGCAACACGATGAACACCCCGAGCGCACCAAGGGCGAGCAGGAACCCCACGGTCAGGCTGAACCAGGTGCTGTATTGCAGGCTGTAGTCATAACCGATCCAGACCAGCACCGAACCGCAGAGGAACGCGATAAAGGTCAGGAAGGTGCGGCCGCGTTGGCGCAGGGCCGAGCCGTCGATCATCAGCAGGGTCAGGGACAACAGGGCCAGCACGACGGAGCCGATGGCCAGCACGCGCCATTGCGGAATCGCCACTACCGGGCCTTCGAAGTTGAACTTCTGCTGGCGTGCGGCGTTGAACACGCCCCAGTAGGCGCCAACGGAACCTTCGTCACTGGCTTTCCACGGCTGGTCAAACGCTTCGATCACGAAGTAGTTGAAGCCCTGACGGTTGAGTTTGTTCACCAGGGTGCGCAGGTAGATGGCCTGGTCTGCCGGCGACGCGTCGGCGCCACCGCGCATGCGGCCGTTGCTCGGCCAGCCCACTTCGGACAGCAGCAGCGGCTTTTTCGGGAACATCTTTTTCAGGTCGCGAGCGCGGTCGAGAACGAACTGCCCGGCCTTGTCCATCGGGATGAACTCCCAATAAGGCAGGACGTGCGCGGCGATCAGGTCGACGTGCCTGGCCAGTTCCGGGTGTTCTTCCCAGACGTGCCACTGCTCGGAGGTGGTGACCGGTACCTTCACGGCAGCGCGGACGCGATCAAGGATCATGCCCAACTCGGCGGCGCTGATTTCCTTGCGGAAGATCGCTTCGTTGCCGACCACCACACGAACCACGCTGCGCGAGGAATTGGCGATTTCGATGGCACGGTTGATCTCGCGTTCATTGCGTTCCTGGTCCGGGCTGATCCAGATCCCCAGCGTCACCCGCAGGCCGAACTCTTCCGCCAGTTTCGGAATGTTTTCCAGCGTGCCGTCGACCGAGTAAGTGCGGATGTTGTCCGTCAACTTGCTCATGATCTCCAGGTCGCGGCGCATCTGATCGTCGGTCGGATACTGCTCCTTCTGTGGAAATTGGCCTTGCTGGAACGGCGAGTACGAAAAGCCGGAGATCTGTTCCGGCCAGTTGGGTGCGGTGACCGGGCGATTGATCAGCGCCCAGAAGCCGGTAAACAAGGCGGCGATGGCGAGCACCACGACCAGGTTGAGTCCAAATTTACGCGATGACATAGCTATTTCGGGTTCCAAGGAATGTGGAACAAAAGAACGGTCGGCGGCCGCACAAGGGCGCGCTTCCTACACCGGCAGCTCACTGAACTTACATCGCACAGGGAAATGCCGGACGTTGGGCACTCCAAGTCGACTTAAGTTCTTTCCTTAGAGCATGTAGTTCAATTCTTCGTTCGATGTAGTCTTATCAAAGGCAATGACGCGCCCGTTCATAGCCCAAAAGATGCTCTTGGCCGCGGACGGCCCTATAATGCGCGCCGGTTTTTGGGGTAATGGTCATGAGTACAGAAGATCCGCGGTTTGCTGGCATTGCCCGTTTGTATGGCATCGAAGGCCTGGAGCGTCTGCGCGCGGCCCATGTGGCGATAGTCGGCGTGGGCGGTGTGGGTTCCTGGGCGGCAGAAGCCATGGCCCGTTGCGGCGTGGGCGAGATTTCGCTGTTTGATCTCGACGATGTTTGCGTCAGTAACGCCAACCGCCAGTTGCACGCGCTGGACAGCACGGTCGGCAAACCCAAGGTCGAGGTGATGGCCGAGCGCCTGCGCGGCATCAACCCGGACTGCACGGTGCATGCGGTGGCGGATTTCGTCACCCGCGAGACCATGGCTGAGTACATTACGCCGAACATCGATTGCGTGATCGACTGCATTGACAGCGTCAACGCCAAGGCGGCGCTGATCGCCTGGTGCAAACGCCGCAAGATCCAGATCATCACCACCGGCGGCGCGGGCGGACAGATCGACCCGACCTTGATCCAGGTCTGCGATTTGAACCGCACCTTCAATGATCCGCTGGCCTCGAAAGTGCGCTCCACTTTGCGCCGCGACTATGGTTTTTCACGCACCGTGACTCGCCATTACAGCGTGCCGTGTGTGTTTTCCACCGAGCAACTGCGCTATCCGAAACCTGACGGCAGCATTTGTCTGCAGAAGAGTTTTGTCGGCGACGGCGTGAAACTCGACTGCGCCGGCGGGTTTGGGGCGGTGATGATGGTGACGGCGACCTTCGGCATGGTCGCGGCGACCAAGGCGGTGGATAAGATCGTTGCCGGGGTGCGGCGCCCGTCGGAGCGGATAAAGCCTCAAGTTTAGCTGGTTGGGCTGATAGCCTCATCGCGAGCAGGCTCGCTTCCACAGGGCAATGCATTCCAATGCGGGAGCGAGCCTGCTCGCGATGACGTTTAACCAGCCAACTCCGTCATCCGCTTAAGCACCGCATTCAGGCCATTGCTGCGCGACTGGGACAACTGCCGCCCCAGGCCCAACTGATTGAACCAGTCCGGCAAATCCACCTGTTGCAATTCGGCCACCGACAGTCCGTTGACCCGCGCCAGCAGCAACGCCACCAGCCCGCGAATCAGCCGCGCATCACTGTTGGCATTGAACTGCCAACGGCCATCGCGCAATTGCCCTACCAGCCAGACCTGGCTTTCGCAGCCATGCACCCGGTTGGCTTCGCACATGTCTTCGGCGCTCAACGCAGGCAGACGCTCGCCCCATTGCATCAACAGGCGTGCCCGCTGTTCCCAGCCGGCGGCGGCCTGAAAGGTTTCGAGCGCCTTTACGGCATCGGCAGGCAGGTTCATCGCAGTAACTCCAGTGCCTGATCCAGCGCCTCGAAGAATCGTTCCAGGTCGGCGGAGTCGTTGTACAGCGCCAGTGACACCCGGATTGCTCCGGCCAGTTCGAAGCTTTTCAGCAGCGGCATGGCGCAGTGATGACCGGCGCGCACGGCGATGCCTTGCTCGGTCAGCAAATGCGCCAGGTCAGAGTTATGCACAGCCTCGACGGTGAAACTGACCAGCGCCAGTTGCGGTTTGCCCAGCAGGCGTATGCCATTGCGCGATTGCAGGCCCTTGAGCAGGTAGTCATGCAACGCCGCCTCGTGGGCGGACACGGCGTCCTGATCGAGTCCGGCCAGATAGTCCAGGGTTGCACCCAGACCAATCACGCTGGCGATCGGCGGCGTTCCGGCCTCGAAGCCCAAAGGGGCCGGGTGAAAGCGTGCATCGTGGTAATTGGCATCCAGCACCATTTCACCGCCGAACTGCCAGGGCCGCAGCAGCTGCAGCGCCTCATTGCGCCCGAAGAGTACGCCCAGCCCATCCGGCCCATAGAGTTTGTGGCTGGAGAAGACATAGAAGTCGCAGCCCAGCGCCTGCACGTCGTGGCGGCCGTGGACCACGCCTTGCGCGCCGTCGATTACGGTCAGCGCGTTGTGCGACTTGGCCAGTGCCAGCAATTGCCCCAGTGGTTGCCAGGCACCGATTACATTGGACAACTGACTGACCGCCAGCAGGCGTGTGCGGGGGGTGATCAGGCGGGTGGCGAGTTCCAGGTCGATCACACCGTCGGGATTGAGCGGCAGGATCACCAGCCTCAGATCGCGACGGTGCGCCAGTTGTTGCCATGGCAGCAGGTTGGCGTGGTGCTCCAGGGCGCTGATGACAATCTCATCGCCCGGATTGAATAGATGCTCCAGGCCGTAGGCCAGGAGATTCAGCGCGGAGGTCGCACCGTGGGTAAAGACAATCTGTCCGCTGTCACCGGCATTGAGCCATTGTGCCACTTTGCTGCGGCTATCCTCGAACGCCTGGGTGGCGTGGGCACCGGGCAGGTGCTGGGCACGATGCACATTGGCCGCGCCGTTGGCGTAGTAATGCGCCAGGGCATCGAGCAGGGCTTGCGGTTTTTGCGTGGTAGCGGCGTTGTCCAGATAGGTCTGGCCTTGCCGTTGCAGGGCGGCGATGGCCGGAAAATCGGCGCGCCAGGGAGAGGGAATCATCATGTGTTCGGCCCTATGAACTTGGGCGAGTGTACGTCGGACCTTGTGGGACCGAGCCTGTGTGGTGAAGGGACCTTGTGGCGAGGGGGCTTGCCCCCGTTGGGCCGCGGAGCGGCCCCATGCTCATGGCAATGGCCCGGGACTACTGCGTAGTCCAACGGGGGCAAGCCCCCTCGCCACATAAGCCCCCTTGACACAAGCTTGTTCCCACAGGGGATCATGCGACGCTTAGTTGTGAGCGTGCAGCGCTTCGTTCAGTTCGATGGCCGATTTGTGGGTTTTGCACTCCACGGCACCGGTCTGCGAATTGCGGCGGAACAGCAGGTCGGTCTGACCGGCCAGTTCACGGGCTTTGACCACTTTGACCAGGTTGTCGTTGGCGTCCAGCAGGGCAACCTTGGTGCCGGCGGTCACGTACAGGCCCGACTCGACGGTGTTGCGGTCGCCCAACGGGATACCGATACCGGCGTTCGCGCCGATCAGGCAGCCTTCGCCGACCTTGATCACGATGTTGCCGCCACCGGACAGGGTGCCCATGGTCGAGCAACCGCCGCCCAGGTCCGAACCCTTGCCGACGAACACGCCCGCCGACACGCGGCCTTCGATCATGCCCGGGCCTTCGGTGCCTGCGTTGAAGTTGACGAAACCTTCGTGCATCACGGTGGTGCCTTCGCCGACGTAGGCGCCCAAGCGGATACGCGACGCATCAGCGATACGCACGCCGGCCGGAACCACGTAGTCAGTCATTTTCGGGAACTTGTCCACCGAGAACACTTCCAGCAGTTCGCCGCGCAGGCGGGCTTCAAGCTGGTGCTCGGCCAGTTCGGCCAGGTCGATCGCGCCCTGGCTGGTCCAGGCCACGTTCGGCAGCAACGGGAAGATCCCGGCCAGGTTCAGGCCATGGGGCTTGACCAGGCGATGGCTCAGCAGGTGCAGCTTGAGGTAGGCCTCAGGGGTGGACGACAGCTGGGCGTCTTCGGCAAGCAACGTGGCGACCAGCGGTTTGTGGCTTTCGGCCAGACGGGTCAGCAAGGCTGCCTGGCCAGCGTCGACGCCTTTGAGCGCTTCAGCCAGTTGCGAGGCCTGGGCGGTGCTGAACGCGATCGCCTGATTGCCTTCGGTGTAACCCAGAACAGGCGCGATGGCGGCGATGACTTCAGCCGAAGGATTGAGAACAGGTGCGGCGTAAAACACTTCCAGCCATGCACCTTGACGGTTTTGGGTGCCGACGCCGAAGGCCAGGCTGAACAGGGTAGTGGACATGTGTATACCTCTAACAAAATTGAACGGGCTGCTTACTTGAGCGCGGCCGCGTAGATATCAGGCTTGAAGCCAATCAGGGTTCGGTCACCGAGATCAAGCACCGGGCGCTTGATCATCGAGGGTTGTGCGAGCATCAGTTCGATGGCTTTCGTCTGGTCGAGATCGGCTTTGCGTTCGTCTTCGAGTTTGCGAAAGGTCGTACCTGCACGGTTCAACACCACCTGCCAGCCGTGCTCGTCGCACCATTGGGTCAGGTGTTCACGGTCGATACCGGCCGTTTTGTAATCATGGAAGTCGTAGCTGACGGCGTGTTCATCGAGCCAGGTGCGCGCCTTTTTCATGGTGTCGCAGGCTTTGATGCCGAAAAGGTGCAACGTTTTGCTTGAAGCGGTCAAGGAATTGCCCCCTTTGCAGGTACTGTCGAATAAACGGTGACGGATTATGCCATGACCGGACGGTTTCGCGTCGGCTGTGGTGGATATGTCATTCGTACGCAGGACCTGTACAAGCCTGTGCGACAATGGTGCAACGGTCAGGCGCAGTCTATGCGGCTAATATGGCACTTGTGCGCTGTCGATTGTCCGGGATCCGAGATTTATGCAAACCGCCTACACCGTCCTGATCCTGCTGATGCTGGTTGGCGTTTCACGCCTGATCGGACGGGTGGTGCCGTTGCCGTTGCCACTGGTGCAAATCGCCGCCGGAGCCTTGCTCGCCTGGCCGACGCTGGGGTTACATGTGGCCCTTGATCCGGAGTTGTTCCTGTTTCTGTTCCTGCCGCCGCTGCTGTTCTCTGACGGCTGGCGCATGCCCAAGCGCGAATTCTGGCGTTTGCGCGGGCCGATTCTGACCCTGGCCGTGGGGTTGGTGTTGTTTACCGTGGTCGGTGCGGGATATTTCATCCACTGGCTGTTGCCGAGCATACCGTTGCCCGTCGCCTTCGCCCTGGCGGCCGTGTTGTCGCCCACCGACGCCGTGGCAGTCTCGGCGATCTCCCAGAACCGTTTGCCGACGCCCTTGATGCACATGTTGCAGGGCGAGGCGCTGATGAACGACGCCTCGGGCCTGGTGACGTTCAAGTTTGCCCTGGTGGCGGCTGTGACAGGTGTGTTCTCCCTGGCCACTGCCAGCGTTACGTTCGTGCTGGTGGCCGTCGGCGGCCTGGCTGTCGGCGTGGCCTTGAGTTGGCTGGTCGGGCGCTTGCGCGCCTGGATGATAGCCCGCGGCTGGGATGATCCGGCGACCCATGTGGTGTTCATGTTGTTGCTGCCGTTCGCCGCCTACGTGCTGGCCGAGCGCGTGGAAGTGTCGGGCATTCTGTCGGCGGTGGCGGCGGGCATGATGCAGAGCTGGCTCGACCTGCTGCCGCGCCAGACCAATACGCGCTTGCTCAATCGCAGCGTCTGGTCGTTGCTGGAGTTCGCCTTCAACGGCCTGATCTTCCTGCTGCTGGGCTTGCAACTGCCGGACATCATCAAAGCGGTGGCCAGCCACGAAACCTCGCTGTGGCCGACGCTGCTGTATCGCTGCTTTGACGTGGTGGCGATTTTCCTGGTGCTATTGGCACTGCGGTATGTCTGGGTGCAGAGCATCTGGCGAGCGTCGATCCTTCTGCGGCGTCTGCGCGGCAAGGGTGAAATGACCCAGTTGCCGACTGCGCGGTCTTGCTGGTTGCTGACCGTGGGCGGGGTGCGCGGAGCGGTGACGCTGGCCGGTGTGATGTCGGTGCCGTTGCTGATGGGTGGGGTGGCGTTCCCGGAGCGTGATCTACTGATTTTCATCGCCGCCGGTGTGATCCTGTTGTCGCTGATCGCCGCCTGTATCGCTCTGCCGCTGTTGTTGCGCGGTATCGATAAAAGCCCCGACGACAAGCGTCGCAATGAAATACGCGAGGCCTGGCGTAAAACCGCCGAGGCGGCCATTCATGCGCTGGAATCCGAAGAGGCCGGCCCTCAGGATGCGGCCCAGGCAGCGCTGGCCGCAGAGCTGAAAGCGCGGATCATGTCCGAATATCGGCACCAACTGGATATCTTCAATGACTCGGCAGAAGCCCAGGCCTTGGCCTTGCAGATGGACTTGCTCGAACGGCGCCTGCGTTTGAAAGCGCTGCGGGCGCAGCGCCTGGAGTTGTACAGCCTCAGCCGTCATCACCAGATTGGCGATGACGTGTTGCGTGAGGTGCTGGGCGAGCTGGACCTGAGTGAAGCCAAGCTCGGTCAGGTGAAATAACGCAGGCGGTTATTTGCGGCGCAGGATGAAGTCGCGAATACGTTCTGCCGCTTCCACACATTCGGCCAGCGGTGCAACCAACGCCATGCGCACACGCCCTGCGCCCGGATTGATGCCATCGACATCCCGCGACAGGTAGGAACCCGGCACCACGGTCACATGTTCCTGCTCGAACAGGTCACGGCAGAAGGCGGCATCGTCGCCGGCCACATTCGGCCACAGGTAGAAGCTGCCATCCGGGCGTTGTACATCCATCACCGGGCTCAGGATTGCCAGCACCGCATCATACTTCTCCCGATACAGCGTACGGTTGGCCCGCACGTGCACTTCGTCGTTCCATGCTGCAACGCTGGCCAGTTGCGTCTGCACCGGCATTGCGCAGCCATGGTAGGTGCGATAGAGCAGGAAGCCCTTGAGGATGTCGGCATCACCGGCGACAAAGCCCGAACGCAGGCCTGGCAGGTTGGAGCGCTTGGACAGGCTGTGGAACACCACGCAACGCTTGAAGTCTTTACGGCCCAGTTCCACGCAGGCGCTGAGCAAGCCTGGCGGTGGGGTCTGCTCGTCGAAGTACAGTTCGCTGTAGCACTCGTCGGCGGCGATCACGAAGTCGTGTTCGTCGGCCAGGGCGATCAGTTTTTTCAGGGTTTCGACCGGGATCAGCGCGCCGGTCGGGTTGCCCGGCGAGCACAGGAACAGGATCTGGCAGCGTTTCCAGATGTCTGGCGATACCGCGTCGAAGTCCGGGTTGAAGCCGTTTTCATCCAGGCACGGCAGGTAGTGCGGCTTGGCCCCGGCGAGGAACGCGGCGCCTTCGTAGATTTGGTAGAAGGGGTTCGGGCTCACGACCAGTGCGTCGTCGCCCCGGTTGACCACGGTCTGAGTGAAGGCAAACAGGGCTTCACGGGTGCCGTTGACCGGCAGGACGTTGCGCGCGGGGTCGATCCAGCCGCCAGGTACGTTGAAGCGACGCTCGCACCAGGCGGCGATAGCTTCACGCAGGGCCGGGATGCCGAGGGTGGTCGGATACACCGCCATCTGATCCAGGTTGCTGGCCATGGCCTCGGCGACAAAGCTCGGCGAGCGGTGTTTCGGCTCGCCGATGGACAGTGCGATGGCGCGTTTGTCCGGGTTTGGCGTGACGCTGCCGAGCAGGGCACGGAGCTTTTCGAACGGGTAGGGCTGGAGCTGGGTCAGAGCGTTGTTCATCGGGGGCCTCGTTCAGTGTGGAGGCAGGCCTGCGTGGCGAAGGGGCTTGCCCCCGTTCGACTGCGTAGCAGTCGTAAAACCATGATATGCGGTTTATCTGATAGACCGCGCTTGAGGTTTTAGGGCCGCTTCGCAGCCCAACGGGGGCAAGCCCCCTCGCCACAGAAATCTGCTTTCACAGTGGGAAATTTGTTGATTCAGATGCTGATGCGCGACAGTTTGATATCGGGTTCCTGGTTGACGCTCAATTGCTCGACGATTGCATCCTGCAAGCGGCTGCACAGCAGCGGGTCGGACAGCGGCTGATTATTTGCGTCGGTAATGAAGAACACGTCCTCCACCCGTTCGCCCAGGGTGGCAATCTTGGCGTTCTGCAGCGACAGGTCGAACTCCAGGAATATCGTGCCGATTCGCGCCAGCAGGCCCGGGCGGTCGGGAGCCGTGAGCTCCAGCACAGTCACCGGGCGTTGGGCGTCGTTGTGGATCGTCACCTGCGGTGCAAAGGCGAAGTGCTTGAGCTGGCGTGGCACCCGGCGCTGGATGATCGTCGGGTAGTCGTCCGGGTTGCGCAAGGCTTCTGTCAGGCCATCGCGGATCTGTTTGACCCGCGCCGGGTTGTCGCCGATCGAATCGCCGTCGGTATCGAGCACGATGTAGGTGTCGAGGGTGAACTGGCTGCTGGAGGTGATGACCCGGGCGTCGTGAATGTTCAGGTTGAGCTGGTCCATCGCCGCCACGGTCACGGCGAAGAAGTCGTGCTGGTCCGGCGCATAGATGAAGATCTGCGTACCGCCTTCGAACTCGCGCTGGGTGGTTTCCTTGATCAACACCAGCGGCCCGCCGTCAGCCGGTTGCTGGAGGATCGCATCACTGTGCCAGGCAACGTCGCCGGCGGTGTGGCGCAGGAAGTAGTCATCGCCCAATTGCGACCACAGTTGCTCGACGTCGTCCGGATCGGTGCCGCCACGCACGAGAATGTCCAGGGCTGCGCTCTGGGTCTGGCGGATCTGCTCTTCGCGGTCCACCGGGTTTTCCAGGCCGCGGCGCAGGGCGCGCTTGGTCTCGGTATAGAGTTGGCGCAACAGGCTGGCACGCCAGGAATTCCACAGGGTCGGGTTGGTGGCGTTGATGTCGGCGACGGTCAGCACATACAAATAATCGAGGCGGGTTTCATCGCCGACGGCGTGGGCAAAATCGTGGATTACCTGCGGGTCGGACAGGTCCTTGCGCTGGGCAGTGGTCGACATGACCAAATGGTATTGCACCAGCCAGACGATCAGGCGACTGTCCCACACCGGCAACTGATGGCGCTGGCAAAAGGTTTCGGCATCGACCGCGCCGATCTCCGAGTGATCGCCATGCCGGCCCTTGCCGATGTCATGGTATAGACCGGCCAGGTAGATCAGTTCGGGCTTGGGCAGCTTGCCCATGACCTTGCTGGCCAACGGGAATTTTTCCGACACCTGGGTGTACTGCAATTTACGCAGGTGTTTGATCAGGTTCAGGGTGTGCGCATCGACCGTATAGATGTGAAACAGGTCGTGTTGCATCTGCCCGACGATCAGGCCGAACTCCGGCAGATAACGCCCGAGAATGCCGTAACGGTTCATCCGCCGCAGATTGCGGTGAATGCCGATCTTGCACTTGAACAGCTCGATGAACAGGCTGGTGTTGCGGATATCGTTGCGAAAATCGTCGTCGATCAGATGGCGGTGTTCGCGCAACAGACGAATGGTGTCGGCGCGCACGCCTTTGATTTCCGGCTGCTGGGCCATCAGCACAAAGATTTCCAGCATGGCGAATGGCGTGCGGCGGAACACATTGTTGTTGCGCGCCTCGATGTAGCCGTCGTGCAGCTGGAATCGCGAGTTGATCGGTTGCGGCGGCGCTTCGTCTTCCGGTGCGAGGATGACTTCCTCGAAGTGCTGGATGATCAGGTCGCTGAGCTGGGCGATGCTCATGACCACCCGGTAATACTGCTGCATGAAGCTTTCGATGGCTTGCTTGACGTCATTGCCCTCGAAGCCCAGCAGTCCGGCGATGGTGCGCTGGTGATCGAACAGCAGGCGGTCTTCAGCGCGGCCGGCGAGCATGTGCAGGGCGTAGCGAACCTTCCACAGAAACTCCTGGGAAGACGCCAGCAGGGCGTTTTCGCTTTCGACCAGGAAGCCTTCGCCGGCCAGTGCTCGCAGGTTCAGGGTGCCATACTCGCGACGGGCCACCCACAGAATCGTCTGGATGTCCCGTAATCCGCCGGGCGAGCCTTTGACGTTGGGCTCCAGGTTGTACTCGGTGTCGTTGTACTTGTGATGGCGGGCTTTCTGCTCGGCGCGCTTGGCCAGGAAAAAGTCCTTGCTCGGCCACATGTGCGCGGTGCTGGTGACATCCAGCATGCGCTGGCGCAGGTGCTCCGGGCCGGTAATGGTGCGGCTTTCCATCAGGTTGGTGACTACCGTCAGGTCGGCGCGTGCCTCGACGGCGCATTCCTCGACCGAGCGAACGCTCTGTCCTACTTCCAGGCCAATGTCCCACAGCAGGGTCAGGAAGCGCTCGATGGAGTCGCGGAAAATTTCATGGTCTGCACTGTCCAGCAGGATCAGCAAATCGATATCGGAGTAAGGGTGCAGTTCGCCGCGGCCGTAGCCGCCGACCGCGACCAGCGCAATGTCGGCGTCTTCGCTCCAGTCAAACTGATCCCAGGCCTTTTGCAGGATGTTATCGACGAACCAGGCACGATCCTCGATCAGCCTGCGAATGTCCCGGCCGCTGCGAAACCGCGAGTCGAGCACTTCCCGGGCCTGGCGGATGGCCTTCTTGAAGGCCGATATCGGGCTTGCCTTCAGGGCCAGTTCAGCCTGGAACTGGCCGCGGTCGAAGAGTTCGGGATCCACCTGCGGCATCGATTGGCATTCCTTTCTATAAGGCTGGGTAACGGCTGGTCGGACTCAGGCCGAAACGCGTGCGATGGTATCGTCGCTGCGCAGGGTGAAGATCTCGTAACCGGTCTCGGTCACCAGCAGGGTGTGCTCCCACTGGGCAGACAGCTTGCGGTCCTTGGTAATCGCGGTCCAGCCGTCGCCCAATACCTTGGTGTCGGCACGGCCCTGGTTGATCATCGGCTCGATGGTGAAGGTCATGCCGGCTTTCAATTCCATACCGGTACCGGCACGGCCGTAGTGCAGGATCTGCGGCTCTTCGTGAAATACCTTGCCGATGCCGTGGCCACAGAACTCGCGAACCACCGAAAAGCCGTTCTTTTCCGCGTGCTTTTGGATGATTTCACCGATGTCGCCCAGGCGGCAGCCGGGTTTGACGATTTCAATCGCCTTGTACATGCATTCCTGGGTGACCTGGGACAGGCGCTCGGCCCAGACCGGCACGCTGCCGACGTGGAACATGCGGCTGGTATCGCCGTGGTAACCGTCCTTGATGACGGTGACGTCGATGTTCAGTGTGTCGCCATCCTTGAGCGGCTTGTCGTTCGGGATGCCGTGGCAGACCACGTGGTTGATCGACGTGCAGATCGACTTCGGGTAACCCTTGTAATTGAGCGGGGCAGGGATGGCCTTCTGCTCGTTGACGATATAGTCGTGGCAGATCTGGTTCAGTTGATCGGTGGTAACGCCCGGCTTGACATGTTCGGCAATCATTTCCAGCACATCGGCGGCCAGCTTGCCGGCGATACGCATCTTGGCGATATCCTCGGGGGTTTTGAGGGTGACGGTCATACAGGCTCTCTCTGCGCTCGAAGGCGCTTTCTAAACGGAAAGGGCGTTGCGCGATCGAACTTCGCAGCCCTGAAAAATGCGATTCTACCAGACGATCAGCGCAAATCAGCGCCTCTGTGCGTCGCTTCTCCTTATAGAATGGTGGATTGCTGGCGGATTCCAAGGCTCGGCGCCGGGATTTCATAATCCGGGTTCCGTTTTTGCCTGCCCTGTGGTATAAAATGCGCCGCTTTCCGGGGATGTCCCGAAAAGCCTAAATCCACACACGTGTCGACACGATGACCTGGGTGCCTTCAGCTGAAGCTGCTGGTTGGTCATTGGGATACGTGGAGGCCAAACCCGACTTATTAAGGAACTATCATGTCCCAAGTCAACATGCGCGATATGCTGAAGGCCGGTGTGCACTTCGGTCACCAGACCCGTTACTGGAACCCGAAAATGGGTAAGTACATTTTTGGCGCGCGTAACAAGATTCACATCATCAACCTTGAAAAAACCCTGCCAATGTTTAACGAAGCTCTGACTTTCGTAGAGCGTCTGGCCCAGGGCAAAAACAAGATTCTGTTCGTCGGCACCAAGCGTTCCGCTGGCAAGATCGTTGCTGAAGAAGCAGCACGTTGCGGTTCGCCGTACGTCGATCACCGCTGGTTGGGCGGCATGCTGACCAACTTCAAAACCATCCGTGCTTCCATCAAGCGTCTGCGTGACCTTGAAGTACAAGCCGAAGACGGTACTTTCGCCAAGCTGACCAAGAAAGAAGCGCTGATGCGCTCCCGTGACCTGGAAAAGCTCGATCGTTCCCTGGGTGGTATCAAGGACATGGGCGGTCTGCCAGACGCTCTGTTCGTTATCGACGTTGATCACGAGCGCATCGCGATCACCGAAGCCAACAAGCTGGGCATCCCGGTTATCGGCGTAGTCGATACCAACAGCAGCCCGGAAGGCGTTGACTACATCATCCCAGGCAACGATGACGCAATCCGCGCTATCCAGCTGTACATGGGTTCGATGGCTGACGCTGTGATCCGTGGTCGCAACAACGTTTCCGGCGGCACCGAAGTCTTCGTTGAAGAAGCTCCGGCAGCTGCAGCTGAGTAATTGACGCCCTGGCGTTGACTCAGTAAGCAAAAAGGGGGCTTGGCCCCCTTTTTGCCACCTCGAAAACCATTTGTCGGCGCCCACTGCTTTATCTGTAACGTGCGGCAGCTAACAAGGGTGGTTCGGGAAGAATTGAACGCCCGTTCGATCGGGTGGAATGGTTGATAACCTATCCAAGAGGAATTTTGAAATGGCAGAGATTACTGCAGCGTTGGTCAAAGAACTGCGCGAGCGTACCGGCGAAGGCATGATGGATTGCAAAAAGGCCTTGACCAAGGCTGGCGGCGACATCGAAAAAGCCATTGATGACATGCGTGCTTCGGGCGCGATCAAGGCTGCCAAGAAAGCTGGCAACGTTGCCGCTGAAGGCGCTATCGCCATCAAGGCTGACGACAAGTGCGCCGTACTGCTGGAAGTTAACTCGCAGACCGACTTCCTGGCCCTGCAAGACGACTTCAAAAACTTCGTTGCTGCCAGCGTAGAAAAAGCTTTCGCCGAGAAACTGACCGACGCAGCTCCGCTGATCGCCGCTCAGGAACCTGCTCGTGAAGCCCTGGTTGCCAAAGTTGGCGAAAACGTCAACATCCGCCGTCTGGTACGCGTGGAAGGTGACGTAGTCGGCACCTACCTGCACGGTAACAAGATCGGTGTTGCTGTTGTTCTCAAGGGCGGCGATGTTCAGCTGGCCAAAGAGATCGCCATGCACGTGGCGGCAAGCAACCCTGAGTTCCTGCTGCCATCGCAGGTTTCGCCAGAAGCCATCGAGCGCGAGAAGGGCGTTTTCCTGTCCCTGAACGAAGACAAGATGAAAGGCAAGCCAGCTGAAATCGTCGAGAAGATGATCGCTGGCCGTATCACCAAGTTCCTGGCCGAAGCCAGCCTGGTTGAGCAAGCTTTCGTCATGAACCCGGAAATCACCGTGGGTGCCCTGGCCAAGAAAGCCGGCGCTGAAATCGTTTCCTTCACTTACTTCAAAGTAGGCGAAGGCATCGAGAAGCCAGTCGACAACTTCGCTGAAGAAGTTGCCGCACAGCTGGCTGCCGCCAAGCAATAAGACGGTTTTTTAACTGTCGCCCTGAAGAGGCTGCCCGCTCACGCGCGCAGCCTCTTTTCAGATGGGGTACCAATTTTTATTTGGTTTCCTGTTGGAACTGGCTTACAAAGCCATGTTCCGATGGCGCTGAAGCAGCACCAAGCTAGAGTGAACGCCAGCTGAAAACAGCTCGCAAAGAATTTTTAAAATACGCCGCAGGAGAGATTCGCAATGGCTCAGCAGGGCAGTGGTTATCAGGCTCGCTATAAACGCATTCTACTCAAGCTCAGCGGCGAGGCCCTGATGGGCTCGGAAGAGTTCGGGATCGACCCGAAAGTTCTGGATCGCATGGCCCTGGAAGTTGGTCAACTGGTCGGCATCGGTGTCCAGGTGGGTCTGGTCATCGGCGGCGGCAACCTTTTCCGTGGTGAAGCGCTGAGCAAGGCTGGCATGGATCGGGTCACGGGCGACCACATGGGCATGCTGGCCACTGTGATGAACGCCCTGGCCATGCGCGACGCGCTTGAGCGTGCCAACATCTCGGCCATCGTCATGTCGGCCATTTCCATGGTTGGCGTGACTGATCACTATGATCGCCGCAAGGCCATGCGTCACCTGAACTCCAAGGATGTAGTGATTTTCGCTGCCGGTACCGGTAACCCGTTCTTCACGACGGATTCGGCGGCCTGCCTGCGTGCAATCGAAATCGATGCCGATGTCGTGCTCAAGGCGACCAAGGTCGATGGCGTCTACACCGCCGACCCATTCAAAGACCCGCATGCCGAGAAGTTCGATCATCTGACCTACGATGAAGTACTGGATCGCAAGCTGGGTGTGATGGATCTGACGGCCATCTGCCTGTGCCGCGACCACAAGATGCCGCTGCGCGTCTTTAACATGAACAAGCCCGGCGCCCTGCTGAACATCGTACATGGCGGCGCTGAAGGGACCCTGATCGAGGAAGGCCAACAATGATCAACGAAATCAAGAAAGACGCTCAAGAGCGCATGCAGAAGTCCCTGGAGTCTCTGTCCCACGCCTTTGGGCAGATCCGTACCGGCAAGGCTCACCCGAGTATTCTGGGTAGCGTGATGGTGCCGTACTACGGTGCTGACACCCCGCTGAGCGGCGTCGCCAACGTGACTGTGAAAGATTCCCGGACCCTCCAGGTCGTGGCGTTCGAGCGCAACATGCTCGCGGCAGTCGACAAGGCGATCCAGAGCGCGGGCTTGAACCTCAACCCGACGAACCTGGGTGAGTTGCTGCTGATCTCCATGCCGGCCCTGACCGAGGAAACCCGCAAGGGCTTCACCAAGCAGGCTCGCAGCGCTGCAGAGGATGCCCGTGTTGCCGTGCGCAACATCCGTCGCGACGCGCTGGGTGACCTGAAGAAACTGGTCAAGGACAAGGAAATCAGCGAAGACGAAGAGCGTCGTGCTGCTGCCGATATTCAGAAACTCACCGACAAGGCAGAGGCCGATATCGACGCGGCGACCAAGCAAAAAGAAGCGGACCTGATGGCCGTATAAGGGTCGCGTTTTCATGGAAAAGACCAAGCAGGTTGCACCGTCCCCGGTGCCGCGCCATGTCGCGATCATCATGGATGGTAATAATCGCTGGGCGAAAAAACGCTTTATGCCGGGTGTCGCCGGGCATAAAGCGGGTGTGGATGCGGTTCGTGCGGTTATTGAGGTGTGTGCCGAGGCCAAGGTCGAAGTATTGACCCTGTTCGCGTTCTCCAGCGAGAACTGGCAGCGCCCCGCCGATGAGGTCAGCGCCTTGATGGATCTGTTCTTCAAGGCGTTGCGTCGCGAGGCCAAGCGCCTCGACGAAAACAACATCAGTTTGCGCATCATTGGTGACCGCTCGCGCTTTCATCCCGAGCTTCAGGCCGCGATGCGCGAAGCCGAGGCCATGACCGCGGGTGCCAATCGTTTCGTCCTGCAGATCGCCGCCAACTACGGCGGCCAATGGGATATCGCGCAAGCGGCGCAGCGACTGGCAAGGGAAGTCCAGGCCGGGCATCTGCGTCCGGAGGACATTACCCCTGAGTTGTTGCAGACCTGCCTGGCTACCGGTGATCTGCCGTTGCCGGACCTGTGCATCCGCACGGGGGGTGAGCACCGCATCAGCAACTTCCTGTTGTGGCAGCTGGCTTATGCCGAGTTGTACTTCTCCGACCTGTTCTGGCCGGACTTCAAACACGACGCCATGCGTAACGCGCTGGCCGATTTCGCTTCCCGCCAGCGCCGCTTCGGTAAAACGAGCGAGCAGGTCGAAGCTGGAGCCCGGGTTTAATGCTTAAACAACGAATCATCACTGCGCTGATCCTGCTGCCGATAGCCCTGTGCGGGTTTTTTCTGCTCGAGGGTTCCGGTTTTGCGCTGTTCATCGGGCTGGTCGTCACGCTGGGTGCCTGGGAATGGGCACGCCTGGCGGGCTTTACCGCTCAGCCAGTCCGTGTCGCCTATGCCGCTGTCGTCGCCTTGATGTTGTTTGTCATGCACCTTGTGCCGGGGCTGGCGCCCTGGGTACTGGGTGCCTCGGTGCTCTGGTGGGGTGTTGCGACGTGGCTGGTGCTGACCTATCCACGCTCCAGCGAGCATTGGGCCAGCGCGGCCTGCAAGCTGGTGATCGGTCTGCTGATCCTGCTGCCGGCCTGGCAAGGTCTGGTGCAGATCAAGCAGTACCCGCTGGGCAACTGGCTGATCATGGCGGTTATGGTGCTGGTGTGGGGGGCTGACATCGGCGCCTACTTTTCCGGCCGGGCCTTCGGCAAGCGCAAGCTGGCGCCGCAGGTCAGTCCGGGCAAGAGTTGGGAGGGCGTCTACGGAGGCCTGGCCCTGAGTCTGGTCATCACCGTGCTCGTCGGCTTTTTCCGCGACTGGACCGTTGCCGAGCTGTTCAAGGGGCTGATCGGCGCGGCCTTGATCGTGTTTATCTCGGTGGTGGGTGACCTCACCGAAAGCATGTTCAAGCGTCAGTCAGGCATCAAGGACAGCAGTAACCTGTTGCCCGGTCACGGTGGCGTGCTGGATCGAATCGACAGCCTGACCGCTGCGATCCCGGTGTTTGCCGTATTGCTGTGGATGGCCGCTCCATGAGCCGCCCGCAGCAGATTACCGTTCTGGGTGCTACCGGCTCGATTGGCCTGAGCACCCTTGACGTTATCGCTCGTCATCCCGAGCGTTACCAGGTTTTTGCCCTGAGCGGTTACACGCGCTTGAGCGAGTTGCTGGCGCTTTGCGTACGTCACAACCCGCGTTTCGCCGTGGTGCCCGAGGCGGCAGGGGCTCGACGCCTGCAGGACGATTTGCGTGCTGCGGGCCTTGCCACCCGTGTCCTGGTGGGTGAGGAGGGGCTGTGTCAGGTGGCCGCCGATCCTGAAGTCGACGCGGTCATGGCGGCGATTGTCGGTGCGGCAGGCTTGCGTCCGACACTGGCAGCGGTCGAGGCCGGCAAAAAAATTCTGCTGGCCAACAAAGAAGCGCTGGTCATGTCCGGTGCGCTGTTCATGCAGGCAGTGCGCAAGAGTGGGTCGGTGTTGTTGCCGATCGACAGTGAGCACAACGCGATTTTCCAGTGCATGCCGCGCGATTTCGCCCGTGGCCTGGGCGAAGTGGGGGTGCGTCGGATTTTACTGACAGCCTCCGGCGGTCCGTTCCGACAGACACCCATGGCCGAACTGGCGCATGTTTCACCTGATCAGGCGTGCGCGCACCCGAATTGGTCCATGGGGCGCAAGATTTCTGTCGACTCGGCCAGCATGATGAACAAAGGGCTCGAATTGATCGAGGCCTGCTGGCTGTTCGATGCCCAGCCGTCCCAGGTCGAAGTGGTGATCCATCCGCAGAGCGTGATTCATTCGCTGGTCGATTATGTGGACGGGTCCGTGCTGGCTCAACTGGGCAACCCGGACATGCGTACACCGATCGCCAATGCGCTGGCGTGGCCGGAACGAATCGACTCGGGCGTGGCGCCACTGGATCTGTTTGCCATTGCCCGCCTGGATTTCGAGGCGCCCGACGAAGAGCGTTTCCCGTGTCTGCGGCTGGCCCGGCAGGCTGCGCAAGCCGGTAACAGTGCGCCGGCCATGCTCAATGCTGCGAACGAAGTGGCTGTGGCGGCATTTCTCGACGGACGGGTACGTTACCTGGAAATCGCGAGTATCATCGAGGAAGTATTGAATCTCGAGCCCGTGGTCGTAGTGAATGATCTGCAGGCAGTGTTCACGGCGGACGCGAAGGCGCGAGAACTGGCCGGACAATGGTTGAGTCGTCACGGGCGGTAAGTGCTGCGCACAGATTGAACCCATGCAGCAGCGGATAGGATTGCGGAGAAAGTAGATGAGCGCGCTCTATATGATTGTCGGCACCCTGGTCGCTTTGGGTGTGCTGGTTACCTTCCACGAGTTCGGCCACTTTTGGGTCGCGCGTCGCTGTGGGGTCAAAGTGCTGCGTTTCTCCGTGGGCTTTGGCATGCCGTTGCTGCGCTGGCACGACAAGCAGGGTACCGAGTTCGTAGTGGCCGCCATCCCGTTGGGCGGCTACGTGAAAATGCTCGACGAGCGCGAAGGTGAAGTTCCCCTCGACCAGATCGATCAGTCTTTCAACCGTAAATCTGTCCGCCAGCGTATTGCTATCGTAGCGGCAGGACCGATTGCCAACTTCCTGCTGGCCTTGGTGTTCTTCTGGGCGCTGGCGATGCTGGGAAGCGAGCAGGTGCGCCCGGTCATCGGCGCAGTCGAGTCTGGCAGCATTGCCGCGAAGGCCGGGTTGAGCCCGGGCCAGGAAATTGTTGCCATCGACGGCGAACCGACTACCGGCTGGGCTGCGGTGAATCTGCAATTGGTCCGTCGCCTGGGGGAAAGCGGTTCCCTGCAGGTAATGGTCCGTGAGCAGGGTTCCACGGCTGATTCGCCACGCGAACTGGCGCTGGATAAATGGCTGAAAGGGGCCGATGAGCCCGATCCGATTCATTCGCTGGGTATTCGCCCTTGGCGTCCGGCGTTGCCGCCGGTGCTGGCTGAGCTCGATCCGAAGGGGCCAGCCCAGGCGGCCGGCCTGAAGACCGGTGACCGCTTGCTGGCGCTCGATGGTCGCCCGCTCGAGGACTGGCAGCAGGTCGTTGATACCGTGCGCAAGCAGCCGGACAGCAAAATCATGCTGCGGGTCGAGCGTGACGGTGCGCAGATCGATGTCCCTGTCACCCTGGCTGCCCGTGGCGAGAGCAAGGCACCCAGTGGATACCTGGGGGCGGGTGTCAAGGCGGTGGACTGGCCGCCGGAGATGGTTCGCGAGGTAAGCTACGGTCCGCTGGCCGCGATTGGCGAAGGTGCACGACGTACCTGGACCATGAGCGTACTGACCCTCGATTCGCTCAAGAAAATGTTGTTCGGCGAGCTCTCGGTAAAAAACTTGAGTGGACCGATAACCATTGCTAAAGTGGCGGGCGCTTCGGCCCAGTCGGGTGTCGCTGATTTCCTGAATTTCCTTGCGTATCTGAGTATTAGCCTGGGAGTTCTGAATCTGCTGCCCATTCCTGTACTGGATGGGGGGCATTTGTTGTTTTATCTGATCGAGTGGGCGCGTGGTCGTCCCTTGTCAGATCGGGTGCAAGGTTGGGGGATACAGATCGGTATCAGTTTGGTGATCGGAGTGATGTTGCTCGCTCTGGTCAATGATCTGGGCCGTCTGTAACGTCGCTGAATTGCGAATCTGCCGCATTTTGCGGCAGTTTGTTTATTGCCAGTTGGAATAAGAAAGGACTTCATGAAACGTCTGCTGCTAACTGCGGTTCTCACCGTATTGATGATCGCCGAAGTTCACGCCGAGTCCTTCACTATCTCTGATATTCGCGTCAATGGCCTCCAGCGGGTCTCCGCGGGTAGCGTCTTTGGTGCCTTGCCGTTGAACGTCGGTGAACAGGCGGATGATCGTCGCCTGGTGGAATCCACTCGTGCGTTGTTCAAAACCGGTTTCTTTCAAGATATCCAGCTGGGTCGCGATGGCAACGTACTTGTCATCACGGTAGTGGAGCGTCCATCGGTCGCCAGTATCGAGATCGAAGGCAACAAGGCGATCTCCACTGAAGATCTGATGAAAGGCCTCAAGCAATCCGGTCTGGCCGAAGGCGAGATCTTCCAGCGCGCCACCCTCGAAGGTGTACGTAACGAACTGCAGCGCCAGTACGTCGCTCAGGGTCGCTACTCGGCTACCGTCGATACCGAAGTCGTGCCGCAGCCGCGTAACCGCGTCGGCCTGAAGGTCAACATCAACGAAGGTACGGTTGCCGCTATCCAGCACATCAACGTGGTGGGTAACACCGTCTTCCCTGAAGAAGACCTGGTCGACCTGTTCGAACTCAAGACCACCAACTGGTTGTCGTTCTTCAAGAACGACGACAAGTACGCCCGTGAAAAACTGTCCGGTGACCTGGAGCGCCTGCGTTCCTACTACCTGGATCGTGGCTATATCAACATGGATATCGCTTCGACCCAGGTTTCGATCACTCCGGACAAAAAGCACGTCTATATCACTGTCAACGTCAACGAAGGCGAGAAGTACACCGTTCGTGACGTCAAGCTCAGCGGTGACCTGAAAGTCCCTGAAGACCAGGTCAAGTCGCTGTTGCTGGTTGAGAAGGGCCAGGTGTTCTCGCGCAAGCTGATGACCACCACGTCTGAACTGATCACCCGTCGTCTGGGTAACGAGGGTTACACCTTCGCCAACGTCAACGGCGTGCCAGTGCCTCACGATGACGACCACACCGTGGACATCACCTTTGCTGTCGATCCGGGCAAGCGTGCTTACGTCAATCGCATCAACTTCCGTGGCAATACCAAGTCCGAAGACGAAGTACTGCGTCGTGAAATGCGTCAGATGGAAGGCGGCTGGGCTTCGACCTACCTGATCGACCAATCCAAGACCCGTCTGGAGCGTCTGGGCTTCTTCAAGGAAGTCAACGTAGAGACTCCGGCCGTGCCAGGTGTCGATGACCAGGTCGATGTCAACTACAGCGTTGAAGAGCAGGCTTCCGGTTCGATCACCGCCAGCGTCGGTTTCGCCCAGAGCGCGGGCTTGATTCTCGGTGGTTCGATCACCCAGAACAACTTCCTGGGTACCGGTAACAAGGTCAGCGTCGGCCTGACCAAAAGCGAATACCAGACCCGCTACAACTTCGGTTTCGTTGACCCCTACTGGACCGCCGATGGCGTGAGCCTGGGTTACAACGCGTTCTACCGCACGACTGACTACGATGAACTCGATACTGACGTTGCCAGCTACGCCGTAGACAGCCTGGGTGCCGGTGTGAGTGTCGGTTATCCAATAAGCGAGACTTCGCGTCTGACCTTCGGCCTGAATGCGCAACAAGACGAAATCAAGACCGGCGTTTACACCGTTGACGAGATTTTCGACTTCGTAAACCAGGAAGGCGACAAGTACCTGAACTTCAAGGCGTCGGCCGGTTGGTCCGAGTCCACCCTGAACAAGGGCGTGCTCGCCACCCGTGGCCACTCCCAGAGCCTGGTGCTGGAAAGCACCATCCCTGGCAGCGACCTGTCGTTCTTCAAGCTCGACTACCGTGGCCAGTTGTTCCAGCCGCTGACCGAAAACTACACGGTGCGACTGCATACCGAATTGGGTTATGGCGATGGTTACGGTTCGACCGATGGCTTGCCGTTCTATGAAAACTACTATGCTGGTGGCTTCAACTCGGTACGTGGCTTCAAGGACAGCTCCCTGGGTCCTCGCAGTACGCCAAGTACCGGCAAGAATCCCGGCACCGCGTTTGACCCGGACCAGGATCCGCTGCCGTTTGGTGGTAACGTCCTGATCCAGGGTGGTGCAGAACTGCTGTTCCCTCTGCCGTTCGTCAAGGATCAACGTTCCCTGCGCACCTCGGTATTCTGGGATGTGGGTAACGTATTCGACTCGTCGTGCTCCGATAGCACCAACGCCGATGGCACTCCGTCCAATACCAAGTGCAACGACATCAGCCTGAGCAACATGGCCAGTTCTGTCGGTTTAGGCGTGACCTGGGTGACTGCGCTGGGTCCTCTGAGCTTCGCTTTGGCCATGCCAGTGAAGAAACCGGATGACGCTGATACTCAAGTGTTCCAATTCTCCCTCGGCCAGACGTTCTAAGCGTCTGACCCAAGATAACGACAACGGATTTTTTAGGGGTGCATCGTGCGTAAGTTGACTCAATTGGTTCTGCTGGCTTCCGTACTGGTAGCAGGCCCGGCATTTGCCGACATGAAAATCGCTGTCCTGAACTATCAGATGGCTCTGCTGGAATCCGACGCAGCCAAGAAATACGCTGTGGATGCCGAGAAGAAGTTCGGTCCTCAGTTGACCAAGCTCAAGACGCTGGAAAGCAGCGCCAAGGGCATCCAGGATCGTCTGGTGGCAGGTGGCGACAAGATGCAGCAAGGCGAGCGTGAGCGCCTTGAGCTCGAGTTCAAGCAAAAGGCCCGTGACTTCCAGTTCCAGTCCAAGGAGCTGAACGAAGCCAAAGCTGTTGCCGACCGTGAAATGCTGAAGCAGCTCAAGCCGAAACTGGACAGCGCTGTGGAAGAAGTCATCAAGAAAGGTGCTTTTGACCTGGTCTTCGAGCGTGGCGCAGTGATTGATGTCAAACCTCAGTACGACATCACTCGCCAGGTTATCGAGCGCATGAATCAGCTGAAGTAACCATGACAGCGACTATAAAGCTCGGCCAGCTGGCCGAGTTCCTCGGCGCCACGTTACGTGGCGACCCGGAGAAAGCAATCACTGGGCTAGCCACCTTGCAGGAGGCTGGCCCAGCTCAGTTGAGCTTTCTGGCAAATCCTCAATACCGTAAATACCTGGCAGACAGCCGGGCCGCAGCCCTGTTGCTGAAGGCTGCTGATGCCGAAGGTTTTTCCGGTGATGCCCTGGTGGTGCCTGATCCGTACCTGGCCTACGCGCGCATTTCCCATTTGTTCGATCCCAAGCCCAAGGCAGTTGCCGGTATTCACCCGACAGCGGCAGTGGCCGAGGACGCAGTGGTTGATCCGGCAGCGAGCATCGGTGCGTTTGCGGTAATAGAAAGCGGCGCGCGTATTGCTGCGGGCGTGACCATCGGCGCTCATTGCTTCATCGGTGCGCGCTGCGAAATCGGCGAAGGCGGCTGGTTGGCCCCGCGTGTCACGCTGTACCACGACGTGCGCATCGGCAAGCGAGTGGTCATTCAGTCCGGTGCCGTGCTCGGCGGGGAAGGCTTCGGTTTTGCCAACGAGAAAGGTGTCTGGCAGAAAATCGCCCAGATCGGTGGTGTGTTGGTCGGTGACGATGTTGAGATCGGCGTGAATACCGCTATAGATCGCGGCGCGCTGGCCGATACCATTCTCGGTAATGGCGTCAAGCTCGACAACCAGATCCAGATTGCCCACAACGTGCAGGTCGGCGATCACACCGCCATGGCTGCCTGCGTGGGGATTTCCGGCAGCACCAAGATCGGCAAGCATTGCATGCTTGCCGGTGGCGTAGGGCTGGTGGGGCATATCGAAATTTGCGACAACGTTTTCATCACCGGAATGACCATGGTGACCCATTCGATAACTGAAAAGGGTGCCTATTCTTCCGGTACAGCCATGCAACCGGCTGCCGAGTGGCGCAAAAGCGCGGCACGCATCCGCCAGCTCGATGACATCGCGCGGCGACTGCGACAACTGGAAAAGCAGGTTGGGGAAGTGACCCCTGACGGTAATGCTTCATCAGATGGCTGATACCATTTCCATATCAAGTATGCACAGCTACTAGACTGCATCCTTGATTTGCTAGAGGAGTGCGTGCCCCTCGCGCGCTCCCAATCTTTACATAGGCTTCCCCCCGAAATGATGGACATCAACGAGATTCGCGAATACCTGCCTCACCGTTACCCGTTCCTGCTGGTGGACCGGGTAGTGGACCTCGATGTGGAAGGCAAGCGCATTCGCGCCTACAAGAATGTCAGCATCAACGAACCGTTCTTCAATGGTCATTTCCCTGCGCATCCAATCATGCCGGGCGTACTGATCATCGAAGCGATGGCTCAGGCTGCCGGGATCCTTGGTTTCAAAATGCTCGATGTGAAGCCGGCCGACGGCACCCTTTACTACTTCGTCGGCTCCGACAAGCTGCGCTTCCGTCAGCCGGTGTTGCCGGGCGATCAGTTGATCCTTGAAGCCAAGTTCCTGAGCTGCAAGCGTCAGATCTGGAAGTTCGAATGCCAGGCTTCGGTCGATGGCAAGCCGGTCTGCTCCGCTGAAATCATCTGTGCGGAACGCAAGCTATGAGTTTGATTGACCCTCGCGCAATCATCGATCCGACGGCCGTACTGGCCGAGGGTGTCGAGGTCGGCCCATGGTCGATCATCGGCGCAGGTGTGGAAATCGGCGAGGGGACAGTGATCGGGCCACACGTGATCCTCAAAGGGCCGACCCGGATTGGTAAGCACAACCGCATCTACCAGTTTTCCTCGGTGGGTGAAGACACGCCGGACCTCAAATACAAAGGCGAAGAGACCCGCCTGGTAATTGGCGACCACAACACCATCCGTGAGGGCGTGACGATTCACCGTGGCACCATCCAGGACCGTGCGGAAACGACCCTGGGCGATCACAATCTGATCATGGCCTACGCGCACATCGGTCACGACAGCGTCATCGGCAATCATTGCATCCTGGTGAACAACACTGCACTGGCTGGCCACGTGCACGTGCATGACTGGGCGATCCTGTCCGGCTTTACCCTGGTCCATCAGTACTGCCACATCGGCGCTCACAGCTTTTCCGGCATGGGCACCGCCATCGGCAAGGATGTTCCTGCCTACGTCACAGTGTTCGGTAACCCGGCCGAAGCCCGCAGCATGAACTTCGAAGGCATGCGCCGTCGTGGTTTCAGCGAGGACGCCATTCACGCCCTGCGTCGCGCCTACAAGGTGGTTTACCGCCAGGGCCTGACGGTAGAGCAGGCGCTCGCCGAGCTGGCCGAACCCTCGGCGCAATTCCCGGAAGTGGCGGTATTTCGCGACTCCATCCAGTCTTCGACTCGCGGCATCACCCGCTAATCATGGCCAATCTGCGTATTGCGCTGGTGGCTGGCGAGGCTTCCGGTGACATTCTGGGCGCCGGTCTCATGCGCGCGCTCAAGGCTCAACACCCGGCGGTCGAGTTCATTGGTGTCGGCGGGCCGTTGATGCAGGCCGAAGGCCTGACTTCGTACTTCCCCATGGAACGCCTGTCGGTCATGGGCCTGGTGGAAGTGCTGGGCCGGTTGCGCGAGTTGCTGGCGCGACGCAAGAAGCTGGTTGCCGACCTGATCGCCGCGAAGCCGGATGTGTTCATCGGTATCGATGCCCCGGACTTCAACCTCAATATCGAACTCAAGCTGCGTCAGGCCGGGATCAAGACCGTGCATTACGTCAGCCCGTCGGTCTGGGCCTGGCGGCAGAAGCGGGTGTTGAAGATTCGCGAGGGTTGCGACCTGATGCTTACGCTGTTCCCGTTCGAAGCGAAATTCTATGAAGAAAAGGGCGTGCCGGTGCGATTTGTCGGGCACACCCTGGCCGATGCCATACCGCTTGAGGCCGATCGCGCGGCCGCCCGGGCTCAGCTCGGATTGCCTGACGGGCCGCTGGTAGCGCTGATGCCTGGCAGCCGCGGCGGTGAAGTCGGCCGGCTTGGCGCATTGTTTTTCGATACGGCGCAACGCCTGCGGGCCCTGCGTCCGGGCGTGCGCTTCGTCGTGCCTTGCGCCAGCCCGCAGCGTCGGGCGCAGCTTGAAGAGCTGTTGGCCGGTCGCGACTTGCCCCTGACGTTGCTCGACGGTCAGTCCCATCTGGCGCTGGCGGCCTGCGACGCCGTGCTGATTGCCTCGGGAACGGCGACGCTTGAAGCGCTGCTGTACAAGCGGCCAATGGTGGTCGCCTACCGAATGGCGCCTCTGACGTTCTGGATTCTCAGGCGCATGGTGAAAAGCCCGTACGTCTCCCTGCCGAACCTGCTGGCCCAGCGATTGCTGGTGCCCGAGTTGTTGCAGGACGATGCGACGGTCGAGACCCTGGCCCAGACGTTGTCGCCGCTGATCGAAGGTGGCGAAGAGCAGACCCGTGGCTTCGATGAAATTCACCGGACCCTGCGTCTGGATGCCTCCAATCAGGCTGCGGACGCAGTACTGAAGTTGATCGGCCAAGCACAATGAGTAAAACAAGCATGCAAATGGGCCTGGATTTCACCTTGGTCGCCGAAGTCGAAGAACTGGTTGCCGGAGTCGATGAGGTCGGTCGCGGCCCGCTCTGTGGCGCGGTGGTCACGGCGGCGGTGATCCTTGATCCGAACCGTCCGATCCTCGGTCTGAATGACTCGAAAAAGCTCACCGAGGCGCGGCGCGAAAAACTCTACGACGAAATCTGCGAAAAGGCTCTGAGCTGGTGCATCGCTCGCGCTGAAGTCGAAGAAATCGACGAGCTGAACATCCTTCACGCCACCATGCTGGCCATGCAGCGCGCGGTGGCAGGTCTGCACATCCAGCCGAAACTGGCGATGATCGACGGCAACCGTTGCCCGAAACTGCCGATGCGTGCCGAGGCGGTGGTGCAGGGCGATGGCAAGGTGCCGGCGATCGCCGCGGCATCGATCCTGGCCAAGGTCAGCCGTGACCGTGAAATGGCTGCTTTCGAATTGATCTACCCGGGTTACGGGATCGGCGGCCATAAAGGCTACCCGACGCCCGTTCATCTGGAAGCGCTCGCGCGCCTGGGGCCGACGCCTATTCACCGGCGCTCGTTCGCTCCAGTGCGTCTGGCATACGAAGCGCGGGAAAGCCTGATCGAGAGTTAGCCACAAGGCTGATTTTTTTTGCCAAGGCCCGGTACAATCCGGGCCTTGTTGTTTTCATGACTCAACGCAGGATCACTATGCCGGCTTCATTCGTTCATCTACGCCTGCACACTGAATACTCCCTGGTCGACGGTCTGGTGCGGATCAAGCCGCTGGTCAAGACCCTGGTGGGCATGAACATGCCTGCCGTCGCGGTCACCGACCAGAACAACATGTGTTCCCTGGTCAAATTCTATAAAAACGCCATGGGTGCCGGGATCAAGCCGATCTGCGGCGCTGACCTGTGGCTGTCGAACAAGGACCCGGATAACCCGCTGAGCCGCATCAGCCTGCTGGTGATGAATGCCGAAGGTTATCGCAACCTCACCGAGCTGATTTCTCGCGGTTTCATCGATGGTCAGCGCAACGGCTCGATCATCATCGAGCGCGAGTGGGTCGCCGAGGCAAGCGACGGCTTGATCATGCTCTCGGCGGCGAAAGAGGGCGAGATCGGCCAGGCCATGCTCAGCGGCAACCCCGCGGAAGCCGAAACCCTGGCCCGTGAGTGGATGGCGGTCTTCCCGGATCGTTTCTACCTGGAAATCCAGCGCACCAACCGCCCCAATGATGAAGAACAACTGCACGGTGCCGTGGCGCTGGCCGAGAAGATTGGTGCGCCGCTGGTGGCAACCAACGACGTGCGCTTCATCAAGCAGGAAGACTTCGCCGCCCACGAAACCCGCGTTTGCATCGGCGAGGGCCGCGCCCTCGACGATCCGCGGCGTTCGAAGAACTACAGCGACCAGCAGTACCTCAAAAGCGCCGAGGAAATGGCCGAGCTGTTCAGCGACATTCCCGAGGCGCTGGAAAACACCGTCGAGATCGCCAAGCGCTGCAACATTGAAGTGAAGCTGGGCACGCACTTCCTGCCCAACTTCCCGATTCCCGATGGCATGACCATCGACGAGTATTTCCGCAAGGTGTCCTTCGATGGTCTGGAGGAGCGCCTTGCCGTTCTGCTGCCCAAGGACACTACCGAAGACTACGAAGCCAAGCGTCAGGTCTACGTCGACCGGCTGAATTTCGAGCTGGATATCATCATCCAGATGGGTTTCCCCGGTTACTTCCTGATCGTGATGGACTTTATCCAGTGGGCCAAGAGCAACGGCGTGCCGGTCGGTCCTGGCCGGGGGTCGGGGGCCGGCTCGCTGGTGGCTTATGTGCAGAAGATCACCGACCTTGATCCACTGGAATATGACCTGCTGTTCGAACGTTTTCTCAACCCGGAACGGGTATCGATGCCCGACTTCGACGTCGACTTCTGCATGGATGGTCGCGACCGGGTGATCGACTACGTGGCCGAGAAATACGGGCGCAACGCAGTGAGCCAGATCATCACCTTCGGTTCCATGGCCGCCAAGGCTGTGGTGCGTGACGTGGCGCGGGTGCAGGGCAAGTCCTATGGCCTGGCGGATCGCCTGTCCAAGATGATTCCGTTCGAAGTCGGCATGACCCTGGAAAAGGCCTACGAGCAGGAAGAAATCCTGCGCGACTTCATCAAGGTCGATGAAGAAGCGGCGGAAATCTGGGAGATGGCCCGCAAGCTCGAAGGCGTGGTGCGTAACGTCGGCAAGCACGCCGGTGGTGTGGTTATCGCACCGACCAAGCTGACCGACTTTTCGCCGATCTATTGCGACGAAGCCGGTGATGGCCTGGTAACCCAGTTCGACAAGGACGACGTTGAAGCTGCCGGGCTGGTGAAGTTCGACTTCCTCGGCCTGCGGACCCTGACGATCATCGACTGGGCGCTGAAAACCATCAACCGCGACCGCGCCAAGGTCAACGAACCGCCGCTGGATATCGCCTTTATCCCGCTGGACGACAAGCCGACCTACTCGCTGCTGCAAAAAGCCGAAACCACGGCGGTGTTCCAGCTTGAATCCCGGGGCATGAAAGAGCTGATCAAAAAGCTCAAGCCCGACTGCCTGGAAGACTTGATCGCACTGGTGGCACTGTTCCGTCCGGGCCCGCTGCAATCGGGCATGGTGGACGACTTCATCAACCGTAAGCACGGTCGCGCCGAACTGGCGTACCCGCACTCGGATTACCAGTACGAAGGCTTGAAGCCAGTGCTGGCACCGACCTACGGCATCATCCTGTATCAGGAACAGGTGATGCAGATTGCCCAGGTCATGGCCGGTTACACCCTCGGCGGCGCAGACATGCTGCGTCGAGCCATGGGTAAGAAAAAGCCCGAGGAAATGGCCAAGCAGCGCGGTGGTTTCATTGAAGGTTGCGCCACCAACAACATCGACGCGGACCTGGCCGGTAACATCTTCGACCTGGTGGAAAAATTCGCCGGTTACGGCTTCAACAAATCCCACTCGGCGGCGTATGGCCTGGTGTCGTACCAGACCGCGTGGCTGAAAGCGCATTACCCGGCGCCGTTCATGGCGGCGGTGCTCTCGGCGGATATGCACAACACCGACAAGGTCGTGACCTTGATCGAGGAAGTGCGCACGATGAAGCTGCGTCTCGACGCGCCGGACGTGAACACCTCCGAGTTCAAGTTCACGGTGAACGACGAAGGCCGGATCATCTATGGCCTGGGCGCGATCAAGGGCGTGGGCGAGGGGCCGGTCGAAGCGATCACCGAAGCGCGGTTGGCCGGTCCGTTCAAGGATCTGTTCGATTTCTGCGCCCGTGTCGACCTCAAGCGCATCAACAAGCGGACCCTCGACGGCTTGATCCGCAGCGGTGCCCTGGATCGCCTTGGCCCGTATTTCCATGATGAACAGAAGGCCTATCAGGCCAATATCGACCGCAACCGCGCGGTATTGCTGACGGCCATGGAAGAAGCCATCAAGGCGGCCGAGCAGACTGCCCGCACCCAGGACAGTGGGCACGCCGACCTGTTTGGCGGGTTATTCGTCGAGGAAGACGCCGACGTCTACGCCAACCACCGCAAGGCCAAGGAGTTGACCCTCAAGGAACGCCTGAAAGGGGAAAAAGACACCCTGGGCCTGTACCTGACCGGTCACCCGATTGATGAATACGAAGGTGAAATCCGCCGCTTCGCCCGTCAGCGCATCATCGACCTGAAGCCGGCCCGCGATACCCAGACCGTCGCCGGGATGATCATCGCCCTGCGGGTGATGAAGAACAAAAAGGGCGACAAGATGGGCTTCATCACCCTTGACGACCGTTCCGGGCGAATCGAGGCTTCGTTGTTTGCCGAAGCGTTCCATTCCGCGCAGTCGCTGTTGCAGACCGATGCCATGGTGGTGGTCGAAGGCGAGGTCAGCAATGACGACTTCTCCGGTGGCCTGAAGCTGCGGGTCAAGCGGGTGATGAGCATGGAAGATGCGCGCACCAACCTCGCCGAAAGCCTGCGCCTGAAGTTGCATGCCAAAGACCTCAAGGGCGATCAGCTACGCTGGCTGGGTGAACTGCTCAAGCGTCACCGCGGCGCGTGCCCGGTCACCATGGACTACACCAGCGCCGATGCGAAGGCCTTGTTGCAGTTCGGCGAAGGCTGGCGAATCGATCCGGCGGATGCGTTGATTCAAGCCTTGCGTGACCAGTTCGGGCGAGACAACGTCTTCCTCCAATACCGTTGACGGTGAGGTGGCATTCTTTACTATTGAGAACGCCCCTCGATCTCGACCCGATTTTTTAATCTCGACCTGAACGCGCCTGTCCCTTATGGTAGGGCGCGAATAGACAACCGGCCGGCCCAAGCTCTCTTGGATGTCGACCCAAGACGGACGCCTATGAACCCGAATTTCCTGGATTTCGAACAGCCGATCGCCGACCTGCAAGCCAAGATCGAAGAGTTGCGCTTGGTCGGTAATGACAATTCGCTGAATATCGGCGATGAGATCTCCCGCCTGCAGGACAAGAGCAAAACGCTGACCGAGGACATCTTCGGCAAGCTGACCAGCTGGCAAATCGCACGTCTGGCGCGTCACCCGAAACGTCCTTATACCCTGGACTACATCGAACACATCTTCACCGAGTTCGATGAACTGCACGGTGACCGTCATTTCTCCGACGACGCTGCCATCGTTGGCGGCATTGCCCGTCTGGATGACAAGCCGGTAATGATCATCGGCCACCAGAAAGGCCGTGAAGTGCGCGAGAAGGTTCGCCGCAACTTCGGCATGCCGCGTCCGGAAGGCTACCGCAAGGCTTGCCGCCTGATGGAGATGGCCGAGCGCTTCAAAATGCCGATCCTGACCTTCATCGACACCCCGGGCGCCTACCCTGGCATCGACGCCGAAGAGCGCAACCAGAGCGAAGCGATTGCCTGGAACCTGCGCGTGATGGCGCGCCTGAAAACCCCAATCATCGCCACCGTGATCGGTGAAGGTGGTTCCGGTGGTGCGCTGGCGATTGGTGTCTGCGATCAGTTGAACATGCTGCAGTACTCGACCTACGCGGTGATCTCGCCGGAAGGTTGCGCTTCGATCCTGTGGAAAACCGCCGAGAAAGCGCCGGACGCCGCAGAAGCCATGGGCATCACCGCCGAACGCCTCAAAGGCCTTGGCATCGTGGATAAAGTGATCAGCGAGCCACTGGGCGGCGCGCACCGCGATCCGGCCGCTGCTGCTGCTTCGATCCGCGCCGAGCTGAGCTCGCAACTGGCGATGCTGAAGAAGTTCGACAACGATGCGCTGCTCAAGCGCCGTTACGATCGTCTGATGAGCTACGGTCTGTAATCGACCACGCAATACCCAATGTGGGAGCGGGCTTGCTCGCGAAAGCGGTATAACATTCAACACATTCGTTGTCTGTTGTACTGCTTTCGCGAGCAAGCCCGCTCCCACATTTGATTTGTGCAAAGGGAAAGATATGGATCGGCCCGCAATTGATTTGCCTTCCAGGCTTTTGCTGAGTCTGAAACCGTGGCGCAATGCTGCGACCTGGCACATCGCCTTCTCCGGCGGCCTCGACTCCACCGTCCTGCTGCACCTTCTTGCACTCCTCGCAAAAACCGAATCCCTGCCGGCGCTGAGCGCCATCCATGTCCATCACGGCCTTCAGGCTGTGGCTGATGCGTGGCCGGAGCATTGCCAGTCCGTTTGTAATGGGCTTGCAGTCCCGCTGCAGGTGGTTCGCGTACAGGTGCAACCCGGCTCCAGTCTTGAGCGAGCGGCCCGGGATGCGCGCTACGCGGCGTTCATGGAGGCCACTCAAACCAACGAAGTGCTGCTGACCGCCCAGCACCGCGACGATCAGGCGGAAACGCTGCTGTTTCGCTTGTTGCGCGGAGCCGGCGTGCGCGGATTGTCCGCAATGCCGCGTCAGCGCCCGTTGGGCAAGGGGCATTTGCTGCGGCCAATGCTTGATGTCACGCGGGCTGAACTGGAGGCTTATGCCTGTGCGCATGGCTTGAGCTGGATCGAAGACCCCTCGAACCAGGATCGGCAGTACTCGCGCAATTACCTTCGGCATCAAGTCTTGCCCGTACTGATCCAGCGCTGGCCCCAAGCGGTGGCGACCATGGCCCGTAGCGCGGCGCATTTGACCGAAGCGCAGGGACTGCTCGAAGAGCTGGCAGACATGGATTTGCGCAAGGCCAGTACTGACAGTGAGTTCGCCTGGCTGGGCTTGCGCTCCCTTGAGCTGGCGCCGCTTGCGCAATTGTCCGATGCCCGGCAGCGCAATGCCTTGAGTCATTGGCTCGAACCGCTGACCCGACTGCCAGACACTGACCATTGGTCGGGTTGGGCAGATTTGCGCGATGCCACCGGCGATGCCTGCCCGGTGTGGCGACTGGCCGATGGCGAACTGCATCGGGCGGGCGGACGGATCTGGTGGCTGTCCGGCCAATGGCTGCGGCCTCTGCCCGGCACCGGGGTGTGGCAGGATCCGGCCTCACCACTGGCTATCCCGGGCAACGGCATGCTTTCGCTCACCGGCCAAATCCCCGATGGCCCCTTGCAGATCCGCTATCGTGAAGGGGGAGAGGTCATGGCTTTGCCGGGCCGTGGTCATCGGGACTTGAAACGTTTGCTCAATGAAAGCGCTGTACCGTCCTTCGTGCGCGGCAGATTGCCGCTGCTCTACAAAGACGGGCAACTGCTGGCGGTAGCGAACCTCAAGGGGCTCGATGGTGGTGCACTCGGCGACTGGCATTTGCATTGGCAGCCATTGAACGAAGATCAAGGTTTGAGGTGAAAGGGGCTTTCCGGTAGACTACGCTCCCTTCTTGATACAACTTCTGTGGATTCGCCTGAATTGCAGGAGTTGCCGATTACCAAGCAGTCTTTGCTGGGCGATTCCAAAAAATGTGTAGCGAGCAACGTACCGGTGTTTCATCTGCCGGTCTGTCCCAACGCGGCGGTTTTTTTGAAAGGTGCACTGTGATTAATGCAGGTGATCGGGGGCTTCGGCCTTCCTTCGCTTTCCCCGGCGGCTCGGACCGCTTTAACGCAGACTTCTAGGGTTTTTCATGACGCGCTACATATTCGTCACGGGCGGTGTTGTTTCTTCATTGGGGAAAGGCATTGCATCGGCATCATTGGCGGCCATCCTGGAGGCGCGGGGACTTAAGGTCACCATGCTGAAGCTGGACCCGTACATCAACGTCGACCCGGGCACCATGAGCCCGTTCCAGCACGGTGAAGTGTTCGTCACCCACGACGGCGCCGAGACCGACCTGGACCTGGGCCACTACGAGCGGTTCATCCGCACGACCATGACCCAGAACAACAACTTCACCACTGGCCGTGTCTACGAACACGTCCTGCGCAAGGAGCGCCGTGGTGACTACCTGGGTGCAACCATCCAGGTGATCCCGCACATCACCGACGAAATCAAGCGCCGCATCATCAAGGGTGCAGGCGATGCCGACGTGGCAATGGTCGAGATCGGTGGCACCGTGGGTGACATCGAGTCGCAACCGTTCCTCGAAGCCATCCGTCAGTTGCGTTTCGAAGTCGGCGCCAAGCGCGCGATGCTGATGCACCTGACGCTGGTACCGTACATCGCCACTGCCGGCGAAACCAAGACCAAGCCAACCCAGCACTCGGTCAAGGAACTGCGTTCCATCGGCCTGCAGCCTGACGTGCTGGTATGCCGCTCCGACCACCCGATCGATGTGTCTTCGCGTCGCAAGATCGCGCAGTTCACCAACGTTGAAGAACGTGCGGTCATCGCGCTGGAAGACGCCGACACCATCTACAAGATCCCGGGCATCCTGCACTCCCAGGGCCTGGACGACTTCGTCGTCGAGCGCTTCGGCCTGCAATGCGGCGGTGCCGATCTGTCCGAGTGGGAAGCCGTGGTCGACGCCAAGCTCAATCCTGAGCACGAAGTCACCATCGCCATGGTCGGCAAGTACATGGAACTGCTGGACGCCTACAAGTCGCTGATCGAAGCGATGAGTCACGCCGGCATCAGCAACCGTACCAAGGTCAACCTGCGCTACATCGATTCCGAAGACATCGAAAACCAGGGCACTGCGCTGCTCGAAGGTGTCGATGCGATCCTGGTTCCGGGTGGCTTCGGTCTGCGTGGCGTGGAAGGCAAGATCACTGCCGTTCAATACGCTCGCGAAAACAAGGTTCCGTACCTGGGCATCTGCCTGGGCATGCAAGTGGCCGTGATCGAGTTCGCTCGTAACGTGCTGGGCTGGAAAGACGCCAACTCCACCGAGTTCGACCGTGCCAGCGGCCACCCGGTCGTGGGCCTGATCACCGAGTGGGAAGATGCCACCGGTGCTGTCGAAACCCGTACCGAAGCGTCCGATCTGGGCGGCACCATGCGCCTCGGCGCCCAGGACTGCCTGCTGGAGCCGGGTTCCCTGGTTCACGGTTGCTACGGCAAGGACGTGATCGTCGAGCGTCACCGTCATCGCTACGAAGTGAACAACAACCTGTTGCCGCAAATCATGGAAGCCGGCCTGAAAATCTCCGGTCGCTCCGGTGATGGCGCGCTGGTTGAAGTGGTTGAAGCACCGGATCACCCATGGTTCGTCGCTTGCCAGTTCCACCCGGAGTTCACTTCGACGCCTCGCGACGGTCACCCGTTGTTCAGCGGTTTCGTCAAAGCTGCCTTGGCTCAGCACCAGAAGAAGGCTTAAAACCTGATGGCCCAGAAGATCATCCGCGTCGGCGATATCGAGATTGCCAACGACAAGCCAATGGTGCTGTTCGGTGGCATGAACGTGCTGGAAAGCCGCGACATGGCGATGCAGGTCTGCGAAGAATACGTCAAGGTTACCCAGAAACTGGGTATCCCTTACGTGTTCAAGGCCAGCTTCGACAAGGCCAACCGTTCCTCCGTGACCTCTTACCGTGGCCCCGGCCTGGAAGAGGGCATGCGGATTTTCCAGGACATCAAGCAAGCCTTCGGCGTGCCGATCATCACCGACATCCACGAGCCTGACCAGGCCGCGGTCGTCGCCGAGGTCTGCGACATCATTCAGCTGCCGGCCTTCCTGTCGCGCCAGACCGACCTCGTTGTCGCGATGGCCAGGACTGGCGCAGTGATCAACATCAAGAAAGCCCAGTTCCTCGCACCCCAGGAAATGAAACACATCCTGAACAAGTGCGTGGAAGCGGGTAACGATCAGTTGATCCTCTGTGAGCGTGGTTCGAGCTTCGGCTACAACAACCTGGTCGTCGACATGCTCGGTTTCGGCATCATGAAGCAGTTCGAGTACCCGGTGTTCTTCGACGTGACCCATGCGCTGCAAATGCCTGGCGGTCGCGCCGATTCCGCCGGGGGACGTCGCGCCCAGGTCCTCGACCTGGCGAAAGCCGGCATGAGCCAGTCCCTGGCCGGCCTGTTCCTTGAGGCGCATCCGGATCCGGACAACGCCAAATGTGACGGCCCTTGTGCCTTGCGTCTGGACAAACTGGAGCCATTCCTGGCCCAGCTCAAAGCCCTGGACGAACTGGTGAAGAGTTTTCCGACGGTAGAAACCGCGTAATCCTCATTTCTCCGGTAAAGTACCGCACGATTTATTGCTCAGGCCCTCGGGCCTGAGCCTTGTCGTCCGCAAGTCTGCCCGCTGCATCCCACTTGCCGACGATTGAAGATTTCCTACAGCTGCGTCGTTTTCGTCAACTTTGGAGTGTTTACAACAATGGCTAAAATCGTCGACATCAAAGGTCGTGAAGTTCTCGACTCCCGTGGCAATCCCACCGTGGAAGCGGATGTGCTTCTCGACAACGGCATCATCGGCAGCGCCTGCGCGCCGTCCGGTGCTTCCACTGGCTCGCGTGAAGCGCTCGAGCTGCGTGATGGCGACAAGAGCCGTTACCTGGGCAAGGGCGTTCTCAAAGCCGTAGCCAACATCAACGGCCCGATTCGCGACCTGCTCAAGGGCACTGATCCAAGCGACCAGAAAGCGCTGGACCTGGCGATGATCAAGCTCGACGGTACTGAAAACAAAGGCTCCCTGGGCGCCAACGCAATCCTCGCCGTTTCCCTGGCCGCGGCCAAGGCAGCAGCTCAGGACCAGGACCTGCCGCTGTACGCTCACATTGCCAACCTGAACGGCACCCCAGGCGTCTACTCGATGCCGGTTCCGATGATGAACATCATCAACGGTGGCGAGCACGCCGATAACAACGTCGACATCCAGGAATTCATGGTTCAGCCGGTTGGCGCCAAGTCTTTCTCGGAAGGTCTGCGCATGGGCACCGAGATTTTCCATCACCTCAAGGCTGTCCTGAAGGCCCGCGGCCTGAGCACCGCCGTAGGTGACGAAGGTGGTTTCGCGCCGAACCTGGCTTCCAACGAAGACGCTTTGAAAGTGATCTCCGAAGCCGTGGCCAACGCTGGCTACAAGCTGGGTACCGACGTGACCCTGGCACTGGACTGCGCGGCCAGCGAATTCTACGAAGACGGCCAGTACAACCTGGCTGGCGAAGGCCAGGTGTTCACCGCTGAAGGTTTCGCTGATTACCTCAAAGGTCTGACCGAGCGTTACCCGATCATCTCCATCGAAGACGGCCTGGACGAGTCCGACTGGGCTGGCTGGAAAATTCTCACCGACAAGATCGGCGAGAAAACCCAACTGGTAGGCGACGACCTGTTCGTGACCAACACCAAGATCCTGAAAGAAGGCATCGACAAGAAGATCGCCAACTCGATCCTGATCAAGTTCAACCAGATCGGCACCCTGACCGAAACCCTGGAAGCCATCCAGATGGCCAAGGCCGCTGGTTACACCGCAGTGATCTCGCACCGCTCCGGCGAAACCGAAGATTCGACCATTGCCGACCTGGCCGTGGGCACCTCGGCTGGCCAGATCAAGACCGGCTCCCTGTGCCGTTCCGACCGCGTTTCCAAGTACAACCAACTGCTGCGTATCGAAGAGCAGTTGAATGGCAAAGCCAAGTACAACGGTCGTGGCGAGTTCCGCGGTTAACTGCAAGATGGTAAAAAGTCAGCGGATTTGTGTCAGAAAAGTCGCTACAAGGACGTTTTTGCCACTATCCTGACGCCTTATCAGCACAAGCCTGGTCCTTCCAGGCTTCGTGCTGTCAGTAGCTTCACGTTTTGGCTCGGCTGTCTTTTTTCACTGGATACCTGATATTCGATGCGCAGTCCCAATTGGTTGTTTCTCGTCTTGCTTCTGCTGCTGGCTGGCCTGCAGTACCGCCTGTGGGTGGGTAATGGCAGTCTGGCGCAAGTGGCCGACCTGACTCAGCAGATTGCCGATCAGCAAGCTGAGAACCAGACACTGCTGGAGCGCAACCGGGTCATGGACGCTGAAGTCAGTGAGTTGAAAAAGGGCATGGAGACCGTTGAAGAACGGGCTCGGCATGAGTTGGGCATGGTCAAGGACGGTGAAACCCTTTACCAGCTAGCCCAATGAACCCGACCTTGCCGGCCTTCTGGGCCGTTATTCCTGCCGCGGGCGTCGGTGCCCGTATGGCCGCGGACCGTCCCAAGCAGTACTTGCAACTGGGTGGGCGCACTATTCTCGAACACAGCCTCGGCTGTTTCCTTGATCATCCTTGCCTGAAGGGGTTGGTGGTCAGTCTTGCTGTCGATGATCCTTACTGGCCGAACCTGGCTTGTGCCAGCGATGCGCGCATTGCCCGGGTCGAGGGCGGTGCCGAGCGTTCCGGCTCGGTGCTCAACGCATTGCTGCACTTGCATGCGCAGGGCGCCGATGATGAGGATTGGGTGCTGGTTCACGATGCTGCACGGCCGAACCTGTGCCGTGACGATCTGGACAAGTTGTTGGCTGAGCTGGCTGATGACCGGGTTGGCGGGCTGTTGGCCGTGCCCGCGCGGGATACCCTGAAGCGCGTCGACAAGCACGGTCGCGTCGTCGAAACCGTGGACCGCAGTGAAATCTGGCAGGCCTACACGCCACAGATGTTTCGCCTGGGTGCATTGCATCGCGCTTTGGCGGACAGCCTGGTGGCGGATGCCGTCGTCACCGATGAAGCGTCGGCCATGGAGTGGTCCGGTTTATCACCGCGTCTGATCGAGGGGCGAGCGGATAATCTCAAGGTCACCCGGCCTGAAGATCTGGAGTGGTTGCGTCAGCGCTGGGCCAGCCGTCGCTGACTGCCGTGGTGTCTGCCAGATTGCTTTCGCGAGCAAGCCCGCTCCCACATGGGGCCGCGTTCATTCAAGCAAAGGTGATCAAATGTGGGAGCGGGCTTGCTCGCGAAAGCGATGGTTCAGACAGTCGACATTTCACTGACACACCGATAATTTCCTAGTTTCGGTATTCAGGCCGCTCGGCCAACCCTTCCTTCAGATAATCCACCAGCTTGCGCACCTTCGGCGACAAATGCCGCTGCTGCGGATACAACGCCCACACCGCCGTATTCGGCGGCTGATGCGCCTCCAGCAGCGAAATCAATGCGCCGCTGTTCAGATGCTCCAGCACGTAATAATCCGGCAACTGACACAAACCGACACCCTGCAGTGCCGCATCCAGCACCGCTTGCCCACTGTTACAGCGCCAGTTGCCCTGTACCCGCTGGGAAAACTCCCGCCCGTTCTGTTCCAGTTGCCACAGGTCTGAGCTGCCAATGAGGCAGTTGTGACGGCTCAGTTCCGACAAGCTGTGCGGGCGCCCATAGTGTTCCAGGTAGGACGGCGAGGCACACAGATACATGCGTCGCGGCGCGAGGCGGGTGGCCACCAGCCGTGAGTCCTGCAAGCGACCCAGACGGATCGCCAGGTCCAGGCCTTCGTGCACCAGATCGAGTTGACGATTGGTCAGTTCGATATCGACGCGCAACTGCGGATACAGCCCCATGAAACGCGTCACCAGCGGTACGATGAATCGCTCGCCGTACGCCACGGCGCAGGTCATGCGCAGCATGCCCTTGGGCTCGCTGGTCAGGTCGCCGACTGCTCGCAGCGCTTCTTCGCGACCATCCTGCAGTCGCTGGCAATGTTGCAGAAAAGTTTGCCCGGCCTCGGTCAGGGTAACCCTGCGGGTGCTGCGGTACAGCAAACGGGTTTGCAGGCGCTCTTCAAGGCGTACGATTTGTCGACTGACATGCGAGGAAGAAACCCCGAGGCGCTCGGCGGCAGCGGTGAATTGGCTGCATTCGGCGACGGCGACGAATTCGTCTATGCCTTCCCAGCGGTTTTCGGACATGAATGATTATCCCTGTATGGCAATAATGTTTTGCTTTTGTCCTGATTATTCATCGTTAGGTGCTGTATTACACTCTCCCTCTCGTTTTTATTCATTGGAGTATCACCATGATCAAGTCGCGCGCTGCCGTTGCCTTCGAGGCCAAAAAGCCTCTGGAGATCGTCGAGGTCGATGTCGCCATGCCCAAGGCCGGTGAAGTGTTGCTGCGCGTGGTGGCCTCCGGTGTCTGCCATACCGATGCCTACACCCTGTCGGGCGCTGATCCGGAAGGCATCTTCCCGTCGATCCTCGGTCACGAAGGCGGTGCGATCGTCGAAGCGATTGGTGAGGGGGTGACCTCCGTTGCAGTCGGCGATCATGTGATCCCGCTTTACACCCCGGAATGCCGCCAGTGCAAATTCTGCCTTTCGGGCAAGACCAACCTGTGTCAGGCAATTCGCGCTACGCAGGGTAAAGGTTTGATGCCAGACGGCACGTCGCGTTTTTCCTACAAGGGCGAAACGATTTTCCACTACATGGGGACTTCCACTTTTTCCGAGTACACCGTGCTGCCGGAAATCTCCGTCGCTAAAATTGCCAAGGAAGCACCGCTGGAAAAAGTCTGCCTGCTGGGCTGCGGTGTCACCACTGGCATTGGCGCAGTTCTCAACACCGCCAAGGTGAAACCCGGTGATACCGTGGCCATCTTCGGCCTCGGCGGCATCGGCCTGTCGGCCGTCATTGGTGCGGTCAAAGCCAAGGCTGCGCGGATCATTGCCATCGATATCAACCCGGCCAAATTCGAGATCGCCAAACAGCTGGGTGCAACCGATTGTGTAAACCCGAAAGACTTTGATCGCCCGATCCAGGAAGTCATCGTCGACATGACTGATGGTGGCGTCGACTTCTCGTTCGAGTGCATCGGCAATGTACAACTGATGCGTGCCGCGCTTGAGTGCTGCCACAAGGGCTGGGGCGAATCGGTGATCATCGGCGTCGCCGGCGCCGGTCAGGAAATCGCCACCCGTCCGTTCCAGTTGGTCACCGGTCGCGTCTGGCGCGGTTCAGCTTTTGGTGGCGTGCGTGGCCGTACCGAGTTGCCAAGCTACGTGGAAATGGCCGAGACCGGCGAAATCCCGCTTGATACCTTCATCACCCACACCATGGGCCTGGAAGATATCAACAAGGCTTTCGACCTGATGCATGAAGGAAAAAGCATCCGCTCCGTCATTCATTTCTAAGGAGCAGCGACAAGCTGCAAGTTAAAAGCCGCAAGAAGGCTCAGCGCCCACTTGCAGCTCGAAGCTTGGGGCTTGCGACTGAAATATCTATGAGTCTGGAAAACATCTCATGCCAGAAAAGCTTCGGCGGCTGGCACAAGCGTTATCGCCATCGCTCGGATGTGCTTGGCTGCGACATGGTGTTCGCCGTATACCTGCCGCCGCAAGCGGAGCAGGGCGGCAAGCTGCCGGTGCTGTACTGGCTGTCGGGCCTGACTTGCACTGACGAGAACTTCATGCAAAAGGCCGGCGCCATGCGCATGGCTGCCGAGTTGGGGCTGATCATCGTCGCACCGGACACCAGCCCTCGCGGCCCCGATGTCCCTGGGGATCCGGATGGCGCGTGGGACTTTGGCCTCGGTGCCGGGTTCTATTTGAATGCCACGCAGGAGCCGTGGTCGCGACACTATCGGATGCATGACTATGTCGTGCAGGAATTGCCCGCTTTGGTCGAAGCCCATTTCCCGGCTTCCGACAAGCGCGGTATCAGCGGTCACTCCATGGGGGGGCACGGTGCACTGGTGTGTGCCTTGCGCAATCCGGGGCGTTATCTGTCGGTGTCGGCGTTCTCGCCGATCAACAATCCGATGGACTGTCCGTGGGGACACAAGGCCTTTTCCCGCTACCTGGGAGAAGACCGTTCGAAGTGGCGCGAGTGGGATGCCTGTGCGCTGATCGCAGAGGCGGGGGAGAAACTGCCGCTGCTGGTCGATCAAGGCGATCGCGATGATTTCCTCGCTACCCAGCTCAAGCCGCAGGCCCTGCAACAGGCCGCCAAACTGGCCGGTCATCCGTTGACGTTGCGCCTGCAACCTGGCTACGACCACAGTTATTTCTTCATCGCCAGTTTCATCGATGATCACTTGCGGCATCACGCACATGCTCTAGTTGCCTAATGCAGGTAGAATCACGCCCTGACAAAAATCGGGGCGTTTTTTTTATGCGTATTGGCCACGGCTATGATGTGCACCGTTTCGCTGAAGGCGATTTCATCACTCTGGGCGGCGTGCGTATCGCACACGACTTTGGATTGCTCGCGCACTCCGACGGTGATGTCCTGCTGCATGCGTTGAGCGATGCCCTGCTGGGTGCGGCCGCGCTGGGTGATATCGGCAAACACTTCCCGGATACCGATCCGCAGTTCAAAGGTGCCGACAGCCGCGCACTATTGCGTCACGTCGTCGCTTTGATCCACGCCAAGGGCTGGAAAGTCGGCAACGTCGATAACACCATCGTCGCCCAGGCGCCGAAAATGGCCCCGCATATCGAATCGATGCGCGCGCTGATTGCCGCGGATCTTCAAGTTGAGCTCGATCAAGTGAACGTTAAAGCTACCACCACCGAAAAGCTCGGCTTTGTCGGTCGCGAAGAAGGTATTGCCGTGCATTCCGTTGCCTTGTTGCTGCGCCCATGAACGAACTGCAACTGCTCGGCCCGCGGGCCTATGGTGAACCCCTCGGCACTGCGGTACTGAAAGCCATCGCCGAAGATTTCCAGGTCGATGAAGTCCTTGATATCCCCTTGAGTGGCGACGGTGAACACCTGTGGATCTGGGTGGAAAAGCGCGGCCTGAATACTGAAGAGGCCGCACGGCGGATTGCCAAGGCTGCGGGCGTGTCCCTGCGCACTGTCAGCTATGCCGGGCTCAAGGATCGTCAGGCGTTGACGCGTCAGTGGTTCAGCGTGCAACTGCCAGGCAAGGCCGATCCAGATCTGTCGGCAGCCGAAAACGACACGTTGAAAATACTCAAGACCAGCCGCCACAAGCGCAAGCTGCAACGCGGTGCGCACTCGGCCAACGGTTTCACCCTGCGCCTGACCCAGTTTGCCGGCGACAAGGCCGCCATCGAAGAGCGGCTGCAACTGATAACCAAACAGGGCATTCCCAATTATTTCGGCACCCAGCGCTTTGGTCACGACGGCGGCAACGTCGTCGATGCACGCGCCTGGGCGGCACGCAAGGCACTGCCAGAACAACGCAACGTGCGTTCGCGGCTGCTCTCGACCGCCCGTAGTTTTCTCTTCAATCAGGTGCTGGCCGCGCGTGTCGCCGATGGCACCTGGCAGCGTGCCCAGGTCGGTGACTTGCTGGCATTTACAGACAGTCGCAGTTTTTTCCCGGCTGGCGAAGCCGAATGCAGCGATCCGCGACTGGCGATTCTCGATCTGCATCCGACCGGTCCACAGTGGGGCGAAGGTGACTCGCCGGCCACTGGCGTTGTCCATGAACTGGAGCAGGCCATCGCCGCGCGCGAAGCGGACCTGCGTGATTGGTTGATCAGCGCCGGTATGAGTCACGAACGTCGCATCCTGCGGCTGCCCATTGCCGGGTTGACGTGGCATTATCCCGAACCTGACATTCTGCAACTGGAATTCGTCCTGCCGGCCGGATGCTTCGCCACCGTATTGGTGCGCGAACTCGTTGATCTGGTACCGGTAGGGCAGACGGACAGCCAATGCGTATTCTGATATCTAACGATGATGGGGTAACCGCACCCGGTCTTGCCGCGCTTTATGCTGCGCTGGCGGATTACACCGAATGCGTGGTTGTCGCCCCGGAGCAGGACAAAAGCGGCGCCAGCAGTTCGCTGACGCTCGACCGTCCGTTGCACCCGCAAATCCTCGCCAACGGCTTTATCAGCCTCAATGGCACACCCACCGATTGCGTGCACCTGGGGCTCAACGGCCTGCTGGAACGCGAAGTCGACATGGTGGTTTCCGGTATCAACCTGGGCGCGAACCTGGGCGACGACGTGCTGTATTCCGGTACTGTGGCAGCCGCGCTGGAGGGGCGTTTCCTCAAGAGTCCTTCGTTTGCCTTTTCATTGGTCTCACGCCAGGTGGAGAATCTTCCCACAGCTGCCTATTTCGCGCGCAAACTGGTCGAGGCCCATGCCGACCTGGATCTGCCCCCGCGTACGGTACTGAACGTGAATATTCCCAACTTGCCGCTGGACCATATCCGCGGTATCCAGTTGACCCGTCTGGGCCATCGCGCCCGCGCTGCGGCCCCGATAAAAGTGGTCGATCCACGTGGCAAGGCCGGTTACTGGATTGCGGCGGCGGGTGATGCGGAAGACGGCGGCCCCGGCACCGATTTCCACGCCGTGATGCAGGGCTACGTTTCCATTACGCCTCTGCAACTGGATCGCACCTTCAATGATGCCTTCAGAAGTCTCGACGGCTGGCTGGAGGGGCTGCGCTAATGGGTCGTGAACAAGACGATATGTTGCGTCGCGGTATCGGGATGACGTCTCAACGCACCCGTGAGCGCTTGATTCAGCGTCTGTATGAAGAAGGCATCTCCAGTGCCCGGGTGCTGGAAGTCATCCGTCGTACCCCGCGCCACCTGTTCGTCGACGAGGCGCTGGCACACCGTGCCTACGAGGACACGGCGTTGCCGATTGGCAATAACCAGACCATCTCCCAGCCTTATATGGTGGCTCGCATGAGCGAGTTGTTGCTGGAGGCCGGTCCCCTGGACAAAGTGCTGGAGATCGGCACCGGTTCGGGTTACCAGACGGCGGTGCTTTCACAGCTGGTCGAGAGGGTATTTTCCGTCGAGCGAATCAAGGTTCTGCAGGACCGGGCCAAGGAGCGCCTGGTTGAGTTGAATTTGCGTAACGTGGTGTTTCGCTGGGGCGATGGCTGGGAAGGGTGGCCGGCATTGGCGCCGTACAACGGGATAATCGTGACCGCCGTGGCAACCGATGTGCCCCAGGCTCTGCTTGATCAATTGGCGCCCGGAGGGCGATTGGTGATTCCGGTAGGGGCCGGCGAAGTCCAGCAATTGATGTTGATCGTGCGGGAAGAACAAGGTTTTTCAAGAAGGGTGCTGGGAGCCGTACGCTTTGTTCCACTGCTCAATGGGCCACTGGCCTGACATTAGTTTTCACCACGCTGAATTCTCTTCGATTGCCTCTGTCTTACACCGGCATCGATGGTTTAAACAGAGTTCAACGTAAGGCAGCAAACGTGTGCGTCGTTGATTGAAGGTAAAGCCTGCGCCGCCCGTTATACTTGCGACACTTCGTACCGCAGTCCGGTAATTCAAAAATTTCAGCCACCACAAAGGGAGCGGCGGGTGAGTCTCACAGTCATTGTGCAGCGTATGGGTACAACAAGCTTTCAGCGCCTGGTGACTGGCCTTGTCTTGAGCACCTTGCTGGTCGGGTGTTCCAGCAATAAATCGAGCGATGTGGGCGTGGTCGATCGCAACAAGGCTGCAGCCCGGCGTCCGGCAGTGACGACAGGGCAATATATCGTCAAACCCAAAGACACTCTGTTCTCCATCGCTTTTCGCTACGGTTGGGACTACAAGGCCCTCGCGGCCCGGAACAACATTCCTGCGCCCTACACCATCCGGCCGGGTCAGACGATTCGCTTTGATGGTCGTACCGGTTCAACGTCGACCTCGGTGGTCAGCTCATCGAATTCATCGCCTTCGTCGTCGAGTAAAACCACGGTTTACCGGCGTCCGGTAAACGCAGCCACCTCCAGCACGGCCGCTGTTGCACCGTCCGTCGCCAGCAAACCGGCCCCCGCTCCATTGCCCCCGCCCGGCCCAGCCCCGACCGGCTGGGGGTGGCCTTCTAATGGCATTCTCATCGGGAAATTCTCTTCAAACGGCAGTTTGAATAAAGGAATTGATATCGCCGGAGATTTGGGACAGCCTGTTTTAGCTGCGTCTGATGGGACTGTCGTATACGCCGGGAGTGGCTTAAGGGGCTACGGCGAATTAGTGATCATCAAACACAGCGAAACCTACGTCAGTGCCTACGGACATAACCGCAGGTTGTTGGTTCGGGAGGGGCAGCAGGTCAAGGTCGGACAGACAATTGCCGAAATGGGGTCAACGGGTACAGACCGGGTGAAGCTGCATTTTGAGATTCGCCGACAAGGTAAACCAGTAGATCCGCTGCAATTCCTGCCACGTCGTTGATCGCTTACCAGCCTGTTCCGTCGCGTAGAGGGGACAGGCTCCAGCGTTGCCAAGGATAAAGGCGCCGCTTGAGCTTGAGGTCGAACTCACCAAAGGACTATAACAATGGCTCTCAGTAAAGAAGTGCCGGAGTTTGACATCGACGATGAGGTTCTCCTGATGGAGGCCGGCATCGACACGGATTCGATGTCGAATGATGAAGGGGCGGCTCCACCTTCCGTTCGTGCCAAATCCAAACACTCCGCTTCATTGAAACAACACAAGTACATTGACTACACGCGGGCGCTGGACGCTACGCAGCTGTATCTCAATGAGATTGGTTTCTCCCCTCTGCTGTCTCCCGAAGAAGAAGTTCATTTTGCACGGCTGTCGCAAAGTGGCGATCCTGCCGGGCGCAAGCGCATGATCGAAAGTAACTTGCGGCTGGTGGTGAAAATCGCCCGACGCTACGTCAATCGTGGGCTGTCGCTGCTTGACCTGATCGAAGAGGGCAACCTCGGCTTGATCCGGGCGGTGGAGAAGTTCGATCCGGAACGCGGCTTCCGCTTTTCGACCTACGCGACCTGGTGGATTCGTCAGACCATCGAACGCGCAATCATGAATCAGACCCGTACCATTCGGTTGCCGATCCATGTGGTCAAAGAGCTGAACGTATACCTGCGCGCCGCTCGGGAACTGACGCAAAAACTCGACCACGAACCTTCACCCGAAGAAATCGCCAACCTGCTGGAAAAACCGGTGGGAGAGGTCAAGCGCATGTTGGGCTTGAACGAGCGGGTTTCTTCGGTCGACGTCTCGCTGGGTCCGGATTCGGATAAAACCCTGCTGGACACCCTTACCGACGACCGACCTACCGATCCTTGTGAACTGCTGCAGGACGACGACCTGTCCCAGAGCATCGATCAATGGCTCTCCGAGCTGACCGACAAGCAACGTGAAGTGGTGATACGCCGCTTCGGTCTGCGTGGTCACGAGAGCAGTACCCTTGAAGACGTAGGCCTGGAAATTGGCCTGACCCGGGAGCGGGTCAGACAGATTCAGGTTGAAGGCTTGAAGCGGCTGCGCGAGATCCTGGAGAAAAACGGCCTGTCGAGCGAGTCGCTGTTTCAATAATTCGACCGTCTCTGATGGCCCGGAAACCCTCGACTGGCTCGAGGGTTTTTTTATCGCCGGGCGCAGGGCAGGAGTCATCTCGGGTTTACAGACTTTCAATGTAAGCCCTGGCTTACTCTTTCGTAAGTGTTCGTTATTTTTACACGTTGGAAGTTGCCAGTTTTTTGATTGATGGATTTTAACTTATTGATTTATAAGTATTTCTGCTAATCAATACGAAGTTATGCCAACAATTTGATCGTGTTTGGCGGGTTGCTCCTGCCAGGGAAAACTCTAATATCCAGGTTGTGTCGACGGACAGACACGCCCTTCAAGGATGAAGGGAATGGAAATCGCAGGATGCGATTCATCAGGACGATGAAAAGGAACACAGGGAATAGGGAAAAAGGTGGGCGGGTCAAACCGCCCCTTTTTTTGCCTGCAGAAAAGCAAAAAGGCCCTTGTGGGGCCTTTTTCGGGAACGCGGGGATAATCAGCGTTCGAGCTGTTCGATCTTGCCTGGTTTGCCATCCCATTCAGCAGAATCGGGCAAAGGATCTTTTCTTTCAGTGATGTTTGGCCAGATATCAGCCAACTCTGCGTTCAGCTCAATGAAGTTTTCCATGCCGGACGGCACTTCATCTTCGGAGAAGATGGCCACGGCAGGGCATTCAGGTTCGCACAGGGCGCAGTCGATGCACTCATCCGGGTGAATCACCAGGAAGTTCGGGCCTTCGTAAAAGCAGTCCACCGGACAGACTTCTACGCAGTCGGTGTACTTGCACTTGATGCAGTTGTCGGTGACGACGAAGGTCATTTCTAATTTTCTCCTCAGGCGCGGCTTGCTGCGCCCCTTCACGTGGGGGTCGCAGGTTCGGGAGCGATAGTCTGCTGGCCAGGCTATTAGCCAGCAGCATCCCAAACCGCGCGAGATTCTAACAGCTTGCGGCCCGCTGCGTTAGATCCGGTTCTTTAGTGCATAGAGCATTTCGAGTGCACGGCGTGGCGTCATGTCGTCCAGGTCGAGCTTTGCAAGCTCATCGAGCACTGGGTGCGGCAAGCTGGCGAACAAGTCGCTTTGCTGCGGCGCAGCCGGTTTGCCCTTGGCAGGCTTCGGTGCTTCATGAGGCAGCGCGGTGTCTTCCAGGCGGCTCAGGTGCTCACGGGCACGCAAGATCACCTCCGTCGGCACACCCGCCAGCTGCGCCACGGCCAGGCCGTAGCTTTGGCTGGCGGGCCCGGGGAGTACATGGTGCAGGAACACAATGCGCTCGTTGTGTTCGGTGGCATTGAGGTGCACGTTGGCTACCAGCGGCTGGGATTCGGGCAGCACGGTCAGTTCAAAGTAGTGGGTGGCGAACAGGGTGTAGGCGCGAAGTTGCGCCAGGCGCTCGGCCGCCGCCCATGCCAGGGACAGGCCATCAAAGGTGCTGGTGCCGCGACCGACTTCGTCCATCAGCACCAGGCTGCGTTCGGTGGCATTGTGCAGGATGTTTGCAGTCTCGCTCATTTCGACCATGAAGGTCGAACGCCCGCCGGCCAGGTCATCGCTGGAGCCGATCCGGGTAAAGATGCGGTCGACCAGCGACAGCTCACAGCTGGCGGCCGGCACGAAACTGCCGATGTGCGCCAGCAATACGATCAACGCGGTCTGGCGCATGTAGGTGGATTTACCGCCCATGTTCGGACCGGTAATCACCAGCATGCGGGTGCTGTCGTCCAGGCTCAGGTCGTTGGCCACGAACGGCGTAGTCAGTACCTGTTCGACCACCGGGTGACGGCCCTGGCTGATGCGCATGCAGGGTTCGCTGACGAAACGCGGGCAGTTCAGGTCAAGGTTCAGCGCGCGCTCGGCGAGGTTGCTCAGCACATCCAGTTCGGCCAGTGCACCCGCGGTATCTTGCAGTGGTGGCAACTGGCTGATCAGGTCTTCGAGCAGCGCTTCGTAGAGCATTTTCTCGCGGGCCAGGGCGCGGCTCTTGGCCGACAGCGCCTTGTCTTCAAAGGCCTTGAGTTCCGGGGTAATGAAACGCTCGGCACCCTTGAGGGTCTGGCGCCGAATGTAGTCGGCCGGTGCCGATTCGGCCTGCTTGCTCGGCAGTTCGATGAAGTAGCCGTGGATGCGGTTGTAACCGACCTTCAAGTGGGACAGGCCGGTGCGGGCCTTTTCCCGGGCTTCGAGGTCGATCAGGAATTGCCCGGCGTTCTCACTGAGCGATTGCAGGTCATCGAGCTCGCTGTCGTAACCGGTCTTCAACACGCCGCCGTCACGGATCACTGCCGGCGGGTTGTCGATGATGGCTTTTTCCAGCAGTGCCGCCAGTTCCGGGTAGGTGCTGGTGATGGTCGCCAGTTGCTGCAGGTGCGGCGCTTCGAGCTCGGTCATCGCCACTTGCAGTTCGGGCAATGCACACAGGGCATCGCGCAAGCGCGCAAGGTCACGCGGGCGGGCGTTACGCAGGCCGATCCGCGCGAGAATACGCTCGATGTCGCCGATTTCCTTGAGTTGCGGTTGCAGGCGCTCGAACCGGTAGCGGTCGAGCAGGCAGGTGATCGACGACTGGCGTGCCAGCAACACCGTCAGGTCACGCAGCGGACGGTTCAGCCAACGGGTCAACAGACGGCTGCCCATGGCGGTCTGGCAGCGGTCGACCACCGATTGCAGGGTATTGTCGCGACCGCCGGCCAGGTTGGTATCGAGTTCCAGGTTGCGACGGCTGGCACCGTCCAGCACCACGGTGTCGTCCAGGCGTTCATGGCGCAAGCTGCGCAAATGGGGCAGGGCGGTGCGCTGGGTTTCCTTGGCGTAGGCCAGCAGGCAACCGGCGGCGCCGATGGCCAGGGTCAGGTTTTCGCAGCCAAAGCCTTTGAGGTCCTGGGTGGAAAATTGCTGGCACAGGCTTTTGAATGCCGAGTCGCGCTCGAAATCCCACGGCGCGCGGCGACGAACGCCACGACGTTTTTCCGCCGGCAAATCCTTTGGCCAGTCATCCGGGATCAACAGCTCTACGGGATTGACCCGCTCCAGTTCCGCCAGCAGGTTTTCCCAGCCCTTGATTTCCAGCACGCTGAAGTTGCCGCTGGTGATATCCAGCACCGCCAGGCCGAACAGGCGCTCATCGCCCAGAACGGCGGCGATCAGGTTGTCCCGGCGTTCATCCAGCAGTGCCTCGTCACTCACCGTCCCCGGGGTGATGATCCGCACCACCTGACGTTCCACCGGCCCTTTGCTGGTAGCCGGGTCACCGACCTGCTCGCAAATCACCACCGATTCGCCCAGCTTCACCAGTTTGGCCAGGTAGCCTTCGGCGGCATGGTAAGGAATACCGCACATCGGAATCGCCTGCCCGGCCGACTGCCCGCGGGCGGTCAGGGTGATGTCCAGCAGCTTGGCGGCCTTCTTCGCGTCTTCGTAGAAGATCTCGTAGAAGTCGCCCATGCGGTAGAACATCAGCTGGTCTGGGTGCTGGTTCTTCAGGCGCCAGTATTGCTGCATCATCGGGGTGTGCGAGGACAGATCGGAAGTAGCTGTATTCATCGGTAGCTTAGGAAGACTCGTTGAAAGGTGTGGGGCAAAAGGAGGGGCATCGGCCCGGCTTTTCCGCGATGGGCGCAAGGTTACCATGGGCGGTCTACCCGCCGCAGGCATGAAAGCCGCTGCTCGCCTTGTCACTTGTCGTGACACTGATGGTTGGGCGCCCGGCAACATTGGCGCAGGCGCTGGCTCTGCACATTTTGATCCGTCTTGTAACTTGCAAGTGCGACCCGCTGGTGTACGGTTAGTCTCATCCGCCCCATCAGGAGATCACCGTGAAAGAAATCACCCAGCTGGCCGCTGAACTTGGCCGACGCTTGCAGGTTCTCAATGCCCACGTGACCACGGCCGAGTCTTGTACCGGTGGCGGCATCGCCGAGGCCATTACCCGTATTCCGGGCAGTTCCGCGTGGTTCGAAGCCGGTTACGTCACCTACTCAAATCGACAGAAAACGCTGCAACTGGATGTTCCAGTGGAGTTGTTCACCACGGTGGGGGCGGTCAGCCGCGAGGTGGTCGAGGCCATGGTTCGTGGCGCACAGGAAAAAAACCGCGCGTATTTCTCCGTGGCCGTCAGTGGTATCGCCGGGCCGGATGGTGGAACAGCGAACAAGCCGGTGGGCACGGTCTGGCTGGCCTGGGGCGTGGGCGACCAGGTGTTCACCGAGCTCCAGCACTTCCCTGGCAACCGCGATGATGTCCGCCGACAAACGGTGAAGGCCGCGCTAGAGGGGCTGCTGCGCTATGCCGCGGCAGAAATCTCAAATCAGGGGTAGGCGATCGGCAAACCCTGTGGAATAATACTGTCTACTTATACAGGTGTTGGCCGTCAGGCCTTATTGATTACGTGAGGACTTTAATGGACGACAACAAGAAGAAAGCCTTGGCTGCGGCCCTGGGTCAGATCGAACGTCAATTCGGCAAGGGTGCCGTAATGCGTATGGGCGATCAGGACCGTCAGGCGATCCCGGCCATTTCCACCGGCTCTCTGGGTCTGGACATCGCACTGGGCATTGGCGGTCTGCCAAAAGGCCGTATTGTTGAAATCTACGGTCCTGAATCTTCCGGTAAAACCACGCTGACCCTGTCCGTGATCGCCCAGGCGCAAAAAGCCGGCGCAACCTGCGCATTCGTCGATGCGGAACACGCCCTCGACCCGGAATACGCCGGCAAGCTGGGCGTCAACGTCGACGACCTGCTGGTTTCCCAGCCGGACACCGGCGAGCAGGCCCTGGAAATCACCGACATGCTGGTGCGTTCCAACGCGGTTGACGTGATCATCGTCGACTCCGTGGCTGCCCTGGTACCCAAGGCGGAAATCGAAGGCGAAATGGGTGACATGCACGTGGGCCTGCAAGCCCGCCTGATGTCCCAGGCGCTGCGTAAAATTACCGGTAACATCAAGAACGCCAACTGCCTGGTCATCTTCATCAACCAGATCCGTATGAAAATCGGCGTGATGTTCGGCAGCCCGGAAACCACCACTGGTGGTAACGCGCTGAAGTTCTACGCTTCGGTTCGTCTGGACATCCGCCGCACTGGCGCGGTGAAAGAAGGTGATGAGGTTGTCGGTAGCGAAACCCGCGTCAAGGTTGTGAAGAACAAGGTTGCTTCGCCGTTCCGTCAGGCCGAGTTCCAGATTCTTTACGGCAAGGGCATCTACCTCAACGGTGAGATGATCGACCTGGGTGTTCTGCACGGTTTCGTCGAGAAGTCCGGTGCCTGGTATGCCTATGAAGGCACCAAGATCGGTCAGGGCAAGGCCAACTCGGCCAAGTTCCTGGCAGACAACCCGGAAATCGCCGCGAAGCTCGAGAAGCAACTGCGTGACAAGTTGCTGTCCCCGTCATCGGTTGCTGATGCCAAAGCTTCGGCGGTCAAAGAGACCGAAGACGACCTGGCTGACGCTGATATCTGATCAGCGCGATGACCGCCGTACTCGATACCCTCGTCGCGGTGCGGCGAACCGCCATGGACCTGCTCGCACGACGCGAGCACGGTCGAGTCGAGCTGACGCGTAAACTGCGTCAGCGCGGCGCCAGCCCTGAAATGATCGAAACAGCGCTCGACCGTTTGACGGAAGAGGGCCTGTTATCCGAAGCCCGTTACCTCGAAAGTTTTGTCTCCTATCGTGCCCGTTCCGGTTACGGCCCTTTGCGCATTCGTGAAGAGTTGAGCCAGCGCGGCCTGCAGCGTAGCGACATAGAACTGGCCTTGCGCGAGAGCGGTATCCTTTGGCACGAGCAGCTGGAAGATACCTGGCGACGAAAATTTTCCGGGCAATTGCCGACAGACGTTCGGGAGCGCGCCAGGCAAGGCAGGTTCCTGGCGTATCGGGGGTTCTCGATGGAGATGATCAACCGCTTGTTCAGCGGTAGAGGGATGGATGATTAAGAAGCGGCCCGCTATTTCGATAGCGGGCCGTTTTTTTTGCATCAGGAAACCTTTGAAGCTGCCCGTGCGCGCTGTTGCACCTTGGGTGTGGGTTGCGCCCGGTTTTCCGGCAGGTTGATGTAGTCCACCAGTTCGCGCAGGCGACCATGATTACGCGCGTTGAAGTTGAAGGCCAGTCGCGCAAGATGGCTGTACTGGGCTTCGTCGTGTTCTTCGCCGTTGTAGGCGTGCTGATGGAAATGATCGCTCAGGCACAGATCGGCAAACGCCTGCTGCATGTGTTCGAGTGCCTGGTCGCTGAGCGGGTGATTCATGCGAATCAGGAATTGCTGCTTGAGCCAGCGGCTGGAGTGGAAGTTGCTGTAGAACTGGTTGATGTGTTCCACCGCTTCATCGACGTTGTAGACGAGTTTCACCAGCTTCATGTCGGTGGGCAGGATGTAGCGATTTTCTTCCAGTTGCTCGTGTATGAAGTTCAGCGCTCCTTGCCAGAACGTGCCGCCCGGCGCGTCCAGCAGTACCACAGGCACCAGCGGGCTTTTGCCGGTCTGGATCAGCGTCAGCACTTCCAGTGCTTCATCCAGGGTACCGAAGCCGCCCGGGCACAGCACCAGCGCATCGGCTTCCTTGACGAAGAACAGCTTGCGGGTGAAGAAGAAGTGGAAAGGCAGCAGGTTGCTCGTACCGTTGACGGTGGGGTTGGCGTGCTGTTCGAAGGGCAGGGTGATGTTGAATCCCAGGCTGTGAGTCAGGCCGGCCCCTTCGTGGGCTGCGGCCATGATGCCGCCACCGGCACCGGTGATGACCATCAGGTCCGAGCGCGCCAGTGCGGCGCCGAGCTCCCGCGCCATCGCGTAGAGCGGGTGTTCTATCGGGGTTCGGGCGGAACCGAACACAGTGACTTTGCGTCGTCCCTTGAACTGTTCAAGCACGCGAAAGGCCTGCTCCAGTTCGCGCAAGGCTTGCAGGGTGATCTTGGCGTTCCAGCGGTTGTGGTCTTCCTGGGCCATGCGCAGCACAGTCAGGATCATGTCTCGATAGATCGGAATGTTCGGGCTGTTGGGTGAAATGAGGTTGAGTTGTTCTTCGACCTTTTTGATGAGGTCGTGGCCGCTTTCTGCAAAATGACGGCTGAGGAGGTCATTCGGTTGGTAAGGCATTCAACTTCTCCTTCTGCACAGAACCCAGGGCTTCGACTGCGTATGTCGAATGCCGCGACACGTCCTGCGTCGCTGTCTGCTCAGGCCCATGCCTGGGCGATCCACTTGGCCCGACCGGCAGCCGGGTCATCCAGACAGGTTCTGTTTGTCCTTGGATGAAAGAAACGTTCGCACAACACGACGCGTTACGGGCAGCCCCTTTCCTGCCCTGAAAGTGAACATGGTTAGCGCGCATCCCGACCTTGCAATGAATGGCTGCCTTGATCATTGCGCCATAAGGTCTTTCCTGGCAATCGCTTATTGACGATTTGCAAGGTGGATTCGCCGCTCGACTCATTTGAGTCTTGAGGAGGAGTGCTGCCGACGATTGCGTGGTGCTGAGCGTCGGTCGCACTTTTTGCAGGCGTTGTTGGCGCAACTGCGCGCCGAGGATGAACAGCGGCGCGCCAATTCCCGGTGATTACTTCTTCTTCGCCGGGGTTGCTTTCGGGCAATCCGATTCCTCGAAGCTTGCGGAGCCGACCGGACGGTTGGTTTTCACTTCGGTGAAGTCGTAGCGCATGATCGCGCCCTTGGCCATCAGCTTGCGAAAGCCTGGGTTATTGCAGACCGAGGAACCGAGCTGGAAGTACACCGCTTTGGGGTCCGCGCGCATTTTATCGGCGTGGCTGCTTTGTACGCTCAGGTGGTTGATCAGCACCTTGCCTTCGACGGTATAGCCTTGATCGAGGATGTCTTCGTTGATCGCCCTTGGCGTGCCGACACTGCTTTGAGTGGCGACGTTTTTCAGCTCTCTGTTCAGATTCTGCTCATTCAAGGACGCAGCCTGAACGCTAAAGGACGACGCCAGCAAAATGGCAGCGGTAGGAACGATAAGGCGCAGCATGAAACTCTCCTGGTTCAGTGATGGGCGTTTGACCTATCACGTGACTGTGCGTTCAGTGGCGGCGAATTATAGGGGAGCCGGTCTGGACGGTACAGGCTTGCGCCGGCTGGTCTGGTAAACTGTGTGCACTTTTTGCCCTGTCGAGTGTGTTTCGTGTCGATTTTCCCTCCCTGCCGACGTTGCCTGCAATGAGCCATGTCCCTGCGCGTTTTGCCTCCAACGCTGTAGCCCGCTTGCGCGATCAGCGCGAAGAGGAGGGCATCAGGCCGATTCAGGCCCGTGGCTGGCGGGCGACCCGTTGCCGCGCGTGCCGGGTGATCGAGAGTCATTGCCTGTGCGCGTGGCGTCCGCAGGTTGAGAGCCGTTCCGGCATCTGTCTGATCATGACCAGCAAGGAAGTGTTCAAACCGAGCAATACCGGATGGCTGATCGCCGATGTCGTGCCGGACAATCATGCTTTCATCTGGTCGCGTACCGAGGTCGATCCGCAGTTGCTGGCATTGCTGGCCGACCCGACATGGCAACCTTATCTGGTGTTTCCCGGCGAGTACGTTGCACCGGAGCGCGTGACCAACACCGTGGACATCAACAGCACCAGGCGGCCGCTGTTCATTCTGCTGGATGCGACCTGGACCGAGGCGCGGAAGATTTTCCGTAAAAGCCCATATTTCGATAAGTTGCCGATCCTCAGCCTGCTGCCTGAAAGACTCTCGCGCTATCGGCTGCGTCGTTCGACTCGCAGCGAGCATCTGTGCACGGCGGAAGTGGCGGCATTGTGTCTCGATCTGGCGGGCGACGTTGCCGCCGCTTCGGCGCTGGATGCTTATTTTGACGTGTTCAGCCAGCACTACCTCGATGCCAAGCATCAGCTGGAAATGAATGTTTCGACCCCGGCACACGCCGAGTTAATGCCCTATGTGTAGCAGCTAGCCAGATTGGTGTGCTGATTGTTGCGTATACTGCAATAAAGTGTACTGGCCATTCGGCTTGACCACCCCGGTTTCGCTGGGCATGCTTGGCGCCGATTGGGTTGCGGCCAGCGTTTGAAACGCCGTTTTATCTGGCGTTGAACGTGCCCTGTCGGTGCAGAGCTGCGTGGCTGTACTCGAGTTGTGTTGGCGATGCCCGAATGCATCGGGTATTCCCTGAAAAACAGGATCAATTGAAACATGGCCACATACGAAATCCTGATTGCCGATGATCACCCTCTTTTTCGTAGCGCGTTGCACCAGGCACTGACGCTGGGTCTTGGCCCGGATGTGCGTCTGGTGGAGGTGGCGAGCATTGCCGAGCTGGAAACCCGCCTGACCGAAAAATCCGATTGGGATCTGGTGCTGCTGGATCTGAACATGCCGGGGGCGTATGGTTTTTCCGGATTGGTCCTGTTGCGTGGTCAGTATCCACAGATTCCGGTGGTCATGGTGTCGGCCCAGGAAGAGGCGACCATCATGGTCAAGTCTCGCGAATTCGGTGCCAGCGGTTTTATCCCCAAGTCCAGTGATCTGAGTGTTATTCAGAGTGCAGTGCGTGCGGTGCTCGATGGCGATGTTTTCTGGCCGCCCCAGGCGTTCGAAGCGGTCAGCGTTTCCGAGGAAGCCAAGGCTGCCAGCGAGGGTCTGGCGAGCCTGACTCCGCAGCAGTTCCGGGTATTGACCATGGTCTGCGAAGGCTTGTTGAACAAACAGATCGCTTACGAACTGAGCGTTTCCGAAGCGACCATCAAGGCCCACGTGACCGCGATTTTCCGTAAGCTGAATGTGCGGACCCGAACCCAGGCCGCGTTGCTCTTGCAACAACTTGAGTCAATTTCCAGCCACTAACGCTGGTACGTTCACGCTTTTTTGACTTTGGTTAATTTAGCTTTCCCACTTCTTTTTTTCAGTTGCCTACTCTATGTCACCTTTCAAAGGCCAAACCGGCCTTAAACGTATTCTCAACGCCTCCGGTTATTCGCTGGATGGACTGCGCGCCGCTTTCACTGGCGAAGCGGCTTTTCGCCAGCTGGTGTTGCTTAACGCGATCCTGATTCCACTGTCTTTCTTCCTGAATGTCAGCCGGGTCGAGCAGGCGCTGCTGATTGCGGTGTGCCTGTTGGCATTGATCGTCGAGTTGCTCAACTCAGCGGTGGAAGCGGCGATCGACCGCATTTCCCTTGAGCTGCACCCGCTATCCAAGAACGCCAAGGACATGGGCAGTGCCGCGCAGTTCGTGGCACTGAGCATGATTGCGCTGGTGTGGGCGGTGATCCTGCTTTAAGCGATTGTCGGCAGTACGATCTCGTCGCTGCGCTGAACCCCGGCGGTGAAGGCGCGGCAGAGCTCGAGGAATTCGCGCATGGCCGAGGTCTGGTATTTCTGTTTGTGCCAGATGAAATAGAACTGCCGCGCCAGATCCAGGTCCGGTGTTTCCACGGCCACCAGGCTGCCGCGGCGGAACGCATCGCGCAGTGCCAGCCTGGAAATGCAGCCAATCCCCAGGCCTGACTCCACCGCGCGTTTAATTGCTTCGGTGTGCTCAAGCTCCAGGCGGATGTTCAGTGCGCTGTGATGGTGACGCATGGCCTGGTCGAAGGTCAGTCGCGTGCCCGAGCCTCGTTCCCGCAGGATCCAGGCTTCCTGGCTCAACTCGTCCATGGTCGCCGAACCGCGCTTGGCCAGTGGATGCTGAGGGGCGCAAAACACCACCAGTTCGTCTTCGACCCAACTCTGGACTTCGATGTCCGGATGGCTGCAATCACCTTCGATTAGACCCAGATCAATTTCATAGTGGGCTACTTGTTGCACGATATTGGCAGTGTTCTGCACGTGTAGCTTCACCTGGCTTTCCGGATGGCGCTGCATGAAGCTGCCGATCAGCAGCGTGGCCAGGTAATTGCCGATGGTCAGGGTCGCCCCCACTGCCAGCGAGCCGAAACCGGACTTGCCATTGAGCAGGTCTTCGATCTCCTTGGCCTGATCGAGCAGGGCCACGGCTTGTGGCAGCAACTGCTTACCGAGGGCGTTGAGGCTCAGCCGTTTGCCGGCACGGTCGAACAGCTGGCAGCTGCACTGACGCTCCAGTTCGGTGATCGAGGTGCTCGCCGCCGATTGCGAGAGGTTAAGCAGGCCCGCAGCACGGGACACGCTTTCCTGCTGGGCGACGGCGACGAAGACTTGAAGTTGACGGAGAGTAAATCGCATATCGATATAACCGATAACCCTTATCTTAATAATCCATTTAACAGATATTGTGTCTGCCTTTAGAATGCGATGCAATTGCGCAAAGCCGCTTGTCGTCCAAGACCAGGCGCAGAATATCTCCAGGAGTCCCACGTACATGAGCAACATGAACCACGAGCGTGTCCTCAGTGTTCACCACTGGAACGACACTCTGTTCAGCTTCAAGTGCACCCGTGATCCGGGCCTGCGCTTCGAGAACGGTCAGTTCGTGATGATCGGCCTGCAACAGCCCAACGGCCGCCCGCTTATGCGCGCTTACTCGATTGCCAGCCCAAACTGGGAAGAGCATCTGGAATTCTTCAGCATCAAGGTGCCGGATGGCCCGCTGACTTCCCAGTTGCAGCACCTGAAGGAAGGCGACGAGATCATCATCAGCAAGAAGCCTACCGGCACGCTGGTGCTGGATGACTTGAAGCCTGGCAAACATTTGTATCTGCTCAGCACCGGTACCGGTCTGGCGCCATTCATGAGCGTCATCCAGGATCCTGAAACCTACGAGCGTTTCGAAAAAGTGATCCTGTGCCACGGCGTACGTTACGTCAACGAAGTCGCCTACCGCGAATTCATCACCGAGCACCTGCCGCAGAACGAGTTCTTCGGCGATGCACTGCGTGACAAGTTGATCTACTACCCGACCGTGACCCGCGAGCCGTTCGAGAACGAAGGGCGCCTGACCGACCTGATGCGCAGCGGCAAGCTGTTCAGCGACATCGGCCTGCCGCCGATCAACCCGCAGGACGACCGCGCCATGCTGTGCGGCAGCCCGAGCATGCTCGACGAGACCAGCGAAGTGTTGAACAGCTTCGGCCTGAAAGTTTCGCCGCGGATGCGCGAGCCGGGTGACTACCTGATCGAGCGTGCGTTCGTCGAGAAGTGACCTTAGATCCCCCGTAGGAGCGAGCATGCTCGCGATGGAGGTCAACGATAACGCGGGAAGCTTGATACCCCGCGGCGTCCTCAGGTCTTTTCGCGAGCATTCGTACGTCGACCGGCGGCTCCTGCAGTAGATTTGAAGTGCAAAGAAAAGCCCGCATGGCCTAGGAAGGTCATGCGGGCTTTTTCGTTTCAGGTGTTCAGCCCTTTGCGGGAATGACTTCCAGCACCCGGATCAACTCCGGCGTCGGATAGTGCCAGCGCACGTCCAGATCCCAGAACTGCGCGCCATATTCCCGCTCGGGCGCAGGCGTCTGATACGCCGGCCGCGGATCTTGTGCCAGGCATTGCTCGATCAGCTCCACCAATGGCTCTGCAAGGCGCTGGGCATGCCCGTGGGCCTGTTGCAGTGCTGAGTCCGTCCACTGCACGGCAATCAACTGTGGCGCTGCGCTGGCGATGCTGTTGGACGCTGTATCAATGATATCGGCATAGGGAACGTAGGGTTTGATGTCGAGAACCGGCGTGCCGTCCAGCAGGTCGATACCGGAAATCCACAGGCGATTGGCTTCGACCTTGTCGAGTTTGACCACGGACTGGCCGATGCCATTGGGGCGGTGGGTCGCGCGAGTGGCGAACACCCCCATGGATTTGTTGCCGCCGAGGCGAGGCGGGCGGACTTTCAAGCGCGGTTTTTCCTCCAGGGCCTGGTGGAACAGGAACAGCAGCCAGACATGGCTGACCTGCTCCAGCCCTTGCACCGCGTCGCCCTGATCGAACGGCGCAACCAGTTCCAGCACGCCACGCGCGGCAGGTGCCAGTTGCGGTTGGCGCGGGATGGCGAATTTCTCCTTGAAGCAGGAGCGCACGAAGCCGATGGGGGAAACGCTGTAGGTCATGGTTTGGGTCGAGGCGGGATTAGGGGGGGCATGATAACCCGATCAACCCATGCATCGTTGTGCCACTGAGTCCGTCATCGCGGGCAAGCCACGCTCCCACAGATTTTGTGTCTACCGCAATATCGGACACGACACAAAACCTGTGGGAGCGTGGCTTGCCCGCGATGGCAGCACCGCCGATCTCAGAGGCTGAAACCCCCATCGAGCGCAATGATATTTCCGGTCATGTAAGCCCCTGCCGTACTCGCCAGGCTGATCGCCAGCGCCGCCATCTCTTCCTCTCGCCCCCAGCGCTTCATCGGAATCAACGCCGTATCCTGCGCCAATGCCTGCTCATCACTGCCGATGTGCTGGGTCATCTTGCTCGGAAAACGTCCGGGGGCGATCACGTTGACGTTGATGTGCTGGCTGACCAGTTCCCGCGCCAGAATCCGCGACAGTTGATGCAGGGCCGCTTTGCTCGGGCCGTAGGCATAAGCCTGTTCACCGAAGGAAGAAATCCCGGCCACCGAGCCGATATTGATGATTCGCGCGGGACTGGCTTCAGAACCGGCCTTGCGCAGTAGTGGCAGGAACTGCTGGATGCAGTTGAACACCGAGGTCACGTTGAGCTGCATGACCTTTTCCCAGCCCTTGACCGGGTAGCTTTCCAGTGGCGCGCCCCAGGTGGTGCCGGCGTTGTTCACCAGAATGTCGAGCTGGCTGATCTGCTTGCCCAATTGCGTGGCCAGTTGCAGCACGCCTTCTTCGCTGGCGAGGTTGGCCGCAATGCCATGGCAATGACCCAGCGCACCCAACTCATCGGCTGTTTGCTGGCAGGCTTGGGCATCACGGGCGCAGACGTATACGGTGGCGCCTGCCTCGACAAAGGCCTTGGCGATCATTTTGCCGATACCGCGAGTGCCGCCGGTCACCAGGGCAGTGCGGCCTCGTAGGGAAAAGTAGGGGTGCATGGCGAATCCTTCGGAGCTGAGGGTGCCTACACCCTAGCCGTCAGCCGCCGGAGGCGGAGCCACTATTTATGCGCGCAATGGTGGGTCATACGACCTGAGCCACCACCACCCCCTGTAGGAGCGAGCCTGCTCGCGAAAAAACCGAGGATACCGCGGGTATTCAGGTTACCCGCGTTATCGTTCACGTCCATCGCGAGCCTGCTCGCTCCTACAAGGAGTTTTGGCGTTTCGGTGATTTCTGTCTGGCAGCCCTTGCAGGACGAGTGCGGGAGCCCTGGCGACTTATTGCGGGCGCACGCGCAGGGTCAGGCCCTTGAGGAAATTACGCAGCAACTGGTCGCCACACGGGCGGTAGTTGGTGTGACCGAACTTGCGGAACAGTGCGCTCAGCTCAGGCTTGGACACCGGGAACTCGGCGGCCTTGAGGATCGCGTGCATGTCGTCTTCTTTGAGTTCGAAGGCCACGCGCAGTTTTTTCAGGATGATGTTGTTGGTCACCGGCACTTCGATCGGCTGCGGTGGACGGCTTTCGTCCTTGCCGCGCTTGAAGATCACCAGGCCATCGAGGAAGTGCGCCATGACTTCGTCAGGGCAGCGTACGAAGCCTTCTTCGTCTTCTTCTTTCTTGTCGAGGTAAGTCAGCAGGTCTGGCAGGGTTACGTCCATGCCGCCGAGCTTGATGATCTCGATGACTTTCTTGTCGCTGATGTCGAGCATGTAGCGCACGCTGCGCAGTACGTCGTTGTGAATCATGGTGTGCAGTCCTGATATTCAGCAGTGGGTGCCGCATAAGCTGCGGCACCAAAATGTGTGGCGGCGTGAGAAGGTTTAGAACTTCTCTTTGCCGGACAGGTAGCGCCATTGCCCCACGGGCACCTTGCCGATGGACACGCCGCCGATGCGAATGCGGCGGATACCCACGACCTTCAGGCCGACGGCCTGGCAGAACAGGGCGATCACCCCCGGTTGCGGGTTCTTCATGGCAAAGCGCAGGCGGTTTTCGTTCTGCCAGCTGGCCTTGACCGCCGGCAGTTCCTTGCCCTTCCAGGTCAGGCCATGCTGCAAGCGATTGAGACCATGCTCGACCATGTTGCCTTCGACTTCGACCACGTATTCCTGCTCGATCTTGTTGGAGTCGGCAGTGAGCTTGCGCAGGATCTTCCAGTCCTGGGTGAACACCAGCAGGCCGCTGGCGTTGGCCTGCAGGTCGGTGCTGGCGGTCAGGCGCTGGAAGTGACCCTTGAGCGGGCGTTTGCCGTAGCGGTGTTCTTCGCTCAGGGTCTCGGCGGCGATGGTCGCCATGGCGGTGTCCGCGTCCATGCCGGCGGGCACGTTGAACAGGATGGTGACCGGTTCCGGTGCGGTGGCCTTGGCCTCTGGATCGAGCTCGACTTTTTGCGCACCGACCTTGAACTGCGGCTCGTCGATGACTTCGCCGTCGACGGTGACCCAGCCGCCCTCGATGAACAGCTCAGCCTCCCGACGGGAACAGCCGACGAGTTCGATGAGGCGTTTGGAGAGACGAATCGGGTCAGTCATGTCAGGGCCGTAACAAAAAAGGGGTGGGCATTGTACCTGCCTGGCGCCGGTTAAGCCCGGTTCCATTTGTACCATGCGGCTTTTTGTGGGAGCGGGCTTGCTCGCGAAGGCGGTGTGTCAGTAGATGATATGTGTCTGATATACCGTCTTCGCGAGCAAGCCCGCTCCCACATTCGTGTCGTGTTGTGTCAGCCGTGTTGTGAGCGCTGCTGATTCTGCCGCATGCGCATATGCAACAACGGATACGGCTGCCCCATGCCATCGACTTCCGAGCGACCGATTACCTCGAAGCCCTGCTTGAAATAAAACCCCAGGGCTTGCGGGTTCTGTTCGTTGACGTCCAGTTCATCGGCGTTCAGATGCTCCATGGCATAGCGCAGCAGTTGCTTGCCCAGGCCATGGCCGCGGTGTCTCGGGTCGATGAACAGCATCTCGATCTTGCCCGCTGCGACGCCGGCGAAGCCGGTGATGCGCTGGCCCGAGTCCTTGGTGCAGACCAGCATCACCGCATCGAGGTAGCGGGTCAGCACCAGATCCTTGAGCAGCAGGATGTAGCTTTCCGGCAGAAAGTCGTGGGTCGCGCGAACCGAGGCCTCCCAGACCCGGGTCAGTTCCTGGTAGTCGCTCTGTTTCGGTGTGTGGATGACCGAATGCTGACGCATGTCCACCTGCCCCTTGTGGGTGAATGATGGGAATCCTTCCATCTGCAAACGATAGCCGTAAAAAAGCCCCGCATCTCGTCAAGAGAGCGGGGCTTTTCATATTTTTTGCGTTTAGATCTGTTCAGCCCACAGGTCGTATTCGTCGGCGTCGGTCACTTTGCACCAGACCTTGTCGCCCGGCTTGAGGTTGCTGCCGTTGTCGATGAATACGTTGCCGTCGATTTCCGGGGCATCGAAGAAGCAACGGCCAACCGCGCCTTGCTCGTCGACTTCATCGACCAGCACTTCGATTTCACGGCCGATGCGCATTTGCAGGCGCGCCGAGCTGATGGCTTGCTGGTGCGCCATGAAGCGATCCCAGCGGTCCTGCTTGACGTCGTCCGGCACCACTTCCAGGTCCAGGTCGTTGGCCGGTGCGCCTTCAACAGGCGAATACTGGAAGCAGCCGACGCGGTCGAGCTGGGCTTCGGTCAGCCAGTTCAGCAGGTACTGGAAGTCTTCTTCGGTTTCGCCCGGGAAGCCGACGATGAAGGTCGAACGGATGATCAGGTCCGGGCAGATTTCGCGCCAGTTCTTGATGCGGGCCAGGGTCTTGTCTTCGAACGCCGGGCGTTTCATCGACTTCAACACTTTCGGGCTGGCGTGCTGGAACGGAATGTCCAGGTACGGCAGGATTTTCCCGGCGGCCATCAGCGGGATCAACTCGTCAACGTGCGGGTATGGGTAAACGTAGTGCAGGCGTACCCAGACGCCGAGGGTGCTGAGGGCTTCGCAAAGTTCGGTCATGCGGGTTTTCACCGGCGCGCCGTTCCAGAAGCCGGTGCGGTACTTCACGTCGACGCCGTAGGCGCTGGTGTCCTGGGAGATGACCAGCAGTTCCTTGACGCCGGATTTCACCAGGCGCTGGGCCTCGTCGAGTACATCACCGACAGGGCGGCTGACCAGTTTGCCGCGCATCGAGGGGATGATGCAGAAGCTGCAGCTGTGGTTGCAGCCTTCGGAAATCTTCAGGTAGGCGTAGTGGCGCGGGGTCAGTTTGATCCCTTGTGGCGGCACCAGGTCGATCAGCGGGTTGTGATCCTGTCTCGGCGGCACGACTTCGTGCACGGCGTTGACCACTTGCTCGTACTGCTGCGGACCGGTCACGGCCAGCACGCTCGGGTGCACGTTGCGGATGTTGCCTTCTTCGACGCCCATGCAGCCGGTCACGATGACCTTGCCGTTTTCCTTGATGGCTTCGCCGATCACTTCCAGGGACTCGGCCTTGGCCGAATCGATGAAGCCGCAGGTGTTGACGACCACTACGTCAGCGTCCTGATAAGTGGACACGACGTCATAGCCTTCCATGCGCAGCTGGGTAAGGATGCGCTCGGAGTCGACCAGTGCTTTGGGGCAACCCAGGGATACGAAGCCAACCTTGGGATTGGCCGGCGCAGGAGTGGTGGACATGTCTAACCTCGGTATTTGTGACGCCTCCAGCCGTGATCGGCAAGGCGACAGACGGGCGCTTTATCGCGCCTCTGATCAAAAAGTGCGCAATTCTAGCGATGGCGGGCGCACTTGACCAGCTTTATGCAGGGAAATACGACGAGTGCTGCGCTATGCTTCGCGCCGTGGGGCATCAGCGAATTTTTACTGTCAACAAAACGTCTGTAACGTGAAGTAAAACAGAGCATGCTGCGTGACAAAGCATAGTGCTTCTTTCAAAGAAGCCGGGTTTGGGAATCAGGAGTTCCGGATGGGGCAGGCAAGTAGTCAGGCGGCAGGCGCCGAGCATTCGGCGGCGAAGCCGATCGGTATGCTGGTCGCAGCAGTCGGGGTGGTCTACGGCGACATCGGCACCAGTCCGTTGTACACCCTCAAAGAAGTGTTCTCCGGCGGCTATGGTGTGCCGGTCAACCATGATGGCGTGCTGGGCATTCTGGCGCTGATTTTCTGGTCGCTGATCTGGGTCGTTTCGATCAAGTACATGATGTTTGTCCTGCGCGCCGACAACCAGGGCGAAGGCGGAATCATGGCCTTGACTGCGCTGGCACGGCGGGCGGCGGCAGGGCATGCCAGGCTGCGCGGCTTTCTGGTGGTCTGCGGGTTGATCGGTGCCGCGTTGTTCTATGGCGACAGCATGATCACTCCGGCGATCTCCGTGTTGTCGGCGATTGAAGGCCTGGGCTTGGCGTTCGACGGCATCGATCATTGGGTGGTGCCGCTGTCGTTGATCGTGTTGGTGGCGCTGTTCCTGATTCAACGCCACGGCACCGCGCGCATCGGCATCCTGTTCGGGCCGATCATGGTCACCTGGTTTTTGGTGCTCGGTGCCCTGGGTGTCTACGGCATCCTGCAGCACCCGGAAGTCCTGCAAGCGCTGAACCCGGCCTGGGGCGTGCGCTTTTTCATCGTGCACCCGGGCATGGGCGTGGCTATCCTCGGGGCGGTCGTGCTGGCGTTGACCGGTGCCGAAGCCTTGTACGCCGACATGGGCCACTTCGGGCGCAAGCCTATTGCCCGAGCATGGTTCATCCTGGTACTGCCGGCGCTGGTGCTCAACTACTTCGGCCAGGGTGCGTTGCTGCTGGGCGATCCGGAAGCCGCACGCAATCCGTTCTATCTGTTGGCGCCGAGCTGGGCGCTGATTCCGTTGGTTGGCTTGTCCACCCTGGCTACAGTGATTGCCTCCCAGGCGGTGATTTCCGGCGCGTTCTCCCTGACCCGCCAGGCGATCCAGCTTGGTTATATTCCGCGCATGCAGATCCAGCACACCTCCAGTGCCGAGCAGGGCCAGATCTACATCGGCGCGGTGAACTGGTCGCTGATGGTTGGCGTCGTGCTGCTGGTGTTGGGCTTCGAGTCCTCCGGTGCCCTGGCGTCGGCCTACGGCGTGGCGGTGACTGGCACCATGCTGATGACCAGCATTCTGGTGTCGGTGGTGATGCTGCTGTTGTGGAAGTGGCCACCGCTTCTCGCGGTGCCGATCTCACTGGGCTTCGTGCTGGTGGACGGTCTGTACTTCGCCGCCAACGTGCCGAAGATCGTTCAGGGCGGGGCATTCCCGGTCATCGCCGGTATTGCGCTGTTCGTGCTGATGACCACCTGGAAACGCGGCAAACAGCTGCTGGTGGAGCGCATGGACGAGGGCGGGCTGCCACTGCCGATTTTCATCAGCAGTATCGCCGTGCAACCGCCGCATCGTGTCCAGGGGACAGCGGTGTTCCTTACCGCCCGCCCGGACGCCGTGCCCCACGCGCTGTTGCACAACCTGTTGCATAACCAGGTGCTGCACGAGCAAGTGGTGCTGCTGACCGTAGTGTATGAAGACATCCCGCGGGTACCGCCGACACGGCGCTTTGAGGTTGAGTCCCACGGCGAAGGGTTCTTCCGGGTGATCCTGCACTTTGGTTTCATCGACGAGCCGGATGTGCCGCAAGCGCTGAAGTTGTGTCATCTCGATGACCTCGACTTCAGCCCGATGCGCACCACCTACTTCCTCAGTCGCGAGACGGTCATCGCTTCCAAGCTTGAAGGCATGGCCCGTTGGCGCGAGGCGTTGTTTGCGTTCATGTTGAAGAATGCCAACGGCAATTTGCGCTTCTTCAATCTGCCGCTGAACCGGGTGATTGAGCTGGGGACGCAGGTGGAGATGTAAGCCTCGTCAAAAAGCCCCCGTTGTCTTGCGGCAGCGGGGGCTTTTTTGTGTCTGGCCTATGACTGAAACCAATGAAGAACCCTGTGGGAGCGGGCTTGCCCGCGAAGACGGCGGCAGTTACAACACTTGTGTGACGGGCATCCCGCTATCGCGGGCAAGCCCGCTCCCACAGGATTGTGAGGCGTCCCGTCGATCTTCGTACGAATGAAAAAGCCCTCGCACCGTGAGGTAACGAGGGCTCTTGTGCAGCGGGCCCAGATCACTCCTGAGCAGCCGCATCCTTGGCCTGACGCTTCTCGATCACATCCACCAGCCGCTTGGCCAGCGCCGGGTAGTTCTCGTCGAAGTGGTGGCCGCCGGGCAGCTTGATGGCTTCTCCGACCGCCGTCTTGTCGGTGCAGCCGCTCTCGTCGGCTTCTTCTTCGCCGTAGATACACACAACCTTGGCCGCCGGCAGCCTGGCCATTTCCGGGCCGGTGGCGGCTTCTTTACCGGCGTTGCCGAGCCAGCCTTCGACTTCGATTTCGAAGCTGCCGGTGCGGGCGAAGGCCAGCAGGATGATGGCGTCGACGCGCTGTTGCTCCGACTCCGCCAAGCGGTTGTAGATCGCTGGCAGGACGTCGGCGCCGAACGAGTAGCCGGTCAGGATGAAGCGCTTGGTGCCCCATTTCTGCCGGTAGTGCTGCATCAGTTCGGCGAGGTCCAGGGCACTTTGCTCGGGGCTCTTGTGCTGCCAGTAGTAGCGCAGGGTGTCGATGCCGACCACCGGGTAGCCGATCTTGGCCATCTCGCCCGCCACATCGCGGTCCAGGTCACGCCAGCCGCCATCACCGGAGAGGAACAGGGTGACGGTATCCCGTGCCTCGCCGGCCGGCACTTCGACCACCGGAATCTGCAGGCCGCCTGCGTCTTTGTCGCCACCGACGAGGATCTTGCGCAGCTCGTTGTTCAGCACTTGCGGCAGGTTGATGTCGTAGTCGCTGATGCTGGTTTCGGCGTTGGGTTGGTCACGCACAAAGCCGGCGCTGGTGTCGTCCGGGTTGTCGTTCCATGCCACCAGCCAGTGGCCGTGGGCCGCAGATTTTGGCAGCAAATGGGTGCAGCCACCTTTTTCCAGGGCCAGGTCGACCGAAACGGCCTGGGCCTTTTCGTCTTTCTGCTCGGACAGCCAGCGCCATGCCAGCACCGCGCCGGGGCCGATGCCGCTGACCAGGGTCGCCGGGCCTTTGAGTTCGCGCAAGCCGGCTTGCAGGGCACGGCTTTGCAGCAGGCAGTCGTGGGGCAGGATCACCTGCACGATCTGCGCTGAACTGCTACGGCTCAGGGTGGACAGTTGCTTGTCGCTGAGCTTCTGGTCTTCATTGACCGCCACCAGCACTTGGGCGCGGGGTGTTGTCCCGGGGATGACGCGGGTCATTGGTGCGCCATCGGTCGGGGTCAGCCGTTCGAGGGTCGGTTCCGGTGCCGGGCGCTTGAGGTACCAAAAGCCACCACCGAGGATCAGGGCCAGCACAATAAGTGCGCCCAATACGTACCGCAAGGAGCGTTGAATCATCAGCGTTTCACCAGTCCGGTCAAGCCGCCCGCGATCAGGGCGGCAGTGTCAGCCAGGGCAACCAGCGGATCGAGTCCGGCGGGCACGGCCATATAACGGGGTTCCCAGTCAGGCTGGAACTTGTCTTTGAAGCGGCGCAAGCCTTGGAAGTTGTAGAGCTGTTCACCACGGCGGAACACCATCGAGCCCAGGCGCTGGGTCAGCGGTGCACCGCGACGGGGTTGCAACCCCGACAACGGCACCATGCCCAGGCTGAACCGCGCGTATCCATGATTTTTATAGTGTTGAATCAGGCCGACCATCATGAACTCCATGGTCAGCTTGGGTGCCTCGGGGTGGGCGCGCATCAGGTCGAGGCTGGCCAGGTCATGACTGTAAGTCTCGAGCAGGTTGGCGAACGCCACGGGGCGCCCTTCGAAACGGATCACCGCGATACGGAAATACTTGAGGTAGTCATCGCTGAAGCGGCCGAGGGAGAAGCCTTTCTCCCGGACATTCTTGCCGGTCAGCCAGGCATCGGAAATCACCTTAAGCTCATCCATCGGCGCTTGGCCCGGCTCGTGGATTTCCAGCGACAGGCCGTCGCGGGTGCCGCGGTTCCAGGTGTAACGCAGGTCTTTCATCTCCTTGCCCTTGGCTTCGAGATCAAAGCGCTTGAGATCGACCCGGGCTTCTTCGCCGAGCTTGATCGCGGTCAGGCCGATGTCCATGTAGTACGGCAGATTCTCGGCGCGCACTTGATAGAACACGGGACGGGCGTGGTGGATGTCGCACTGGTCGCGGAACTGCCAGATCATTTCCGCCCGCTGCTGCCCCGGGCCGATCGGGTCATACAGCGCCACCAGGCTGCGGCCGCGACGGGCGTACATCAGGAAGGCCTCGTCGTCGGGATGAAACAGCAACGCCTTGTCACCGGTCAGGGCCAGGCCGCCATCCGGTTGCGCGGAGGCCATGAGAATCTTGCTCGCGCGCTCCAGTTCTTCGGGTGTCGGCAAGTGGATCACCGGGCGTGCGGTGCGCAACAGCCAGGTCAGGGATACCACCACCAACAGCACGGCGGCGCCCAGCAGTGAGCGCAAGCCACGGGGGGCATCGGCGTCGAGGGTGAACTGCCACCACAGTTGATGGCTGTACGGAACGTCCTGATAGGCGAACAGCAGCAGCCAGATCGACGCACCCAGCACGCATAGGCTGGCCACCAGGTACAGCGGTGAGAATGGCAGTTCGGTCAGGCGGCTGGGGCGATAGAACGAGCGCCGGAAGACCCCGAGCAGGCTCGCCGTCAGCACCATCAGGCTGGCTTCTTCCCAGTCAAAGCCCTTGAGCAGGGAGAGCAGGGCGCCGACCAGCAACAGGATGGTGGTCAATATCCACGCGGCCGACAATCGACGTCTCAGGCCCTGGGCCAACAGCAGGCACAGCACGCCGATCAGGCTGGCACCGAAGTGCGAAGCATCGACCAGTCGGTGGGGGATCAGAAAGCCGATATGTTCCAGGCGTGTGTCGATTTCCGGGGTTACACCGGAGAACAGCAGTACCACGCCGGACAGGAACACCAGTACCGCCAGGATTGGCGCAGCCAGGCCCGATGCGGCACGCAGGGTCTGGCGTGTCTGGAACAGGCGCTGGCCTTCGTTGATCAGCAGGAACAGGCAAGCAAGCAGCAGCGGCAGGACCACATAGATCAAGCGGTAGAGCAGCAGGGCCGCGGCCAGTGGCGCAGCACCGAGGGTGTTGGAGAAGGCGGCGAGCAAGATCGCTTCGAACACTCCGACACCGCCCGGCACATGGCTGAGCACGCCGGCGGCCAGGGCCAGCAGGTAGACCAGCAGGAAGGCGCCAAACGGTGGGGCTTCGGGCAGCAGTAGATAGAGCACGGTAGCGGCGGCGGCCACGTCCAGCGCGGTGATGATCAGTTGCAGGAAAGTCAGGCGAGGCCCCGGCAGGCGCAGCGTGCGGCGTCCGGCCTTGAACAGCAGGTTGTCCGGGTAAGGCTGGTCCGGCAGGCGACGACGGTAGATGCCGATGGCGAGAACCGCGAACAGTAACAACACCACCGCGGCAACGGCGCCGAGCAAAGTCTCGGAGAGACCCAGAGCGATGGAGGCGGCGGGCAGGTCGCTAAGGGTCGCCAGCGCGGCCAGCGGTGGCAGGGCACAGCCAAGGGACAGGCTGGCAAACAGCGTCATGCGGGCAACTTCAGCGGCTCCCAGGCCATGACGCGCATATAAACGGTAACGAACCGAACCGCCCGACAACATCGAAAGGCCGATGGCATTGCCGATCGCAAAGGCCGTGAAGCCACCCAGTGCCAGCGTTCGCGGGGCCAGGTCGACACCGGCATAGCGACTGGCCGACCATTCGTAGCCCAACAGGATGATGAAGCCCGCCACGGTCGCCGCCAATGCTCCGAGCAAGGCTGGCTTGGGTACTTCGAGGATCGAGTCGTGCAGAGCGTTCAGATCGAGTTCGCTCAACAGATGGCGACAGGCGATCAGCGCAATGGTGAACAACAGCACCGTGACCGCCAGGCCAATGGGTTGACGGTATTTGCTGATGCGGTCAAGCAGGCGCAAACGCTCGGCCTTGATCGGTTGTATCGCTGTGACGGTGTCTTGTGGATCAGACGAGTTGGCGCGCATCAATCACCTCTTGGATTGTGCGCGACAGGATGGAGGTATCCAGCCAAGTTACCAATCCCTGTAGAAAAAAATAATTACAAATATTAACGCCTATACCGGATGGTGGCGATGGTGCAGCAGTCGACGTGGCGGTTTGAGTCTGCGACAGGGCATAGTCTGGACTCGACGCACGGTGAGTGCGAGCGGCTCACTACAGAGTGGCAGATCATTGTTGCGAAAGGACTTTTTCAACAGACACAAAAAAGGCCACTCTTTCGAGTAGCCTTTTTTGATGTTTGGTTGCGGGAGCCGGATTTGAACCGACGACCTTCGGGTTATGAGCCCGACGAGCTACCAGACTGCTCCATCCCGCGTCTGTGTGGCGGCATTCTACAGGCGAATGGCGGGGTGTCAACCGTTAATCCTGAACAAGGCCAAATAAACGTTAAACAGCGTCAAACGGTCGCAGGGTTTGCCTAAGTTTCGGAATCGAAACGATTTCTCTTATTTACCCGTCCGGGTGAGGCGCGTGTGCGCATTCGAATCCATAAAACAGGCACGCACAAAAAAGGCCACTCTTTCGAGTAGCCTTTTTTGATGTTTGGTTGCGGGAGCCGGATTTGAACCGACGACCTTCGGGTTATGAGCCCGACGAGCTACCAGACTGCTCCATCCCGCGTCTGTGTGTCGGCATTCTACAGAGGAACGCCAGGGTGTCAACCTCAAATTCCAGTAAAACCTGTTTCTCTTCAATCGCTTAGCGATCTAATGAGGTGCTCGGTCGGGCTGTGACGCAGGTGCAGCAAGGGCTGTAGCTCTATTGCAGTGCGCGATTCGATTGAAAAAATAAATTCATCAGAGGCAATTCCTACAGTCACAAAAGAACATTCAGACCACTGGTGCTATATACAGGTGTCAGTGAGATACTGCATATCTTGCACGCCCTGACGCCTTTTCTCCGCCATGAACACTGCTTTGATATGACTCAGCGAAAGATCATCCACGTCGACTGTGATTGCTTTTACGCTGCCATCGAGATGCGCGATGACCCGAGCCTGGCCGGAAAACCTCTGGCGGTGGGTGGCTCGGCGGATCGGCGCGGGGTGATTGCCACCTGTAATTATGAGGCGCGGGCATATGGCGTGCGCTCGGCCATGTCCTCGGGGCATGCCTTGAAGCTGTGTCCAGACCTGACCATCGTCAAGCCACGTATGGATGCCTATCGAGAAGCATCTAAGGAAATTCATACGATCTTTCGCGATTACACCGAGCTCATCGAGCCGCTCTCACTCGACGAGGCGTACCTCGATGTGTCGGACAGCGCGCATTTCGGTGGCAGCGCAACGCGTATTGCCCAGGACATTCGCCGTCGGGTCTCCAATCAGTTGCATATCACCGTGTCCGCCGGGGTGGCGCCGAACAAGTTTCTGGCCAAGATTGCCAGCGACTGGAAAAAGCCCAATGGTTTATTCGTCATCACGCCGGATCAGGTCGAGGATTTTGTCAGTGGCCTGGTGGTAAGCAAGCTGCACGGGGTCGGTAAAGTCACCGCCGACAAGCTAGGCAGGCTCGGCATTGTCGATTGCGCGCAATTGCGCGAGTGGGACAAGTTGGCGCTGGTACGTGAATTCGGCAGTTTTGGTGAGCGACTCTGGAGCCTGGCCCGTGGGATCGATGATCGCCTGGTACACAATGACAGTCGGCGGCAGTCGGTCAGTGTCGAAAATACCTACGACGTGGATCTGCCGGACCTGAAGAGTTGCCTGGAAAAATTGCCCGAGTTGCTGGAAACCCTGGCTGCACGCATGGCGCGGATCGACAGCAGTTATCGTCCGGGCAAGCCTTTCGTCAAAGTGAAATTCCATGACTTCACCCAGACCACGCTGGAGCAGGCCGGGGCAGGGCGGGATCTGGGGAGTTACCAGTTGATGCTGACCCAGGCGTTCAATCGCGGCGGCAAGCCGGTGCGGTTGTTGGGGGTCGGGGTGCGGCTGGAGGATTTGCGCGGTGGGTTTGAGCAGATGGAGTTGTTTGAGCGGTAAGTCTATGAAGTCAAAAGATCGCAGCCTTCGAAGGCTGCGATCTTTTTTCGGGGAGGGCGCTTAATTCGGCCGCGGATCCGCCACCAGTCGCTCGCCATCCTTGGTCAGTGACTTGAGGAATTCGGACTGCAATTCAGGATCATTGCGCGTCAATTCGATCAGGCTCTGTTCCAGTTCGCTGGCTTCTTCTTCAAGGCCCAGCTCCGACAGGCGTTTGACCCGGTGTACCCACTGGTTTACTTCGTCGCCTTCCAGGTCGTCATAAATCAGCCCGTGGGCTTCGTACAACTTGCTGCGCAAGGTGCTGCTGACCGCCAGTGATGAGTCGGTGTGCACGTCGTCCTGGACGTCTTCGACCTTGATCAGCAGTCGGCTCAGGTGATTGATGTCATGTTCGGCGAACGGGGTGTCCAACAGGTTCAGGCGCAGAACGCCGCTCTTGTCGGTGCTCAACTGGAACGTTTCCTTGCCGGCCTTGACCTCGACCGGACGCTCGCTCCAGGGCAGGCTGGAGTATTCGGTGCGTTTGTCGCGCTGAACCTCGTCGATACCTGCCAGGTTTTGCTGGGCGCGGCCATGAGATTGCACGTTCATGAACGGGTTGAGCCCGGCGAAACCGTAGCTGAGCCAGTCCCTGGTCACGCTGTCTGGCAGATTGCCGAGGGCAAACACATTGACCACGTTGGCACCGACGCCAGCCACCACGGCCACCGCGCCCAGCGGGATTTCGTAGACTTCCCGCCAGGGTTGGTAAGGCGTGTAGCGATCGTAGTGCCGAGTGACCTCGAATTCGGTGACTTCGAAGGTCTTCTGCTCTTGGATTTTCACTCGCCGTTGCGGCAGCTCAAGCACCTTGGGCTCGCCGACATCGATCTGCAGGCTGTGATCGAGCAATTTGCGCTCGATGCGTTCCTCGTGCTCGCTGCGTTGTGACATTTGATTGGCACAGCCGCTGACCAGCAGGGCGCCGCACAGGGCGGCACCACCGAGGCCTAAGGTGTTTCGCTTGAACATGACGTCTCTATATCTGCTATCAGCGGCGGATGCGGGCCTGAAGGAAAGGCAGCACGTCGGCGACCGGCAGCGCTTGCGCCTCGGCCTCGGTGCGGCTCTTGTATTCCAGGTTGCCTTCGGCAAGGCCGCGGTCACTGACCACGATCCGGTGCGGAATGCCGATCAGTTCCATGTCAGCGAACTTGATACCCGGGCTGGTTTTCTTGTCGCGGTCGTCCAGCAGCACTTCGAAGCCTGCGGCAGTCAGTTCTGCATACAGCTTGTCGGTGGCTTCGCGAACGAGGTCGGTTTCGTAGCGCAACGGCACCAGGGCAATCTGGAATGGCGCCAGGGTGTCGCTCCAGATGATCCCTTTATCGTCGTTGTTCTGCTCGATGGCCGCAGCCACCACGCGGGATACGCCAATGCCGTAGCAACCCATTTCCAGGGTTACCGGCTTGCCGTTCTCGCCCAGCACTTCGCACTTCATCGCCTTGCTGTACTTGTTGCCCAGCTGGAAGATGTGCCCGACTTCGATGCCGCGCTTGATTTCCAGGGTGCCCTTGCCGTCCGGGCTTGGGTCGCCGGCCACGACGTTACGCAGGTCGGCCACGGTCGGAACCGGCAGGTCACGCTCCCAGTTCACGCCGAAGTAGTGCTTGTCGTCGATGTTGGCGCCGATGCCGAAGTCGCTCATCAGTTCGACGGAGCGGTCGATGATGATCGGCAGTGGCAGGTTCAGCGGGCCCAGGGAGCCGGCGCCGGCGCCGATGGCGTCACGCAGTTCGGCGTCGGTCGCCATGACCAGCGGGCTGGCGACGCCAGGCTGGTTGGCGGCCTTGATTTCGTTCAGTTCGTGGTCGCCACGGATGATCAAGGCAATCAGCTTGCCCTCTTCTTCGGCGCGTACGATCAGGGTCTTGATGGTCTTTTCGATCGGCAGGTCAAAGCCTTCGACCAGTTGCGCAATGGTCTTGGCGTTCGGGGTGTCGACCAGGCGCAGCTCTTCGGTCGCAGCGGCGCGTGAGGATTCGCGCGGCACGGCTTCGGCTTTCTCGATGTTGGCGGCGTATTCGGAACCGTTGCTGAAGACGATATCGTCTTCACCGGATTCGGCCAGCACGTGGAATTCGTGGGAGCCGGCACCACCGATGGAACCGTTGTCGGCTTCAACAGGGCGGAACTTCAGGCCCAGGCGGGTGAACACGTTGCAGTACGCCTGGTGCATGCGGTCGTAGGTGACCTGCAGCGAAGGCTGGTCGGCGTGGAACGAATACGCATCCTTCATGATGAATTCGCGACCGCGCATCAAACCGAAGCGTGGGCGGATTTCATCACGGAACTTGGTCTGGATCTGGTACAGGTTGATCGGCAGCTGCTTGTAGCTGCTCAACTCATTGCGCATCAGGTCGGTAATGACTTCTTCGTGGGTCGGACCTGCGCAGAAATCGCGGCCCTGACGATCCTTGAAGCGCAGCAATTCAGGGCCGTACTCTTCCCAGCGCCCGGATTCCTGCCACAGCTCAGCCGGTTGAGTGCTCGGCATCAACACTTCCAGAGAGCCGGCGGCGTTCATTTCTTCACGAACGATGGCTTCGACCTTGCGCATCACTCGCAAGCCCATCGGCAGCCAGGTGTACAGGCCCGAAGCAAGTTTGCGGATCATGCCGGCGCGCAGCATCAGCTGATGGCTGATCACGACCGCGTCGGAAGGCGTTTCTTTCTGTGTGGCGAGCAAAAATTGACTGGTGCGCATGGTTGGCCGTTATCGATTGCTGATGACGAGAAATGACGGAGCATTGTACGGGCGAGATCCGCTGGCGTACAGGCGTGCGGTCGGTGGTGTGGCAGGAGGGCGGGATTCACCCGCCCTGTAGCGAAATTTCCTGCGTGGAGGTCCTACGATTCTTCTGCGATCGGGGTCTGTAGCGGCTCCGGCGTCGGTGTCGGCCCGGCCCGGCGGCGCTCCTGGTACCAGTGCAGGGCGATCAGCAGCAGGGTCGGAACACCGAGCAGGGCGGTGATCAGGAAGAAGTCGTGGTAGCCGAACTTTTCCACCATGACTCCGGAGTAGCCGCCGATCAGGCGTGGTAACAGCAACATGATTGAGCTGAGCAGGGCGTACTGGGTGGCGGAGAACTTCAGGTTGGTCAGGCTCGACAGGTAGGCGACGAACGCCGAGGTGGCCAGGCCCGAGCTGAAGTTATCCAGGGAAATGGTGAGGATCAGCATGTTCAGGTTGGCGCCCATGTCGGCGAGCATCAGGAACAGGATATTGGTGCCCGCCGACGCGATGCCGCCGATGAACAGGATCGGCAGGATGCCGAATCGCACGATCAGCAGGCCGCCCATGCCGGCGCCCACCAGGGTCATGATCAAGCCGAAGATTTTGCTGACGCTGGCGATCTGATCCTTGGAGAAGCCCTGGTCGATGTAGAACACGTTGGCCATCACGCCCATGACCGTGTCGGACATCCGGTAGGTCGCGATCAGCCCGAGCAGCAGCAGCGCTTGCCAGCGATAACGCAGGATGAAGTCGTTGACCGGCGTCAGCACCGGCGCCAGGCCACGGCGACCCATGGCCGACAGGCACAGGGCGGTGAAGAGGGTGTAGAGGATCGCACGCAGGAAGGCGCGGTCTTGCAGCAGCAGGTCGAGCAGGCTCACGCCTCCGAACAGCACGCTGGCGAAGTCAGTGTTATAGAGCTGGGTGAACATCGCCGGCACCGAAACCAGCAGTACGATCAGGACGAACACCGACGCCAGTTGGTGCGCGAAGCTGTAGCGCCCGGCCTGTAGTTGGGTGCGCAATGGCACCGGCGGTTCGCGCATGAACAGGCAGGTCAGCAGCGCCGGGACCATCAGGACACCAAACAGTATGTAGGTGCCGGCCCAGGCGGAGTGTTGATAGTTGAAGCCGGTAGAGCCGAAACCTTCGGCGAAATACAGTGCGCCGGCGGTGGCCAGCAGTGCGGCGATGCGGTAGCCGGACATGTAACTGGCGGCCAGTGCGGCCTGGCGGTTGTCTTCGGCGATCTCCAGGCGATAGGCATCGACGGCGATGTCCTGGGTGGCCGAAGCAAAGGCGACGACGACGGCGATGGCGATCAGCCAGGACAGATGTTTTTGCGGGTCACAAAAGCCCATGCCGATCAGGCCGAGAATCACCAGCGCCTGGGACAATACCAGCCAGGATCGTCGGCGCCCGAGTTTGCCGAGCAGGGGCAGGCGCCATTGGTCGAGCAGTGGCGACCACACCCATTTGAAGGCGTAGGCCAAACCGATCAGGCTCGCATAACCGATGGTCTCACGAGCCACACCGGCTTCGCGAAGCCAGACCGAAAGCGTCGAAAACACCAGCATATAGGGCAAGCCGGCGGCGAAACCAAGCAGCAACAGCACGAGTGTCGAGGGGCTGGCATAAGCGGCGAGCGCGGCGCGCCAGGTTTTACGGGGCATGGGCTGGAGTCTGCCTCAAGAAATACGGAAACAAAGCGCGCACTCTAACCGCTGTGCTCTACCGGGCGCCAGCCATGGCGCTGAATATCAACACGATTATTCAGGATGCTGATGCCTTCCGTGCGTAATCGTGCGCGCTGTTCATCCCCCGAAGGGCTGCCGGCCGGCAGGCTCAGGCGCCCACCAGCGCCCAATACGCGGTGCCAGGGTAATTTGCTGTCGTTGGGTAATTGGCTGAGTGTGCGCCCTACCCAGCGGGCGGCACGGCCCAACCCTGCCAGCTCTGCCAATTGACCGTAGCTCACGACTTTACCTTCGGGTACTTGCGCCAGCGTCAGGTACAGTGCCGTGCGTCGGATTTGCGCCGCGCTCTCGGGTTCGGTGGGTGAGTCAGTCACGTGCGTCAGTCCTGAAGAAATTTGCATTACCGTCTGTAGGGTAATTCGAGCATAGGCAGTTGAGAAATGAACTCAATGGAAATCGTCGGGTCAGTCCTTGCTAGTGCCTTATTCCTGCGGATAATGCCGATTTTTTTCGCGAACTTGAGCCTCTATTTGCTTATGTTGTCCAGATCCCTGCTGTGCCTCGCTGTCTTCAGTGCCTCCACTCCCTTGCTCGCCGATACCGTCTGGTTGAAGAACGGTGACAAGCTGAGCGGCAAGATCGTCCTGTTCGATGGTGGCAAGCTGGTGCTCCAGACCGAGTACGCCGGTTCAGTGCCGATCGACTGGAGCAAGGTGAAAACCCTGGAAAGCGATCAGGAGTTGCTGGTCAAACAGGATGCTTACACCGGTGAAAAAGCCAAATCGCTGAAAGCGGCAGATGACGGCAAGGTGACCCTGGCCAACGGTGACGCACCAAAAACCGTGGAGTTGGCGAGTGTTCAGCAGATTCTCAAGCCGAAACCTGTGGTCGAGGATCTGGTATGGAAGGGCAACGTCGACATGGCGCTGGATTATCAGCGCGCGGAAAATGACACCGATGATTACGACATCGATTTCAAGACCACTGCGCGCCATGGGCGCTGGCGACACATCGCCGAAGGTGAGTACAACCGAGAGTTCCAGGATGACGTGGTGACCACGGACAATTGGCGGGCCGAGTACGCCCTTGACCGCTTCCTGACTGACAAGTGGTTCTGGCAAGGTCGCCTGGTCTACAAGCGTGACAAGGTTGAAGATCTGTATCGCCAGCGCACGGTCGGTACCGGTCCTGGTTATCAGTTCTGGGATGATGAACTGGGCGCATTCTCCCTCGGTTCGCTGGTCAACCGCACGGACTATGAATTTGCCGATGGCAGCGAGGAAAACTTTTATTCCCTGGCCATGAAGTGGGATTACAACCGCTACCTGATTGGCAAGAGGGTGGAGTTCTTCACAAGTGGCGAGGTGGGCAAGCCGCTGTCGGGCGTGGCCGACTATGCGCTGGATGCTGAGATTGGACTGCGCTACAAGGTGACTGACTGGGCTTCGCTCAATCTAAAGGCAGAGCGCGACATCATCCACGGTACCGACGAGTCCGATCTGGACAAGACTCGCTACAGTGCCGGGTTTGGTGTGACCTGGTAAGGCTTTGAAAAAAAGATCGCGGCTTGGGCCGCGATTTTTTTCGCCCGGCAAAAACACACAGGCACAAAAAAGCCCCGCTGTTGAGGGCGGGGCTTTTTACTAAAGCAAGTACAAGTTAGATAACTTGAACTTCTTCAGCTTGCATGCCTTTCTGACCGCGGGTAGCGATGAAAGAAACCTGTTGGCCTTCTTTCAGGCTTTTGAAGCCGTCGGATTGGATAGCTTTGAAGTGAACGAACAGGTCGTCACCGGATTGTGGAGTGATGAAGCCGAAGCCTTTTTCATCGTTGAACCACTTAACGGTACCGGTTTGGCGATTAGACATGGTGTAACTCCTTGAACAAAGATAACTGCGACTCAGGAAGAACCCTGGCCGAGACTGAGTGCAAAGAGCAGGAAAAATTCTTGTAGATGGTTGGATCGAAATTCAACATATCGTGTAGAGATTCTCAGTGACACAAGCAGCACAGTGGCGCCACCTTAACCCTTTTTCCGGGACGTGCCAATGCTTCTTGTGCAGGTTTCTCTGTTTTAGGGATCGACGGTGTGTCGATTCGTCGCCAACGCAGTTAATTCCCGGATGTCCGGCGAGAATTGCAGCGTGGACTTTGAACCCGGCGGCGCGCCCCGGTAAGATGCCGGACAGATTTTTTCCACCTCGCTATTCAGGACACCCGCCATGAGCATCAAATCGGACAAGTGGATTCGCCGCATGGCGCAGGAACACGGCATGATCGACCCTTTCGTCGAGCGCCAGGTGCGTGGCAGCGACGATAGCCGTGTGATCTCCTACGGCGTGTCAAGCTACGGCTACGATGTGCGTTGCACCAATCATTTCAAGGTGTTCACCAACATCAACTCGGCCATCGTCGACCCGAAAAACTTCGATGCCGGCAGCTTTGTCGACGTCCACAGCGACGTGTGCATCATTCCGCCCAACTCCTTCGCCCTGGCCAGCACCGTCGAATATTTTCGCATTCCGCGTAATGTATTGACCATTTGCCTGGGCAAGAGCACCTATGCGCGCTGCGGCATCATCGTCAACGTCACGCCGCTCGAGCCTGAGTGGGAAGGCCATGTGACCCTGGAGTTCTCCAACACCACCAATCTGCCGGCGAAAATCTACGCGAACGAAGGCGTGGCGCAGATGCTGTTCCTTGAATCCGATGAAGAGTGCGAAGTGTCCTATAAGGACCGCGGCGGCAAGTATCAGGGCCAGCGTGGCGTCACCCTGCCTCGCACCTGAGTCAGCCGTCTGACAAGCAGGGGGAATTCTTCAGCGAGCGTACACTCTATGGAGTGTACTGCTCCGATCCGCGCCAGGCGGGTCGGACCACCGCTCAGGAGTGCCCCATGAAGATCAATCCGCTCATCAGTGCCGAACTGGCAAGGCTTGAACCCAATCAAGTGGGTGTTCTGGCCTGGTCGCTGCTGGCACATCCGCCCGTCAGCATGGCGGGGGGCATCCCGGGTCAGCCTGATCCCGATACCCCAAATGAACAGCCCACCGAACCCGGGGAGCCTACTCTGCCGGATGAGCCGCCACCTGCGCCTGTGGTCTGACGAACACGGTCCTGTAGGCGCTGTCGAGTGCAACGAGGCTGCGATCTTTTGATCTTGATCTTTTTATAATCACCGAAGATCGCAGCCTCGTTGCACTCGACAGCTCCACGGGGAGCTGCCTGCGCAGACGTTTTTACTTCAGGTTGCCGCTGAGGAACTGCTTCAGGCGCTCGCTTTTCGGATTGCCCAGCACGTCGGCCGGCGCGCCTTCTTCCTCCACCAGACCCTGATGCAGAAACAGCACCTGGCTCGACACTTTACGAGCGAAGCTCATTTCGTGAGTGACCATGATCATGGTCCGGCCTTCTTCTGCCAGGCCCTGGATCACCCGGAGCACCTCGCCTACCAACTCCGGATCCAGGGCTGAAGTGGGTTCGTCGAACAACATCACTTCCGGTTCCATGGCCAGCGCCCGGGCGATGGCGACACGTTGCTGCTGCCCTCCGGACAGAAACGCCGGGTACTGGTCCGCCACCCGCGCCGCCAGGCCGACCTTGTCCAGATAGCGGCGGGCACGGTCCTCGGCTTCCTGCTTACTGCATCCGAGCACCCGACGTGGTGCCATGGTGATGTTTTCCAGCACCGTCATGTGGCTCCACAGGTTGAAATGCTGGAACACCATGGCCAGTCGGGTACGGATCTTCTGCAGTTCATCGGGGTCGGCCACGTGCATGCCGTGACTATCCTTGATCATGCGAATGTTCTGCCCGTCCAGACTCATGGCGCCGTCATTGGGCTGTTCGAGAAAGTTGATGCAGCGCAGAAAGGTACTTTTGCCCGAGCCGCTGGCGCCGATCAGGCTGATGACGTCGCCCGTCTTGGCCTTGAGCGAAACACCTTTGAGCACTTCATGATCGCCATAGCTTTTATGCAGGCCTTCGATGGTCAATTTGTACATGGGGCATGCATCCTCAAGGCGAAAGTAGGTAGCCGCTGCGATAGGCTTCGGTGCCCGCGACGTGGGCGATCACCATGCCGGCAGTGGCCATGCGGCGCAGCGAGCGGGCGTACATCAGCCCGGCTGTGGCGCAACGAACGGGGGTGACGAGATCGTTGATCGGGTCGATGACTTCGGCGATCAGTTGCCCGGCTTGCAGGTATTGGCCGGGCAGCGCGGTGAACACCAGCAGTCCGCCGACGGGTGTGGCCACAGGTTCCACAGCGGCCAGCGGTGTCGCGGGGTAGGGCAGGTCGGGCATGGGCGCGGGTTCGCCGGCAATCGCGCCGAAGTGGATCAGGTAGTCGATCAGTGCCTGGCAGTCGACGCTGGCCAGCGGGTGATTGACATCGCCCTGACCGCGCAACTCGACGGTAACCGAAAAGCTGCCTGGCGGGATCTCGAAATGCTCACCGAAACGTTCCTTCAATTGCCACCAGAGCAGGGTGAAGCATTCGTCGAACGACTGTCCGCCGGAGTCGGTCGCCAGCAGGCTGGCTTCGGCACCGATGTAGCGGGCCAGGGGCTCGACCTGCGGCCAGGCCTCAGGTGTGGTGTACAGGTGCGCAACTGCTTCGAAATCACAATGCAGGTCGAGCACCATATCGGCATCGCACGCCAGGCGTTGCAGGGTCAGGCGCTGGGATTGCAGTTGGGTCTCGGCGGTCTGCCGGGCCAGTGCGTCGCGCAGGGTGCTGCGGATCAGTTGCAGGTTGTGCTGCGGATCGTCACCGAGTTTGCCTTCGATGGTGTTGCCGACTTCTTCACTCAGGTCAACGAACCAGCGATTGAAATTCTGCCCGCTTTCCAGCTCATAGCGGCCCAGCGGTACATCCATTAACACCTGTTCCAGGCCCACCGGATTGGCGATCGGCACCAGCACGATTTCGCTGCGCAGGCGCCCGGCGGCTTCCAGCTCCGCCAGGCGCTGCTTGAGGTGCCAGGCCACCAGCATGCCGGGCATTTCGTCGGCGTGCAGGGAGGCCTGGATGTAGATCTTGCGGGTGGCCGGTTGCGGGCCGAAGTGAAAGCTGTGGATCTGTCGTGCGGTCCCCGGCAGCGGGGCCAGCAGGTCATGTATCTGGTGGCGCATCTCTTGTTCCCTGAAGCAGGATAAGTCCTAGTGGGTCGGCCCGAGAAAGGCCAGCCAGCGACGTTCGGCGAGGCGGAACAGGCCGACCAGCGCGAAGGTGACAGTCAGGTAGATCAGTGCGGCGATGCCGAACGACTGGAAAGTCAGGAAGGTTGCCGAGTTGGCATCGCGGGCGACTTTCAGGATGTCCGGGATGGTCGCGGTGAACGCCACGGTGGTCGAGTGCAGCATCAGGATCACTTCGTTGCTGTAATAGGGCAACGAGCGACGCAGGGCCGAGGGCATGATCACGTAGGCATACAGCTTCCAGCCGGTCAGGCCATAAGCCTTGGCCGCTTCGACTTCGCCATGGTTCATGCTGCGAATGGCTCCGGCAAAGATCTCCGTGGTGTAGGCACAAGTGTTCAGGGAGAAGGCCAGGATCGTGCAGTTCATCGCATCGCGGAAGAACGCATCGAGTACCGGCTGAGCCCGGATGGCGGCCAGGCTGTAGATCCCGGTGTAGCAGATCAGCAGCTGGATATACAGCGGCGTTCCACGGAACAGGTAGGTGTAGAACTGCACCGGCCAGCGGATGTAGAAGTGCGGCGAGACCCGGGCGATGGACAGCGGGATCGACACCAGGAAGCCGATGAATATAGACGCGCTGAGCAGCCACATGGTCATGGCCAGGCCGGTGATGTGGTAGCCGTCGCTATAGAGGAAAGGTTTCCAGTATTCCTGCAGGAGTTCGATCATCGTACGGCCTCCCGGGTGCCCGCGGAGTAACGACGCTCGAGCCAGCGCAGGATGAAGTTCGAGGCACTGGTGATCAGCAGGTAGATGAGTGCGGCAACCACGAGGAAGTAAAACAGCTGATAGCTGCTTTTGCCGGCGTCCTGCGCGGCCTTGACCAGGTCGGCGAGGCCGATGATCGACACCAGTGCGGTGGCCTTGAGCATCACCATCCAGTTATTACCGATGCCCGGCAGGGCAAAGCGCATCATTTGCGGAAACACCACGATCCAGAAGCGCTGGCCGCGCTTGAGGCCATAGGCGGTGGCGGCTTCGACCTGACCCCGCGGGACCGCGAGGATCGCGCCGCGAAAGGTTTCGGTGAAGTAGGCGCCGTAGATAAAGCCCAGGGTAATCACCCCGGCGCTGAACGGGTTGATCTCGATGTATTCCCATTCCATGAAGTCGGTGAACGATGTCAGCCAGGTTTGCAGGCTGTAGAAAATCAGCAGCATCAGGACCAGGTCCGGAACGCCGCGAATCAGCGTGGTGTAGACCTGGGCGGGGACACGCATAAGCTTGAGCTTTGACAACTTGGCACTGGCGCCCAGCAGCCCGAGCAACACGGCTACCAGCAGCGACAACGCCGACAATTTGATGGTCATCCAGGTGCCTTCCATCAGCAGCGGGCCGAAGCCCTGCAGGCTGAAGGCTGAGAGCCCCAGATTTTGTAAGAGGTTTTCGAACATAAATCAGCAACCTGATCAGATAAAAAAAGCGCCCATCGCGAGATGGGCGCCGGGCATTATTTGCCGCTGTACAGATTCAGATCGCCAAAGTGCTTCTTCTGAATGGTGGCGTAGGTGCCATCATCGTGTAACGCTTTGATACCTTTATCCAAAAGTGCCTTGAGCTCGTTGTTACCTTTAGCGATACCGATCGCTGTTTTGGCCGGCAGCAATTCGCTGTCGACCGGCTTGCTGACTTCATAGCCTTCGCCTTTTGGCGACTTCAAGAAGCCCAGTTCAGCTTGCAGCATGTCCTGAATCGCCGCGTCGAGGCGACCGGACATCAAGTCGGCATACACCTGATCCTGATTCTGATAGGCCTGGGTTTTCACGCCAGCCTTGTCCAGCACGGCTTTGGCGTAGGCTTCCTGGATGGTGCCTTGCTCGTAGCCAACGGTTTTGCCTTTGAGGGACGCGACGTCTTCGCTCAGGCCGGAACCTTTCTTGAACACGTAGGCAGTCGGCCCGGAGAACAGCTCGCTGGAGAAGTCGATGACTTTTTCGCGGGCTGGGGTAACGGTCATCGACGAAATCACACCGTCGAATTTATTGGCCTTGAGGCCCGGGATCATACCGTCGAAGTCACTTTCGACCCATTTGCACTTGACCTTCAGCTCGGCGCAGATCGCGTTCCCCAGATCGATGTCGAAACCCACCAGGCTGCCGTCAGCCGCTTTCGACTCGAACGGTGCATAGGAAGGGTCAACGCCGAAACGCAATTCCTTGTATTCCTTGGCCATGGCGGAGCCAGCAGCCATGCACAACGCCAGTGCAGAAAGGGTCAGCAATGCTTTTTTCATTATTCAATCCCTAAGAACCAATATGAGCGCTTATGGCGCAGTTTTATTGTTACTGGAAAGCGTAAGACCCATTGAAAGTAGCAATTTCCGAACCACAGTGGCGAACAAGCGTTTTAAAAGGTGCTTGATCAAAGGTCGGAGCGCGATTTATGCACGAAAACGAGCGCAGGGAAATGCCTGCACACATTTGGTTCGGTGCAAAGGCAAAAATGGCGTGTGGGTGACTCTGCCGAGCAAGTCCTGTAGGAGCGAGCCTGCTCGCGATGGACGTTAACGATAACGCGTGTTTACCCGATTAAACGCGGCGCGCTTGAGTCCATCGCCAGCATGCTGGCTCCTGCAAAGGGGGGGCGGCTTGGGATTATTTTCCAGGCGTCAACGTCAGTCGCGCCGTGCCATACGCCTTGTCGTAATTTTGCGACTGCATCGGCAGGCTCATGTACTGCCCCTTCAACCACGGATCAATGCTGTTGAGGTAGTTAGGGCTCGCCGGATTGCCGGACTGGCCTGTGCCGTTCTGAGCCATCAGCGGCTCGGTCTGGCTGAAGTCGACGATAAATCGCATGGCTGGTGCCAGGGTGGTGTTGAAGTCCTGGCCCCAGGCGAATGCGGCAGTATTGAGGGTGCTCTGGTCGCCGCCGGCCGGCAGCGGCCCGCGCACGTTCTGGCCGCCGGCGTTTTTCCATTCGTAGCGATGCAGCTTGCCCCACTGCCAGGCCTTGTGATCGCCGCCCAGCAGGCTGTCGCCGGCGCTGATCGCGGCAGCCAGGCTGCGCGCGAGGATGGCCGGCTTGTCTTCCTTCTGTGCGGTGCGTACGTCATCCCAGAACGGACTGTCCTCGCGCGCCAGCAAATGATCGGCCTGGGCGGCATAGGACAACTTGCCGTTGGCGACAAAGGCTTGCCACGCCGGGCTGCTTTGCGGGCCCAGTTCATCGAGGAAAATCTGCTTGCTGCTTTCCTCAAGGAACAGCTCGTAGATCGCCGCGTCGGTGGAAGTCGCACTGACCTTGCCGTCGAATGCCATCAAGCGGCTGTAGGCCTCGCGGGCCTTGGCGCTATCGGCTGCCGGTAAAGCATTGATGGCCTGTTTCAGCGGCTGGGACATGCCTGGCGCTTCGAACATTTTCTTCAGTTTGGCGGCGAACGTTGTGGTCTGGTCGTACTGCATGGCGATCATGCTGCGACTGTCGTGTTTGCCTGCGCCGGCCAGTTCGGCCATGCGCTCGCCACGTTCCGGAGCCGCCCACGAGTTGGACAACTGCATGCCGTAGCCATGGGGAATGACCCGCTGGTTGGCGGTGCCGAGCCAGCCCTGGGCCGGGTCCTGATCGTAAGGATGGAGCATCGGATCGGCGTAACCGTCCCAATCGTAGCGCCCCTCGGAGCCGGGCGATGGCAGCAGGCCTTCACCTTCGCGGCGGTTGGGATAGCGACCGGTGACTTGCCAGCCGATATTGCTGGCGTCGGCGAACACCAGGTTCAGTGCGATGGCGCGAATCTCGCGGCTGGCATCCGAGGCTTTCTCGACGCTCTGGGCGCGGGTCAGGTCGAACAACGCATCCAGGGTTTTGTCGTCGGTGAAGCCCGGCGTCTGCAAGGCCAGACCGAAACCATTGGCCAGAGCTGTGCCTTGGGCGCTGTTGAGCAGCGGGCCGTGACGGGTTTCGTACACGGCTTCGCGAATCGGTCGCTGGCCTTTGACGAAGTAAGTTTCGTTGCGCACGATCGCCGGCTGCCATTTGCCGTTGGTTTCGTAGGTCAGTGCGTTGCCCTGGCGCTTGATTTTCTCCAGGAACAGATCCTGGTTATCGCCCATGACCGAAGTCATGCTCCACGCCACTTTGCCGTTGAATCCACCCAGAACCATCGGCAAGCCGGCGATGGTCACTCCAGAAGCTTGATACTTCGGCGCGCGGATCTGCACGTAGCTGAACAACGACGGCACGCCCAGCGGGCCATGGCTGTCGCTGGCCAGCAGGCTTTTGCCACTGCGGCTGCGTTGCGGGGCGATGGCCCAGTTGTTCGACGAGGTGGCGCCCAGCAGGTTCAGGTCAGACAGTTGCCCCGTGGCTTTGCTGATCTGCGTCAGCCCCGGGATTTGCCCGTTGAGCTTGATGCCCTGGAGTTTTTCGCTTTCGGCCAGCGGCAATTTTTCGTCGGGGGCGGAGGGGCTCAACCAGGCCAGTTTGTCGGTGGTGACGGATTGCGCCAGCACCAGCGAGGCAATTTCTTCCGGCAGGTTGGCCGACTGGCTGAAGTTCAGCAGGCAGAAAATCAGCGCCGAATCTTCCGGCTGCCAGTATTCAGGCTTGTAGCCGGTGGCAACGAGGTCCGCTGGCAGTTTGTCGCGGTAACGGAAAAGGTAGGCGTTGACCCCGCGGGCATAGACTTCGAAGAAGCGTTTGAGACGCGGCGAAGAGGCCTTGTACAGCTCGCCGGCGCTTTTCTTCAGGTTGACCGCACGCATGTAGCGGTCGGCATCCAGCAGATCCGCACCGGACATTTCGGCCAAACGGCCCTGGGCCAGCAGGCGCAGGGTGACCATCTGCGTGATGCGATCGCTGGCGTGGACGTAACCGAGGGCGAACAGGGCGTCGTGGAAGCTGCTGCTTTCGATCAACGGCATGCCCATGGCATTGCGCCGCACCGAAACGTTCTGCGCCAAACCTTTGAGCGGCTGTACGCCGGAGGCCGGCGGGAGGGTGTCCTGGGCATTGAAAGTCTGACAACCGGTCAGGCTCAAAACGCCAGCGACTGCTGCGGCAACGCCGAACCGGGGTAGAAATTGAGTAAGGGCTGGCGAGGCCATGGCAAAGCTCCTGCGGGGTGGTAGCGCAATAAAGGCGCTACGTTAGTGAGCAGGCGATGGCCGCGCAAGCGGGGCAAGAAGTTATTTCAGGATTTGTCAGATGAAGCGCAAAAATATCGCGCTTGTCAGTCACGGGGAGTAATGCTGAAGTGGAGCAAATCCAATGATTGTGCATGAGTACAGTAGGCATGGAGCTCCAGGCAAACGCAGCGCTGATCATCATCGATCAACAAAAAGGCATCCTGCATCCGCGGCTCGGTCGGCGAAATAATGCCCAGGCCGAAGAACGCATGCTGGAGCTGCTGGGGCAATGGCGGCGCAGCGCTCGGCCGGTGATTCATGTGCAGCACTTGTCCCGGTCAGAAGATTCGGTGTTCTGGCCGCAGCAATCGGGAGTTGAATTTCAGCAACGTTTTGCACCACAACACGGGGAATGGCTGATCCAGAAGCAGGTTCCGGACGCGTTTTGCGCCACCGGGCTTGAGGCGAAGTTGCGCGATGCACAGATCGGGCAGTTGATCATCGTCGGTGTGGCCACCCACAACTCGGTGGAATCCACGGCGCGTACGGCGGGCAACCTGGGGTTTGATGCCTGGGTGGTGGAGGATGCGTGCTTTACCTTCGACAAGGCCGACTACTTTGGTAAGGCGCATTCAGCCGAGGAGGTTCATGCAATGTCGCTGGGGAATTTGCATGGCGAATATGCAACGGTCGTCAGCACCGGGCTCATTCTGAAAGCTGGCCGGTAACCAGCGCGAGCCAGTTCGCCGCAAAGGGATTGCCAGCCCCCACAGGATCGACGGTGAACACAGGTCCTCTGTCAGGCGCAGTTCACTGTGGGAGCGGGCTTGCCCGCGAAGGCGATTCAACAGGCGAAGCAGGCCTTCGCCCGAAGCATCAAGCGCCGTGGCACTTCTTGAATTTCTTGCCGTTGCCGCATGGGCACGGATCGTTGCGGCCAACGTCTTTCAGGGCGTTGCGCACCGGCTCCTGGTGAGCGTGGCCGCAATTCGGGCCGTGGACATGGCCGTGGTCGTGATCATGATGATGGTCGTGATCATGATCGTGGTTGCAGTCAGGGCCATGGACATGAGGTTGCTGGGTCATCGGGGTTACTCCGGAATTAAATCGGCGGGGATTATCACGCCATTACGCGCCAGGTGCACGTAGTGGGCGATGAATAAACCGGTTTCCATTTCACCGTCCAGACGATAGGGAATGGACTTCTTGGGATTTTTCAGGTGTTTGACCAGGTCACGGACCTTTGGCCACAGGTTCGTGCGGATCGGCACCTTGAAATAGGCGCTGTGTTTGGGGCCGACGGTAAACCAGTGTTCGTACTCGCCTTCGGCCAGCAAAATGTCCGCCAGATGAATGCGGTATTCCAGGCCGCGTACGGTCAGGTCGCTGTCATTGGGATTGTCGACGCGAAAGTGCAGGATGAATTTCTGATCCAGCAGTCTGGCGCGCACGACTTCGACCTTCACCAAATGAACCTCGGGCTCCAGAGCATCGTCGCTGAACCATGACGCACAGCCACTGAGCCCCAGGAACAGGAGCAGGGCGAACAGATGAAACGCGGTGGGCCGGATGGTCATGGTGGTGGTTCTCCCATGCCCCCCAGTCTAGCCGCTGAATGTCACATCAAACGCTGAAGTAACCCGCGCAACACTTTTTGAATTTCTGTCCGCTGGCACACGGGCAGGCATCGTTGCGACCCGCTTTGAGCGCTACGGTAGGGTCGATGAAATACCAGTGCCCGGCGTTCTGCACGAACGATGAACGCTCGCGATGGCTGTGCTCGCCGGTGCTGTCATGCCAGCGCGCGGTGAAGGTCACGAACGCATGTTCGGGCTGACCGCCGAGGACTTCGGAGCTTTCCACCTCAAGCCCCAGCCAGGTGCTTTGGGCGCTCCAGTCGCTGATCGATTGACGGTCCAGGCCAGCTTGTTGCGCGGGCAGGGTGGTCGCCACCAGGTAGTCGACCAGGCCCAGCACATAGGCGCTGTAACGCGAACGCATCAAGGCTTCTGCGCACGGAGCCGGGTGGCCGGCGTGATAATGACCGCAGCAGGCGTCGAGCAGGGTACCGCTGCCGCAAGGGCAAATGGGTGTACTCATTGCGTTACCACCAATATTTCCCGAAGTTTTCCGGATTGGCCCAGAAGCGAGAATTAAGCCAGTCGGGCACTTGTTTGTATTCAAGCAGATCGTAAGTGAACAAGGTCAATTGCTGTTCTTCGCGCTCAAAACGCTCGCTGGCTTGCAGGGCCAGGGAGAAAAAGTCGGTCTCCTGCCAACCACAGGCTGCCAGATCCGCCAGCACCGCGATACGGCTGGCATTGAGATTTCGAATGCCGCCCAACAGGTTCAGGCCTTCGCGCTTGGGCAGATGCTCCAGGCAATCGACCACCAGCGCCAGGTCGAAGCGCCGGGCTGCCAGCTCGGCAGGCAGTGCTCCGGGCGGGGCGCAGGCGACGCAGCTGTCCGGGTGCGCGAGTTTGAAAGCCTCCAGCGCCGGGAACTCGCTGGCGCCAATCAGCAAGAGGCGCGCAGGTGCGTAGCGGTCCAGTAAGGCGGCCAGTGCCTGTTGCGGCGTGCGTGAAGAAATACCTGCAGTCATCAAAGTTCCTCAATCAGATCTGCCAAGACTAGCCTGCCTGAACGTCCGGGCCTAGAGCGTCTGTTCGGCATAACCAGGAACCTGTCGTAAATACACTGTTAAACAGCCTGACCCTTTTCTGGCGGAGTTTAATACTCGGGTCTTTACTACGTGAATCGGTTCTAAGCCGATCCCTCAGGAGAAAACTAGATGAGCATAGTTCGGACAGCATTACCCTTGGTTCTGCTCACCAGTGTGTTGACTGGTTGTGCAGGTTTGCAGAAAACCGACTGGCCGACCTGTGCGGCGGTCGGAGGTGTCGTGGGTGCGGGCCTCGGTGCGACCGAAAGCTCGGCATGGGCCGGTTATGGCGCGCTGCTGGTGGGCGGCACGGCCGCAGCCTATTGCTGGGTTCACGGTGATGGCGACGAAGACGGCGATGGTGTGCCGGACAGCCGCGACAAGTGCCCTGGTACGCCTAAAGGCGTAACGGTAGATGCTAACGGTTGCCCACCACCTGCTCCGGTGGTTGAAGAGGCGGTCGTGGTCAAGGAAGAAACCATCGTCATTCGCGATGTTCACTTCCAGTTCGACAAAGCTACGCTCACCGAATCCGACAAGCAGGTTCTCGACAAGATTGCCACGCGCTTGAAAGCGGAAGCGCCTACTGCTCAATTGACCGTAACCGGCCATACCGACAGCGTGGGCAGCGATACCTACAACCAGAAACTGTCGGATAAACGCGCCCACTCTGTGGTTGAGTATCTCATTGAGAGCGGCGTGCCACGCAGTAACTTCGTGTCCGTTGTAGGTGCCGGTGAAAGCCAGCCGGTTGCCGACAACTCCACCGCTGACGGCCGTGCACAGAACCGTCGCACCGAAATCAAAATTAACCGCTAACCCCCTCGCATCCGCGGCTTGTGCAGTCGCGGATGCGGGTCTTTACTCCTGTGTAACCGGTATTGGCCGGATACACAGGAGCTTTCAATATGATCGTTCTCACAAGGACCGTCCTTCCGGTTCTGCTAATAGGCAGCCTGCTGACCGGCTGCGCTACTCACAGTGATGGCACTGCCCCCCTCAATCAAAGAACCTGGCCTATCTGCAGCCTTATCGGCGGCCTGGTCGGTGGCGGCCTGGGCGCGATTGAAAGTGCCGCTTGGGCCGGTGGCGGTGCGGCGCTCGGCATTTTGACCGGCGGGTTGATCTGCTATGCCCAGGATGGTGACGAAGACGGTGACGGCGTGTTCGACCGCCGTGACCGCTGTCCCGATACACCAGCCGATACACCGGTCGAACATCACGGTTGCCCGGTGCCACAGTACCCTGTTGCGCAACCTGCCGAACCGGTGCCGGTCGAGGTCATCACCCTCAGCGATGCTGGCGATGTACTGTTTGCCTTCGACCAGTCCGACCTCACGCCTACGGCCAAGAGTCAGTTGGACGACCTGATGGGCAAGCTGCAAGACGCCAGCGTGGTGAGCATCAAGGTAGTTGGTCATACCGATAGCGTAGGTTCGGACGAGTACAACCAGGGCTTGTCGGAGCGGCGCGCCAGCAGCGTGGCCGATTATCTCCTGAGTCAGGGGGTGGCGCCGAACAAACTCACCAGTGAAGGCAAGGGCGAGAGTCAGCCGGTGGCTGACAACGAAACAGATGAAGGCCGCGCGAAAAATCGTCGCGTAGAGCTGCACATCAACCGCTGAGCCTTGAAATAGAGCCGTCGCACGTTAATTTAACGCGTGGCGACGGCCGTTCGGCGGCCTCCATGAAGATATTTCCGTTGCCCTCTGGCTTATCCCGCGTGGAAGCCGTTACTGTGCGCGCAAAGAATAATATTTGTTGGGAGCGCGTATGAAGGTGTTATGGGGGCTGGGCAAGTTATTGACCCTGCTGTTCTGGCTGGTGGTGCTGGTCAATCTGCTCGTGCCGTTCAGCTATCCGCTGCACCCGTTGGTCAATCTGGCCGGCGGCTTCCTGGCATTCATCCATTTACTGGAAGTGCTGCTGTGCAACCGCAGCGTCAAATGGCGCGCCCATCCCTGGCTTGACCGTCTGAAGATCGTCATTTTCGGCGTATTCCACCTGCAAACCATTCCGGCTCCTGCCACATCGAAGGCTTCCCATGCGTAAACTCTGTCTGCTTGCCGCACTCGTAAGTCCATTGGCCAGCGCACAGGTGGTGAGCGTCGAAACCAATTCGCTGATGCGCCTGCCCAACACCGCCAGCACCCTGCAACTGGAGCGCCTGGAAGTGGCGGACTACGGGACGTTGCTGATTCCTGCGAACGTAACCGAAGTCACAGTGGGTGAACTGCACCTGGGCCACGAAGCGCGGATCGCCATCGTGCCCGGCGAACAGGCGCTGGCGCTGAAGGTGCATCGGGCCGACCTTGCCGAAGGCAGCCAGATCACCGCGCGGGGTGCGCCGGGTACGTACGAGAAGGCTGCCCGTGCCGGGCGAAGTATTGATGTGCAGATAAAGTCACTGAATGCACCGCAATTGTTGGTCGATGCTCGCGGTGGCGCGGGCGCGCCGGGGTTTGTCGGCCTCGACGGTGCCAACGGGCAGGCCCCGGGCTGCACCTGGGGCCAGGCCGGTCGCGGTGCCGATGGCAGCGATGGCAGTAACGGCCAGCCGGGGGCACCAGGCGCGCTGGTTAAACTGGCAGTGCCGCACGACTATCCGGCAGAACGCATCAAGGTCCAGGTGGCCGGCGGTGCCGGTGGTGCAGCCGGCCCTGGCGGCAAGCCGGGGGCGGGTGGCAAGGCCAAGGGCTGTCTCATTTATAACGCCGATGGCGGCAAGAGCGGGCGCCCTGGTGCCGATGGTCAACCCGGGCCTGAAGGCGCGCCGGGTTCGGTGACGGTGCAGCGGTTGTAACCTGTTCCTTCGCGGGGCTTTTGTGGGAGCGAGCCTGCTCGCGATGGAGGCCAGCGATGGCCTGCACTGTCTGGATAACAGCGGTGAGTTTGAGAACATCGCGAGCAGGCTCGCTCCCACAGTAATTCGCTGTCGGTGGGAGAGAGCCGGGTCAGGAGCAGCTTTTAAAGCGTCGGGCGTGCCGCGGCAATTGCAACCAGCACCAGACCCACCAATAAATTGATCCCCACCAATCGACGAATCCGCCCCAGCACCGCCGCACCTGCCGGCCAATCCTGTGCGGTTACCGCCGTACGCAGTTCCGGCAACATCAGCGCCTGAATACGGATAAACAGCGCCGTCATTACCACATACAAACCCATCATTACCTGCACATAACGTGGCGCGGCTTCAAAACCGTGGAACTGCATGTGCAGCATGCCCACGCCGCTGACAGGCAGCAGTATCACGGCTGCCCAGACCCAACGGAAAAACCCCGGGAACACTTCTACCCATAACTTGAGCCGGGCAGGGCCCTCCAGCGCCTTGACTGCCGCGGGGCGCAGGACCATCCAGGCGAAAAACATGCCTCCGACCCAGACCAGTGCGGCGAGGACATGCAGGGTGTAAACGATGCCAAAAGGTGTCATTGGGGTACTCCGTTCTGCGCAGGATTCATTAGCGGGGTATGATAGCGGCCGAACCGAACCACTGAAAATTTATCCAGCGTTTTTTGCGCCCGACAATTCATGATCAGCACTGAACTCAAAACCACGATCCAGGGCGCCTACTCGCGTTTTCTCGAAGCCAAGAGCCTCAAACCGCGCTACGGCCAACGCCTGATGATCGCCGAAGTCGCCAAGGTTCTCGGTGACATCGACACCGACGATGAAGGCCGGCGCAGTGGCGAGCCCGCGATTGTCGCGGTAGAAGCCGGCACGGGTACCGGCAAGACCGTGGCCTACAGCCTGGCGGCGATTCCCACGGCCAAGGCCGCCGGCAAGCGCCTGGTGATCGCCACGGCTACCGTGGCCCTGCAGGAGCAGATCGTCTACAAGGACTTGCCCGACCTGATGCGCAACAGCGGGCTGAACTTCAGCTTCGCCCTGGCCAAGGGACGCGGGCGCTACATGTGCCTGTCCAAGCTCGACATGTTGCTCCAGGAAGGTCACGCGCAAACCGCCACCGCTCAGTTGTTCGAGGAAGAGGGCTTCAAGATCGAGGTCGATGAGGCCAGTCAGAAGCTGTTCACCAGCATGATCGAGAAGCTCGCCGGCAATAAATGGGACGGCGACCGCGACAGTTGGTCCACGGCGCTTGAAGATGCAGACTGGGCACGCCTGACCACCGATCACAGCCAGTGCACCAACCGTCATTGCCCGAACTTCGGCCAGTGTGCCTTCTACAAGGCCCGCGAAGGCATGGGCAAGGTCGACGTGATAGTCACCAACCACGACATGGTCCTGGCTGACCTGGCCCTGGGCGGCGGCGCAGTGCTGCCGGACCCGCGCGACACCATCTATGTGTTCGACGAAGGCCATCACCTGCCGGACAAGGCCATCGGCCATTTCGCCCATTACACCCGCCTGCGCTCCACCGCCGACTGGCTGGAAACCACCGCCAAGAATCTCACCAAGCTGCTGGCCCAACACCCGTTGCCGGGCGATCTGGGCAAGTTGATCGAACAGGTGCCGGAGCTGGCACGGGAGATCAAGACCCAGCAGCAGTTCATGTTCACCGCCTGTGAACAGGTTGCCGATTTCAAGCCCGGCGAAGATGTTGAAGGTCGCGAACGGCCTCGTCATCGCTTTGTCGGCGGGGTGATTCCCGAACACATGCGCGAGATGGGCGTCGAGCTGAAGAAGGGTTTCGCGCGCCTGACCGATCTGTTCACCCGCCTTACCGAGTTGCTCAAGGAAGGCATGGACGGCGAGGTCAACATCGGCATCGCCAGCAACCAGGCCGAAGAGTGGTATCCATTGTTCGGCAGCCTGCTGTCGCGCTCATCCGGCAATTGGGAGTTGTGGGTCGCGTTCACCGCGGAAGACCCGGAAGACAACCCGCCGATGGCGCGCTGGCTGACCCTGGCCGAAAGCGGTTCGCTGTTTGATATCGAGGTCAACGCCAGTCCCATCCTCGCGGCGGAAATGCTGCGGCGCAATCTGTGGAACGTGGCCTATGGCGCGCTGGTGACGTCGGCGACCCTGACCGCGCTGGGCACCTTCGATCGCTTTCGCATGCGTGCCGGCCTGCCGAAAAAAGCCGTGACCGCCGTGGTCCCGAGCCCCTTCCATCACGCCGATGCCGGCGTGCTGCGAGTGCCGAACCTAAACGCCGACCCCCGTGATGCGGCGGCTCACACTGCGGCAATCATCCGTGATCTGCCGGAGCTGGTCGAAGGCTCGCGGGGCACGCTGGTGCTGTTCTCTTCGCGCAAGCAGATGCAGGACGTATTCGACGGCCTGGACCGCGACTGGCGCAAGCAAGTGTTCATTCAGGGCAACCTGTCGAAACAGGAAACCCTGAACAAACACAAGGCGCGGGTCGATGGCGGGGATTCCAGCGTTCTGTTCGGCCTGGCGAGTTTCGCCGAAGGGGTCGACTTGCCGGGTGCCTATTGCGAACACGTCGTCATCGCCAAGATTCCGTTCTCGGTGCCCGATGATCCGGTCGAAGCGGCCCTTGCCGAATGGATCGAAGCCCGTGGCGGCAATCCGTTCATGGAAATCTCCGTGCCGGACGCCTCGCTGAAACTGGTGCAGGCCTGCGGGCGCTTGCTGCGCACCGAAGAGGACCGTGGCACCATCACTTTGCTTGACCGGCGCCTGGTCACCCAACGCTATGGCAAAGCGATCCTCAACGCATTGCCTCCCTTCCGGCGCGAAATTTCCTGAGTAACCGGTGGGCGGTTTTGCCCACCGCGTTGTCTATCTCTCAGCCATCTTTATTTCGCAGGCCCATTGAAGGTCGTTAGGGAGAATTTCGTTCTCATGATTCGCCGTTCGTTACCTGCCGTTTTTGCCCTGTTGTTCGCAACGCCCCTGTTGGCCGCACCCGCAGGCCCGCAGACGCTGTTCAACTTTGTGCGCCCCGCCGATGTGGTCCAGGTGGCGACTCAGGACGCCAGCCTGCCGCAATCCAACGCTGAACAGACCCCGGAAGGCGAAGTGCTGCGCCGGGTAACGTTCAATCCGGTGGCGCGCCCGACCCTGCGCCTGACGCCGCAAACCGGTGCCTGGGACTGGTCCGGGTCGAGCGTCATGAGCCTGCGGATCCAGAACGCCATGAACTGGGCCGTGACCCTGTACGTGACCATCCAGAGCAATGATGGCAAGACCCTGACCAGCCGCGTCGATCTGCCGGCCGGGCCCGCGCAGACCTTGTTGGTGCCGCTGCAACCAGCGTCGCCGCTGAATCAGGGCATGAAAGCCGGGCCGCCGATGCCAATGACCGTCGAAGGCCAGCGCATCCTGCTGGCCAGCAGTGCCGGGGAACTGGACGCTCGGCAGGTGGTGTCGGTCAGCCTGTCGATGGATCAGCCGCAAGCCGCACAAAGCATACTGCTGGAGCGTTTCGGCGTGCAGGACGGCGAGTCGATCAGCCGGGCTGTATACGGTGGGTTGGTCGATGCCTATGGCCAGTCGACCCGCGCCCGGTGGCCGGAAAAAATCAGCAACGACGAGCAGCTCAAAGGCGCCGCTGCCAAGGAGCAGCAGCAACTGAAAACCTGGCTGGCCGAGCGCGAGAAGTCGCCCCTGGACAAATTCGGCGGCTTGACCACTGGCCCGGTATTCAGGGCCAGTGGGTTCTTCCGCAGTGAAAAGCGTGATGGGCGCTGGTATCTGGTGACTCCGCAAGGGCACCCGTTCTACTCGCTGGGGGTCAACACCGTCACCCCGGACGTCAACCAGACTTACGTCGCCGGTCGCGAGTGGATGTTCGAATCCTTGCCCAAGGCTGACGAAGCCTTGGCCCGCCACTACGGTGAAGGTGACAACCGCGGCGGCAACGGTGCCGACCAGGGCCGTGGATACAACGCCGGGCGCTGGTACGATTTCTACGGCGCCAACTTGCAGCGCTTGTATGGCAACCCCTGCGCATTGGGCAGCGATACCAAGGCCGGTGTCGCCGAGGCAGCCAAGGCAGACGCGGTCGAAGCGACGGCAGACAAGGCTGGTGCGCAACCCGTGGTTCCATCGAGCGCCGAGGCCGGTGTCGCGGAAGTCGCCAAGGCCGACGCCGCCCAGGCAACGGTGGCAAAAGCAGTCGAGCAGTCACCAGCCGAACCTTGCAAAGCCGAGTTTGACCAGCAACGCTGGGCCAGCCATACCCTGGATCGCCTGCAAGCCTGGGGCTTCAATACTGTCGGTAACTGGAGCGCTCCAATGCTGGCCGGGGCGGACCGCGTCCCTTACACCTTGCCGCTGTCGATCGTCGGCGACTACGCCAGCATCAGTACCGGTACCGATTGGTGGGGCGGCATGCCTGACCCGTTCGACCCGCGCTTTGCCATGGCTACCGAGCGCGCCGTGGCCATCGCCACCCGCGATCATCGAGACGACCCGTGGCTGATCGGTTACTACGCCGACAACGAACTGGCCTGGGCCGGTCCCGGCGATGACCCCAAAGCCCGTTATGCCCTGGCCTACGGCACCTTGAAGATGACCACCGACGTGCCGGCCAAGCGCGCATTCCTCAAGCAGTTGCGCGACAAATACCGCAACCAGGCAGGCCTGTCGAAAGCCTGGGGTATCGACCTGCCAGCCTGGGAGCTGATGGAAGACCCGGGGTTCAGTGCGCCGTTGCCGAGCGCCGAGCATCCGGAAATCGAAGCCGACTTCAAGTACTTCCAGAAGGTCTTCGCCGACACCTACTTCAAGACCATCTCCGATTCACTCAAGTGGCATGCGCCGAACCAGATGCTGCTCGGCGGCCGGTTTGCCATCAGCACCCCGGAAGCGGTGGAGTCTTGCGCGCAGTATTGCGACGTATTGAGCTTCAACATGTACACCCTGCAGCCCCATGATGGTTACGACTTCACCAGACTGCGCAGCCTCGACAAACCGGTATTGATCACCGAGTTCAACTTCGGCTCGGCGGACCGCGGCCCGTTCTGGGGCGGCGTGACACAATTGGCCAAGGAAGAGGACCGTGGCCCGGCCTACGCGAACTTCCTCAAGCAGGCGCTGAGCGAACCGTCGATTGTCGGCGTGCATTGGTTCCAGTACCTCGATCAACCCGTGACCGGACGCCTGCTCGATGGCGAGAACGGTCATTTCGGGCTCGTGGGCATTACCGACTTGCCGTTCCAGGGCTTTGTCGAGAGCGTACGCAGGAGCAATCTGGCGACCGCCGACCAGATGGGCAAAGAAGCCGAGAAGGCCGCAGCCGAGGTCGACAAAGCCAGTCACGATGCCGAGGGCGGGCGCAAAGCCGAAGCCGGCAAAGGGCCGGGGAAGGGCGCTGGCGGGCATTCCGGCAAAGGTCACTGAAAAAGATCGCAGCCCGCGACAGCGTCTGTAGGCGCTGGCGCAGGCGGCGATCTTTTGATCTTGCCCTTGAATCAACCGCCCGGCCAAACCCTGTTCCCAAAACCCTCAAGGGCTGGAACAATGCCCACCACTTTTGTAGAACGTTTATCCAGGGAGTTGCGGGTGCAGATTCAGGGTCATTACGAGCTTAAGTTCGAGGCAGTGCGCGAAGCGTTTGCAGCGTTGTTCGACGATCCTCAGGAGCGTGGCGCAGCGTTGTGCATCCAGGTCGGCGGGGAAACGGTACTGGACCTCTGGTCTGGCACTGCCGACAAGGATGGCGCCGAGGCCTGGCACAGCGACACCATCGCCAACCTGTTCTCCTGCACCAAGACCTTCACTGCCGTCACGGCGCTGCAACTGGTGGCCGAAGGCAAGCTGCAACTGGACGTTCCGGTGGCGCGCTACTGGCCCGAATTCGCCGCGGCCGGCAAGGAATCGGTGACCCTGCGCCAACTGCTTTGCCATCAGGCCGGGCTACCGGCGTTACGCGAGTTGCTGGCCCCCGAAGCCCTTTACGACTGGCCAACGATGGTCGACGCCCTGGCCGCCGAAGCGCCATGGTGGACACCGGGTGAAGGTCACGGTTACGCAGCAATCACCTACGGCTGGCTGGTCGGCGAGTTGCTGCGCCGTGTCGACGGTCGCGGGCCGGGTGAGTCGATCGTGGCGCGAGTCGCCAAGCCGTTGGGCCTGGATTTCCATGTCGGTCTGGACGATGCAGAGTTCCATCGCGTGGCGCACATCGCGCGCGGCAAGGGCAATGTCGGCGATGCCGCGGCCCAGCGCTTGCTGCAGGTGACCATGCGCGAACCGACGGCCATGACCACTCGGGCGTTCACCAACCCGCCGTCGATCATGACCAGCACCAACAAGCCGGAGTGGCGGCGCATGCAGCAGCCGGCGGCCAATGGCCATGGCAATGCGCGCAGTCTCGCCGGGTTCTATGCCGGCCTGCTCGATGGCAGCCTGCTGGAAAGCGAAATGCTCGATGAGCTGACCCGCGAGCACAGCATCGGCGAAGACAAGACTTTATTGACCTGCACCCGTTTCGGTCTGGGTTGCATGCTTGATCAACCGAATGTACCCAACGCCACCTTCGGCCTGGGTTCACGCGCGTTCGGTCATCCTGGGGCTGGTGGCTCCATCGGTTTTGCCGATCCGGAGCACGATGTAGCCTTTGGTTTTGTGACAAATACCCTGGGACCGTACGTCTTGATGGACCCGCGTGCGCAAAAGTTGGTGCGGGTTCTGGCCACCTGTCTGTAAAACCTGCTCGAGGGTTCCAGGGCTGGAACCGGAAAGCTTTTTGAGTTTCAAAGCGTCTGTTTATCCGGGCCGAACCGGTCTGATTTTTCATTACTCGATTTTTGTGGATATCCAATGTCATCTAAACCAACGCTCGCTTTGGCCCTGTGCTTCGCTATTACCGGTTGTGCACAGACTCCACAAAAAGATTCCGATGGCGGCAACTGGTGGCCGTTCGGTTCCACCGACAAAGTCGCCGCCAAAGAGCCGGCCCCGGCGCCTCAGAACCCTTTCGTAACCGCTCCGGTGGCGAAGACTGAAAGCGCCAGCCACTGGTACTGGCCGTTCGGTTCCGACGACAGCGCCGACAAGGCTGCGGTCAAGTCGCAGGTGAAAGACCAGGCCAAACCGGTTGCCGTAGCCAAGGCCGAAGCCGATGCCGGCGGCAAGTGGTGGTGGCCGTTCGGTGGTACCGACCAGAGTACCAGCAAAGCCGTGCCGATGCCTGATCCGAAAGTCACCCAGGCCTGGCTCGATGACTACGAACCACGCCTGCGTGAAGCCATCAAGGGCAGTAACCTGCAACTCGAACGCCGCGAAAACGTGTTGGTGGTGACGGCACCGGTCGAAGGTACATTCAACCCTGACCGTCCGGCGATGCTGCTGCCCGTCACACTCGGCCCGTTCACCCGCGTAGCCAAAATCCTGGAAGTTGATTCCAAGACTGCCGTGCTGGTGCTCGGGCACAGCGATACCTCGGGTGCCGCGCCGGCCAACGTGAAGCTCAGCCAGGAACGCGCGCAATCGATCGCAGCGATCTTCCGCCTCAGCGGTCTGCAGCGTGATCGCCTGATGTTGCGTGGCATGGGTGGCAATGCGCCGCGTGCTGCCAACGACAGCGCCGAAGGTCGAGCGTTAAATCGCCGCGTGGAGTTGCTGGTGACCCCACAGAACACCATGGTGGCCCTGCTGAGCAAATACAACATGCCTGCTCCGGCGCCGGTGACCCTGGTTGCCGCGCAGGACATCAAGCCTGTCGCCAAGCCCGTGACTCCGGCTCCGGCTGCCAAAAAGGCCGCGGTTCCAACCGCGAAAAAAGCCCCGGCGAAGAAAGCTCCGGCCAAGAAAGCGCCAGCCAAAACCGCGACCCCGGCGAAAAAGACCGCACCAGCCAAGGCCTCCACGGCTGACAAGAAAGTCGCCGCCGCCGATACTGTAAAGAAGTGATTGGTTAACCATAAGGAATGCGCCATGACCCAGGGCCTGGCTGATATGCGTCGTGATTACACCCGTGATGGCCTGGCCGAGGCGCAAGCCCCGGTTGAGCCATTTGCATTGTTCCACCGGTGGTTCGCCGATGCGGTGAAAACCGAACAGGCACCGGTGGAGGCCAATGCCATGACGTTGGCGACGGTGGATCAGGACGGTCGGCCGCATTGCCGCATTCTGCTGCTCAAGGGCCTGGATGAGCAGGGTTTCACCTTCTTCACCAACTACGACAGCGCCAAAGGCCAGCACCTGGCCGCGAACCCGTTCGCGGCCATGACTTTTTTCTGGCCGGCCCTGGAGCGTCAGGTGCGAATAGAAGGTCGGGTGGTGAAGGTCACCCCTGAAGAATCCGACGCCTATTTTCAGGTTCGCCCGCTGGGCAGCCGTCTGGGGGCCTGGGCATCGCCGCAAAGCCGGGTGATTGCCGATCGGGGTGAGCTGGAAGCACTGCTCAAGAACACCGAGCAACGATTCAGCGACACTCAGCCCCACTGCCCTGAGCACTGGGGCGGTTACCGTTTGTTGCCGGAGCGTATCGAGTTCTGGCAGGGGCGCTCGAGTCGCCTGCATGACCGTCTCAATTACCGTCAACTGGGCGCCGACTGGATTCTTGAACGCCTGGCACCCTGAACAGTCTACTGATCGGGGTAGCCTGCCGCTGCGGTCTCCAGCCACTTTGACAGGTCCCGACGCTTGATTTTCTGCGCTTGGGCGTTGGCCAGTTGTTCGAGCATGTAGGCTCTTTTGCGCTCGTCCTTGCCTGCCAGCGACAACGCCAGGTCGCGGTCCATCCAGCGTTTGATCCGTACGTACAACCACCAGTGGAAGTACAGACCGGCGGCGGTAGTGACGACAATGATAAAGTAATCCATGGAAATCCTGTGTCGGTAGCGCAGCGTCCGGATATGCAGCTACCTTGTGTCGGGTTCATGAAGCGCCTGTATGGCGCCTGAATCAAAGCACGATTATCCGGGCGCGCCGTGACAGGCGTCAAACTGCGCGGTTTAATGAGCACCTGTTATTTTGGAGTTGATGTTATGCGTAAGTCTGTTCTGCTGGTTGCTTCCTTTTCCACCATGGCGATGTTGCTCACTGGTTGCCAATCGAGCCTGACCGGTGACTCCTACTCCCGTGACGAAGCCCGTCGTGTGCAGACCATCCGCATGGGCACCATCGAAGCCTTGCGTCCGGTGAAGATCGAGGGCACCAAGACCCCGATCGGTGGCGCGGCAGGCGCGGTCGTCGGCGGCGTGGGCGGCAGCAGCGTCGGTGGGGGTACCGGAAGCATCGTGGCTGCGGTCATCGGCGCCGTGGCGGGTGGCCTGATCGGTTCTGCCGCCGAAGAAGGCCTGACCCGCACCCAGGGCGTGGAGATCACCGTTCGCGAAGACGACGGCAGCATGCGCGCCTACGTGCAACAGGTTCAGGAAAACGAAGTGTTCCGTGTTGGCGAACGTGTGCGTATTTCGACCGTCGATGGAACCAGCCGCGTTTCCCACTAAAACGCAAAACGGCTAAAAGAAAACCCCGATCAGTGTTTGCTGGTTGGGGTTTTTTTTGTGAGGGGATTTGGATTCAATTGGACTATCAGTTCTGATAGTTGTCATTTTGTATAAGTTGGAGGAGAGTAAAGGTCGGTTTAACAGATTAACTGCGAGCGGGCTCATGCAAACTCCGAATAAATTTTTGCTCTGCAAGTATCAGTACAATGCTTTGGATCAACTGACTGCCTCCACGCTGTTTGCGAAGCCAAGCCATCAGCGTTTTTATCGAAAAGATCACTTGGTTACGGAGATTGCGGGAGACGTTGAACTTACAATCGTTCAGCATCAGGACCAGCCATTGGCGCAACATGTGCGTGACAAGGGCCAGGTCCAATCCACTTTGCTTGCAACTGATCTATCGCACTCGGTATTGCTGTCACTCGGCGTGGGAGGGCAACCGAATTCCTTCGCCTACACACTTTATGGGTATCTCCCGGTTGCAGGTGGCTTGCTCAGTCTGCTTGGTTTCAACGGGCAGCGACCAGACCAACTGACCGGATATTATTTGTTGGGCAATGGATATCGGGCTTTCAACCCGGTTTTGATGCGATTCAATAGCCCGGACAATTTGAGCCCGTTTGGAGAAGGTGGGGTGAATGCCTATGCTTATTGCAAGGGGGATCCTGTCAATCAGGAGGATAGTACAGGGCATATGCCATTTTTTCACACAAAGCTAAGGGCACCTAAACTCAAGATTCCCCCGAACAAATCTAAGCCAGTAGCTGATAAGCCGACACATTCTTCGAAGCAACCAAAAGTCGGCTCGGCTTCGAGCGGCGATAATAAGCCAGGCTCTAGCTCTGGAGCGTCTAATGCAAACGTTTTGCCAATTTCATCCTCACAACCTTCCGGAGCGTCTCCTGCAAACGTCTTGCAGGCTTTACCCTCAGCACCTTCTCACTTGAGCGCATTCATTTCTGTGGTAAACAACAGAGAAAGGGTTCTCAGGCAAGTGCCGGTCGACTTTGTAAAATACAGTAGGATTAGAAGGGTGCAGGATGTTGGTTTTAGGCAACCAATTATTTCGCAAGAAATGATTCGGAAAAAATTGGATCTTGAGGAACTACCGGATGGGGAATTTTACATGCTTCCCAAGGAAAGATGGGAGGAAAGATTGAAATGAGTTTCTATCTTCTCAAAATGGTCGCCTGATACGCACACTTGTCATCGATCATGTTGTGGTTTGTAAAAATGCCGCCTTGGATGGCGGCATTACGTTATCCACGCATTCTTGTTAAACGTTTGAGCGGATATCCACCGCTCGAGGTTGTTGTTTTTATCAGGACTGTCGCTCCACCCGCTTACGACTGGCCGCCGCCGTCACCGCATAGCCAATCAACGCCGCCAATATCGATCCGGTCAAAATCCCCATCCGATCCATCCCGGCGTAATCGCTGACGCCCGGTTCGAAGGCCAGGGAACCGACAAACAGGCTCATGGTGAAACCGATGCCGCAAAGGATTGCCACACCCAGTACCTGGCCCCAGTTGGCACCCTGGGGCAGGGCGGCGATGCCGATTTTCACTGCCAGCCAGGTCAGGCCGAACACGCCAACGGTCTTGCCCAGCAGCAGGCCAACCGCAATGCCCATGGGCACGTCGTGGGTAAAGCTGTCGACGGTGACGCCGCTCAGGGAGAGGCCGGCGTTAGCGAAGGCGAACAGTGGCAGGATGCCGTAGGCAACCCAGGGGTGCAGGCCATGCTCAAGGGTGAGTAATGGCGACGTCTCGGCATTTCTGGTGCGCAGCGGAATGCAGAAGGCCAGGGTCACGCCGGCCAGAGTGGCGTGTACACCGCTCTTGAGTACGCAGACCCACAGGATCAAGCCGATGATCATATAGGGTCCGAGTTTCACCACGCCCAGGCGATTCATGGCGATCAGCGCCGCGATACAGGCCGCCGCCAGCGCCAGGGACAGGGTCGACAACGAGCCGGAGTAGAAGATCGCAATGATGACGATCGCGCCGAGGTCGTCGATGATCGCCAGGGTCATCAGGAACAGTTTCAGCGAAGCCGGAACGCGTTTGCCCAATAGCGCCAGTACGCCCAGGGCGAAGGCGATGTCAGTCGCGGTCGGGATTGCCCAACCGCTCAGAGCCGGCGGGTTGTCGCGATTGAGGTACCAGTAGATCAACGCGGGCACCACCATGCCGCCAATGGCCGCCGCGCCGGGCAGGACAATCTGCGACGGTTGGGACAGTTGGCCGTCGAGTACTTCGCGCTTCACTTCCAGGCCGATCAGCAGGAAGAACAGCGCCATCAGTCCGTCGTTGATCCATAGCAGCAACGGCTTGGCGATTTTCAGTGCACCGATCTGGGCCACCACCGGGGTGTCGAGCAGGCCGCTGTAAAGCCACGACAGTGACGAGTTGTTGATGATCAGGGCCAGAACGGCGGCAGCGATCAGCAATAGACCGCTGGCAGCTTCCAACTGAAAGAAGCGCGTGAAAGTGCTACGCAGAGGCAAGGTCGCTCTCCATCTGTGAATTCAAAAAGGTGGCACACCCTAACCCGTACGGTTAGTTGTTAAAACAAAAGTTATATTCTTTTTTGTTATATGTCGTTACAACGCGATTGCTTGGCACGAATCTGAGCCTAGCAGTTGCCGGACGTATTGAACCTCAGCTGTACCTGTGCCGGATGCAGGATTATTCCTAAACTTGCTGGCTGAGCCGTGTGACCCGTTCAACTCTTGCCTGAATCAGAGAAACCATCATGAGCGACAACCGACAGTGGTCGCGCGAAGCGATCCGGATTATCGAAGCCGATTTCCAGCGCAGCGCCGACACCCACCTGATCCCCTTGCCGCTGCCGGGTTTTGCGGGCATCGAGTTGTACTTCAAGGATGAGTCCAGTCATCCCACCGGCAGCCTCAAGCATCGGCTGGCGCGTTCGTTGTTTCTCTATGCCTTGTGTAACGGCTGGCTGAAGCCCGGTGCGCCGGTGATTGAAGCGTCCAGTGGTTCGACGGCGATTTCCGAGGCGTACTTCGCCCGCATGCTCGGTTTGCCCTTCATTGCGGTGATGCCAGCGACCACGTCGAAAGAGAAGATCGCGCAGATCGCGTTCTACGGCGGCCAAAGTCATCTGGTCGACGATCCGACCCGGATCTACGCCGAATCCGAGCGCCTCGCTCGCGAACACGACGGCCATTTCATCGACCAGTTCACCTACGCCGAGCGCGCCACCGACTGGCGGGCGAACAACAATATCGCCGAGTCGATCTTTCAGCAGATGCGTTTCGAGCAGCATCCCGAGCCGAGCTGGCTGATTTCCAGCCCCGGCACCGGTGGCACCACGGCCACGCTGGGGCGTTACGTGCGTTATCGCCAGCATGGCACCCGGGTGTTGTGTGCCGACGCCGAGCGCTCGGTTTTTTTTGATTACTACAGGACGGGTGATGCCAGTCTGCGTCTGGACCACGGTTCGCGCATTGAAGGGATTGGCCGGCCGCGAGTGGAAGCTTCGTTCCTGCCCAAGGTGATCGACGCGATGGTCAAGGTGCCGGACGCCTTGTCACTGGCGGCCATGCATTATCTGGCGCAGCGTCTGGGGCGGCACGTGGGTGGGTCGAGCGGAACCAACCTGATCGGCGCCTTGATGGCCGCGCAGCATATGGCGCAGGCGGGGGAGAAGGGCTCGATGGTGGCGATTTTGTGCGACAGCGGCGAGCGCTATGCCACGACCTATTACGATCAGGATTGGCTCAAGGCCCAGGGGTATGAGTTGAGTGGCTTGATCGATGCGGTGGCGGCGACGGTGGAGCGTGGTGAGCCGCTGCCGGCTTCGGTTCTGCGCGCCAATATCTGATTTCAGACACTGAAGTCCCCTGTAGGAGCGAGCATGCTCGCGAAGGTCGTCAACGATATCGCGGGTATGCTGGATAAACGCGGTGACCTATGGTTTTTCGCGAGCATGCTCGCTCCTACAGGGGGATTGTGTCGTTTCAGGTATCAGGCTTCCAGGCCCAGGATATCGCGAGCCACGGCTTCAGCAATCCTGATCCCGTCTACCCCCGCCGACAGAATCCCACCGGCATACCCCGCGCCTTCACCGGCCGGGAACAAGCCTTTCACGTTCAGGCTCTGCATCGTGTCGTTACGGGTAATGCGCAACGGTGACGAGGTGCGGGTTTCGATTCCGGTCAACACCGCGTCGTGCAGCGAGTAACCACGAATCTGCTTCTCGAACGCCGGCAAGGCTTCGCGAATCGCTTCGATGGCGAAGTCCGGCAAGGCCAGGGCCAGATCACCCAGGGCAACGCCCGGCTTGTAAGACGGCTCCACGCTGCCCAGTTCGGTGGAGGGCTTGCCGGCGATGAAGTCGCCAACCAGTTGCGCCGGCGCTTCGTAGTTGCTGCCGCCCAGTACGAAGGCGTGGGACTCCAGGCGTTCCTGCAATTCGATACCGGCCAATGGACCGCCCGGATAGTCGACTTCCGGAGTGATGCCGACGACGATCCCGGAGTTGGCGTTGCGTTCGTTACGCGAATACTGGCTCATGCCGTTGGTGACCACACGGTTCGGCTCGGAGGTCGCGGCCACCACTGTGCCGCCCGGGCACATGCAGAAGCTGTAGACCGAACGGCCATTTTTGGCGTGGTGCACCAGTTTGTAATCGGCGGCGCCGAGCTTCGGGTGGCCGGCGTATTTGCCCAGCCGCGCGCGGTCGATCAGCGACTGCGGGTGCTCGATGCGGAAACCTACCGAGAACGGCTTGGCTTCCATGTACACACCACGGCCGTGGAGCATGCGGAAAGTATCGCGGGCGCTGTGGCCGAGGGCCAGGATCACGTGCTTCGAGTGGATCTGCTCGCCGCCATTGAGTTCGACGCCGACCAGTTGGCCGTCCTCGATCAATACATCGGTGACGCGCTGCTGGAAGCGCACTTCGCCGCCCAGCGCGCGAATCTGCTCACGCATGTTTTCCACAACGCCGGTCAGGCGGAACGTACCGATGTGCGGTTTGCTGACGTAGAGGATTTCTTCCGGCGCGCCGGCCTTGACGAACTCGTGCAGGACTTTGCGGCCGAGGAATTTCGGGTCCTTGATCTGGCTGTAGAGCTTGCCGTCGGAGAAGGTCCCGGCGCCACCTTCACCGAACTGCACGTTGGACTCGGGGTTGAGCACGCTTTTACGCCACAGGCCCCAGGTGTCCTTGGTGCGCTGGCGCACTTCGGTGCCGCGCTCGAGGATGATCGGCTTGAAGCCCATTTGCGCGAGCAGCAGCCCGGCGAAAATCCCGCACGGGCCGAAGCCGACGACGATCGGGCGTGCACTCAGGTCGGTCGGCGCCTGGCCGACCATTTTATAACTGACATCCGGCGCCACGTTGACGTTACGGTCATCGGCGAACGTGTGCAGCACCGCCGCCTCATCGCGAACATTGAGGTCGATGGTGTAGATGAAGCACAGCTCGGAGGACTTTTTACGCGCATCGTAGCTGCGCTTGAACAAGGTGAAATCGAGCAGGTCATCGCTGGCGATTCCCAGGCGCTGCACGATGGCAGGGCGCAGGTCTTCTTCGGGATGGTCGATCGGCAACTTGAGTTCGGTGATTCGTAACATGGCGGGATCCGGTTCGCGGGGCGCACAACTGCGCCAGGGCGTTTGTAGCCCGCGATTATAAGCCTCAATGGCGCAGTCCAGTGAGGCAAAAACCGCATCTCGTCGAATCAGTCGTCGCGCGCGCCGCCGAAATGCCCGCAGCCACGCTGCACCTGGCCGTCAATGCGCAGTTCGGCAGTCATGTGCTGGATGCTGCCGTTACTGTCGACGCAACGTTGCGGCGCGACCCACAGTTCAATGCGCTGGTTGTTGGCTTCGCTGCTGAGATTGAAGCGGCCGTCGCCCAGTTGCTCTTCGACATAGGGCAGCGCCAGGGGTTTCTGGCCGGCGCGCTCGATGATCATGCCCTTGCCGCTGACTTTCACGCTCCATTCGGGTTTGTGGCCAGCAGCGCGCAGGATCAGCAGCTTGAAGTCGGGATCGTTGCACGCGGTTCCCGAGCGCTCGACCCGATACAGTTTTTCCAGGTCCAGACGGCCTTCCACTAAGCGCCCACGCACGTCGGCGAACAGATTGCCCTTGGCATCGGCGAGGGTCGCCGCTTCCTGCAGGACACTGGTGCCACCGCTGTCGTTGACCGTGTAACGCGCCGGCTGGTTGCATGGCTGGAACATCAGTTGGCCGTCTACCGCAGTCAGCTGGCCCTGCATGCGGGTCTGACCGGTATGGGAGGCGCTCTGCCGGTCTGTATCGAACAATTGGCAAGCGGCGAACAGCGGAAGCAGGGCAACGAGGACTAAGGAACGGGCAACACGCATCTTGGGGTCTCCTGACAGGTGCCGCCACGTTACTCAGCCTTACCGCTCATCACAACCCATGGCCGGCAATTGTCATGGACCGAGCTGCGGCACAAGTAACATTCGCTTTTACTTCAACTACAAGGTTGCAGGGCTATGCGTCTAACCTTGTTGGTCATCTGTTTGCGGGAGGTGTTATGAGGGGATCAGCCAAAGCTCTGTGGGTGGCGCTGGGGATGATGGGGGCGCTGCACTGCCTGGCAGCTGAGATCGCCATGTCATCCGCGTCGGACTTTACTGAGATAAGCGTGGATCTCAAGGGGGCCCATGATCCCGATTTCATCATTCTTCGAGTCACGCTCAGCCCTGATGCGCAACACCGCATGGCGCAGGTAACGCGGGAGAACCTGCATCAGCCCCTGAAACTTTTTATCGACTCAATGCTGGTATCGACCACGACTATTCAATCGGCCCTCGAAGGCCCCGCTCTGATGGTCGTTTTGCCGCCCAAAACAGCCCGTAACCTGTTGCCCAGGCTGCTGGAACCATCACCACGGTAAGGCGGCGCCGGGCCAGCGCCGCACATTGAACCTCTTCAGCCTACATGGAATGTCTGGCCGGTCTGCAGGCCTTCCACACTCTTGGCGTAGGCCAACGCCACATCCGCCGCAGGAACCGGTTTGAAACCACGGAAGTAGGGTGCGTATTTGCCCATGGCCTCGACGAGGACATTCGGACTGATCGAGTTCACCCGCAGGCCGCGTGGCAGTTCGATGGCGGCGGCGCGGACGAAGCTGTCCAGTGCGCCGTTGACCAGTGCTGCCGAGGCTCCGCTGAAAATTGGGTCGTGGCTGAGTACGCCAGTGGTGAATGTGAAGGATGCATTGTCGTTGGCGAATTCGCGACCGATCAGCAGCAGGTTGACCTGCCCCATCAACTTGTCCTTCAGCCCCAGGGCAAAACTCTCATCAGACATTTCGCTCAACGGCGCGAAGGTCACGTTACCGGCGGCGCATACCAGCGCATCGAACTTGCCGGTTTTTTCGAATAGTCTGCGAATCGACGTGCTGTCGCTGATGTCCACCTGAAAATCACCGCTGGTACGGCCGATACGAATGATTTCGTGGCGTTGGGACAATTCCTTGTCCACGGCTGAGCCGATGGTGCCGCCTGCGCCGATCAAAAGAATTTTCATGGGTGCTGATACTCGTGTGGGTTGAACGAGTCTTCAGTCTAAGGTGGTTTTTTCTCGAGATAAGCGCACTAATAGGCAACCTTTGGTTTTCAAATGGAAACAATCCGTGAGCGAGATGGATGACCTGGCGGCCTTTGCCGTGTTGATCGAAGCGGGAAGTTTTACCTTGGCGGCCCAGCAACTGGGTTGCAGCAAAGGCCAGTTATCCAAGCGCATCAGTCAGCTGGAAACACAGTTTGGCGTGGTCCTGCTGCAACGCACCACGCGGCGCTTGAGCCTGACGGCCGCGGGTGCGGCGCTGTTGCCCCAGGCTCAGGCACTGGTCGTACAAGTAGAGCGGGCACGTCAGGCTCTGGCGCGTTTGAAGGACGACATGGCCGGCCCGGTGCGTATGACGGTTCCGGTATCTTTGGGCGAAACCTTCTTCGATGGCCTGCTGCTGGAGTTCTCAGCCAGGTACCCCGAAGTGCAGATCGAGCTGGAGCTCAACAACAGCTATCGCGAACTGTCCCGCGACGGCTTCGATCTGGCAATACGTTCCGACGTGGCCATCGACCAGCGCCTGGTGGCGCGTCCGTTGCTGGCCTGGCACGAAATGACCTGCGCCAGCCCGGCCTATCTGGAGCAGTATGGCGAACCACAGACACCCCAGGCGCTGGCCGAGCATCGCTGCCTGCTTAACAGCCATTACAGTGGTCGTGAAGAGTGGTTGTATCACCAGCAACACGAATTGTTGCGAGTGCCGGTGTCGGGGCCGTTTGCCAGCAACCATTACAACCTGCTGAAAAAAGCCGCGTTGGCCGGAGCCGGTATCGCGCGCCTGCCATCCTATTGCCTGTCGGCGGAATTGGCTGACGGGCGTCTGCGCTGGCTCCTGCGCGATTATCAGACCCGTAGCATGCCGATGTACCTGGTGCACCCGTATCAGGGCGGTTTGCCCAAGCGCACGCAGGTGCTGGCGGATTATTTGATCGGCTGGTTCAAACGCAGTGGCGAGGCGCTGGACAGGCTTTGAGCCATCACCTCGACCTTGTGGGAGCGGGCTTGCTCGCGTAGGCGGCGAATCAGTCGACTCATTTGTTGAACGATAAACCGTATTCGCGAGCAAGCCCGCTCCCACAGGGGTAATGCTGTTCACTTTAGGTTAGAGGGCTCCAGGTGGATATTTGGATTAGGTGTATATCCATTCCTGCGGTAACGGCCACCTAGGGTTTCGCCCTTACGGCGAGTCACTTGGAAGAGCCCCAAGTAACCAAGGGCTCTTGCCCCTGACGTTCGGTGCCTCGCCTAGGCTCGGCACCGAGTGGTGGGGCAAGAGCCTTTTGGTTCCTTTTTGGCGTTTGAAAAAGGGACTCGCCGTAAGGGCGAAACCATAAGTGGCCGTTACCGCAGCAATGGATATCCCCCCAATCCAGTTTTTAACAACCCCATGCTTAACTGAACAGCATTGCGCTCCCACAGGGGGGCTTTCTTCATTGGCGAGGTGACAGGCATATAAAAAAAACGGCCCGAAGGCCGTTTTTTCTTGTTCAGCGCAAAGGCTTAACCGCCAAGGTACGCTTCGCGCACTTTCGGGTCGGTCAGCAGCGCTTCACCGGTGCCTTGCATCACTACCCGGCCGTTCTCCAGAACGTATGCGCGGTCTGCGATCTTCAGCGCCTGGTTGGCGTTCTGCTCGACCAGGAACACCGTTACACCGTCCTTGCGCAGTTGTTCGATGATGTCGAAGATCTGCTGGATGATGATCGGTGCCAGGCCCAGCGACGGTTCGTCGAGCAGCAACAGCTTGGGCTTGCTCATCAGCGCGCGGCCGATGGCGAGCATTTGCTGTTCGCCACCGGACATGGTGCCACCGCGTTGGTTGAAGCGCTCTTTGAGGCGCGGGAAAAGTCCCAGGACCTTGTCCATCTGTTCCTGGTAGTCGCCCTTGGCGGTGAAGAAACCGCCCATGGACAGGTTTTCTTCCACGGTCAGGCGGGAGAACACCCGACGACCTTCCGGAACCACTGCGATGCTCTTGCGCATGATCTGCGCCGAGGTCTGCCCCACGAGCTCTTCACCCATGTAGCGGATGCTGCCACTGTGGGCTTGCGGCGAGCCGCAGAGTGTCATCAGCAGGGTGGATTTGCCTGCGCCGTTGGCGCCGATCAGGGTGACGATTTCACCCTGACGGATTTCCACGTTGACGCTGTGCAGGGCCTGGATCTTGCCATAGAAGGTGGAAACGTTTTCGAACTGCAGCATTTACGCTTCCCCCAGGTAGGCTTTGATCACTTCAGGATTGTCGCGGATCTGTTCCGGCGTACCGTCGGCCAGAGGCGTGCCCTGGTTGATCACGACGATGTGGTCGGAAATGCTCATGACCAGTTTCATGTCGTGTTCGATCAGCAGCACGGTGACGTTGTGCTCTTCACGCAGCACGCTGATCAGCGCCTTCAGATCTTCGGTTTCCTTCGGGTTCAGGCCGGCGGCCGGTTCGTCGAGCATGAGGATCCGCGGGCGGGTCATCATGCAGCGGGCGATTTCCAGGCGACGTTGCTGACCGTAGGCCAGGGTGCCGGCCGGACGGTTGGCGAACTCCTTGAGGTTGACCTTTTCCAGCCAGTACTCGGCGAACTCCATGGCCTCGCGTTCGCTCTTGCGAAAGCCCGGCGTCTTGAACAGGCCAGCCAGGAAGTTGGTGTTCAGGTGACGGTGCTGGGCGATCAAGAGGTTCTCGACCGCGGTCATGTCCTTGAACAGCCGCACGTTCTGGAAGGTACGCACCACGCCTTTGAGGGCGATCTTGTGGCCCGGCAGGCCTTCGATCGGCTCACCGTCCAGCAGGATGCTGCCGCCGCTCGGCTTGTAGAAGCCGGTCAGGCAGTTGAACACGGTGGTCTTGCCGGCGCCGTTCGGGCCGATCAGGGCAACCACTTGTTTCTCTTTCACGCTCAAGGCAACGCCGTTGACCGCCAGCAAACCGCCGAAGCGCATGCTCAGGTTTTCTACTTTAAGGATCTCGCGGCTCATTTGCGCAGCTCCATGTGAGGACGTTGCATGGGCAGCAGACCCTGAGGGCGCCAGATCATCATCAGTACCATCAAGGCACCGAACATCAACATGCGGTACTCACTGAACTCACGCATCATTTCCGGCAACAGGATCATCACCACGGCAGCGAGGATCACACCCAGCTGCGAGCCCATGCCACCCAGCACCACGATGGCGAGGATGATCGCCGACTCGATGAAGGTGAAGGACTCCGGTGTCACCAGGCCCTGACGGGCAGCGAAGAAGCTGCCGGCAAAACCGGCGAATGCCGCGCCGAGGGTAAATGCCGAAAGCTTGATGAGGGTCGGGTTCAGGCCCAGCGCGCGGCAAGCGATTTCATCTTCACGCAAAGCTTCCCAGGCACGGCCCAGAGGCATGCGCAGCAAACGGTTGATGACGAACAGCGCAGCCAGTGCCAGGAACAGGGCAACCAGGTAAAGGAAGATCACCTTGTTGATCGAGTTGTATTCCAGGCCGAAGTACTCGTGGAAGGTTTGCATGCCTTCCGCGGCTTTGCGTTCGAAGGTCAGGCCGAAGAACGTCGGTTTCTCGATGTTGCTGATACCGTTCGGACCGCCGGTGATATCGGTCAGGTTACGCAGGAACAGACGGATGATTTCACCGAAGCCCAGGGTCACGATCGCCAGGTAGTCACCGCGCAGACGCAGCACCGGGAAGCCCAGCAGGAAGCCGAAGGTGGCCGCCATCAGGCCGGCGATAGGCAGGCAGATCCAGAAGCTCAGACCGAAGTAGTGCGACAGCAGCGCATAGCTGTAGGCGCCGACGGCGTAGAAACCGACGTAACCGAGGTCGAGCAGGCCAGCCAGGCCGACCACGATGTTCAGGCCCAGGCCCAGCATCACGTAGATCAGCACCAGCGTGGCGATATCCACCGCACCGCGAGAGCCGAAGAACGGCCAGACCAGAGCGCCGGCGATCAGCGCAATGATGATCCAGCGTTGAGTGGTCGGCAGGGTCAGGAAGTTGCTGGCCTTGGCCGGAATCAGCGGCATGCCTGGCGAGGAACGCCAGACCGAACTGATCTGCCGGTCGAACAGCACGCGCAGGAACATCAGCACCGAACATACGGCGATGGTGATCAGGGTGGCGTTACTGGTGCCATGAACCTCGAGGTTGATGCCGACGATGGTCAGCTTCAGACCGAGTACCGGATAGGCCACGGCCCACACCAGCAGGGCGCTGAACAGCGCCTGTTTAAGATTCCTAGTCATACTTTTTCAACCTCCGGGCGGCCCAGCAGGCCGGTTGGCCGGAACAACAACACCAAAACCAGGAGACCGAAGGCCACGACGTCCTTGTACTGGTCGCCGAAGATATCGGCACCGAAGGCTTCTGCCACGCCAAGGACCAGCCCGCCGAGCATGGCGCCCGGGATGCTGCCGATACCGCCCAGTACCGCTGCGGTGAAGGCCTTGAGACCGACCAGGAAGCCGGCGTTCGGGTTGATCACGCCGTATTGCATGCTCAACAGCACGGCTGCGATGGCCGCCAGTGCCGCACCGATGACGAAGGTCAGGGCGATGATGTTGTTGGTGTTGATACCCAGCAGGTTGGCCATCTTGATGTCTTCGGCACAGGCGCGGCAGGCGCGGCCAAGGCGAGAGCGGGAGATGAACAGCGTCAGGCCGAGCATGGCGACCAGGGTCACCACGAACACCACGATTTGCATGTAGGAAATCAGCACTTCATGTGCGCCACCTGGCCCGAAGGTAAAGTTACCCGGAATCAGGTTGGGGATGGATTTGTCCTTGGAGTCTTGCGCCAGCAGAACGGTGTTCTGCAGGAAGATCGACATACCGATGGCGGAGATCAGCGGGATCAGACGGTTGCTGCCGCGCAGGGGGCGGTAGGCGATCCGCTCGATGCTGTAACCGTAGGCACTGGTCACCACGATGGTGGCGATGAAAGCGGCGGTCATCAACAGCGGAACGCTGTCGAGTCCCATCATGGCCAGCCCGGCGATGGCGATGAACGCCACGTAGGAACCGATCATGTACACCTCGCCGTGGGCGAAGTTGATCATTCCAATGATGCCGTAAACCATCGTATAGCCGATGGCGATCAGGGCATACGTGCTGCCAATGGTCAGACCATTAACCAGCTGTTGGAAGAAGTGATAGATGTCAGGCATTACAGCGCTCCTAAAAACCTGATACGCATTTCACTGGTGGAGTCATTTTCCCGCTCGGGCCCCGTGGATCTGCATCCACTTCGAATCCGAGGTTTGCCAGCGAACCGCTGATGACGGTTTTGAGATTTTCAGGTGGGGAGACTGGCGGATCTCGCCAGCGCGGCCCAATACGTTCTAAAACAAAGCCCACGGCACGCCGTGGGCTTTATTGGCAGTCAGTCAGGCAACGCCTTACTGAGGCTTGGCTTCAGTTTTTGGTTTGCCGAAGTGCCACTCGTAAACCACAAATTTGAAGTCTTTCAGGTCGCCCTTGGCGTCGAAGCTCAGGTCGCCAGTAGGAGTCTTGAAGGTACCGGCGTGGATGGCTTCAGCCACTTTGGCGGCGTCTTCGGACTTGGCAGCCTTGATGCCTTCGGCAATGACGGTCACAGCCGAGTAGGCCGGGAACACGAACGGGCCGCTTGGGTCTTCTTTCTTGGCTTTGAACGCATCAGCCAGGGCGATGTTGGCCGGATCCTGGTCGAAGGATTTCGGCAGGGTCACCAGCAGGCCTTCGGAAGCGTCCTTGGCGATCTGCGAAATGGAGTCGTTACCCACGCCTTCCGGACCCATGAATTTGGCCTTCAGGCCTTTTTCCTGGGATTGACGCAGGATCAGGCCCAGCTCCGGGTGGTAGCCGCCGTAGTAGACGAAGTCGACGTTGGCTTGCTTGAGCTTGGCGATCATCGACGAGAAGTCCTTGTCGCCGGCGTTGACGCCTTCGAACACGGCAACTTTCACGCCTTTGCCTTCCAGAGTGGTCTTCACGGCGGTGGCGATGCCTTCGCCGTATTGCTGTTTATCGTGCAGCACAGCAACGATTTTCGGTTTTACGTAATCGGCAATGTAGTTACCGGCGGCAGGGCCCTGGGCGCTGTCCAGACCGATGGTGCGGAACACCATTTTGTAACCACGTGCGGTGATGTCCGGGCTGGTGGCAGCCGGGGTGATCATGATCACGCCTTCGTCTTCGTAAATGTCCGAAGCCGGTTGAGTGGAGCTGGAGCACAGGTGGCCGACCACGAATTTCACGCCGTCGTTGACGACCTTGTTCGCAACCGCTACCGCTTGTTTTGGATCACAGGCGTCATCATATTCAACGGCTTCGAGTTTCTTGCCGTCTACGCCGCCTTTGGCGTTGATCTGTTCAATGGCCATTTTGGCGCCGCTGAACTGCATGTCGCCGTATTGGGCTACAGGACCGGTTTTAGGGCCGGCGATGCCGATCTTGATGGTGTCAGCTGCGAACGAATGGCTGGCAACCCCGGCCAGAACCATAGCGGCAAACAGTTTGGAAATCTGCTTAGTAGCCTTAGTCATAGTGCTCCACTCTTACTGTTGTAGTTTTTATAGTCCTGGCGCCTTGGGCAGCAGAACCGGGTCAGAAATTGCAACATTCCCCGGAAAAGCCCCTCGGCAACTGTACCGGTACAGTGTAGAGCGCCGATTGTCAGCCTGGGAAGGCGGCGCCGGGGGGCAAAACCTGCGAGTGTCGCTTAATTGAAATAAAAAGACAGAATTGCGGCGGGGCTTTGACGGGCTTATAGCTGAATTCCGTGCTTTCCTTGGCTTTCCTGCGCTTTTTATCTCGGTGACTTAATTGCATCCGGGTTTTTCTGCCGGACCACCGACGTTATCATTCGCGTCGATTTCTTTTCCGGACAGTCCCATGAATCAAGAACCTAGCACCCTCTATGCCAAACTGCTTGGTGAAACAGCATCTATTACCTGGAAGGAGCTGGAGCCATTCTTCGCCAAGGGTGCCCTATTGTGGGTCGACCCGGGCCTGGATTTGATCGCGGCCGCCGAGGCCGTGGCCTTGGACGAAGGCGAGAAAGTGGCCGCCTGGCTGGCCGCAGACACGCTGGCCAAGCTCTCTGAAACGCGGGCGCTGGATCTTTTTGAGCGTGATCCCGAGCTTTGGGCGGTGGTGGTTTCGCCGTGGATTCTGATCCAGGAAAGGGCGACGAACTGAATCCGTGCGCCCATTTGGTGCGTCATGCGCGCGAGCAAAAGTGTGTAGGTGAGTAGCGTGATGGCACCTTGCCGTGGAGAAAGGCCACAGCCTAACGGTGACGTAAACGTAACGGGAACAGTTGGGAGGGCAATTGAGCGTCTGATCAATTGTTTCCGAATGTTGAAATGTGTTGTTTTCATTACCGCTTTCGCGAGCAAGCCCGCTCCCACATTCGACTGCGTTCTTCCTGAAGAACATCGTTAAATGTGGGAGCGGGCTTGCTCGCGAATGGGAACGACGCTTAGTTAGCGGTCTTGCCCGTATGGTTATTAAGAGAAATAACCTTGGTCTTGCCAATGCGATGGCGGTAGATCTCGCGCAGGTACTTGATCGCTTTCTTCACGCAATCCCGGGACAGGCGGATGTCGTTGATCGAGACGAACTTGTCCTTGTCGTTGATCAGCTCACGGTATTTTTTCTCGTACATCGGCTTGATCGCGTACCAGTTGGTATCGAGGATCTTCGCCGGGTTCTCGAATTCGTTGAGCAGGTCGTCGATGCGGTCTTCGTCGAAGTCTTCATTGATGATGAAGTCGAGGATCGAGTTGTCCAGAGTGTCATCGAAGCGGTACGGGTTGCGTGCAAAACAACGCTTGATGAAGGCCACGATGAGCGTCAGGAAGTCGTCCGACAGGCACGGGCTCTTGGCAATCAGCGTGGTCAGCGACAGGTTGGCCGAGGCCCCGATCACCAACGCATAGCGCTTGAGCGTGGTATTGGGGAACAGGCTGTTGAGGTGTGTCTTCAACCGGTTCAGGTCCATGTACGACAGCTTGTAGTCCTTGGGCAGCGAGACGATCGACACCACCGACGAGCAGTTCTTGAAGAAGTGCAGGTCGTGCAGCGCAGCCGCGTCGTAGCCCGAATTCTTGTACTGCTCCAGCGATGCGCGATAGCGCTTGGATTCGATCGGCAACAGGCTGATGCCTTCGATGGCCTGGGTGACCTTGTTGAAGTGCGGCAGGTCGATCGAGCGGAAGAACAGGTCGTCGATGTTCAGCCGCTGCGGCTCTTTCTCGAACACCTTGAATTTGTCGCTGCTTGGCGGCGGGGTCTCCGGCACTACGGATTCGGCGTAGGCAATCGCCACCGGCCCGGCCAGGCTCATGAACAGGTCGTTGGCGTCCAGGCGAATGGTTTCGCCGATGTCGATGCCGGCGCGACGGAAATAGTTCTGGTCGTAGTCGGTCGTGACCGCCTGAGCCGTCAGAATGTTGAAGATCTGTTGGGAGATGTACTGGTTGGCGTGCTTCTCCATGGCATTGACGTCGATGTTCTGGATGTTGCCGTCATCGTTTTCTTCGGCGTAACGCATGATGTCGTTGGAGATCAGCATCATGGCGTTCCATGGGCGGATACGGCCCATGACGCTGGCTTCGCTGCTGTCTTCATTGGCGAAGTTGTAGGAGAAGTCCCACTCTTCCGACAGGTATTTACACAGCAGGCGACCGGCGTTGATGTGCAGCGCTTCGGACATTTCACTGCGGTGATCGGAAATGTTCGGCAGTACGCAGATACCGCTGGTGAAAATCGGTTCGAAGACGAAGGAATGGCCGCTTTTGCCGTCGTGCTCGTCCATCGGCTTGGTGTCGAACGTCTTGTTCATGTACGAGTGTTGCTGGGCCAGGCCGAATTCCGAGGCCATGCCAGAACCGGTACCGCCGCCGGCACTGAAGATCGAGAAGTACAGGCGTGACTGGTTGGCCTTGATACCGCAGCTGTCGATCAGGTACGAGTGAATCATTTTCCAGTCGGGGCTGGAGAAACGCTGGGTGTCCTTGTTCAGGATGATCTTGGCCAGATACTGGCCGAGGATCGGCGCGTTACCGGCACCACCGGCGTGGACTTCCGACAAGTCCATGATTTTCATTTTGCTGTAGTCGCGCAGGAAGCCGCTTTTTTCGCCCTTGCGCGAAAAGCGGATGCGCCCGGCGATGTCTTTGTCGAGGTCGCCGAGCATCACCAGTGGTTCGACCAGAAACACTGGCTTGGAGGCTTTGTTCGAGCCCAGGCGCAGGTTGTTGCGGATCCATTGGGCCGGGCTGTAGCCCTTCTCGGCGTAGCGTTTGTCCGGCGACAGGCGATCTTCGTTGTTGAATTCGTTGAGGTAGAACTTGCGGGCGTTGTACACCAGTTCCGCGACATCCAGCGCGATGTTCGAGCCGCAGCGACCCAGGCCGATCAGGCACACCGACGGGAATTCCTGATCGCTGTGCTGTTCGTTGTCGCCTTCCAGGTGCGGCGGGCGTGGGAACACCATGTCGCGCAGACCGTCGAGGTTGTCGAGGATGCGGTCGGTGTTGGTTTCGGTGAAGTACAGGTATTGCTGGCTTGCCAACGGGCGGGAAGGGGGCAATGGCTTCAAGGATGAAGGGCTGTTGGCCGCGGGGCTCAACGTCAGATCGGATACCGCAGTGGCCGGATTGTTTTTAGAAGTCATTGTTCGCCATGTACCTGGGCTGGTTGGTTGGCCGACTCGTTGTCGTCCAACCGTCACGGATTGAATCGCGTCTTTTTTTCAGCGCGTATTGGGCCCTACCCTCGGGCTGCAACCTGAGCATCACTCGGGGGAATCCTTTCCTAAGTCATGATGAATCGGCCAATATCAGGCGATCTTTAATCAAAAGGAGGCCAAATGATGTCAATGCTACCTTCGCTGGGTTTTGCCGGGATCGGTCTGATGGGGCTGCCGATGTGCCGGCGGCTGCTCGCGGCGGGTTACCCGTTGACGGTGTGGAACCGAAATCCGGCCAAGTGCAAGCCACTGGTGCAAGCCGGTGCGCGCCAGGTCGCTACCCCGGCCGAGTTGTGCCAGCACGCGGATGTGGTGATGTTGTGCCTGGCGGACACCGCGGTGGTGCGTGAAGTGGTTTTTGGTTCAGCGGGTGTTGCCCAGGGGGCGCAAAGCGGCCAGCTGTTGGTGGATTTTTCCAGCCTGGAGCCAAACGCCACGCGGGAAATGGCGGCCGAGCTTGCCGGCAGGACCGCCATGGGTTGGCTGGACGCGCCGGTGTCCGGAGGCGTGGTGGGTGCCGAAGCAGGCAACCTGGCGATCATGGTCGGTGGCGAAGCCCGGGACCTGGAGCGGGTTCGACCGGTGCTGCTTGAGCTGGGTCAGCGCGTGACACACATGGGCGGTGTCGGGGCAGGGCAAGTCACCAAGGCCTGCAACCAGATGATCGTTGCCTGTAACGCATTGGTGATTGCCGAAGTGGTTGCACTGGCGGAACGCTCCGGTGTTGATGCCAGCCTGATCGCCGAAGCGCTGGCCGGTGGTTTTGCCGATTCCAAACCGCTGCAGATCCTCGCCCCGCAAATGGCCGACAATCGTTTCGAGCCAGTCAAATGGCACGTACGAACCCTGCTCAAGGATCTGGACACTGCGGTGAAGTTTTCCCGCGAGCAAGGCAGTGCGACGCCGATAACGGGCTTGGCTGCGCAGTTGATGCGCCTGCATGGGAGCCAGGGATTCCTTGAACAAGACCCTTCTACATTAGTGCGGATGTACCGTGAGCCAGGCGCAAGCGTGTAAGGCTGCCGGGGGACTTGCGCTGGTTGATTTCGTCCAGCACCGGACGCAGTTCGGCGAGTGGCACCGGGCGGCTGAGCAGGTAGCCCTGAACGAAGTCGCAGCCATGGTCCTCCAGGAACTGGTATTGCTCGAAAGTTTCGACGCCTTCGGTGACCACCTCCAGGTGAAGGGTGTGCGCCATGACGATAATCGCCTGGACGATCTCCATATCCTGGATGGACTTGGGAATGTCCTGCAGGAAAGAACGATCGATTTTCAGGGTGTTGAGCGGCAGGCGCTTGAGGTAGGCCAGGGACGAATAACCGGTACCGAAGTCATCGATCGACAGCGACACGCCGAGGGCGCGAATCTGGCCCAGTAACACCAGTGTCTCGGTGATGTTGCCCATCAATGCATTTTCGGTCACTTCCAGTTCCAGCCGATCGGGCGCCACACCCGTGGCCCGCAGTGCGTGTTCGATTTCAGTTGCCAGTTCTTCACGTGCCAGGTTCAGGGCCGAGCAGTTCACTGTGATGCGCAGTTCTTCACAGCCTTGGCGCGATAGATCGGCCAGGTCTTCGCAAGCCTTGCGCAGTACCCAGTTGTCGAGTTCGGCGATCAGGCCGTTGGCCTCGGCGATGGCGAAGAAGCGGTCCGGCACGAGGAACCCGTGAACCGGGTGATGCCAGCGAACATGCCCACGTAGTGCATGGCCGCGATGCCCAGGCCTGCCCCTGTCGAGGATTCCACGCATTGGCGGTTTGTCGGATCGGGGAGGCTGAAGGTGTTCATCGCCAGCCGTGAAGCGCACAGGGCTGTGATCAGGGAAAGCAGCGTCACTGGCAGGTGGTAGTGAATATCGATAGCTGACTGCAAAGCCAGTATACCGATCAAATGCATGGCCCAGATTCCGCCTGCCATGCACACGGTGCCGACCCAGCGCCAGCGTCGCTTGGAGACCGGATGTTCGGCATGGGCAACCCGCTCGGCCATGCCTGGCGTGGCAAAGCAGCCGACGCAGGCGACCAGATACGCCAGCAGCACGAGGAATCGATCATGTGTGAAATTGAGTATGACCTGCCCACTCTCTGGTAAAGAAGTAGTGAAATGCAGACCAAGCCACTCCATAGCATGCCCCGTTGTGGTCATCTGGCCGGGGCAATGAGCACCGGCGAATTTCATGCAGTATAGAGGGCATGCATGGAGCGCAAATCGATAGTGGCATATTGGTGCCAAACATTTGGTTATTGAAATTATAGCGATTAGTGCTATTGATCCGGCGCTTCTCTTTTCAGGCATCTGTTTGCAACGCTGCAAGACAGAACGCCGCACGTTTGGGCCCTTGCGGGGTCCCGGGAGCCAGCATTCACGTGGCCTTCGCCATGGGCTGGTATCAGCCTTACGAATAATTACAGACAGCTGTGACCGGCCTGTCTAGATTGCAGGTTCCGGGGACAGTGACGCCCCAATAACAATAAAACGAGACGGACCCATGCAGAACTCGACCCAAGCGGCGAATGCCTGGCGCATTCTGTTCCTGTTGTTCCTGGCCAACCTGTTCAACTTTTTCGACCGTACCATCCCGGCCATCATCATCGAACCGATCCGCATGGAATGGCACCTCAGTGACTTCCAGATCGGCATCATCGGCACCGCTTTCACCCTCGTCTACGCGATCGCCGGTCTGCCGCTGGGGCGTATGGCCGATACTGGCTCGCGCAGCAAGCTGATGGGCTGGGGCCTTGCGGTGTGGAGCGGGCTGACGGCGGTCAACGGCATGGTCGGCAGTTTCTGGAGCTTCCTGGTCGTGCGCATGGGTATCGGCATCGGTGAAGCCAGTTATGCACCGGCTGCCAACTCGCTGATCGGCGATCTGTTTCCGGCTCATCGTCGGGCGCGAGCCATGGGCATTTTCATGCTCGGACTGCCGTTGGGCCTGCTGCTGGCGTTCTTCACCATCGGCGCGATGGTCAAGGCATTCGACAGCTGGCGTGCGCCTTTCTTCATTGCGGCGGTGCCGGGGCTGATCCTCGCAATCTTCATGTTCTTCATCAAAGAGCCAAAACGCGGCGCCGCCGAGAGCGTGCAGGTTTCGCAAGAGCGCGTGGACCGGCCAATCCGCCGGGTACTGGCGGTGCCTACGTTCCTTTGGCTGGTAATGGCCGGCCTCTGCTTCAATTTCGCCACCTATGCCTGCAACTCGTTTCTGGTGCCGATGCTCCAGCGCTACTTCTTGATGCCGTTGCAGGAAGCTGCGGTGGCAACGGGTGTAATCGTTGGTGTCACCGGTTTGTTCGGACTGACCATCGGCGGCTGGGTCGCTGACAAGATTCACCAGCGGGTAGCCAACGGGCGGCTGCTGTTTGCGGCGTTCAGTTTGATTATCTCGACCGTATGCACGGCGTGGGCGCTGCACTCAGGTCGCATAGAAATCGGCGTGTTCGTGGCGGTGTTCAGTCTGGGCTGGCTGTTTGCCTATAACTTCTATACCTGCGTTTACACGGCAATTCAGGATGTGGTCGAGCCGCGCTTGCGGGCCACCGCCATGGCTTTGTTCTTTGCCGGGCTATACCTGTTGGGCGGTGGGTTGGGGCCAGTGGTGGTCGGTGCCTTGTCCGATCACTTTGCCCACACGGCGATGCTGGCGGCGGGTGCCGAACAGATGACCGAGGCGTTCAAGGCCGTAGGCCTGCATGACGCGATGTACCTGATTCCTGTGGCGCTGTTTTTCACCATGGTGTTTCTGGTGTTGGCGTCTCGGTGTTTTGTACGCGATGCCAAGCGGATGAAAGAGGGGCTGGGGGCGGTGGTTGAGCCCGGGGTTGCTGCGGCGACGGCATAAGATCAAAAGATCGCAGCCTGCTGCAACCACAGGGAACACTCGATCCCCTGTAGGAGCGAGCCTGCTCGCGATGGTCGTTAACGATAACGCGGGCTTTCTGAATGCCCGCGTTGTCTGGGCGCTGGTCAGAAGCTGCGATCTTTTGATCTGAAAAAAAAGCCCGCATCACTGCGGGCTTCTTGTTACTGCGATGCAGATGGGGACTTAACCCGCCACCAACACCCGAATCGCTTCCAGTCGCAGCGCAGCCTTGTCGAGCATCGCCAGGCCTTGCTCTCGCTGTTTGCGCAGGGCAACCAGTTCGCTGTCACGCACGGTCGGGTTGACTGCTTGCAACGCGGTCAGGCGCGCCAGTTCTTCGTCGGTATCGGCGGCCAGGCGACGCTGCGCTTCAGCCACGCGCTCGGCGTGACGAGGCAGGATTTTCGCTTCACCGGCGTTGATACGCGGTGTCAGCTGATCGCGCTGGGCCTGGATGAACTTGTTGGCGCTGGCACGCGGCACGCTCTCCAGCTGATCGTTCAGGGTTTCGAACGCGACGCGCGCCGCCAGGTCGTTGCCGTTGGTGTCGAGCAGGCAGCGCAGGGCGGCCGGCGGCAGGTAACGGCCCAGTTGCAGCGAGCGCGGGGCAACCACTTCGCTGACATACAGCAGTTCCAGCAACACGGTGCCAGGCTTGAGCGCCTTGTTCTTGATCAATGCCACGGCGGTGTTGCCCATGGAACCGGACAGAACCAGATCCATGCCACCCTGGACCATCGGGTGTTCCCAGGTGATGAACTGCATGTCTTCGCGAGACAGCGCCTGGTTGCGGTCGTAAGTGATGGTCACGCCTTCGTCGTCACCCAGCGGGAAGCTGGCGTCGAGCATTTTTTCGCTCGGCTTGAGGATCAGGGCGTTTTCCGAATGGTCTTCGCTGTCGATGCCGAATGCGTCGAACAGGGTTTCCATGTAGATCGGCAGAGTGAACTGGTCGTCCTGCTCAAGAATGTCCTCCACCAGGGCATCGCCTTCGCCCGCGCCGCCGGAATTGAGTTCCAGCAGACGGTCACGACCGGTGTGCAGATCGGCTTCCAGGCGCTCACGTTCGCTGCGAGCCTCGTCGATCAGCGCTTGCCACTCGCCGTCGTCGGCTTCTTCGAGCAGCGGCAACAGGCGTGGGCCGAACTGATGCTGCAGGGCGTTGCCGGTCGGGCAGGTATTGAGGAACGCGTTCAGCGCTTCGTGGTACCACTGGAACAGGCGCTCTTGCGGGCTGGTTTCCAGGTATGGCACGTGCAGTTCGATCACATGTTTCTGGCCGATCCGGTCCAGACGGCCGATACGTTGCTCCAGCAGGTCCGGGTGGGACGGCAGGTCGAACAGCACCAGGTGATGGGAGAACTGGAAGTTGCGACCTTCACTGCCGATTTCCGAGCAGATCAGTACTTGTGCGCCAAATTCTTCGTCGGCGAAGTAAGCAGCGGCGCGGTCACGCTCGAGGATGTTCATGCCCTCGTGGAACACCGTGGCCGGGATGCCGGAGCGCACGCGCAGGGCATCTTCCAGGTCCATGGCGGTTTCCGCATGGGCGCAGATTACCAGCACCTTGGTGCGCTTGAGCATCTTCAACTGGTCGATCAGCCACTCGACGCGCGGGTCGAATTTCCACCAGCGTTCTTCTTCGTTGGCGTCCGGCTGGGCCTGAAAGCTGACTTCCGGATACAGTTCGGCGTGATCGCCCAGTGGCAGCTCAAGGTATTCGTCGGGGCACGGCAGCGGGTACGGGTGTAGCTTGCGCTCCGGGAAACCCTGCACGGCAGCACGGGTGTTACGGAACAGCACGCGGCCGGTGCCATGACGATCCAGTAATTCGCGGACCAGACGGGCGCTGGCTTCGATATCGCCATCGTTGACCGCGGCCAGCAGGGCTTCGCCTTCGTTGCCGAGGAAGCCGTGAATGGTCTGGTGCGCTTCAGGCGACAGGCGCCCCTTGTCCAGCAATTCCTGAACGGCTTCGGCCACCGGACGATAGTTTTCGCTCTCGGCACGGAAGGCGTGCAGGTCATGGAAACGGTTCGGGTCGAGCAGGCGCAGACGGGCGAAGTGGCTGTCCTGACCCAGTTGTTCCGGTGTCGCGGTCAGCAGCAGCACGCCCGGGATCGTTTCAGCGAGCTGCTCGACCAGTGTGTATTCCGGGCTGGCCTTGTCTTCGTGCCACACCAGGTGGTGCGCTTCGTCGACCACCATCAAATCCCAGCCGGCCGCGAACAGGGCGTCCTGGGCTTTCTCGTCATCGACCAGCCACTCGAGTGCAACCAGGGCAAGCTGGGTGTCTTCGAACGGGTTGGTGGCATCGCTTTCGATGAAGCGTTCTTCGTCGAACAGCGCGACCTGCAGGTTGAAGCGGCGACGCATCTCCACCAGCCATTGGTGCTGCAGGTTTTCCGGAACCAGGATCAGCACACGGCCGGCACGGCCCGAGAGCAGTTGGCGATGGATCACCAGGCCTGCCTCGATGGTTTTACCCAGGCCTACTTCGTCGGCCAGCAGAACACGTGGCGCGATTCGGTCGGCCACTTCACGGGCGATGTGCAGTTGGTGCGCGATCGGTTGCGCACGCACGCCACCCAGGCCCCAAAGGGCAGACTGCAACTGCCGGCTGGTATGTTCCAGGGTGTTGTAGCGCAGGGAGAACCAGGCGAGCGGGTCGATCTGTCCGGCGAACAAACGGTCGCTGGCCAGACGGAACTGAATGAAGTTCGACAGCTGGGTTTCCGGCAGGGTGACCACTTCGTTCTGCGCGTTGAGGCCGTGGTAGACCAGCAGGCCGTCGACGTCGTCGACTTCCTGTACGGTCAGTTTCCAGCCCTCGAAGTGAGTGATGGAGTCACCCGGCGAAAATCGCACGCGGGTCAGGGGCGCATTCCGTAGCGCGTACTGGCGAGTCTCGCCAGTGGCCGGGTAGAGCACGGTCAACAAGCGGCCGTCCTGTGCCAGAACGGTGCCCAATCCCAGCTCGGCTTCGCTGTCACTGATCCAGCGTTGCCCCGGTTGATACTGCTGCGCCATGCTGCCTGACTCCCACCTTGAAAAAGCGGGCTATCTTAACGGAATCGCGGCTGCAGACCAAAGGAATACTCATGTGGAAGCTGGCGCAGGCTACGATCTTCGGTTCTTCGATACCTCAAAAGATCGTAGCTTGCGTCAGCACCACAGGTGCCAACCGCATCACAGTTTGCGACCGAAGGCTCAAGTCGACATCCCCGCAGCCGACAGCCTGCTGACAGGAGACTGATAACCATGCTGCTACCGATGCTGCCCTTGAGTGCCGTGCCGATCACCTCGCAACATGACCCGATCCGCCAGCGTCCGGACATTCCTCCGGTGGTACCGGCGCAGGAAAGCTCCAGTGACAGCACGATTAACCTGCAAAAGCGCGATCCAGAAGAGGCCGCGTTACTTCTGCGTGAGGAGCAGCGCCGCAAGCAAGAGCAGGAACGGCGCCGTCGTGAAGCCGACGAAGATCCCGAGGCGTATCTGGCGATTCCCGGCGACGAGCTCAATGCTGACAACACCGTGCCCGTGGCCCCCCTGATGGAGGAGCAGCCACGTCAGGGGTTGTGGGTCGATATCGAGATTTGATCACACGGCTGGTCAGCGCTGCCGTCAGACCGCATTATTGGGCTATAGCTGCCGGACAACGTGCTGGCTGAATTTCATCTCTTGTGATGCACTGATTGCCATGAGCCAAGACGACAAGCTGATCGACCTCAATGCTGAACGCGCCAAACGTGTTCATGACCTCAACGAAAAGCGGCTCAATGAAGTACGCCAGGCGTTCGAACAGGCCATGCCGCTGGGCAAAGCGAAGAAAAAGCCGAAAAACAAACCGAAAAAACGCTGAAATCCCCCCGCATTTATTGATGCGGGTCAAATTTTTCCCTTCCTCCTTCCCTGTTATGGCCGACATTGATCCCGGTCAATATTTTCTCCTGCCTGATTGTTTAACTTAGCTCCATCGCAACAAGGCAGATGCAGGAGACGAGTCATGTTTTTCGACAACGTTGTGTTCGCCGGAGTGCTGACTGTCAGCCTCATGTTTGTATTTTTTGCAGGATTCGGATTGTTTATCTGGAAAGATTCGCAAAAGCGGAAATAACCGCCAGCCTTTCTGGATGTAATGGGCACGCAAGGCATTTTGGGCAACTTCGGTTGCCTTTTTTTTTGCCTGTTATTTGCAGTCGACGAATCTTTGCAGGAGCCGGCTTGCCGGCGATGACAATCTTGCAAGCGCTAACGTCCGCAAGCCGGCTACTGCAACAGGAAAATGACAATAAAAAAGGCGCGGTCCTTGCGGAGCGCGCCTTTTTCATTGCAGCGATAAATCAGCTGCCCAATGCCTTCGACGCCAGCCAGAACAATCCGGCGGACAAGGCCACGGTAGCCGGCAGGGTCAATACCCAGGCCAGCAGGATCGTTTTGACGGTACCGCCTTGCAGGCCGCTCTTGTTGGCGACCATGGTGCCGGCCACGCCCGAGGACAGCACGTGGGTAGTCGATACTGGCAGGCTGAAGATGTTGGCCATGCCGATCAGGGTGGCGGTGGTGATCTGTGCCGACATGCCCTGAGAGTAAGTCATGCCTTGCTTGCCGATTTTCTCGCCGATGGTCAGCACGACTCGCTTCCAGCCCACCATGGTGCCCAGGCCCAGCGCCAGGGCAACCGCCAGAATCACCCAGAACGGAGCGTATTCGGTGGTGGTGGTCAGGTCTTTGCGCAGCTTGTCCAGGTCAGCCTTTTCCCGGGCCGAAAGTTCAGGCAGCTTGCTGACTTTTTTCGCCGTGTCGTCCAGGCAGAGCAGGTAGCGACGCACCTCGATGCGGCTCTCGGCTGGCATCGAGTGGTAGTCGGCTACACCCTTGAGGGTGCCGAGCAAAGCGGTGATGGTCGGCTCAGTCTGCTTCGGGTTGCAGCGGAACTTCTCCGGCAGATCGCCTTCCACACTTTTGCCCAGGGCCAGGAATTCACCCAGGGTTGCCTCATTACGCTTATAGAACTGGCTCAGATGCAGGGTAGCGTCGCGAGTCCGCTCGATCTGATAAGTAGTGCTGTTCAGGTCGAGTACGAACTGTGCCGGTACGATACCGATCAACACCAGCATGATCAGGCCGATACCTTTCTGGCCATCGTTGGAACCGTGCACAAAGCTCACGGCCATTGCCGAAATCACCAGGACCAGGCGGTTCCAGAATGGCGGATGCTTTTTGTCGTCGATCTTGCGGCGCTCTTCCGGTGTCTTGTGCATCTTCGACAGCGGACGCCACCATTTCAACGCAATCAGCACCAGGGCCGCGATGAGGAAGCCGGCCATGGGCGAGAACACCAGCGAGGCGCCGATATCGATCGCTTTCTGCCAGTTCACACCATCGGCCAACGGAATGTCGTTGATCAGGGCGTTGGCCAGACCGACACCGAGGATCGAACCGATCAGGGTGTGCGAGCTGGAAGCCGGGATACCGAAGTACCAGGTGCCCAGGTTCCAGGCGATGGCGGCGGCGAGCAACGAGAACACCATGGCCAGCCCGTGTCCGGTATTCACATTGATCAGCAACTCTACCGGCAACAGGTGGACGATGGCATACGCCACGCCGACCCCGCCCAGCAGCACGCCGAGGAAGTTGAACACACCGGAAAAGAACACCGCCAGATGAGGCGGCATGGCTTTGGTGTAGATAACAGTTGCCACCGCGTTTGCGGTGTCATGAAAGCCGTTGATGAACTCGAAGGCGAGGACAAAGGCCAGGGCGAGCAAGAGGCTCACAAGCACCCAAGCATCCAGTCCGCTGAATAAATCGATCATGAAGGTTTTCTGACCCGGTCATAAGGGGGCGCGATTATGCCAGAAAAGACTGCAAATCGATGCACTAGCTGCTCATCGGTAACATCCATCAACGATTTTTTTTGCAGATGAGCCCCAAGGCAAAGGGGTTTTCCCTGGTTTTCAACGCTTTGATTTAATTAAAAAAAGCGTCTGAACTCGGGTTTTTTAGGCGCTGACGCGGGGGCATCAATGCTTGTATGAAATATCTGAGAAGGCAGTCAGATATCAGCATTTTGTTTGATCTGGCGCAGCAAGAGACCACCGCCCGCTCGTAGCGGGCGCGAAAGGCAACGTCGATACATCCCGCTTTTAACGAGCGCAGAGGCTGCCCTTTTAAGGATCAGGCCCAAGAGATCATGGCTCTTCGGCTTTGAGTTCCTTTTCCATTTTTTGCAATTCTTGAGTGAATGCCTGGTCCTGAACGGTGGCGCGTTTACGCCAGGGTTTGCGCTCCGGTTCGGGCTGAGCGGCGTAAGTGGTGACTTCTCCGCCGTAAACTTCCTTGTAACGTTGTTCCTGGCGCTCAAGTTCCGCGCGCAGTTCGTCTTTCGTCACAGTGCTACCTGATTGAGTTGAGATGATTCTGGTGAAACGCGCTGCATCCAATGCATTGACCACGCTCATCGATACGACAACGCCCTTCAGGGCATCGGTTTAACGACAGTGTGAGCAATACTTCCATGTCGCAGGCGGCTACGGCACCAGAGATAAATAGCTGACGCAGCGTCAGATTCCTGTTTCAGCGAACGCACTGGCAAAACTTGTACAGTGAGTGTCAGGCGCTTGCCGGGGGGCAGCAGCGATGGAACATCCTGCTGCCGGATAACGTATTCGGCAAGTAAAAAACCGAATCGTTCCTGAGTTCTATTATAGCGTCCGATTTGTAGAACACTATCTCTGACGAGTTAAAATTCAATCATGATGTGTGAGCCTGTGTCTGCTGGCAACTATCGGCTAACTAGCCCAGCGGGGGATTTCTACTTCTGGCGATGCGTTTCTGACGCCATTAAGTCGAACAAGTTACGGAAGCTTGATCATCCGATTAATTTTTTCCGCACCGTTGTGAAAAATTGTAATAACGCTGCCTGGCGTGTCGCGCCGGGCCCTTGTAAATGGCAGAATGCGATTATCGGACGGTGGTTCGATAATCGCCCAATTATGCCCGGGCAGACTTGCAGGGGCGGGCATCGGACCCTTGTAATGGCCGCTGATTCGAATGGGAAATGACCTGGTATGAACGATCAAATGCGTAACTCATTCACTTCAGTGGCTCCACCCATCGTTGCTTCGCCAGCCAAGCGGATTCAAGCGCTCACCGGCGACCCCGACTTCATGACGTCGCTGGCCCGGGGCCTGGCGGTAGTGCAAGCGTTTCAGGAGCGCAAGCGCCACCTGACCATCGCGCAGATCAGCCATCGTACGGAAATCCCCCGTGCCGCGGTGCGACGTTGCCTGCACACCTTGATCAAGCTCGGTTATGCCACCACCGACGGCCGCACCTACTCGTTGTTGCCCAAAGTGCTCACTCTCGGCCATGCCTATGTGTCTTCGACTCCGCTGGCGGTTTCCGCCCAGCCTTATCTGGACCGCATGAGCGAACAACTCCATGAGGCCTGCAACATGGCCACCCTGGAGGGTGACGATATTTTGTACATCGCCCGGTCGGCGACCACCCAGCGCCTGATTTCCGTGGACTTGTCGGTAGGTGGGCGCTTGCCGGCCTACTGCACGTCGATGGGGCGGATCCTGCTTGCCGCACTGGATGACACGTCCCTGGGCGAATACCTCGATCATGCCGAACTGCAAGCCAAGACCAGCCGCACCATCCATACCCCCGAGGCGTTGCTCGAATGCCTGCAAGAGGTACGGCAGCAGGGCTGGTGCATCGTCGATCAGGAGCTTGAGCAGGGGCTGCGGTCGATTGCCGTCCCGGTGTACGACACATCGGGCCAGGTAGTTGCCGCCCTCAATGTCAGTACCCATGCCGGTCGGGTCAGTCGAAATGAACTGGAGCAACGTTTCCTGCCTGGCCTGTTGAGTGCCAGCCGTGAACTCAGCGCTCAACTGTTCGCCTAAGCTGTTCGATAATCGCACGCAGTTGCGTTTATCGAATTGACGCTATTTCCTCTGGCTCATTAATGTCGCGGCAGCGCCAGCTTCGGTTGGCACCCGTTCGACCGCGATCCGTGGAATAAAAACAATGAACCAGCCTCAGTCTGCTGTTGGAAACTGCCTCGACGTGCAGTCTTTCATCAATGCCCAGCCCATCTCGCGCTACCAGTGGCGAGTGGTAATCCTGTGTTTCCTGATTGTCTTTCTCGATGGCCTCGACACTGCCGCCATGGGTTTCATTGCGCCGGCCTTGTCCCAGGACTGGGGCATAGACCGCGCCAGCCTCGGGCCGGTGATGAGTGCAGCCTTGATCGGCATGGTCTTCGGCGCATTGGGCTCGGGCCCGCTGGCGGACCGCTTCGGGCGAAAACTCGTGCTGGTCGGGGCAGTGCTGCTGTTTGGTGCTTTCAGCCTGGCTTCGGCCTATAGCACTAACGTCGAACAGTTGTTGGTGTTGCGCTTCCTCACCGGCCTTGGGCTGGGCGCCGGTATGCCAAACGCCACGACCCTGCTGTCGGAGTACACCCCGGAGCGCAAGAAATCCCTGCTGGTGACCAGCATGTTCTGCGGCTTCAACCTGGGTATGGCCGGTGGTGGATTCATTTCGGCCAAACTCATACCGGCGTTCGGCTGGCACAGTCTGCTACTGATCGGCGGGGTCCTGCCGCTGATCCTGGCTTTCGTTTTGCTGCTCTGGCTGCCGGAGTCGGCGCGTTATCTGGTTGTGCGCAACCGCGGTACGGACAAAGTGCGCAAGGCGCTGGCGCCGATAGATCCGACGGTAGTGGCCCAGGCATCGAGCTTCAGCGTGCCGGAACAGAAAACCGTGAAGGCGCGCAATGTGTTTGCGGTGATCTTCTCCGGCACCTATAGCGTCGGCACCTTGTTGCTTTGGCTTACTTACTTCATGGGCCTGGTGATCGTTTATCTGTTGACCAGTTGGTTGCCGACCCTGATGCGTGACAGCGGCGCGAGCATGGAGCAGTCGGCGTTCATCGGCGCGCTGTTCCAGTTCGGCGGTGTATTGAGCGCGGTGGGTGTGGGTTGGGCGATGGACCGGTTCAATCCGCACAAGGTCATCGGCTGTTTCTACTTGTTGGCCGGGGTATTTGCCTACGCGGTAGGGCAGAGCCTGGGCAATATCACACTGTTGGCGACCCTGGTGCTGGTGGCCGGAATGTGTGTCAACGGCGCGCAATCGGCCATGCCGTCGCTGGCGGCGCGATTCTATCCGACCCAGGGACGCGCCACCGGGGTGTCGTGGATGCTCGGGATCGGCCGCTTTGGTGCAATCCTTGGCGCCTGGATGGGCGCGACGTTGTTGGGCCTGGGCTGGAACTTCGAGCAAGTGCTTACGGCACTGGTGATTCCGGCGGCGCTGGCGACTACTGCGGTGGTCATCAAGGGCATGGTCAGTCATGCGGATGCGACCTGATGTTCTAATCCGCTATCTCTAGTGATTTTGATGGCCTCTTCGCGGGCAAGCCCGCTCCCACAAGGATTACGCGTCAACCTGTGGGAGCGGGCTTGCCCGCGATGCTATTCAAAGGATCGATAGCCAAACAACAATTTGTTCGATTATCGAACGGTTAGTCGATTATCGGATTGTTTGCGCTTTTTCAGAAGCTTAACCTTCAGGCATTCCGGCGCGCGCATCGCGCCTTTTTCTTCGACTGGCAGTTAATAACAACGGGAGCCTGCCCCATGGCTGAAATCCTTTCGCTGCACGACGCGGTGAAGCAATTCGTAAACGACGGCGATACCGTCGCGCTCGAAGGCTTCACTCACCTGATCCCGACAGCTGCGGGCCACGAAATCATTCGCCAGGGCAAGAAAGACCTGACGCTGGTACGCATGACCCCTGACCTGATCTACGACCAGTTGATCGGTGCTGGCTGTGCCCGCAAACTGATTTTCTCCTGGGGCGGCAACCCGGGTGTCGGTTCGCTGCACCGTCTGCGTGATGCAGTGGAAAAGCAGTGGCCGCACGCGCTGGAAATCGAAGAACACAGCCATGCCGACCTGGCCAACGCCTACGTCGCTGGCGCTTCCGGTTTGCCGTTTGCGGTACTGCGTGCCTACGCTGGTTCCGATTTGCCGAAGGTCAACCCGCTGATCAAAACCGTTACTTGCCCGTTCACCGGTGAAGTGCTGGCCGCCGTGCCTTCGGTTCGCCCGGATATCACCGTGATTCACGCGCAGAAAGCTGATCGTAAAGGCAACGTGTTGCTCTGGGGCATTCTCGGCGTGCAGAAAGAAGCTGCCCTGGCTGCCAAGCGATGCATTGTCACCGTTGAAGAAATCGTCGACGACCTCAATGCGCCGATGAATGCTTGCGTATTGCCGACCTGGGCGTTGAGCGCGGTCTGCCATGTGCCAGGTGGCGCGCATCCGTCCTACGCACACGGTTACACCGAACGTGACAACCGCTTCTATCAGGCCTGGGACCCGATTGCCCGCGATCGTGAAACCTTCACCGCGTGGATCAACGAGTACATCCATGGCAGCGCTGACTTCAGCGAGTTCCAGGCCAAACTGGCCGCCGCTTCGGAGGCGAAGTAATGACTTACACCACCAATGAAATGATGACCGTCGCCGCCGCCCGCCGTTTGAAGAACGGTTCGGTGTGCTTCGTGGGTATCGGCCTGCCGTCGAAAGCGGCCAACCTGGCGCGGCTGACTTCTTCGCCGGACGTAGTCCTGATCTACGAATCGGGTCCGATTGGTGCCAAGCCGAGCGTACTGCCGCTGTCGATCGGTGACGGTGAGTTGGCGGAAACCGCTGACACCGTGGTTCCGACCGGTGAGATTTTTCGCTACTGGCTGCAGGGCGGTCGCATTGACGTCGGTTTCCTGGGCGCTGCGCAGGTCGACCGTTTCGGCAACATCAATACCACGGTGGTGGGTGACTACCATTCGCCGAAGGTCCGCCTGCCGGGTGCCGGTGGCGCGCCGGAGATTGCCGGTTCCGCCAAGAGCGTACTGATTATCCTCAAGCAGTCGGCGCGTTCATTTGTCGACAAGCTCGATTTCATCACCTCGGTCGGTCATGGCGAGGGCGGCGATTCGCGCAAGCGTCTCGGCCTGCCGGGCGCAGGTCCGGTCGGCATCATTACCGACCTGTGCATCATGGAACCGGAGGAGGGCACCCATGAGTTCGTGGTCACCGCGCTGCACCCGGGCGTGACCCGCGAGCAAGTGGTAGCCGCCACCGGTTGGGCCATTCGTTTTGCTGACAGCGTTGAACAAACCGCTGAGCCGACCATCGTTGAGCTGACAGCGTTGCGTGATCTGGAAGCCCGCACCGCGGCCGCCCACGGTCAAGCCCCCGGAGAAGCGTGATGCGTGACGTTTATATCTGCGACGCGATTCGTACCCCCATCGGCCGTTTCGGTGGTGGCCTGGCGACGGTTCGCGCCGACGATCTGGCCGCCGTGCCGATCAAGGCGCTGATGGAGCGCAACCCGTCGGTGGACTGGAATGCAGTGGACGAGGTGTTCCTCGGCTGCGCCAACCAGGCCGGTGAAGACAACCGCAACGTGGCGCGCATGGCGCTGCTGTTGGCGGGGCTGCCGGACACTATTCCGGGCGTGACCCTCAATCGCCTCTGCGCTTCGGGCATGGACGCTATCGGCACCGCGTTCCGCGCCATTGCCAGCGGCGAAATGGAGCTGGCGATCGCCGGTGGCGTCGAGTCGATGTCCCGTGCGCCGTTCGTGATGGGCAAGGCTGATGCTGCGTTCTCGCGCAACATGAAGCTTGAAGACACCACCATTGGCTGGCGCTTTATCAACCCGCTGATGAAGGCCCAGTACGGCGTCGACGCAATGCCGCAGACCGCTGACAACGTCGCCGATGACTACGAAGTTTCTCGCGAGGATCAGGACGCTTTCGCCCTGCGCAGTCAGCAGCGCACTGCCGTCGCACAAGCCGCCGGATTCTTCGCCGAAGAAATCGTCGAAGTGCGCATTGCCCACAAGAAGGGTGAAACCGTGGTCAGCCAGGATGAACATCCGCGCGCCGACACCACCCTCGAAGCCCTGACCAGGCTGAAGCCGGTCAACGGCCCGGACAAAACCGTTACGGCGGGCAATGCCTCGGGTGTCAACGACGGTGCTGCCGCGTTGATCCTGGCTTCGGCTGAAGCCGTGAAGAAACACGGTCTGACTGCTCGTGCCAAAGTGTTGGGCATGTCCAGTGCCGGTGTGGCTCCGCGAGTCATGGGCATCGGTCCGGTACCGGCCGTGCACAAACTGACCGAGCGCCTCGGTCTGGCGGTCAGCGACTTCGACGTGATCGAGCTCAATGAAGCCTTCGCCAGCCAGGGCTTGGCGGTGCTGCGGGAATTGGGACTGGCGGACGACGCACCTCAGGTCAACCCGAACGGTGGCGCGATTGCCTTGGGACACCCGTTGGGCATGAGCGGTGCACGGCTGGTACTGACGGCGTTGCATCAGCTGGAAAAAACCGGTGGCAAGAAAGGTCTGGCGACCATGTGCGTCGGCGTCGGCCAAGGTCTGGCTTTGGCTATCGAGCGCGTCTGACGAGCTCTGATGGCGGATTATCAAGGTCAAGATCAAAAGATCGCAGCCTGCGGCAGCTCCTACAGGGTGAATGCCGTACCCATGTAGGCGCTGCCGCAGGCTGCATCTTTTGATGTTTCAGTGCTGCGGAACGGGACTGTTGCAAAGTGTGTCTAGACTCTCACGGTCCCCATTGAGAAAGTAAACAATGACAACTCCCACCGCTACTCCAGCTCTCTACACGGGCGAAGAACGCAGCAAGCGGATCTTCGCGATTGTCGGCGCCTCGTCCGGCAACCTGGTCGAATGGTTCGACTTTTACGTCTACGCCTTTTGCGCGATCTATTTCGCCCCGGCTTTTTTCCCGTCCGACAACCCCTCGGTACAACTGGTCAACACCGCCGGCGTATTCGCCGCCGGGTTCCTGATGCGCCCGATTGGCGGCTGGATCTTCGGTCGTGTTGCGGACAAGCACGGGCGCAAGAATTCGATGCTGATTTCGATTCTGATGATGTGCTTCGGCTCGTTGCTCATCGCTTGCCTGCCGACCTACAAGGACATCGGCGTCTGGGCACCGATCATGTTGCTGTTTGCTCGTCTGCTGCAAGGTCTGTCGGTAGGCGGCGAGTACGGCACTACCGCCACCTACATGAGCGAAGTCGCCCTCAAGGGCCAACGCGGGTTCTTCGCCTCGTTCCAGTACGTCACGCTGATTGGCGGGCAACTGTTGGCGGTGTCGCTGGTGGTGATCCTGCAACAATTCCTCAATGAAGACGAGTTGCGCGCTTACGGCTGGCGGATTCCGTTCGTGGTCGGTGCCGTGGCGGCGTTGATCTCGTTGTTCTTGCGTCGTTCGCTGAAAGAAACCTCCAGCAAGGAAATGCGCGAAAACAAGGACGCCGGCAGCATCCGTGCGCTGTTTCGCGACCACAAGGCGGCGTTCATTACCGTGCTTGGCTACACCGCCGGTGGCTCGCTGATTTTCTATACGTTCACCACCTACATGCAGAAATACCTGGTGAACACCGCTGGCATGCACGCCAAGACCGCCAGCTACATCATGACCGGCGCGCTGTTCCTGTATATGTGCATGCAGCCGATTTTCGGCATGCTTGCGGACAAGATCGGTCGACGTAACTCGATGCTGTGGTTCGGCGCCCTCGGCACACTGTGCACCGTGCCGATTCTGCTGAGCCTCAAAAGTGTCAGCAGTCCGTTCCTGGCCTTTGTGCTGATTACCGTGGCGCTGGCGATCGTCAGTTTCTACACCTCGATCAGCGGCCTGGTAAAAGCCGAGATGTTTCCGCCTGAAGTCCGCGCCCTGGGTGTCGGCCTGGCGTATGCGGTAGCGAATGCTATTTTCGGCGGTTCGGCGGAGTATGTTGCCTTGAGCCTCAAAGCGGTAGGCATGGAAAACTCCTTCTACTGGTACGTGACGGTGATGATGGCCATAGCGTTCCTGTTCAGCCTGCGCCTGCCCAAACAGGCGAAGTATTTACATCACGACCTTTGATCCATACCCGCGGGCCCGAGCGGCCCGCGCCTGCAGGAACTGTTTATGAATCAGCGACCGGGCAATCAATTGTTCGATGCCTATTTCACTGCTCGCGATATGCGTGACGTGTTTTGCGATCAGGGCCGGGTTCAGGCCATGCTCGATTTCGAAGCGGCGCTGGCCAGGGCCCAGGCGCGGGTCGGGCTGATTCCGCACACGGCGGTGGCACCGATCGAAGCGGCCTGCCAGGCCGGGCATTACGATTTTTCGGCCCTCGGCGAGGCGATTGCCACGGCCGGTAATTCGGCGATCCCATTGGTCAAGGCGCTGGGCCGGCACATCGCCGCGAGCGATGCCGAAGCCGAGCGCTATGTGCATCTGGGCGCCACCAGTCAGGATGTGATGGACAGCGGATTGGTGCTGCAACTGCGCCGGGCACTCGAGTTGATCGACAGCGATCTGGCCCAACTGGGCCAAACCCTGGCCACCCAGGCTCAGCGTTACGTGGCCACGCCACTGGCCGGACGCACCTGGTTGCAGCACGCGACGCCGGTCACCCTCGGCATGAAAATCGCCGGTTGGCTGGGCGCGGTGACCCGCAGCCGTCAGCGACTGCAGGAACTCAAACCGCGTCTGCTGGTGCTGCAATTCGGCGGCGCCTCCGGAACCCTCGCGGCCCTCGGCAAGCAGGCGATGCCGATAGCGCAAGCGCTGGCCGAGGAGCTGCAACTGACGCTGCCCGAGCAACCCTGGCACACCCAGCGAGATCGCCTGGTGGAGTTCGGCTCGGTACTCGGGCTGATCGCCGGCAGCCTGGGCAAACTCGGGCGCGACATCAGTCTGTTGATGCAGACCGAAGCCGGCGAAGTGTTTGAGCCTTCGGCGCCGGGCAAGGGCGGATCTTCAACCATGCCGCATAAACGCAATCCAGTCGGCGCGGCGGTGCTGATCGGTGCGGCGACGCGCGTGCCGGGCCTGATCTCGACCCTGTTCAGCGCCATGCCCCAGGAGCACGAGCGCAGCCTCGGCCTGTGGCATGCCGAGTGGGAAACCCTGCCGGAGATTTGTTGCCTGGTATCCGGCAGCCTCAAGCAGGCGCTGCTGGTGACGGGCGGGCTGGAGGTGGACGCCGAACGCATGGCCCGCAACCTCGATTTGACCCAGGGCCTGGTGCTCGCCGAAGCGGTGAGCATCGTCCTTGCACAAAGGGTGGGGCGCGACACCGCGCATCATCTGTTGGAACAATGCTGCAAACGCGCCGTGGCCGAACAACGTCATCTGCGCGCGGTACTCGGCGACGAGCCGCAAGTGACTGCCGAATTGTCGGCGGTCGAACTCGATCATCTGCTGGACCCCGCACATTATCTCGGTCAGGCCAGAACCTGGGTCGAGCGAGCGGTGGCCGAACATTCTGCATTGACTGCCTGAAGGAGATTGCTGTGGCTTTTGTACAACTCGCCGAGGGCGAACTGCACTACCAACTCGACGGACCGGTCGATGCGCCGGTACTGGTGCTGTCCAACTCCCTGGGTACCGACCTGCATATGTGGGGCGCGCAAATTGCCGCGTTCACCGAGCATTACCGTGTGCTGCGTATCGATACTCGCGGTCACGGAAAATCGCTGGTAACCCCGGGGCCTTACAGCATCGAGCAACTGGGCCACGATGTTTTGGCGCTGCTGGATGCGCTGCACATCGAGCGCGTACATTTTTGCGGTCTGTCCATGGGCGGTTTGATCGGCCAGTGGCTGGGGATCAACGCCGGCGAGCGTCTGAACAAATTGGTGGTGTGCAACACCGCGGCGAAAATCGGCGATCCATCGATATGGAATCCGCGCATCGAAACCGTGCTGCGTGATGGCCAGGCAGCCATGGTCGCCTTGCGCGATGCGTCGATCGCGCGCTGGTTTACCCCGGACTTTTCCGAGGCGAATCCGGCGGCCGCCAAGCGCATTACCGATATGCTCGCGGCCACTTCGCCAGAAGGCTATGCCGCCAATTGCGCGGCCGTACGCGATGCCGATTTTCGCGATCAGTTGTCCTCGATCAAGGTGCCGTTGCTGGTGATCGCCGGTACTGAAGATGCGGTGACGCCACCGTCCGGTGGGCACTTCATCCAGGAGCACGTAGCAGGCGCCGAATACGCCGAGTTCTACGCTGCACACCTGTCCAACGTCCAGGCCGGCGACGCGTTCAGCGAGCGGGTACTGGCTTTTTTGCTGGCTGACTGAGGGGCATTTCGTGGACGAGAAACAACGCTACGACGAGGGTATGAAAGTCCGCCGCGCGGTACTTGGCGATGCCCACGTTGACCGCAGTCTGACGACTCTGACCGAGTTCAACTCGGAGTTTCAGGAGATGATCACCCGCCACGCCTGGGGTGACATCTGGACCCGCCCGGGCCTGCCGCGCCATACCCGCAGCCTGATCACCATCGCCATGTTGATTGGCATGAATCGCGAAGGTGAGCTCAAACTTCATTTGCGCGCGGCCGCCAACAACGGCGTCAGCCGCGGCGAGATCAAGGAAGTGATCATGCAGAGCGCGATCTACTGCGGCATCCCGGCGGCCAACGCGACGTTCCACCTGGCGGAGTCGGTGTGGGATGAGTTGGGGGTTGAATCGCGGGAGTGATCCCCGAGATTTTCGGCGACTGAACTGACGTCATCGCGGGCAAGCCACGCTCCACAGTTTTGCGGTGTCATGCCAGTGTTGTGTTCACCGAAGAACCCTGTGGGAGCGTGGCTTGCCCGCGATGGCGGTGGTACATCAAACGTTGATGTCGGACAAAGAATGCCATCGCGAGCAGGCTCGCTCCCACAGGTAACCGGGTTTTTGCAGAAAAAATGCGGTCGAATGTGGGAGCCAGCCTGCTGGCGATGGGGCCATAAAGAACAACTCCCCTTTTCCCGCATCCAACAAAAAGCCCACCAATCGGTGGGCTTTTTGTTTTCACAGCGCTATCAGAAGTACTTCATCTTCGGCGCTTCTTCTTTCACCGGCTCGTTTTTCGCGGTCTGTTCGTTCCAGCCACCACCGAGGGCCTTGTACAGATTGACTGCGCTGACCAGTTGCGCCAGACGGTCGGTGATCAGCACCTGTTGGGCGCTGAACAGCTGGCGCTGGGCATCGAGGAAGGTCAGGTTACTGTCGACGCCGATGCGGTAGCGACGCTCGGCCAGGCGGTAGTAATCCTGGTTGGCGCTGACGAAATCACGCTGAGCCTGCAACTGCTGGGTGTAGGTCTGGCGTGCGGCCAGGCCGTCGGCGACTTCCTGGAAGGCGGTCTGGATGGACTTCTCGTAGTTCGCCACGCCGATGTCTTTCTGGATTTTCGAGTAATCCAGGCTGGCACGCAGGCTGCCGGCGTTGAAGATCGGCAGGTTGATCTGCGGCTGGAACAGCCAGGTGCCCGAACCGCCATTGAACAGACCGGACAGGTCCGGGCTCAGGGTTCCGGCATTGGCGGTCAGGCTGATGCTCGGGAAAAACGCTGCCCGCGCCGCGCCAATGTTGGCGTTGGCGGCCTTGAGGTTATGCTCGGCCTGGAGGATGTCCGGGCGACGCTGCAGCAGGTCCGATGGCAGACCTGGTGGAACGTCGCTCAGCAGGTCGTCGTTCAGCGGTTTGGCCGCCTGCAGATTGGCCGGGATGCCGGTGCCGAGCAGCAGTACCAGGCTGTTTTCATCCTGGGCGACCTGGCGGGTGTACTTGGCCAGTTGCGCCCTGGCGTTTTCAACCGAGGTGCGCGACTGGGCCAGGTCCAGCGCCGAGGCGACGCCCACTTCGTTGCTTCGGGCAGTGAGCTTGTAGCTCTCTTCGAATGCGGCGAGGGTGTCCTGAGTCAGCTTCAGCAGTTCCTTGTCGGCCTGCCAGGTCAGGTAGGCATTGGCGACGTTGGCCACCAGGCTGATTTGCGTGCTGCGCCGACCTTCTTCAGTGGCGAAGTACTGCTGCAGCGCTTCTTCATTCAGGCTGCGAACCCGACCGAACAGGTCAAGTTCATAGGCGCTGACGCCGACAGTGGCCGAGTAGGAACTGGTGATGCCGGCTTCGCCGGTCTGCGAGGCATCCGCCGGCAGACGCTGGCGGTTACCAGTGCCATTGGCTGAGACCGCCGGGAACAGATCGGCACGGGAGATGCGATATTGCGCGGCGAAGGCGTCGATGTTCAGCGCCGCGACACGCAGGTCGCGGTTGTTTTCCAGGGAAACCTGGATCAGTTGCTGCAGCGCCGGGTCATGGAAAAACTGCTTCCAGCCTTGTTCCGCCGCAGCCTGGGCAGGCGCCTGGTTCGGCGAATACGCCGGGCCCTGCGGGTACTGGCCCGTCACCGGCGCTTGCGGCTGCTGATAATCAGGTATCAGCGAGCAGCCACCGAGCACGAAGGCGGCGACTGCCAGGGAGAGTAGCGACTTGCTCATTAGCCAGCCTCTTTAGGGGTTTCAGTAGCGTCATCCTGGTCGACCTGCTTGCGCTGGCCAATGGACGATACGGTGACAAAGAACAGCGGGACCCAGAAAATCGCCAGAACCGTGGCCGTGATCATACCGCCAATCACCCCGGTGCCGATGGCATGCTGGCTACCGGAACCTGCGCCCGTGGATATGGCCAGTGGTACCACACCGAGAACGAACGCGAGCGAGGTCATGATGATCGGTCGCAGACGCATGCGGCAGGCTTCGATCGCCGCGTCGCGCAGGGTGCGCCCTTGCTCGTGCAGTTCCTTGGCGAATTCGACGATCAGAATGGCGTTTTTCGCCGCCAGACCGATGGTCGTCAACAGGCCTACCTGGAAGTACACGTCGTTGGACAGGCCACGCAAGCTGGTCGCCATCAGTGCACCAATGATCCCCAGCGGCACCACCAGCATCACCGCAATCGGAATCGACCAGCTTTCATACAGCGCCGCCAGGCACAGGAACACCATCAGCAGCGACAGGGCGTACAGCGCCGGTGCTTGCGAGCCGGACAGCCGTTCCTCATAGGACAGGCCGGTCCAGGAAATACCGACACCTTTCGGCAGTTTGGCGGCAATGGCTTCAACTTCGGCCATCGCTTCACCGGTGGAATAACCGGGAGCCGGGGCGCCGAGGATTTCCATCGCCTCTACGCCGTTGTAGCGGGCCAGTTTCGGCGATCCGTAGATCCACTCGCCCTTGGCGAACGCCGAGAACGGAACCATGGTGCCGACGCTGTTGCGCACGTACCACTTGTTGAGGTCTTCGGGGCTCATGCGTGAACCCGGCTGACCTTGCACGTAAACCTTCTTCACCCGACCACGGTCGATGAAGTCGTTGACGTAGCTACTGCCCAGGGCGATCGACAGGGTGTTGTTGATATCGGCGATGGTAATGCCCAGGGCACTGGCCTTCTCGTCGTCGATTTCCAGTTGGAATTGCGGTTCGTCGCTCAGGCCGTTCGGACGGACCTGAGTGAGAATCTTGCTTTGCGCTGCCATACCGAGGAACTGGTTGCGCGCTTCCATCAGCTTGGCGTGCCCGATACCGGCACGGTCCTGCAGGAACACGTCGAAACCGGTGGCGTTACCCAGTTCCAGTACCGCCGGTGGCGCGAAGGCAAACACCATGGCGTCACGGAAGGTGAAGAAGTGCTGCTGGGCACGGGCCGCGACCTTGAACACGTTGTTGTCGGCGTTACGTTCGTCCCACGGGCGCAGCATGATGAACGCCATACCCGAGCTCTGGCCACGACCGGCGAAGTTGAAGCCGGTCACGGTAAACACCGAGTTCACCGCATCACCTTCACCACCATCCTTGCCCGGACGCAACAGGAATTCGCGCATCTCGTCCACGACCACCTGGGTACGCTGGGAGGTAGAACCGGCCGGTGTCTGCACCTGGGCGAACAGTACGCCCTGGTCCTCTTCCGGCAGGAACGCCGTCGGGATACGGGTGAACAGCCAGATCATGCCGACGATGATGAGCAGGTAGGCCAGCAGGTACGGGGCCTTGTGCGTGAGCATGCTGCCCACGCCGCGTTCGTAGCTTTTGACGCCGCGGTCGAAGTTGCGGTTGAACCAGCCAAAGAAACCGCGTTTGGGCGTATGGTGCTCGCCCTTCGGAATGGCCTTGAGCATGGTGGCGCAGAGCGCCGGGGTGAAGATCAGTGCAACCAGTACCGACAGGGCCATGGCCGAGACGATGGTGATCGAGAACTGCTTGTAGATCACGCCGGTGGAGCCGCTGAAAAACGCCATCGGCAGCAATACCGCCGACAGCACCAGAGCGATACCCACCAGGGCGCCCTGGATCTGGCCCATGGATTTCTTGGTGGCTTCCTTGGGCGACAGACCTTCTTCGCTCATCACCCGTTCGACGTTTTCCACCACGACGATGGCGTCGTCCACCAGCAAGCCGATGGCGAGCACCATACCGAACATGGTCAGGGTGTTGATGCTGAAGCCGGCTGCCGCGAGGATCCCGAATGTACCCAGCAATACCACCGGCACGGTCATCGTGGTGATGATGGTGGCGCGGAAGTTCTGCAGGAACAGGAACATCACCAGGAACACCAGCGCAACCGCTTCGACCAGCGTGTGAACCACACCCTTGATCGACTCGGTCACCACCGGGGTGGTGTCGTACGGGAATACCACTTCCATGCCTTCAGGGAAGAACGGCTTGAGGCTGTCGATCGTCGTGCGCAGCGCCTTGGCGGTATCCAGGGCGTTGGCGCCGGTGGCCAGTTTCACTGCCAGACCGGAAGCCGGAGCGCCGTTGAACTGGGCGTTGATGCTGTAGTTTTCACCACCCAGGCCTACCTCGGCGACATCCTTCAGGCGAACCTGGGAGCCATCCTTGTTGACCTTGAGCAGGATTTTATTGAATTGCTCGGCGGTCTGCAGGCGGGTCTTGCCGATGATCGTGGCGTTCAACTGTGTGCCGGGCAGGGCGGGCAGGCCGCCGAGCTGGCCGGACGAAACCTGGACGTTCTGTGCGGCGATGGCGGTCTTGACGTCCACCGGGGTCAGGTTGAAGTTGTTCAACTTGGCCGGGTCGAGCCAGATACGCATGGCGTACTGGGAACCGAACACCTGGAAGTCACCGACACCGGCTGTCCGCGAGATCGGGTCCTGCATGTTCGAGACGATGTAGTTGGACAGGTCGTCCTTGGTCATGCTGCCGTCACGCGACACCACGCCGATCACCAGCAGGAAGTTCTTCACTGCCTTGGTCACCCGGATACCCTGCTGCTGCACTTCTTGCGGCAGCAGCGGGGTGGCCAGGTTCAGCTTGTTCTGGACCTGTACCTGCGCGGTATCGGAGTTGGTGCCTTGCTCGAAGGTCGCGGTGATGGTCATGGTGCCGTCGGAGTTACTTTCCGAGGACACATACCGCAGGTTGTCGATACCGTTGAGTTGCTGTTCGATCACCTGCACCACGGTGTCCTGCACGGTTTGCGCAGAAGCGCCCGGGTAGGTCACGGAGATGGCGATCGCCGGAGGCGCGATGCTCGGGTATTGGTTGATCGGCAGTTTGAGGATCGATAGTGCCCCGACCAGCATGATCACCAGGGCAATTACCCAGGCGAAAATCGGACGGTCAATGAAGAATTTTGACATGAGTTACTCCCCTTTGCCGCCGGACGCTTTGTCAGCTGTCTGGACGGGGGCCGGGTTCTTTGCGCCTACGTTGACGTTAGTCGCCTCACTGGCCTTGACTTCGATGCCAGGGTGGACGAATTGCAGCCCTTCGGTAATCAGGCGATCGCCCGCCTTCAGGCCGTCTTCGATCAGCCATTGGTTGCCGACAGTGCGGTTGGCCTTGAGCTGACGCAGTTCGACCTTGTTGTCGGGACCGACGACCAGTGCGGTCGGGGTGCCTTTGAGGTCGCGGGTCACGCCTTGCTGCGGGGCCAGGATGGCGGCGCTGTTCACACCGGCCTGCAACTGGGCGTGCACGAACATGCCCGGCAGAAGCGTATGGTCAGGGTTCGGGAACACGGCGCGCAGGGTAACGGAGCCGGTGGTCTGGTCAACCGAGACTTCGGAGAACTCCAGCTTGCCGTCAAGTTGGTACTGGCTGCCGTCTTCGAGGGTCAGCTTGACCTTCGCGGCATTGTCGCCGGCTTTTTGCAGGCGACCGCTTTCCAGTTCGCGGCGCAGTTGAAGCAGCTCGACCGAAGACTGGGTAACGTCGACGTAGATCGGGTCCAGTTGCTGGATGACTGCCATCGCTTCGGTCTGACCGTTGGCGACCAGCGCACCTTCGGTAACTGAAGAGCGACCGATACGGCCGGTCAACGGCGCATACACCTTGGTGTAGCGCACGTTGATCTGCGCCGTTTGCAGCGCGGCTTCCGATTGCAGGCGGTTGGCCACGGCGGTGTCGTATTCCTGACGGCTTACGGCTTGTTCGTCGACCAGTTGCTTGTAGCGGTCGGAGATCGATTTGGTCGAACGCAGGTTGGCTTCGGCGCTTTTCAATGTAGCGTCATAGACCGACGGGTCGATCTGATACAGCTGCTGGCCGGCTTTGACGTCGCCACCTTCCTTGAACAGGCGCTTGAGGATGATGCCGTTGACCTGTGGGCGAACTTCGGCGATGCGGAACGCGCTGGTACGACCTGGCAGTTCGGATGTCAGGGTGAAGGCTTGCGGTTGCAGAGTCACGACGCCGACCTGAGGGGGTGGGGCGACCGGTGCTGCCTCTTCCTTTTTGCATCCGCTGAGTAGCGATGCCAGGGCGACGGCGGCGACCAGAGCGGTAACAGCTGGCTTGAATTGCATGAAAATCCTCGGGTCAGGCGCGCAAAGTGCGCACAAGAAAGGTGGAAGGTTTGAAAATGTTTACCGAGTGGATAAGTAGCTTGCTAAGGAATATACTTACGTACATGGTTGTTTGTAAATACCTTGGCTGTGTATCCCCGCCGTTACAGCAGCCATATAAAGGTTCGAATTGTAGGCCGGGGACGGCGACCAAGAGCGCTCGTTCCACTTTTATTCAGCTGATATTCAGACATCAGTGAAGCACCCTGATTGAGGTTGTACTGCCATGGTCCGTCGCACCAAAGAGGAAGCTCAGGAAACCCGCGCGCAAATACTCGTGGCGGCCGAAAAAGCCTTTTACGAGCGAGGCGTGGCGCGCACGACCCTGGCGGACATCGCGACCCTGGCCGGCGTCACTCGGGGAGCCATCTACTGGCATTTCAGTAACAAGGCGGATCTGGTTCAGGCCATGCTCGACACCTTGCATGAGCCGCTGGAGGAGATGGCCAAGGCCAGCGAAAGCCCCGACGAACCCGACCCCCTGGGCTGCATGCGCAAGCTGTTGGTTCATTTGTTTCATCAAATTGCACTGGACCCGAAAACCCGGCGCATCAACGAAATTCTGTTTCATAAGTGCGAATTCACCGATGAAATGAGTGACCTGCGCCTGCAGCGAGTGGCGGCCAGCCTCGATTGCAATGTGCGGATCGGCCTGGCCCTGAAAAATGCAGTGAACCGGGGGCAGTTGCCGGAAAATCTTGACACTGCCCGCGCGGCCATCAGCTTGCATGCTTACATCGACGGCATCCTGTACCAGTGGTTGCTGGCTCCAGAGAGCTTTGAACTGCACATCGAAGCCGAACGCTGGGTCGATACGGGGCTGGACATGCTGCGCTTGAGCCCCAGCCTGCGCAAATGAAACCAGGCGCGTAATTTGCACCGGGTGTGTCAAATGAGGCTTTGATGTCACCGGGCGTGCCGCGGTGGGGTGCTTTTATATACGCACCGTCGACAAGATGACAGGTAGCGAACTATGTATTTTGTAGGGATTTTGTTTCACGCCTGTGAATGAGGAGAAAAGAACCCCGGTGGTTTGCGGGGGTATTTCATCCAGGCAAGTTTTTGCGGGAATGGTCTGGTTTGCGGCTGATGACATTTGCGCCCCCCCCACGTGGTCAATCCACGTGATAGTGGACCGACAGCGTCCCTTTCTTTTGTGCAACTGAACCGATTGAAACCCTTTGCAGGTCCTTCAGGCTGCGCACATGAGTGCCGCCACAGCCATAGGCAGGCAAGTCGCCGAAACCGATTTCCCTGGCACCTTCACGCACGGAGGTCAGGCGCGGCAGGTCAGCGGCGATCCATTGTTCGATGCCGTGCTCAACGGTCAGCGCCTCGATATCCTGAGCCGAATTTGTCGGTTTGAATTGCACGCGTCCTTCCCCCGGCCAGTGATGTGCCTTGATCGGCATCCAGCCCATGGCCTGGACGAAGTGGCCGATCAGGTGGCCAGCGGAATGCATGCGTGTGTTGAACAGCCGACGCTGTTCGTCGACGCGGATCTGCGCCATGCCGAGTCTGACCGGGTGGTCGACGAAGTGAATGATCCGTTGCGCTTCCTGGACCACCCTCAACACCTGACTTTCTCCGATCCAGCCAGTGTCGCAGGGTTGCCCGCCGCCCTGTGGGTGAAACAGGGTTGCGCGTAGCACCACTGCAAACTCGTTTTCGTGAGGTGTGCAATCGAGGACTTCCACGTTGGCCTTGAGGTCATCGCTATGGAAAAAAAGGCGCAGCGTCATATCCAGGCTCGTATTGAATTTCCTTTTTTATTATAGAAATGCAGTAAGTGCGTGATAATCCGGTCAAACATCAAAGGACTGTTGCGCTGTGAACACAAATCTCCCGCTGCCCCTGCTCGGTGAAATGGCGATATTCGTCAAGGTCGTCGAGACGGGAAGCTTCTCCGAGGCGGCTCGTCAACTGGGCTCTTCCCCCTCGGCAATCAGTCGCAGCATTTCGCGACTGGAAAAGGCGCTTGCGACCCGCCTGCTGCAACGCACCACGCGCAAGCTGCGCCTGAGCGATGGTGGCGAGGAGGTGTTCAAGCGTTGCCAGGAGATGGTTAACGCTGCCCGGTCAGTGATGGAAATCAGTGGGCAGTTCACTGATGAACCCGAGGGCCTGGTGCGCATCAGCGTACCAAAAGCGGTAGGCAGAATCGTGATTCACCCGCATATGCCGGAGTTTTTGCGCCGCTATCCCAAAGTGGATGTGGAACTGTTGCTTGAAGATCGTCAGGTCGATTTGATTGACGATCATGTCGACCTGGCGATTCGCATCACCGATAGGCCACCTGCGGGGCTGGTGGGGCGGCAGTTGCTGACGATTGACCATTTACTCTGCGCGACGCCGAAGTATCTGGCCGAGCATGGTACGCCGACTCACCCCCATGACTTGCTCAACCACAGTTGCATTTACCTGGGCGAGACCCCGAGTGATGCGCGCTGGAAATTCAAGAAGGGTAATAAATCGGTTACCGTCGGTGTGCGCGGGCGATATGCGGCCAATCACACTGGCGTACGTTATGGCGCGGTATTGCAGCACATCGGCATTGGCAGCTTGCCGTATTTCACTGCGCGCCATGCCCTGGAAAAGGGGTTGATGGTGCAGGTTCTGCCCGACTGGACCTTTTTGGCGTCCTATCACGGAGGCGCCTGGCTGCTGCATTCCCCAACCCGATACCTGCCTCCCAAGCTGCGGGTGCTGATTGATTACCTGGTGGAGTGCCTTGCTAAAGAGCCGACTTTGGGGAAACCGGGTAAGACCAATGGCCCTAGCTGGACCCCATCGGAGTATGAACTGCCCGAAAGTGACGGGTTGTTCTGAACGCAAAAAAATGGATCTTGGCGCAACCCCGGGAAATGCGGATAACCCAATACCTGTAGAGCCGGCTTGCTGGCGATGGTCTCAAGTACGCCGCGTTCATTCAGCTCATACGCTTTATCGTTAACGACCATCGCCAGCAAGCCTGCTCCTGCAGAGAGACGCGAACTCCACCAGATCGGCATTTTTGTCTCCCGCGATTCCGTGAATGTCTAGTCCTGAAATAGGTTTACACCTGTTTCAGTCTCAAAACGCCCGATGCACCGCATCGGGCGTTTTGTATTTCAAGGCCAGATGTGGCCGCTCCGCGTTGTAGATCAGCACTGATTCATCAAC
>NZ_JAHUWS010000006.1:0-378944 GCF_019218965.1 Pseudomonas sp. PDM31 | reverse complement strand
CCGAACTCAGCAGTGAAACGATGCATCGCCGATGGTAGTGTGGGGTTTCCCCATGTGAGAGTAGGTCATCGTCAAGATTAAATTCCGAAACCCCTATCTGCGTATGCAGGTAGGGGTTTTGTTTTTGGTCGTGAGAAAATCCAGCACAAATTGGCAGAGTTATTTTTGCCTGAGAACACTAGAATAGGCCCAACTTATTCAGAGTCAGAGCCCTTATGCCGGATCCGGTTGACGCCTCCAGGCTGTCAGAATTACCGCTTGAGAACCTGGTTGCCTGTCACGAGTGCGACTTGCTGATGCGCAAGCCAGAGCTCGCCCACGGCGAAAAAGCCCTGTGCCCGCGCTGCGGTTACGAACTCTATGCCCATCGGCACAACGTGGTGCAGCGCAGCCTCGCCCTGGTCATCAGTGCCCTATTGTTGTTTGTCCCGGCGAACTTTTTACCCATCATGCAACTCAATCTACTCGGACAATCGTCGCAAGACACTGTCTGGAGCGGGGTTGTCGCGCTTTTCGATACGGGCATGCAAAGCGTTTCAGTCATTGTGTTCCTGTGCAGCATGGCTATACCGCTACTCAAGCTGCTCTGCCAATTGGCCGTCTTGCTGAGTATCCGTTTTGACGTCGGACGCAGTTATGGCTTGTTGCTCTATCGCATTTATCACCATTTACGCGATTGGGGGATGCTCGAGGTTTACCTCATGGGCGTATTGGTGGCGATCGTAAAGCTGGCAGATATGGCAGCGATCACCGTGGGCTTGGGCCTGGTGTGCTTCATCAGTTTGTTGCTGGTCCAGATCTGGCTGGAGGTCGTAATGTCCCCACACCAGATCTGGCAGGCTTTATCAGGAGAGGATGCCCATGCGGGCGATTGATGCAGGCATTCTGATTTGTATGGAATGCCATGAATTGAACAGGCAGGAAGCCGAGACGCACGAGCAAGTCTGTACTCGCTGCGGTGCGTTGGTGCACGCCCGTCGGCCGAACAGTCTGGTGCGTACCTGGGCGTTGCTGATAACTGCCGCCATTCTTTATATACCAGCCAATGTTTTGCCGATCATGACGGTGAACACTCTGGGCAAAGGCGACCCCAGCACTATCATGTCCGGCGTCATCGACCTGGTTCATTATGGGATGTTTCCTATTGCGGCCGTGGTGTTTGTCGCCAGTATCGTGGTGCCCACTTTCAAACTGGTCGGTATTGCGCTGCTGCTGTTCTCCGTGCAACGCCGACAGCCACTTTCGGCGCGGCAGCGTATCTGGATGTACCGCTTCATTGAATTCATCGGCCGCTGGTCGATGCTCGATATCTTTGTGATCGCCATCCTGGTGGCGGTGGTGAATTTCGGGCGCATTGCCAGCATCGAAGCCAATCCTGGCGCCATCGCCTTCGCCTCCGTGGTGATTCTGACGATGCTTGCCGCTGTAACTTTCGATCCCCGACTGATTTGGGATAACACGGAGTCGGACGACGACCATGACTGATTTGCCTGTAGCGAAAACCCGACCGGCCTCGAACTGGTCTGCCATTTGGGTTCTGCCCCTGATCGCCTTGATCATCGGTGGCTGGCTTGGCTGGCGTGCCTATAACGAGACCGGCATCCTGATTCAGGTACGCTTTGAAAGTGGTGAAGGCATTCAGGCCAACAAGACCGAGGTTGTCTACAAAGGCATGTCGGTCGGCAAGGTCAAAAGCCTCAAGCTCGATGACGAAGGCAACTCAAAAGGCGTCATCGCCACTGTCGAGATGAACAAGGATGTAGAGCAATACCTCAAGACCAGCACGCGTTTCTGGCTGGTGAAGCCGAGCGTGACCCTGGCCGGGATTACCGGTCTGGAGACGCTGGTATCAGGTAACTATGTGGCGATAAGCCCGGGGGAGGGCGAACCTTTACGCAAATTCAAGGCCCTGAAGGAGGAGCCGCCGCTTTCCGATGCGCAGCCAGGTCTGCACCTGACCATCAAGGCCGATCGCCTGGGTTCGTTGAATCGTGGCAGCCCGGTGTTCTACAAGCAGATCAAGGTCGGTCAGATCAAGAGCTACGTGCTCTCCGAAGACCAAAGTACTGTGGAGCTCAAAGTCTTCATTGAGCCCACCTACGCCAAGCTGGTGCGCAAACATACGCGTTTCTGGAATGCCAGTGGGATCAGCATTGATGCCAACCTCTCGGGGGTGAAAGTACGCAGTGAGTCCCTGGCCAGCATCGTCGCTGGCGGTATCGCATTCGCCACACCGGAGAATCGCAAGGACAGCCCGCCCACCGATCCCAGTTTGCCGTTCAGGCTCTACGAAGACTTCGATGCGGCGGCGGCCGGTATTCGGGTCAAGGTCAAACTGACCGATTTCGATGGCTTGCAGGCCGGCCGTACGCCGGTGATGTACAAGGGCATCCAGGTTGGCAATCTCAAGGCTTTGAAAGTAGACCCGGACCTGTCTGGTGCGACTGCCGAACTGACCATGGACCCGCTAGCTGAAGACTATCTGGTCGAGGGTACGCAGTTCTGGGTGGTCAAACCGTCGATTTCCCTGGCAGGGATCACCGGATTGGAGGCACTGGTCAAAGGTAACTACATCGCCGTACGTCCTGGTGATAAAGGCACCGCACCACAACGCGAGTTCGCGGCTCGGCCCAAGGCGCCACCATTGGATCTGCGTGCGCCTGGCCTGCACCTGGTGTTGTTCACGGAAAACCTCGGTTCGCTGGAAGTCGGCAGCCCGGTTCTCTACAAGCAGGTAAAAGTCGGTTCTGTGCAGAGTTACCAGTTCTCGCGCACCAAGAAGCAACTCGTCATTGGCGTGCACATCGAGAAGGAATACGAAGGCCTGGTCAATGCCTCGACACGCTTCTGGAATGCCAGCGGGATTACGCTCACGGGCGGGCTGAGCGGCGGGATCCAGGTGAAAAGCGAATCCTTGCAGAGCTTGATGGCCGGCGGCATTGCGTTCGACACACCGCTGGCCAAGGCGCCGCTGGAGAAGCGGGTACCAAGGTTCCGCTTGTTTACCAGCAAGGAGGAGGCTACGCAAAAAGGCGAAATCATCACGATCAGGGTCGATCGTGCCGATGGCCTGAGCACCGGTACGCCGATTCGCTTCAAGGGTCTGGATGTCGGCAAGATTGAAGACGTGGACCTGAGTGACGACCTGCAATCGGTGCTACTGACCGCGCGTATCAATGAGGTGCCGGAGCGTATCGCCCGGGTCGGCAGCCAGTTCTGGGTGGTCAAGCCTGAGCTGGGGCTGCTCAAGACTGCGAACTTGGAAACATTGGTGACCGGGAAATACATCGAGGTGCAGCCCGCATCGAAGAATCTGGGGCCGCAGAAAAACTTTGTGGCGCTGCCCAACCCACCAGAGACTGCCAAGCAGGAAGCCGGTTTGAGCCTGGTGTTGAGCGCACCGCGACGTGGATCGTTGAAGCCCGGAGTACCGGTGACCTATCGCGAAATCGCCGTGGGCAAGGTCACGGGATACGAGCTGGGTCAGACCGCCGACCGTGTGCTGATCCGCATTCTGATCGAGCCGAAGTACGCGCCATTGGTACACAGCGGTACGCGGTTCTGGAACACCAGCGGGTTCGACTTCGACGTCGGTCTGTTCCGTGGGGCGACCGTGCGGACCGAGTCCCTGGAAACCATGATCCAGGGTGGCGTTGCCTTCGCCACGCCGGACGGCGAGCGCATGGGCAGTCCGGCGCGGCCGGAGCAGACGTTTGCACTGTTTGACAAGTTCGAAGATGAATGGCTGACCTGGGCTCCGAAGATTCCCCTCGGCAAATAGTTTTCGGTGTCTGTGATGGCCTCATCGCGGGCAAGCCCGCTCCCACAGGATTTGCGCGATTTCAAAGTCGGCGCAGGACCTGTGGGAGCGGGCTTGCCCGCGAAGAGGCCATCAAACTCACTGAAAGCCCCAAGCATGTGCCCAAAATGAAAAAGGCCGCGATCCATTGGAACGCGGCCTTTTTCGTATCTAACGGTTCAACTCAAACCGCATCCAGCTCCGGCTCATCCGCCTGTTCGTTAACGGCCGCCTTCACCTGATCATGCCGACGAATGTACTTCCAGTCCGCCTCGTCGATGTAGATGCCGGCCGGTCCGCTGCCGCCTTCCAGGTCGATGGCGACACTGGCGCAGACCTGCGGCTTCACACTGGCCAGGATCGGCACGAAGCCCAGTTGCAAGCTGGTTTCCAGCAACGCCGCCTGGTTTTTCTCATCGATGTCCGCAGCTTCGTCGAGGTAGTAGGGCAGACGTACGCGACCGGCCTGGTCACGGTCCATCAAGTGCAGCAACAAGTACATGTTGGTCAGCGCCTTGATGGTCATGGTGGTGCCGTTGGAGGCAGCGCCGTCGATGTCGGTATGAATCACCGGCTGACCGTTGACCTTGGTGATCTCGAACGCCAGCTCGAACAGATCCTTGAGACCGAGCTGGTTGTGGTTGGCCGCCACCAGTCGCGCCAGGTACTCCTTGGCCTCTTCGTTCTTGTTGTCCTGCTCGGCGCTCTGGCTCAGGTCGAAGACGGACAGGGTTTCGCCTTCTTCATACTGGCCCGCGCTGTGGATGATCTGGTCGATGTGCTTGAGCGCTTCCTTGTTCGGCGCAAGGACGATGCGGAAGCTCTGCAGGTTGGACACCTGCCGCTTGTTGATCTCGCGGTTGAACAGCGCCAGCTGGTGTTCAAGGCTGTCGTAGTCGCTGCGAATGTTGCGCAGGGTCCGGGCGATGTCGGTCACCGCCGCACGACGGGCCTTGCCCAGGGTCAGGGCTTCATCAGTACGGTGCGCATAAGCGTTGATCAGCAGTGACAGACGGCGCTCCATGTCGTCTTCGCTGTCGAACTTGGCCACGCCCTTGAGGCGTACCTGTGCGTACAGGGCTTCGATCTGCCCGTCGGCGCGCAGCAGGCCTTGCCAGCTGTCCTGATAGTCGTTGAGCAGTGGCAGCAGGTTGTCCATAGAGTCGTCGACCGGGTCCATGAACGGCGTACCGAACGGCAGATCCGCCGGCAGCAGCTGACGACGGCGCAGAGCGTCATCAAGGGTGCGTTGCTTGGCTTCCATGTCGCCGATCTGCCGGCCGACCAGTTGCAGCTTGGCCGACAATTGCTGGACGCGTTCGGTGAAGGCGTCGCTGGAACGCTTCAATTCGTCCTGCGCCGCCTCCATCTGCGCCAGCTGTTCCAGCTTGTCGCCTTCTTCGGCGCTCAGGGTTTGGGCGCGGCGGAAATCTTCCAGGGCTTTCTGCGCGTCCAGCACCTGCTGGTACAGCGCTTCGGTCTGGGTTTTGCTCGCGGCGCGGTCGGCGGCCACGGCCTGTTGGGTCTTGAGTTGCTTGAGTTCTTTGTCCAGACGCTCTTTCTGATCGCGCAACGCTGCGCGGTCAGCCAACGCCTGCAGCGCTGGCGGCTCGATGTGCGAGATGTCGATGGACAGGCCCGGCACTTCGAAGCGTTCGCCTTTGAAGCCGTCGAGGATCAATTCCATGGATTTGACCCACTGACCGTCCTCGTCCAGCGTGATGCCGTGTTCGCCCAGCGGCAGGCTGAACAGTGCGCTGTTGAACAGGCGCATCAGGCGTTCGACATCTTGCTGCGAGAACTCTTCGCGCAGTCGGGCGTAGCTATTGTTGTCGGCGTGATCGAGTTGTTGCTTCACCGATTTCAGGCGTTTTTCCAGATCGCGCAAACGCTCTTCGAGGTCTTCGGCAGAGAACTGCCGCGACTGGGCCAACGCACCGGCCAGTTCGTCGTGGGCGTCCTTGGCTGCCAGCAGCTGCTGCTCCAGTACCTTGACGTCATCGACCAATGCGAAGCGATGCTTGAGCACTGACAGTTCGCCAAGCCAGCGCTGGATGCCGGTGATTTCCCGTTCCAGACGCATCAACTCTTGGGTACCACCGCGCTGATCGTTTTGCAGGGCGTCCTGCTCGTTGCGGTAGTGCTCGGCCTGAATGGTCAGCTCTTCCTTGCGCGCGCTGGCGTAATCCGACCAAGTACCCAGCAGGGAGTCGAGCAGTGGCGAGATCCGGTGCAGTTTGCCGCGCAGGATGTCGCGCTGCTTCACGCCATTGGCCAAGGCTTCGACCAACGGGCCGGCGGCGACCAGCGAGTTGTAGTCCTGCTCCATGCGGCGCACGTCGCGGAAGGCCTCTTCACAGGCGGCGATGTAATCGACGCTGCCGGAACGCAGGCTGTGCTCGAAGGCATCGAGGAACAGCTGCTTGAGCTTGGCCGCAGTGATCTCGCGCATGTGCAGCAGGTTGATGAACAGCGCACGGAAGGTCTTCAGGCTTTGCTCGCTGGTGGAGCGCAGCGGGATCAGCGTCAGGTCCAGCGGGATCGAAGTGTGACCGCCTACCAGCAGGCGGCGCAGTTCATCCGGTTTGAGCTCATAGGCTTTGAGGCCTTCGCGCTCAAGGTTGGTGAACAGTTCCTTCTGGCGCAGGCAGGTATCGTTTTTCTGGTAATGGGTCAGGTCCAGCTTGCCAGCATAGGCAAAGAACTGGTGACCGAAGCCGCCACCCGGGCCGCGACCGACCACGCCTATCACGTGCGGGCCGTGGGGCAGGTTCACTTCGACGAGGATGTAGCTGGTATCCGAGGCGAAATAGAAGCGCCGGGATTGTTCCAGGCTGTATTTGCCGAAACTCATGTCCGACATGCGCGCCAGGATCGGGAACTGCAGGGCGTTGATCGAAGCGGATTTACCGAGGTTGTTCGCGCCGTAGACTGACAGCGGCTCTTCCAGCGGAAACAGGCCAAGGCTGTAGCCGGCGGTGTTCAGAAGAGCAAAGCGGCGGATGCCGTAACGTTCATTGCTCATGCGTCGAGCTCCTGTTCTTCGGCGATGGCACGGGCCAAAGCGTCTTCTTCGCTTTCGCCCTCGAATTCACTGAGGTCCAGCGGGTCGTCGGTCTGCAGCAGTTTTTCGTCGCTGTCTTCATCGATCAGCACTGGCACCGGCAATGGCAGCACGCTATGCAGGCTGGCTGCCAGGTCACGGTCCTGCTGTACCGACAGGCAGACATCCAGGAAGCGGTGCATCGGCGGCAGGAAACGGTACACGCCGTTTTCTTCGCCGGCGAAACCGAGCTGGGTCATGCGGCGCATGATTTTTTCTTCGAGTTCTTCCTGGGTCTGCACTTCGGCCTGGATGAACAGGTCGCGGTACTTTTCCAGCAGCGATGGCAACTCATCGCGACCGAGGCTGCCGCCGTCGAGCACCGCGATCGGGTCGCGGCCCTGATCGGCCAGATGCTCGACGAGGATGAAGGTGAACAGCGCCAGACGCTGGGCAGTCTTGTTCACCGCCGCGGCGGCGAGGTCCGGCACGAAGTAGTAGAAGCCACGGGTGTCGCAGACCAGTTCGAAGCCCAGGGCCTTGAACAGCGTGCGGTACTGGTCCTGGAAATTCGACAACTGTGCGTACAGCTCCGGGTCGCGGCGGCTGACGTGGTAACCCTTGAACAGCTCGCGAAAGATCGGCGCCAGATGGGACAGTTCGGATAGATCAAGATGCATGGGGGATGCTCGCAGAATTCTCGTTACTGTCATCGCTGACCGAGAGCAGGGCGAAGGAGCGCAGGCTGACCTGGTGCTCGTGAGTATGGTATTCGCGACGTTCCAGACGCTCGCGCCTGAAGCGTTTCTCCCGGGACAGGCGCGAGAACCAGTACAGCAATTCGTCGGTGGCGCCGTCCGGCTCCTGTTCCAACAGCCAGGTCATCAGGTCCGGCATCGGCAGGGCGTCCTCGCAGCGCTCGAGCATTTCCCGAACGGTACGAGGCGCGCGCGGGGCTTCACCTTTCTGGGTCTTGTGAGCCTTGGGGAAACGCGCCGGTTTCGGTTCGAAACGGGCCAGGGCATAAACGTAGGCTTCAACCTGGCTGGCACTGCCGAGGAAGGTACTTTGCGGGCGGGTGAACATCGGCATCGCGGCTTGCGGCACAGCGTCGATGCCTTTACGGCGAATGGCCGACAAGGCCAGTGCTGCGCCACGGGTCACGGCGTTGTGGCGTCGCGCTTCTTCACGCAGCGGCAGCAGCAGCTCGCGGGCGTGACGCAGGGTCAACTGGGCGCTGGTCTGCATTTCGAGGATGCGCGCGTGGGTGCGCAACAGCATGTCATCATCGACCAGATGGCCCAGGCGTTGCTGCTCGCTGAGCATCTTCAGCAGCACCGTTTCGACCTTGCGCACGCCTTGTTCGAAGGCGCCATCGGCGTTCACCAGATCAATCATCGGCTCGACGTATTCGTCCCAGGTCGCCAGCACTTCAGCATAACGCTGACGCAGCGGGATCTGCCGGTCGCTGGTTTTCGCCCGTTCGGCGACGGCTACCAAGGCCTGTTCGTCGTTGTCGAGCTTCTTCAAAACGTCGCGAACGCGCATGTCGAGCAGGCGCAACTGGCGCGCCAGGTCGTTGCCATCGCGGATGTCGAAAGCGTCCTGGATGTAACCCGCCAGGCGTTCGAGGTGGCGCAGGTAAGCTTCAATCTCCAGGCACAGACCCAGACGGTGCTCACGGCGCAGGTAGGCGAGGAAGTCGTGGATCTGCGCATTGAGTTCGAAGCGGTTCGGGCTTTTCGCCACCGGAACCAGGATATCGAGGCGGATCCACACGTCCAGCAGGCTGGTGATGTCCTGCGGCGTACTGTCGAGTTGCTGGGCGGCCAGTTGCGTGCGCAGTTCGTTCAGGCTCAGTGTGCCTTGGTCGAAGTGCTCGCACAGTGGCTCCAGAAGTGCCCAGTGTTCAGCGAGGGCGCGCAAGACGCGCTTGGGTTCGATCATCGGAATGGCCGGCTGCTTGGCGATTAAAAGCGGCGATTGTACTGCATCGGGGGCAATGCGATTCACTCTCGGGACAGGCTGTCGCCATTTTTCATAAGTGGACTATCAGTGAAACCAATCGATCAACTGCGGGCGATCTTCAGCGAAGGGCGGTAGAATCGGCGCACTATCAGTTATCCACAAGTGGCCGACCTTTGCTTATCGAGTCCCGTCGTCGCGCTTATCTGGCCGCCATGCAGGTGGTCAATTGGCTGCCGCGCACCGAATTGCCCTTTGCTGCACCGTCGCGGCCCGAGCTGCTTGAGATACCAGAGCCGCTGGTCGTCGTGCCGCTGACTCCTGCAGCGACGCCTGTGCCTGTGGCCAAAACAGCCGCCGAGCCGACTGCCGCGCCAATTGAGCGGGCGAAGATCGAAGTGCCTCGTCCTTCACTGGCCAGCACGCGCACGGGCGCCAAGCCTGAAGAAGAGCTGGCCCCGGTCGTGGTCAAGGCGCCGGTGGTGCCGCCTCCCCGTTTTGCCCTGCAATTGCTGCGGGCCGGCCGCTGCCTGCTGCTGGTGGAGTTACCCACAGGCGAATCCTTCCAGACCCGCGATCCGGCTTACCTGCTGCTCAAAGACATGCTGCGCGCAGCCGGCCTGCCGGACAGCCCGCAAATCGTTGGCGAGCCGGTGCGCTGGCCCCTGCTGGCCCGGGGCTCGATGGATCAAGGGCCGGAAGCGGCCCGTGATTTTGTGCAAGGCTTCCTTAGCGTGCGAATGGAAGAGTCACCCTGTGTCTGTCTGTGGTTGATCGGCCTGCCCGCGGTACGGTTTGCCGGTGAGGCGGATGCCGAGGCGTTCAACCGCGAGTTGCAAATCGAAGGGCTGGGCTCGGCGTGGGCGTTGCCTGGCCTGGAATCATTAATGGAAGAGCCACAGCGTAAGGCTGATGTCTGGCAAGCCATGCGTCGGCTGATGGCGCGCTGGAAAGAATCGAATGAGTGACGCTGTATCGTTCCGCCCGATGACCGAGGCGGACCTGGAGCCCGTGCTGAAAATCGAGTACGCGGCGTATAGCCATCCCTGGACCCGCGGGATATTCCTCGACGGCCTGGGCAAGTATCAGATCTGGCTGATGTTCGAAGGCCAGCAGCAGGTGGGGCACGGGGTGGTGCAGATCATCCTCGATGAGGCACATCTGCTGAACATTACCGTCAAGCCGGAAAACCAGGGACGTGGCCTGGGGCTGACCTTGCTTGAACATCTGATGGCGATTGCCTACAAGGCCGATGCGCGGGAGTGCTTTCTGGAAGTGCGTGACAGCAATACCGCGGCGTTCAAACTGTATGAGCGATATGGTTTCAATGAGATCGGTCGGCGCCGTGATTACTATCCGGCGGTGGGCGGGCGCGAAGATGCGGTGGTGATGGCCTGTACCTTGGTGGATTGAACCAGAAAGCATCGCGGGCTCGCCCGCGATGACGCCCTCACGGGTGCCAACAATCAACGCTTGCGATCAAGCGGATCCCGCTGCGCCATCTCCGCCTCATCCAGCCCGTTACCTCCGCCGATATCGTCTTCATCAACCACGCTCAAGTCCCAATCGGCCCGACCATCTTCGCCTGCTTCACGGGCATCTCGCGCCCCGTCTTCGCGGATCAGGGTTTGCGGGCTCATGTCGTCATCGGTGGGTTCATGGTCATCGGTCGAGGCACCGGTCATGCCGGCTTCAATAACGCGCTGGCGGGGCATAAGCTGCTCACGCTCGCCCTCTGGCAATTCATCACCGATCCTGGCGCTGGGTTCTTCTTCGTCAAAATCCAGCTCATGCATCGAACCCATGCGATCTTCGTTGTCATCGATGGGCTCAGGTTGCACCGCATCGTATGGACGTCGTGAATCAGTCATGGCAATTCCTCATATACTGTGGGCCTTACAAGGGTGGACCCACCGTACTCATGAGAATTCCACCGGCGTGGAGCCGAGATAGAAATCAGGGACATTTTCCACTCACGCACGTGACCCCGACGGACGGTTGTCTGTCAAAGCTGCGCATCATTCACGAGGCTACATCCCATGAACGAATTACAAGATCTGATTGATAACAACGAGCGCTGGGCTGACGCAATCACTAAGGAAGATCCTGACTTCTTCGCCAAGCTGGCCCGCCAACAGACTCCGGAATTCCTGTGGATCGGTTGTTCCGACGCCCGGGTGCCGGCCAACGAGATCGTCGGCATGCTGCCGGGCGATCTGTTCGTACACCGCAATGTGGCCAACGTGGTGCTGCACACCGACCTCAATTGCCTGTCGGTGATTCAGTACGCGGTTGATGTGCTCAAGGTCAAACACATCCTCGTGACCGGTCACTATGGTTGCGGCGGCGTGCGTGCTTCGATGCAGGATCGCCAGTTCGGCCTGATCGACGGCTGGCTGCGTTCGATCCGCGATCTCTACTACGAAAAGCGCGAAGAGCTCGCCAAACTGGCCACCGAAGAGGAGCAGGTCGACCGCCTCTGCGAACTCAACGTGATCCAGCAAGTGGCCAACGTCGCCCATACCAGCATTGTGCAAAATGCCTGGCATCGCGGGCAGAGCCTGTCGATCCACGGTTGCATCTACGGCATCAAGGACGGTCGCTGGAAAAGCCTGAACACCACCATCAGCGGCTTCGAGCAACTGCCGCCGCAGTACCGTCTGCGCCCGGTCGAGGCGCAGTAAGGCTTACAAACTTCTGATCAAAGACTGATTGCACCCGCGCGCAGCAGGTGCAATCAGCTTTCGCTTACGGCATCACCGGCGGGGTATACGTCAGTGTCGTCCCCAGCGCCCACAGCAACACCAGCACCAGCGGTGTGTGCACCAGCAACTGTACGAACGAGAAACCGATCAGGTCCCGCGCCTTCAACCCCAGCACGCCCAGCAATGGCAGCATGTAGAACGGGTTGATCAGGTTGGGCAGGGCTTCTGCGGCGTTGTAGATCTGTACGGCCCAGCCCAGGTGGTAGTTCAGGTCGTTCGCCACTTGCATCACATACGGCGCTTCGATGATCCATTTGCCGCCGCCGGACGGAATGAAGAAGCCGAGGATCGCCGAGTACACGCCCATCAGCAGTGCATAAGTGTCATGGGACGCGATGCTGACGAAAAAGGTCGAGATGTGATGGGCCAGGGTCTGCGCATCGGCACCTTTGACCGTGGTCATCAGCGCGGCGATGGAGCCGTACAGCGGGAACTGGATCAGCACGCCCGTGGTAGTTGGCACTGCACGGGATACGGCATCAAGGAAGCTGCGCGGACGCCAGTGCAGCAGGGCGCCGACCATGATGAACAGGAAGTTGTAGGTGTTGAGCCCGGAAATCGCGGTGATTGCCGGTTTGACCGAGAACTCGTGGAACAGCCATCCGGCGGCCAGCAGCACCAGCAGAATGATCAGAAGCGGACTGTATTCCAGCCATTCACCGGGTCGGGTGCGCGGTTGCAGCGGTGGCAGGCTGAAGCTCGGGTCCACTCCGCAGGCGCTGGCGTCTCGTGCGGTGTTCGGGCCAGGGGCGGTGGCGTAGGCAACGATCACGGAAACGATGATCAAGGTCAGCAACATCACGCCGGACTGCCAGAGAAAGATTGTCTCGGTGAATGGGATTACACCGGTGATCGCCAGGATCGACGGCGGCAGGCTGGCCGGGTTGGCCTGCAATTGCGCTGCGGACGACGACAGGCCCAGGGCCCAGACTGCGCCGAGACCCAGGTAGACAGCGGCACCGGCGGCGCGGTAGTCCATTTTAAGGTCGGTACGGCGGGCCAGGGCGCGCACCAGCAAGCCGCCGAATACCAGCGACAGGCCCCAGTTCAGCAACGACGCGACCATGGATATCACCGCCACCCAAGCCACGGCGGAACGGCCGTTTTTCGGGATCCTCGCCAGGCGGTCGATCAGCTTCACAGCAGGTGGTGAGCTCGCGACCACGTAGCCACCGATCACCACGAAAGCCATTTGCATGGTGAACGGAATCAGGCTCCAGAAGCCGTCACCGAAGGCCACGGCGGCATCGGTGGGTTTGGCGCCCATGGCCAGGGTAGCCACGACGACGATAATCACTGCCAGCGCGGCAAACACCCAGGAGTCGGGGAACCAGCGTTCGGCAAAACCTGAACAGCGCAGGGCAAAGCGGGCAGAGCGGGTATCTTCGATATCAGCGGCCACGGGGGTACCTCGTATTGTTATGTTTGTTGTGGTCTTCGGGCGAGTGAGGCCCGTCTGGAAAGGCGCCAACCTTAATTCAACCCGAGTTTTTTTGCGGGGCTGTTTTGTGGCTATGGGACTTTGGTCTAACGGGTTGTCCATGGGCGCTTTTGCGTAGACCATGGGCGCCTTGGTTTATTGCCCGCACCAGAGTTCTTTTCATGACTGCCAACACCGACTCGCGCCCGGCGCCGTTCAACCGCTCGGACTACAAGACCTTGGGGCTCGCCGCCCTCGGCGGGGCGCTGGAAATCTACGACTTCATCATTTTCGTGTTTTTCGCGCTCACTCTCAGCCAGTTGTTCTTCCCCCCGGAAATGCCCGAATGGCTGCGCCTGCTGCAAAGCTTCGGGATTTTCGTCACCGGTTATCTGGCGCGGCCATTGGGCGGCATTCTGATGGCGCATTTCGCCGACCGGTTGGGGCGCAAGAAAGTCTTCAGCCTGAGCATCCTGATGATGGCGCTGCCCTGCCTGTTGATCGGCATCATGCCGACCTATGCGCAAATCGGCTATTTCGCACCGTTGTTGCTGTTGCTCCTGCGCATCTTGCAGGGGGCGGCTGTGGGTGGTGAAGTCCCGAGTGCGTGGGTGTTCGTGGCCGAGCATGCGCCGGCGGGGCATCGCGGTTATGCCCTGGGCTTTTTGCAGGCGGGGCTGACCTTCGGCTACCTGATCGGCGCATTGACCGCGACCTTTCTGGCGCAGGCATTTACCCCGGAGCAAATTCTCGATTACGCCTGGCGCTATCCATTCCTGCTGGGCGGCGTATTCGGCGTGATCGGTGTCTGGTTGCGTCGCTGGCTCAGCGAAACCCCGGTGTTCATGGCCATGCAGGCGCGGCGCGAGGCGGCCGGTGAGTTGCCACTGCGTACGGTCTTGCGTGAGCATCGCCTGGCCGTATTACCGGCCATGATCCTCACCTGCGTCCTGACCTCGGCAGTGGTGGTATTCGTGGTCATCACTCCAACCATGATGCAGAAAACCTTTGGCATGACCGCCAGCCACACCTTTGCCCTGAGTGCCTTGGGCATCGTGTTTCTCAATATCGGTTGTGTACTCGCCGGGTTGCTGGTCGATCGTATCGGCGCCTGGCGCACCGTGATGCTGTACAGCCTGTTGCTGCCGCTGGGCATCGGCGTACTTTATTGCAGCCTGATTCTCGGCAGTGACTGGATCGGGCTAGCCTATGCGGTGGCCGGGCTCGCTTGCGGGGTAGTCGGCGCGGTGCCTTCGGTGATGGTCAGCCTGTTCCCTGCGCGGATTCGGGTCTCGGGCATTTCATTTACCTACAACATCGCCTATGCCGCCTGGGCGAGCATTACGCCGCTGTTGCTCATTGGTCTGATGCCATGGAGTCCGTGGATCTGCGTGATGTTCTGCGCAGTGATGGGCGCGGTGGGTGCGGGTAGCGCGGTTTACTTCGCAAACCGAATCCCAAGCGTCGCCGGATGTCCGGCTACCGGCGTGGTGTGAGTGAAGGGGCCGTGGCGGCGGAGGCGGGGACGGTGATCGTTGCCCGTGGGAGAATCCATGAGGATTTGGCCTGCATAAAAAAGGGCCTGCCATCCGGTAAGCCCTTTCTCGTTCGTGCATACGACTCAATCCCCTAACGCCTGTCCCTCACGCCGGGGATCGGCGCCCCCCGTCAGCGACGCCTTGCCTTGGGCATCCTTCAGCCGAACGATCGCCTGGGTGCCGCTGGTCATGTCGATCTCGGTCACGACGTGCCCCTTGTCTTTGAGCGCCTGAATCAGCCCCGGGCTGAACTGACCGAGCTCCAGTTCAGTCGGGCCGTTGCGGCTGCCGAAGTTGGGCAGGTTGATGGCGGCTTGCGCATCCAGGTTCCAGTCGAGCAGGCCGATGGTGGATTTGGCGACGTACTCGATGATCTGCGAACCGCCGGGCGATCCGATGGTGGCGAGGAATTCACCGCTCTGGCGATCGAAGACCAGGGTCGGCGCCATGGACGAGCGGGGGCGTTTGCCGGGCTCGACGCGGTTGGCGACTTTCTGCCCGTTTTCTTCGGGGATGAACGAGAAGTCAGTCAGTTCGTTGTTGAGCAGAAAGCCCTGCACCATCAGGTGCGAGCCGAACGCCGATTCGATGGTGGTGGTCATGGACACGGCACCGCCGGCGTCATCGACGGCTACCACCTGCGACGTGGAAATGCGCAGAGGCGAGCGATCCGGCGCGTAGGCCACCTGAATGCCAGGCGGGGTACCGGGGCGGGCGGTGCCCATGCTGCGTTCGCCGATCAGGGCGGCGCGACTGGCCAGGTAGGTCGGGTCGATCAGGCCTTTGACCGGAACGGGTACGTAGTCGGAGTCGGCCACGTACTGCGCACGGTCGGCATAGGCCAGGCGCTCGGCTTCAGAGATCAGGTGCACGGCTTCAGGTGCAGGTTCGCTACCGGCAGGTGCGCTGGTTTTGACCGGTTTCAGCGCTGCAAGGGCCAGATGCCTGTCGCGAGTCTCCAGGGCCTGCAGCGCGCCGAGGATCTGCGCCAAGGCGATCCCGCCTGAAGATGGTGGTGGCATGCCACAAACCTGCCAGCGTTTGTAATCGGTGCACAGAGGTGCGCGTTCCTTCGCCTGGTAGCGGCTGAGATCGTTCAGGGAAAGACTGCCAGGGTTGGCGTGGCCCTGCACCTTGGCCACGATTTCCTCGGCGACCGGGCCGGTGTACAAGGCATCTGGACCTTCGTTGGCGATACGTTTGAGCACCGCGGCCAGCGCCGGGTTCTGCAGATTGGTGCCGACTGCCTTGGGGCTGCCATCGGCGTTCAGGAAATACGCCGCCATCTCCGGCGAACGCCGTAAGGACGAGTCTGCAGCAATTAATCGATGCAGGCGTGGGGAAATGGCAAAGCCTTGCCTGGCGAGTTTGATCGCCGGTTCAAACAATTGCGCCCAAGGCAGGCGCCCGTGTTTTCGATGGGCCAGCTCCAGGGCGCGCAAGACCCCTGGCGTGCCCACCGAGCGGCCGCCGATCTGCGCCCGGGTAAACTCCATCGGTTGCCCGTTGGCTTGCAGGAAAAGCTTCTCGGTGGCGCCAGCCGGTGCGGTTTCGCGGCCATCGTAGGTGCGCACGGACTTTCCGTCCCAGAGGACGATCAGTGCGCCGCCGCCAATGCCCGAAGATTGCGGTTCGACCAGGGTCAACACAGCCTGCATCGCAATCGCCGCATCGATGGCCGAACCACCCCGACGCAACATCTCCCGGCCAGCCTCGGCCGCCAACGGGTTGGCCGCTGCCGCCATGTATTTCTCCGCGTGGCGGGTGCGCAGGTCGGTGCGGTAACCGGAGGCGCTTTCCGGTGCGGACGGTAAAGTCGGCGCCGAAGCGTTCTGGCATGCGGCAAGCGTCAGTGCACTGGCGATCAATGCCAGGGCTGACAGGCGAAAGCGGCTCAAATGCAGGGCTGAGAACACGCGGGGCACTCCGTCCGTTGGATAAAGGATCACTGGACTGTATCGGTCGAAAGGGAGGGGTGCAAACCGGCGCAGAAGCCGTCAGAGAATTCCGGTGGCGGCGACGGGGTTTCACAAGGGTTTGGTTGCGTACCTGACAGATCTGGGATCGGGCGTTGCCGGCGGTGTAGGAGCGAGCCTGCTCGCGATGGGCTCAAGAGCGCCGCGTTTAACCAGCTAACACACGTATTCGTTAACGACCATCGCGAGCAGGCTCGCTCCTACAGTCGGCATAAACAGCAGGCATAAACAGCAGGCATAAAAAAACGGCCTACCTTTCGGTAAGCCGTTTTTAGTACTTGGTGGCTACACAGGGACTTGAACCCCGGACCCCAGCATTATGAATGCTATGCTCTAACCAACTGAGCTATGTAGCCAAGTGGCGCGCATTATTCACCGGTAACGGGGATGCGTCAAGCATAAATCTAAAATATTTCTCTGCGCTTTCAATTGTTTATCAAAATCTGCCCCTGAGCAGCGGCGAAAGCAGCGAAAGCGGCGATCGGAGAGCGGGACACTCGTTTCAACTCAAACGGAATCGCCCGGTGTTGTCGCTCAGTGCCTTGCTGCCATGACTCAAGGTATCCGCTGTCCGGTTCACCGCACGAGCCCCTTCGAGCAAGCGCACCGCGGCTTGGTCGACCTGCTGGATATTGCTGCTGACCTCGTCGGCGGTACAGGCCTGTTCTTCCACTGCCGTGGCGATTTGCGCCAGGGTATCGGTGACGCTTTGCACGGCGCTGGCAATTTCCCCAAGCCGTTCGCCCAGGCCTGTGACCGCGTGGGCATCGGACTCTGCCTGGCCGCAGGCAGCTTCCATCAGGCTGACGGCTTCGTTCACCGTACTGCGCAAGCTGTCGACCGTGCCGGCGATTTGCGCGGTCGAAGACTGGGTGCGCTGCGACAGGCTGCGTACTTCATCGGCCACTACCGCAAAGCCGCGCCCTTGTTCACCGGCACGGGCTGCCTCGATGGCGGCGTTGAGTGCCAGCAGGTTGGTCTGCTCGGCAACGCCGCGAATGGTATCGACCACCAGTTGGATCTGCTGCCCCTGCTCACTGACCCGGCCCAATGCCGCTGCCGTCTCGTTCAGGCGGTGATTGAGTTGCTGGATGCTCGCGGTGGTGCGCTGGCTGTCACGGCTGCTGTCGGTGGCAATGCGTCGGGTGTGCTGGGCGCTGTCAGAGGCCTGTTCGCAACTGTGAGCCACCCCTTGGGAGGTCGCGGCCAGTTGCGTTGCTGCTGCGGCGATCTGGCTGATCTGCAATTGCTGGGCTTCGACTTCACCCAAGGCACCACTGGAATGATGATTGAGGGTCTGTACTGCGTTGCTCAATTGCAGGGTCTCGTGATCGACCCCCTGCAGGCTGGCGCGTAGCTGCACCACGGCGACATTCAGCGCAGTGCTGATCACTGCAAGCTCATCCCGGCCCTGAACCGCTACCTGCACGCTCAGATTGCCGTCGCGCAAGGCCTCGGCAAGCACGGTGATTCCGCTGGCACTGCGGCGGATCGAAGACTGCAAGCAGGTGAACAGGTAAAGCGCGGCCAGTAGCAGGAGGCTGAACACGCTCGCGACCATCGTGAACTGGCGGATGGCCGAGTCGTGGTAGTAGTTCAGGCGTTGATCCAGCGACTCCAGTGATTGCAGGCGCAAAGCAGCGAGGTCGGCGAGCAGGGCGTCCAGACTGCGCTCGAACTCTTCCGGTCTCAGAGTGATGCTGGCGCCGAACACTCCGTCATCCAGAACCTTGAGGCCTGTGTCGAGGTGTTTGAGGCTGTCACTGTATTGTCCGGCCCAGGTTTGCAGCTCGCTGGGCAGCCGTGCTTCGAGCACGCTAGCGGTTTTAACCATCTGCTCCCGGGCATCACCGATGCGGCTGCGCAAATCACGCAGTTGCAGTCGGCTCTGCAGGGTGAATTGTCCCGATACCACCGACGCCTGACCTACTGCCGCCAGTTGGCCGACCCGTTCGATCAGATCCGGTGCGTGCTGGGTGGAGATCTGCGTCAGCAGATACGTTTCCAGCCACGGCGCCAGGGTCAGGCGATTGTCCATGGCGATCTGCTCGCGCAAGGCGTGCAGGGCGCTCATGGCCTTGGTGAAGCGATCGTAGCCGTCCGGCCACCAGCCGACGTTGCCCAGGCTTTTTGAGTCGAGGCCGTTGAGGGTGCTTTGCAGGGCTTGATAGCGGACCAGGGTTTCGCCTTCGGCGCCTTCTTTTTGCAGGGCGTTGCCCAGCTGTGAATTGGCCTGGGTGACCGCCGGCTGCACTGCATCGAACGCAGCCATGGCGGCGAGGGTGGCTGGCGTTGGTTGTCGATTGGTTTCCGTCGCGCGCCAACGGGCAGCACGGTCACGCTGGGCGGCCAGCAGATTGTCGAGCGCATCGAGGGCGAGCAACTGACGCACGCCGGCCCGTTCACCGGCGATCAGGCTCAGCTTGTCGCGATAGTCCAGACCGATCATCCACAGGCTGCCGGCCAGCGGCAGGATAAACAACAGAAACAACAGCTGAAATTTTCGAGCGAAGCCAAAACGCCCCAGTAATCTGATCCCCGGTGATAAAAAAGCCTGCATGCCCCAAGACTCCTCTGGACACCACGCACCATCTGCGTGCATCGAGGCTGTCGCGCGCTCGACCTGTGCCCTTGTAATAGGCCTCGAAAGTTCACCCGCGCCAGCTCTGTGGGCCGACTCTGTAGCGAAACTTCCCATTCTCGGTCCCCTTTGTGAGGGGCCGCGTTCAAGCAGACAAACAAGGCAAGATTCAGACCATGGCTTTGCGCCACTAGTTACCTCGAAGTGATATTCAAGTTCGTTAGCTGGCTAAGGGGATGGCGCTGCCACGGGGAAAAATGGCACATTGTCGCTCCTGCCCGTTTGCACCCATCTGTTGTACGGAAACTCTCATGGCTATCAGCAACGTCCAGACCGGTTCAGCGCCGGCCACTTCCCAAAGCAGTCCCCTGGTCATGCGCATCATCGGCGCGGTAGCGCTGGCGCACTTGATCAACGACCTGATTCAGTCGGTGCTGCCGTCGATCTACCCGATGCTCAAGGCCAACTATGGCCTGACGTTCACCCAGGTCGGCCTGATCACTCTGACCTTTCAGCTGACGGCCTCACTGCTGCAGCCGTGGGTCGGCTATCACACCGATCGCCATCCCAAGCCGTGGCTGTTACCGGCAGGTACCGTCTGCACGCTGGTCGGGATTGTAATGATGTCGATTGTCGGCAGCTTTGCCCTGATCCTGCTGGCGGCGGGCTTGATCGGAATCGGTTCTTCGACCTTTCACCCGGAAGCTTCTCGCGTGGCGCGACTGGCCTCGGGCGGGCGCTACGGGCTGGCGCAATCGACTTTCCAGGTTGGCGGCAATGCCGGCTCGGCATTCGGTCCATTGCTGGCGGCGGCGATCATCATTCCCTACGGCCAAGGCAACGTGGCCTGGTTCGGTCTGTTCGCGGTGTTTGCGCTGTTCGTGCTCTATCGCATCAGCCGCTGGTACGCCAATCACTTGAACCTGTTCAAGCTCAAGCAGGGTCAGGCGGCGACTCACGGCCTGTCCAGGGGAAGAGTGATCAGCGCGCTGGTGGTGCTCGGGCTGCTGGTGTTCTCCAAGTATTTCTACATGTCCAGCCTCACCAGTTACTTCACTTTCTACCTGATCGAGAAGTTCGACCTGTCAGTGGCCAGTTCGCAGCTTCATCTGTTCCTTTTCCTGGGTGCGGTAGCGGCGGGGACATTCTTTGGCGGACCGATCGGCGACAAGATCGGGCGCAAGGCAGTGATCTGGTTCTCGATTCTCGGCGTTGCGCCGTTCACCTTGCTGCTGCCCCATGTCGACCTGTTCTGGACCAGTATCCTCAGCGTGGTCATTGGCTTCATTCTCGCTTCGGCGTTCTCGGCGATCGTGGTGTACGCCCAGGAGCTGGTGCCGGGCAATGTCGGGATGATTGCCGGGGTGTTCTTCGGCCTGATGTTCGGCTTTGGCGGGATTGGCGCGGCGTTGCTCGGGTATCTGGCGGATATTCATGGCATCGAGTACGTGTACTACTTGTGCTCGTTCTTGCCGTTGTTGGGGATTTTGGCGATTTTCCTGCCGCGTACCAAAAAGACCTGACCCAACAAAAATCCCCCTGTGGGAGCGGGCTTGCTCGCGAAGGCGGTGTGTCAGTTGGTATAACTCTTACTGACACACCGCCTTCGCGAGCAAGCCCGCTCCCACAATGAGTTGGTGGTGTTGCGGGCAAATATTCCAGGCACAAAAAAGCCGCGTATCAAACGCGGCTTTTTCTTGAGCGATGTTTTACACGTTGAAGCGGAAGTGCATCACGTCGCCGTCTTTGACGATGTAGTCCTTGCCTTCCAGGCGCCATTTACCGGCTTCCTTGGTACCGGCTTCACCCTTGTACTGGATGAAGTCGTTGTAGGCGATCACTTCGGCGCGGATGAAGCCTTTTTCGAAGTCGGTGTGGATCACGCCAGCGGCTTGTGGTGCGGTAGCACCCACGCGGACGGTCCAGGCACGGACTTCTTCGACACCGGCAGTGAAGTAGGTCTGCAGGTGCAGCATTTCGTAACCGGCGCGGATCACGCGGTTAAGGCCAGGCTCTTCGAGGCCCAGGGCTTCGAGGAACATGTCTTTCTCTTCACCGTCGTCGAGCTCGGCGATTTCCGCTTCAATCTTGTTGCAGACCGGAACCACCATGGCGCCTTCTTCTTCGGCGATGGCGCGAACCACATCCAGGTGCGGGTTGTTCTCGAAACCGTCTTCAGCGACGTTGGCGATGTACATCACCGGCTTGGTGGTCAGCAGGTGGAAGCCCTTGATCACCGCTTTCTCGTCGGCACCCATGTTCTTCATCAGGCTGCGCGCCGGCTTGCCTTCGGTGAAGTGCGCGATCAGTTGCTCCAGCAGGCCTTTCTGGACCACTGCGTCCTTGTCGCCGCCCTTGGCGTTGCGCGCGACTTTCTGCAGTTGCTTCTCGCAGCTGTCGAGGTCGGCGAAGATCAGTTCCAGGTCGATGATCTCGATGTCGCGTTTAGGGTCGACGCTGTTGGAGACGTGAATCACGTTCTCGTCTTCGAAGCAGCGGACCACGTGGGCGATGGCATCGGTTTCACGGATGTTGGCCAGGAACTTGTTGCCCAGGCCTTCACCTTTCGATGCGCCGGCGACCAGGCCAGCGATGTCGACGAATTCCATGGTGGTCGGCAGGATGCGCTTTGGATTGACGATGGCTGCCAGGGCATCCAGACGCGGATCCGGCATCGGCACGATACCGCTGTTGGGTTCGATGGTGCAGAAGGGGAAGTTCTCGGCCGCGATCCCGGATTTGGTCAGGGCGTTGAACAGGGTGGACTTGCCGACGTTAGGCAGGCCGACGATGCCGCAATTGAATCCCATGGTGTATCCCCTCGGATTAGAGTCAGGCCTTCTGGCTGTGCAGGTTTTTCATCGCGCGGTTCCATTCACCGGCGAGGATATCCGGCAGCACGCCGAGGGCAAAGTCGATGCTGGCATCGAGTTTTTCCTGTTCGGCGCGTGGCGCACGACCCAGGACGAAGTTTGAAACCATACTGGCAACGCCCGGGTGGCCAATGCCAAGCCGCAGGCGATGAAAGGTATTCTGATTGCCCAATTGCGCAATGATGTCGCGCAACCCGTTGTGACCGCCATGGCCGCCGCCCTGTTTGAGCTTGGCGACGCCCGGAGGCAGATCGAGTTCGTCGTGCGCCACGAGGATTTCTTCAGGCTTGATGCGGAAGAACCCGGCGAGAGCCGCTACGGCTTGGCCGCTACGGTTCATATACGTGGTGGGAATCAGCAGACGAACATCCTGACCCTGATGCGAATAGCGCCCGGTCAGGCCGAAATACTTGCGGTCCGCCACAAGGTTCACACCTTGTGCGTTCGCGATGCGCTCAACAAAAAGGGCCCCTGCGTTATGCCGGGTCTGTTCGTATTCAGCGCCTGGATTACCCAGGCCAACGATCAGTTTTATGGCAGTCACGATAGGGGCCCTTCCTTGGAGTGGTGGATAACATCGCCGCAATCTGGGTGTGCGGCGAAAGTGGACGAAAGTTGCTCATTTACCATTATGTAAACTCCGCGTTCTCGCCCGCTTTCTCGCTACGTTCCAGTCCGCGATGTTACTTGATCACTCCAGCGTGCAGAGTGAATTACTCTGCAGCGCCTTCTGCAGCTTCTGGAGCAACACGTGGAGCGTGAACGTTGGCAACAGCCTTGTCGTCACCGTGAGCCAGAGCAACAAACTCAACGCCTTTAGGGGCTTTGAGGTCAGACAGGTGAATGATCGAACCGATTTCGGCGTTAGCCAGGTCGACTTCGATGAACTCAGGCAGGTCTTTCGGCAGGCAGGAAACTTCGATTTCCGAAGTAACGTGCGAGATTTCGCCGCCTTTCTTGGTCGGTGCTTCTTCGTTGATGAAGTGCACTGGAACGATAGCGGTCAGTTTCTGGCCAGCTACTACGCGTACGAAGTCAGCGTGCATCACGTGGCCTTTGGCCGGGTGACGCTGCAGGGCTTTGATTACGACGTTTTGCTTGGTGCCACCAACGTTCAGCTCGATGATGTGGCTGTAAGCCGCTTCGTTTTCGAGCAGTTTGGCAACTTCTTTGGCCAGCATGCTGATGGATTCAGGGGCTTTTTCGCCACCGTAAACTACAGCTGGAACCAGGCTTGCGAGACGACGCAGGCGGCGGCTCGCACCTTTCCCCAGGTCGGAACGCACTTCAGCATTCAGGGTAAAATCGTTCATGTTGTATCTCCAAAATAACCACATTCGCCCCAGCGTTTGCGACCAGCGCTAAAGGCGATATGGGCAAAAAAGCCCCGCCCCGACAGGAATGCCGGGGCGGGGCGCTTTTCGTCAACGAGAGGTTCGAGAAGGGCAGGGCCCTTAGCGGAACATCGCGCTGATCGATTCTTCATTGCTGATGCGGCGAACCGCCTCGGCAACTACCGGTGCGATATCCAGTTGACGGATACGCGCACAGGCTTGTGCTGCAGCGGACAGCGGGATGGTATTGGTTACCACCAGCTCGTCCAGCACGGAATTTTCGATGTTTTCGATCGCCCGACCCGACAGCACAGGGTGCGTGCAGTAGGCGAAAACCTTGGCAGCGCCATGCTCTTTCAAGGCCTTGGCCGCGTGGCACAGTGTGCCGGCGGTATCGACCATGTCATCGACAAGAATACAGGTACGCCCTTCGACATCACCGATGATATGCATCACTTCAGAGTGATTGGCTTTCTCACGGCGTTTGTCGATGATACCGAGATCCACGCCCAGGGATTTGGCAACAGCACGTGCACGCACGACGCCACCAATGTCCGGGGACACGATCATCAGGTTTTCGAAGCGCTGATCTTCAATGTCATCCACCAGAACCGGGGAGCCGTAGATGTTATCTACCGGAATATCGAAGAAACCCTGAATCTGGTCAGCATGCAGATCAACCGTGAGAACACGGTCGATGCCGACTACGGTAAGCATGTCAGCCACGACTTTCGCGCTGATAGCCACACGTGCGGAACGCGGACGGCGATCCTGACGGGCATAACCAAAGTAAGGAATAACAGCAGTAATACGAGTAGCCGAGGAGCGGCGGAAGGCATCAGCCATCACTACCAGTTCCATCAGGTTATCGTTGGTCGGAGCGCAAGTCGGCTGGATAATGAAGACGTCTTTACCGCGGACGTTTTCATTGATCTCGGCTGTAATTTCGCCGTCGGAAAACTTACCGACAGAAATGTCACCGAGAGGGATATGCAGCTGACGTACGACACGCCGAGCCAGATCGGGGTTAGCGTTCCCCGTAAAGACCATCATCTTGGACACGCGCAGTACCTAGAGGCTGAGGGTAACCTGGATGAGTATAGAAAATGGCAGGGGCGGCTGGATTCGAACCAACGCATGGCAGGATCAAAACCTGCTGCCTTACCGCTTGGCGACGCCCCTGTATCTGTTGCAACGATTACCCAGTAATCGGTTCCTTAGAGCAGACCTTGCAGCTTGCGATGCAACATCGAAATGTTGCTTCCTTTTGCTACAAACCCTGTAAGGGTCTCTGTAAGAAGGGCCGAGACTTTATCAGCTTCAGCTTTGCTTGGGAAGCCCCCAAACACACAACTTCCAGTTCCGGTGAGTTTTGCTTCGGTAAATTTACCTAACAAATTCAAAGCGTTACGTACCTCTGGATAACGCCTTGTTACCACCGGCAAGCAGTCATTTCGACTGTTTCCCTTGGGAACGGGGCGCACTTTAATGGGCGGCGAGTTACGTGTCAACAACGGATCGGAAAAAATTTCTGCCGTACTTACAGATACTTGCGGTACCAGCACCAGATACCACGGTTCTTCCGGGTCGACAGGGGTCAGTTTCTCCCCGATACCTTCGGCGAAAGCGGCGTGGCCACGCACGAAAACCGGGACGTCGGCGCCGAGGGTCAACCCCAGGGCGGCCAATCGATCCTCATCCCAACCCAGTTGCCATAGATGGTTCAGTCCGAGCAATGTCGTAGCGGCATTCGAGCTGCCGCCACCGATGCCGCCGCCCATGGGCAGGATTTTCTCGATCCAGATATCGACACCCAGCGCACACCCGGATTGTTCCTGAATTTTTTTCGCGGCCTTGACGATCAGATTGCTGTCGTGGGGGACGCCTTCGAACTCGGTGTGCAGGTGAATGACGCCGTCATCGCGCAGGGCGTAGGTGATTTCGTCGCCGTAATCGAGGAACTGAAACAGCGTCTGCAATTCGTGATAGCCGTCTTCACGGCGACCGGTGATGTGCAGCATCAAATTGAGTTTTGCCGGAGAGGGCAGAATCAGTCGATTGTCCGGCATGTCATTGCCCCAGTTTGCGCGGTTGCCAGGTCTTGATCACCAGGGTGACGTCAAGATCGGTGCCGTGCAGCTTGATCCGCTCGGGCAGCCAGTAACCATTGAGCTGAGTGTATTGGGTGTATTCCACCTTCCAGCCATCCTGTTCCAGGCCGGCCAGGCGACTGTCGGCATCCAGGGTCAGGCGACTCTTGCTGTCAGGCGCGGGAAGTCCGCGGACCCACCAGGCCAGGTTGGACACCGGCAGCTTCCAGCCCATCTGTTCTTCGAGCAGGACTTCCGGGGTCGCAGCCTCATAGCGGCCCTGGTTGGCAACTTCCAGCGAAACCTTGCCCGGGCGTCCGGTCAGTCGAGCCGCGCCACGACCCAGCGGGCCGGAAAGGCGGATGTCGTAGTAATCCTGGCGCTGCAGCCAGAACAGCGTGCCGCTGCCTGAATCCTTGGGCGCGCGAATGCCGATCTTGCCGTCGATCTGCCAGCCATCAAGGCCCGCAAGTTGGTCTTTGTGCTCGCGCCATTGGGCGGGGTTACCATGACCCTCGACCGATTCACGGGCACCGAAACCCGCGCAACCGGCGAGCAGGGCGATGAAGCTGAAAACGATAATGTGGCGCAAAAACATGATTTTAAAGAGTCTCTGATCCGGTCAGGCGTTTGATGGTGCTGCGTAGCGCAGGGCTGTCAGGCTGGTCCTTGAGGAATTTGCCCCATATTTGCCTGGCTTCGCGCTGTTTGCCGTTGGCCCACAGGACTTCACCCAGGTGAGCGGCGACTTCCTGGTCGGGGAAGCGTTCCAGGGCTTGGCGCAGCAGGCGTTCGGCTTCGTCAAGATTGCCCATGCGGTAATTCACCCAGCCAAGGCTGTCGAGTACCGCCGGGTCTTCCGGAGTGATCCGGTGTGCCTGTTCGATCAAGGCTTTCGCTTCGGCATAACGGGTCGTACGGTCAGACAGGGTATAGCCGAGGGCGTTCAACGCCATGGCATTGTCCGGGTCGCGCTTGATGATCAGGCGCAGGTCTTTTTCCATTTGTGCCAGATCATTGCGCTTTTCCGCCTGCATGGCTCGGGTGTAAAGCAGGTTCAAATCATCCGGGTATTGTTGCAGGGCTTGTTCCAGGACTTTCCAGGCCTTGTCGCCCTGGTTGTTGGCAGACAGGGTTTCGGCTTCGATCAGGTACAGCTGGATCGCGTAATCGGGCTGTTCCTCGCGCTCTGCCGCCAGCTTGCTTTGGGCTTGGGCGGTCTTGCCGTTGTTCATGAGGATATCGGCCTGGCGCAATTGCGCCGGGAGGAAATCGTTGCCTGGGCCGACCTGGTCGTACTCGATCAGTGCGCCCTGCGGGTCATTGCGTTCCTCGGCGATTCGACCGAGATTCAAATGCGCCGAGTCGACGTGGCTGTCCCGCGCGATCAAGTCTTGCAAATAGCCCTTGGCCTCGTCCCAGGCCTTGGCTTCCAGGCAGACCAGTGCCAGGGAGTAACGCAAATCGTCGTCCTCCGGATACTGCTGGACCAGGCTCGAGAACTCGACCTTGGCGTCATCCATGCGGTCCTGCTCAACCAGCATGCGCGCATAAGTCAGGCGCAGGCGCTTGTCGTCCGGATACTTCTTGATGCTTTTTTTCAGTAGCGGCAGGGCTTCGTCGCCGCGATCCAGGGATTGCAGCAGGCGTGCACGCAACAGGATCGGCGCGATTTCGTCGTCTTCGGGTGGATGGTCTTCCAGCAGGGCCAGCGCACCCTTGGGGTCACCGTCCTGTTGCATCAGCAATGCCTTGCCGAAAATCAGCTGACTGTTGTTCGGGTGGCGCAGCAACAAATTGTCGAAACTTTTCATCAATCCGTTGCGGGTGTCCTGGTCGGTGTCGGCCGCAGACAGCGCAAGGAAATCGAAGTGGGTGTCGCCCTTGCCTTGCAGGACTTTCTCCATGTAGACCATGGACTCGTCATAGCGCCCCGCACGCGCCAGTTGCACGGCTGCGGCCCGTTGCGCCTCAAGGTCATCCGGGGCGTTTTTCGCCCAGATCAGTGCAGTGTCCAGGGCGGGCTGATCGGCGCCCAGGTACTCGGCAATGCGAAATGCCCGCTCGGAGATGCCCGGGTCCTGGGTGTTGATGGCTTGGGTCACATAGTTGTCCAAAGCCAGGTCGTAACGATTGCGCTGGCCAGCCAGTTCCGCGCTTAGCAGGCTGAAGACGGTATCTGCGCTGAACGAGCTATAGACCTTGGGCTTTTCAGGGACCGGGGTGCTGTCTTCTACCGGCGCAGCACCGTCCGGCGCCACGGGTGCCAAAGCCTGGCAGCCGCTGAGGAAGACAAAAGCGAGGAGCAACGCGGAGGATCTATTCATATAAGAGGAGGACGACTAACCTGCGGTCGGATCATCATGACACAAGCTTTCGGCCAAACATAACCGCCCCGGCATTTTCCAATGTGTAGGAGCCGGCTTGCCGGCGATAGTCGTTAGAGAAGGGGTGTTTTTACGGTAAAAGCGCGGGGCCTGTCAGTTCATCGCTTGCAAGCCAGCTCCTATAGGGGGGCAGGTAAACGAGAACCGCTCGCAAACCAGGGAGTCGTCTACCGGGGCAATAGATATCGAGTAGTTGTTCTCCATGTGTCGAAGTAGGACAATTGCCGGCTTCACGTCACCATCAGCGACTTTGAATGGCCTTCCTTGCACTCGGTATTAACCACAAGACTGCTTCAGTAGACGTCCGCGAGCGCGTGGCTTTTACCCCTGAGCAGCTGGTTGAGGCCCTGCAGCAGCTCTGCCGACTCACCGACAGCCGCGAAGCTGCGATCCTCTCCACCTGCAATCGCAGTGAACTTTATATAGAACAGGATCACCTGTCGGCAGATATCGTGCTGCGCTGGTTGGCCGAATATCATAAGTTGAGCTTCGAAGAGCTGCGCGAAAGCGCCTATGTGCACGAAGATGATGCGGCAGTTCGTCACATGATGCGGGTGGCCTCCGGGCTCGATTCGCTGGTGCTGGGTGAGCCGCAGATTCTCGGCCAGATGAAGTCGGCCTATGCCGTCGCCCGCGAGGCCGGCACCATCGGGCCATTGCTCGGGCGGCTGTTCCAGGCCACCTTCAATGCGGCCAAGCAGGTGCGCACCGATACCGCCATCGGCGAAAACCCGGTGTCCGTGGCGTTTGCCGCCGTCAGCCTGGCAAAACAGATTTTCAGCGACCTGCAGCGCAGTCAGGCCCTGTTGATCGGCGCCGGTGAGACCATCACCCTGGTTGCCCGTCATCTGCATGACCTTGGCGTAAAGCGCATCGTGGTCGCCAACCGTACCCTGGAGCGCGCGAGCACCTTGGCCGAGCAGTTCGGTGCCCATGCGGTACTGCTGTCGGACATTCCGGCGGAGCTGGTGCGCAGCGACATCGTCATCAGTTCTACCGCCAGCCAGCTGCCGATTCTGGGCAAGGGCGCGGTGGAAAGTGCCTTGAAATTGCGCAAGCACAAACCGATTTTCATGGTCGATATCGCCGTACCGCGCGACATCGAGCCAGAAGTCGGCGAGCTGGACGACGTTTACCTCTATAGCGTCGACGACCTCCATGAAGTGGTCGCCGAGAATCTCAAAAGTCGTCAGGGCGCAGCCCAGGCGGCGGAAGAGATGGTCGCGGTCGGTGCCGAAGATTTCATGGTCCGCCTGCGCGAATTGGCAGCGGTGGACGTGCTCAAGGCCTATCGTCAACAGAGCGAACGCCTGCGCGACGAAGAGCTGCAAAAGGCCCAGCGCCTGCTGGCCAACGGCAGCAGCGCCGAAGAGGTGCTGGTGCAACTGGCTCGCGGCCTGACCAATAAACTGTTGCACGCACCGAGCGTGCAGTTGAAAAAGCTCTCTGCCGAAGGTCGCCTGGATGCGCTGGCGATGGCCCAGGAACTCTTTGCCCTCGGTGAGGGCCCATCGGATAGCTTTTCGGATAAAAAACCGCAATGAAAGCGTCACTGCTCAATAAGCTGGACATCCTCCAGGACCGTTTCGAGGAACTGACCGCCTTGCTTGGCGATGGCGAGGTCATTTCCGATCAGAATAAATTCCGCGCCTATTCCAAGGAATACGCGGAAGTCGAACCGATTGTGGCTGCCTATAAACAGCTGCTCAAAGTGCAGAGCGACCTCGAAGGTGCCCAGGCACTGCTCAAGGACAGCGACCCGGACATGCGCGAAATGGCCGTGGAAGAAGTCCGCGAGGCCAAGGAGCAGTTGGTCACTCTGGAAGCCGATCTGCAACGCCTGCTGCTGCCCAAGGATCCGAATGACGGGCGCAACGTGTTTCTCGAAATCCGCGCCGGTACTGGCGGTGACGAGGCGGCGATTTTCTCCGGTGACCTGTTTCGCATGTATTCGCGTTATGCCGAGCGTCGCGGCTGGCGCGTGGAAATCCTCTCGGAGAACGAGGGTGAGCACGGCGGCTATAAAGAAGTCATCGCCCGGGTTGAAGGCGATAACGTCTACGGCAAGCTGAAATTCGAGTCCGGCGCGCATCGCGTGCAACGGGTTCCGGCGACGGAGTCCCAAGGGCGCATCCATACCTCGGCCTGCACCGTGGCGGTGCTGCCCGAGCCGGATGAACAGGAAGCCATCGAGATCAATCCGGCAGACTTGCGGATCGACACTTATCGCTCCTCCGGTGCTGGCGGCCAGCACGTCAACAAGACCGATTCGGCGATCCGCATCACCCACTTGCCGTCCGGTATCGTGGTCGAGTGCCAGGAAGAGCGTTCGCAGCACAAGAACCGTGCCCGGGCGATGTCCTGGCTGTCGGCCAAACTCAACGACCAGCAGACCAGTGCCGCCGCCAACGCGATTGCCAGCGAGCGCAAGTTGCTGGTCGGTTCCGGTGACCGCTCCGAGCGTATCCGCACCTACAACTTTGCCCAGGGCCGGGTCACCGATCACCGGGTCAACCTGACGCTGTATTCCCTCGACGAAATCCTCGCCGGCGGAGTTGATGCGGTGATCGAACCGTTGCTGGCCGAGTACCAGGCCGATCAGTTGGCGGCAATAGAATGACGATCATTGCCAGCTTGTTGCGCGCTGCCGATTTGCCCGACTCGCCCACGGCGCGCCTGGATGCCGAACTGTTGTTGGCCGCGGCACTGGGCAAGTCCCGCAGTTTCCTGCACACCTGGCCCGAACGCATCGTCCCGAGCGAGGCTGCGCTGACGTTTGCCGAGTACCTGCAGCGTCGTCGTGGCGGCGAACCGGTGGCCTACATCCTCGGGCAACAAGGTTTCTGGAAGCTCGATCTGGAAGTGGCGCCACATACGCTGATCCCGCGTCCCGACACCGAACTGCTGGTGGAAGCCGCACTGGAACTGTTGCCGGCCACCCCCGCCAAAGTGCTCGACCTTGGCACCGGCAGCGGCGCGATTGCCCTGGCCCTGGCCAGCGAGCGACCGGCGTGGAAAGTCACTGCCGTGGACCGGGTGCTGGAAGCTGTCGCCCTGGCCGAGCGCAATCGCCAGCGTCTGCACCTGACCAACGCTACGGTGTTGAGCAGTCACTGGTTCAGCGCCCTGGTGGGCCAGCGTTTTCAATTGATCATCAGTAATCCGCCGTACATTGCGTCTGCCGATCCTCATCTGGTGGAAGGTGATGTGCGCTTCGAACCGGCCAGCGCCCTGGTGGCGGGCGTCGACGGGCTCGACGATTTGCGTCTGATCGTCGCCCAGGCCCCGGATCACCTTGAAACCGGAGGCTGGCTGATGCTCGAACACGGTTACGATCAAGCCGGGGCAGTGCGCGACTTGCTGCAGAGCCGCGGTTTTGAAGAGGTCCACAGCCGCACCGATCTGGGCGGTCACCAACGCATCAGTCTGGGGCGCCTGCCGTGCTGAATGATCAGGAATTGCTGCGCTACAGTCGGCAGATTCTGCTGCAACACATCGACATCGACGGTCAGTTGCGACTCAAGGAAAGCCGCGTGCTGATCGTCGGGCTGGGTGGCCTGGGCGCGCCAGTGGCGTTGTACCTGGCTGCCGCCGGAGTGGGTGAGTTGCATCTGGCGGACTTCGATAGCGTCGACCTGACCAACCTGCAGCGCCAGATCATTCACGATACCGACAGCGTCGGCATGAGCAAGGTCGATTCGGCGATCAAGCGCCTGAGCGCGATCAACCCCGAAATCGGCTTGATCGCCCATCGTGCGGCACTCGACGAAGACTCCCTGGCCGCTGTCGTGGCTGGCGTGGATCTGGTCCTCGACTGTTCCGACAATTTCTCCACCCGCGAAGCGGTCAACGCCGCTTGCGTGGCGGCACGCAAACCGCTGGTCAGTGGTGCGGCGATTCGCCTTGAAGGGCAGTTGTCGGTGTTTGACCCGCGTCGCGAGGAAAGTCCGTGCTACCACTGTTTGTATGGGCATGGCAGTGAAGCCGAATTGACCTGCAGCGAAGCAGGCGTGGTCGGGCCGCTGGTGGGGCTGGTCGGCAGCCTGCAAGCCCTGGAAGCGTTGAAGTTGCTGGCCGGTTTCGGCGAGCCGCTGGTGGGGCGCCTGTTGCTGATCGACGCACTGGGCACGCGCTTTCGAGAGCTACGGGTCAAGCGAGATCCGGGCTGCAGCGTCTGTGGGTCGAAACATGCGTGAAGCGCCGATCGGCGTGTTCGACTCCGGCGTCGGCGGGCTCTCGGTACTGGCCGAGATCCAGCGTTTACTGCCCAGCGAGACGCTGATGTACGTCGCCGATTGCGGGAATATTCCCTACGGCGAGAAAACCCCGGAATTTATCCGACAGCGTTGCAGCGTGATGGCTGACTTCTTTCGACAGCAGGGTGCCAAGGCCCTGGTGTTGGCCTGCAATACGGCAACCGTTGCCGGCGTCGCCGACTTGCGGCGCGACTATCCGCAATGGCCCATCGTCGGCATGGAGCCTGCGGTCAAGCCGGCCGCCGCCGCGACCCGTAGCGGCGTCGTCGGTGTGCTGGCCACCACCGGCACCTTGCAGAGCGCCAAGTTCGCCGCGTTGCTTGATCGTTTTGCCACCGATGTGCGGGTTATCACCCAACCCTGTCCCGGTCTGGTCGAACTGATCGAGAACGGTGACCTGCACAGCGCGGCCCTGCGTCAGTTGCTTGCCGGTTACGTCGAGCCGCTGCTGGCCGCCGGCGCTGACACCCTGATCCTGGGCTGCACTCATTATCCGTTCCTCAAACCGCTGCTCAAACAGATGATCCCCGAAGACATCAGCCTGATCGACACCGGTGCCGCTGTCGCCCGGCAGTTGCAGCGCCTGCTCAGCGAGGGCGATCTGCTCGCCGACGGACCTGCACGTCCAGCACAGTTCTGGACCAGTGCCGACCCGGCACATTTCAGAAATATCTTACCAATACTGTGGAATACGTCCGGCATTGTGCGTAGCTTCGACAGGTAGGCACATTCCGGGGGAAAGTAAAGTCGGAGTGAACTCCTGATTGAGCGCCGACTTCTATAGCTTTGATTGCTGGGCACCAAAAAACCATACGAAATCGTTCGGAAAGGGAAGTTTCTAGTGAAGCGACTATTCTGCTTGGCCGCGATTGCGGCCGCACTAATGGGGCAAAGTTTTACCGCGCAGGCGACAGGTGTTGAGTTCTCGGTTGGCCAGACCGGCGAATCAACCATGACTTACCGCCTGGGCATGCAATCGGATTGGGACCAGAGCTGGTTACAGAGTGATGTCGGTCGTTTGACCGGCTACTGGAGCGGCGCCTACACCTACTGGGATGGTGAGGAGACCTCGAGCAACCACAGCCTGTCGCTCTCCCCGGTGCTGGTTTACGAATTTGCCGGTGACAGCGTCAAACCCTATGTCGAATTCGGCGTCGGTGTGGCGTTGTTCTCCAGTACCGAAGTCGAAGGCAACGATCTGGGCAGTGCCTTTCAGTTCGAAGACCGTTTCGGTGTCGGGCTGCGCTTTGCCGGTGGTCATGAAGTGGGTGTTCGTGCAACTCACTATTCCAACGCCGGGATCACAAGTCCAAACGATGGTATAGAAAGTTACGCGTTGCACTACACCATGCCGCTGTAAGACGAGACTCGATTAAATGTGGGAGCGGGCTTGCTCGCGAAAGCGGATTAACATTCAACACTGATGTGACTGACACACCGCTTTCGTCGCAATGCCGTTGGGAGCAAGCCCGCTCCCACATTCTCGTTTAGCGATACGCCGTAGAAATCCCCTGGCGCTCCTCGATGCATTCCGGCGCCCCCATCTCGAACTCCCGGCAGATCAGCGGGCGCTTTTCGTAGATGGTGCACATCATCGTGTTGCGATCCAGGGCTGCGCACCAGCCGTCATCCAGGCGCAGCATGACTTCCCCGCCCCAGTCATCGGTATCGATGAAGCGTTCAGGCACACCCGTGTCGGTGATCAGCATGACTTCGAGCTGACAGCAGCAGGCTGCACAGGTCGAGCAGGTGATTGCCGGGTCCGCGATTTGCGTGTGGGGGATGGTATTCATGGCGCGCAGTGTAAGTCAGTCATCGGCTGCTGTGTAAAAGCACTGACGGACGCCCGTCCGGGCGTTCACGCATCGCAGCGACCTCATGGCTGCGTCACGGGGTGAAAGGTCGTCGGGATGGTTTATGGCCGGTCCATGATCGGCGGATTACTGCGCACGATGCGATTGCCGATCGCCAGTTTTACCCGTGCAGGCAAGTTGGAAAGTGGCCAGAGGGTAGCCATGAACGCTGCGGGGAAGGCAATTTCCGCCGGGCGCTCGTTGAGTTTTTCGAAGAGGTATCGCGCGGCTTTGTCCACCGTCCAGCTCAACGGCATGGAAAAGTCGCGGCTGGCGGCCAGCGGCGTTTCGACAGTGCCAGGGTTTATCACCGTAACGTCGATGCCTTCCGGGGCCAGCTCAATGCGCAGGGAGTCGAACAGGTAGGGCAAGCCGGCCTTTGAGGCGCCATGAGCTTCCGCTCCGGGCAAGGGCAGGTAGGTGACCGAACTGGCCATGCCCACCAGATGCGGTGTGGTGCCGGCCCGCAACAGGGGCAGGGCTGCTTCGGCACAAAAACTGCTGGCCAGCAGGTTGGTACGTATCAGATGCTCGACGATCGATGCGTCGAACTGCCTGGCGTCCACGTACTCGCAGGTACCCGCATTGAGGATGAGTGTGTCCAGTGAGCCCCATTGCTCTGCGATCTTCTCGCCGATTTCGCGTACGGTCTGACTGTTGGTCAGGTCCCCGGCCACCACCAGCACTTGTCCTGGAAAACGTTGCGCCAACGCATTCAGTGGCGCTTTCGAGCGGGAGCTGACAGCCAGTTGCGCGCCGGTTTTGAGAATTTCTGCGGCCAGTGCGGCGCCAACACCGCTGCTCGCTCCGGTCAGCCAGTATCGTCGTGCGGGTGTTCGACTCATTCAGATCTCCTTTTCTGCCAGGCGGCAGGGAGGGCCGCCTGGCGCAGTCGTTTTTTTGCCAACTTGGCGAACCGTTGAAGGCAACTACTCATAGTCACTGCCGACCGGATCGGCGCAGTCTTGTCGTGATGGCAGATTCCTGAAGGCGCTCAGGGCACGCTCGCGGGACGTGCTCAGATTGACGATCGGTGGCGGGTAGTCCGCGACACCAAACAAGCCACGCGCAGCAGGGTTGTGCACATCCTTTCGGTCCAGTTCAGTCAGCTGCGCAAGCCAGTGCCTGATGAACACGCCATTCGGGTCGAATTTTTCCGACTGGCTCAGCGGATTGAAAATCCGGAAGTAGGGCGCGCAATCGGTGCCGGTGGATGAGCTCCACTGCCAGCCGCCGTTGTTCGCGGCCAGGTCACCATCGATCAGGTGACGCATGAAAAAGCGCTCGCCTTCGCGCCAGTCGATCAGCAGATTCTTGCTCAGGAACATTGCCACCACCATGCGCAGGCGGTTGTGCATCCAGCCGGTTTCGTGCAGTTGGCGCATGGCGGCATCAATGATCGGCAACCCGGTGCGTCCCGACTGCCAGGCCGCGAGGTCCGCGGGGGCGTCGCGCCAGGCCAGGGCTTCGGTTTCCGGGCGGAACGCGCGGTGCCGGGAAACCCGTGGGTAGCCCACCAGGATGTGTTTGTAGAACTCGCGCCAGAGCAATTCGTTGATCCAGGTAATGGCACCGGGTTTGCCGCTCTCGAACTCGCCGTGATTGCTTTGCAGGGCGGCGTGCAGGCATTGGCGTGGCGAGATCACACCGGCGGCGAGGTAGGCCGAGAGTTGACTGGTGCCGGGTTTCGCCGGGAAGTCCCGGTCGCTCTGGTAGTGCTCGATCCTGGCATCGGTAAAGCTGTCGAGGCGTCGTTGTGCTTCAGCCTCGCCGGCCGGCCATAGGTTGCGCAAACTGTCACTGGGGGGCGCAAAGCCTTCGATATGTTCGGGGATCAGGTCGCTGACAATATTCATCGACGGTTGCGCCAGCGGCGCACGCACCAAGCCGGGCAGCGAATGGTGCAGGCGGTCGTAACACACCTTGCGGAACTGGCTGAAAACCTGGAAGTAAGTACCGGTCTTGGTCAGCACGCTGCCTGGCTTGAACAGCAACTGGTCGAGGTACGCGCGAACCGTAACGCCTTCGTTGGTCAACGCCCTGTCTACGGCAGCATCCCGCCGGCTTTCATTGACGCCGTATTCTTCGTTGAGGTGCAGCGTATCGATCTGCAACTGCCGGCACAGCTCCAACAGAACGTTCGGCGCGTCATCCCAGCGTGTGGCCTTGCGTATCAGCAGGGGAATGTTCAACGCGGCCAGCGCATGGCTCAACGCGCGCAGGTTACGCAGCCAGAAGTCCACTTTGCAGGGCGCGTCGTCATGCTCCAGCCATTGCTCCGGGCTCAATAGATACACCGCGACAACGGGGCCGCGAGCAGCCGCGGCCGAGAGGGCGGTGTTGTCATGTACGCGCAAGTCGCTGCGCAGCCAGATCAATTGCATTTTGCAGTCCGCTCGATTCATCAGATGAGCCCACACTGAATCAGCGCCCGATGTGCCGATAACGGATCTTCGGCCAGGTACAAATCAGCGATACCTGTGGTGCTTGCGGACAACTCGGCGTGGTGGATGCATACCGTTGGTCCGGCAATCATTTTTGTGCAGCCCACGCCTTTCAACAGTCGCGGCAGCTGTGCCAGGTTCATGGCCTTGCTGGAATACAGCAGGACGCCACGGGGTTGTAGATGTTCGACGGCCAGCGTTAGTTCACCGGCAGGCAGCGGCCAGTCGAAAACTTCCACCGGGCAATCGGCACTGCTGATCAACCAGGCGGCAAGCCACAAATGAGGCTCCAGTGGCAGGTCCGAATGGTTGATCAACAACAAGGGGGCGGTGCGCAACTGACGATTGTTATGGTAGATGCGCGCACCGAATTTGCTACGCAGCCAGGAATAAAAAAATACCCGCTCCATCTGCGCACCGAACTGGCCCTGCCAGCGCTGTTCCAGAACCGCCAGCAATGGCATCAGCAGTTGCTCGCACAGCGTTCGCGGCGGATACAGCGCCATCGACTGATTGACCGTGTCATCAACGACGCGCTCGTCGAGTCGGGCGACCGCTTGCACCAGTGTTTGCAGCAATATGTGCCAATCGTTGTCAACGGACTCGCTGAACGCCAGCGGCGTGTCGAGCAGCTGTTTGACCTGGCTGACCGCCACGCCGCGATTGAGCCAGGTAAGAATGTTGTGGATGCGTTCTACATGTTCGGCGCAGAACAGGCGATGTCCTTTGGGCGTGCGTTGCGGGACGATCAGACCGTACCGCCGTTCCCAGGCGCGCAAGGTCACGGCATTGACTCCGGTTTGGCGTGCCACCTCGCGAATCGGCAACCAGCCATCGTCCAGGGATTTTTTGAAGTCATCGCCAAGGTCTTCGCTGGCGCTGGTATCGACAGTGTTTTTCATTAAATGGCATTTCGCAGGCTGAGATATTCCGGATACGGTTGCAGGTAAACCTGCTGTGCAATGTACGGGTCCGGGTGTTGGCGAAAGTAATGCTTGAGCAGCGTCATCGGCACCACCAGCGGCACGATGCCCAGGCGGTATTGACTGATGACGTACTGCACTTCTTGTTTGTCCTCGGCGCTGATCGCCCGTTTCAGGTACCCGCTGATGTGTTGCAGGACATTAGTGTGGGTGCGGCGAGTGGCGCATATTTTCAAAGCAGCCATCAACTCGCTGAAGTATCGTGGGCCGATTTGTTGCGGATCGGTGTCGCCCATGCTGCCCAGCAGATTACCCAGCACTTTGTATTGCACCGGGTTGTGGGCCATCAGCAGGTACTTGTAGTGCGAATGAAAGTCTGTGAGTGCGCGCCGGGTCAGGCCTCGCCCCAGCAGTTGCTGCCAAGCGCTGTAGGCGAACACTCGGGTGATGAAGTTCTCCCGCAGCACCGGATCGTTGAGCCGGCCGTCCTCTTCCACAGGCAAGTCGGGGTGCAGGCTGCAGAAGGCCCGAGCGTAAATCCCCTGGCCGTCATCGCCCTGCGAAGTGCCATTGGTGTGGTAGACCTTGACCCGATGCAGCCCGCAGGAAGGAGATTTCTGCATGAAGATGTAGCCGCAGATGTCATTGAGTTCCGCAGCCATTTTCCGGCCATAGGCGGCCAGCGGTTGGGTCACGTCGAGAGACTGATCGACCGAGCCTCTGGCTTCGGGTTGCTCCGCGCGTCCTACCAGCCTGATCGGCTGGCGTGGAATGCCCAGGCCAATGGCGACTTCCGGGCAAACCGGGATGAAGTCGAAGCAGTCAGTGAGGGTGCGGGTGCACAGCCGGGATTCCTTGTGTCCGCCGTTATAGCGCACATCGAACCCCATCAGACAGGCGCTGATGGCGATTTTCGGTCTCGCGGGAGTGGGGAGCATCGGCGTACCTCGAATCCAAACCTGTACAGCCACGAGGATCTGTACAACATTGTTACATCTTAGATTCGAAGCTGTACAAGTCAAACTATATGTACAAGTTTTTTGGATTGATCAACGCCCCCTGTAGGAGCAGCCTTCGGTAGCTCCTACACGACCATCCGTATTCGCATACACACCCATACACCTGCGGCAACGGATCATTGCAGATGCTCATGCAACCGGCGGGCGGCTTCCTGGCCGCTGAGCCAGGCACCTTCGACTCTCCCGGACAGGCACCAGTCGCCACAGGCATACAGGCCCAGGTCGGCGTCGGCCAAAGTGCCCCATTCGTGACTGCTGGCGGGGCGGGCGTAGAGCCAGCGATGGGCGAGGCTGAAGGTAGGCGCGGGCATGGAGTCGTGCAGCAATTCGGCGAACGCACCATGCAATTGTTCGATCACTGCCTCTTTAGACAGGTCGATGTGCTGGCGGCTCCAGGCACTGTTGGCGTGCAGCACCCAGGTATCGAGGCTGTTGTCGCGTCCCGGTTTGCTGCGGTTGCGGGCCAGCCAGTCGAGTGGACTGTCCTGGACGAAGCAGCCTTCCATGGGCGTTTCCAGCGGCGTATCAAAGGCGAGGGCGATGGCCCAGGTCGGGTCCATCTTGACCCCGGCGGCGGCTCCGGCGAGTTTCGGCGCGGAGGCCAGCAGCGCCGTGGCCTGAGGGGCTGGCGTAGCGACCACGACATGACTGAACGGCCCGTGGGTGAAGCCTTCGGCGTCCTGCAGGTGCCAGTGTTCTTCGCCGCGGTAGACCTCGGTGATCCGGCAGGCGAAATGCACCTCCAGGTCGCCGAGCAGGGCGCGGGTGATCGCGCTCATGCGCGGTGTGCCAACCCAGCGTGTCTGCTCGTCCGGCGACAGATTGAGCTGGCCGCCATGGTAGGTGTACAGCTGCGGTGTCCATTCGGCTACCCAGCCGTTGACTTGCCAGCGCTGAACTTCTGTTACGAAGCGGCGATCGCGGGCAGTGAAATACTGGGTGCCCATGTCCAGCGCACCCGCATCGCTGCGTTTGCTCGACATGCGCCCGCCACTGCCGCGGCTTTTATCGAAAAGTTGAACCCTGTGCCCGAAGTCCGTCAGGGCCTGGGCGGCGGAGAGTCCGGCAATGCCGGTGCCAATGATTGCGATAGGTACAGTCATAGGGGCCTCGTTTACCTTTCTGTACAGACTACGCCGGGCTTTGAACCTGTACAATATTGTTTTTTGGTATAACTTTTAGCGTTCTCGTTCTGACAGCTTGGCCTATTGTTAACCATAGCGCCTGCTCGATACCAAAGATCCCTGCTTATAAAAATAGACTAACGGACAGGGTAAAACGCCACGCGAGGAACAAGTCATGCACATATTGCTGACCGGCGGTACTGGTCTGATAGGACGTGAGCTCTGCCGGCTGTGGTTGAGCCAGGGACATCGTCTGACCGTCTGGAGTCGCAAGCCTGAAACAGTCGCGAAAACATGCGGTGCTCAAGTGCAGGGAATTGCCCGGTTGGAGGACGTCGGGCAGGAACCGGTAGATGCCGTTATCAATCTGGCGGGTGCGCCGATTGCCGACCGGCTCTGGACGCACAAACGCAAAGCCGTGTTGTGGAGCAGCCGTATCACGCTGACCGAAACCCTGCTGGCCTGGCTTGAGACTCGAGAGCACAAGCCACAGGTGCTGATCTCCGGTTCCGCAATCGGTTGGTACGGCGATGGCGGTGAGCGCGAGTTGACCGAAGAGTCACCGCCAGTCATCGATGATTTCGCCAGTCAGCTGTGCATCGCCTGGGAGGAGACCGCCCAGCGCGCGGAAGCCTTGGGCATCCGCGTAATCCTCATCCGTACCGGGTTGGTGTTGTCGGCAGAGGGCGGCTTTTTGTCGCGGCTTACAATGCCGTTCAAACTGGGCTTGGGAGGGCCGATTGGCAGCGGCCGGCAATGGATGCCGTGGATTCACATCAAGGATCAAATCGCACTGATTGATTTTCTTCTGCACCGCAATCAGGCCAGCGGTCCATATAATGCGTGCGCGCCTGCACCGGTGCGCAACCGCGAGTTCGCCAACACGCTAGGCAGTGTGCTGCATCGTCCGGCGTTCATGCCGATGCCGTCCTTCGTGTTGAAGGTAGGCCTGGGCGAGTTGTCCTTGTTGTTGCTGGGCGGCCAGCGGGCGACCCCGATGCGTTTGTTGCAAGACGGTTTCATCTTTCAGTTCACGGATTTGCGCGCGGCGTTGGACGATCTGTCCAGCCGCCTTTGAAATAGGATGTTGCATGACCGATCACGCATTGCTTCTGGTCAATCTGGGTTCACCTGCCTCCACCTCGGTGGCGGATGTACGCAGCTACCTCAATCAATTTCTGATGGACCCGTACGTGATCGACCTGCCCTGGCCGGTGCGGCGTTTGCTGGTATCGCTGATCCTGATCAAGCGTCCGGAACAGTCGGCTCATGCCTACGCCTCGATCTGGTGGGAGGAGGGCTCACCGCTGGTGGTGCTCAGCCGTCGCCTGCAACAGGCCATGACCGCTCAATGGCATCATGGCCCGGTCGAGTTGGCCATGCGCTACGGCGAGCCGTCGATCGAGTCTACGCTGGTGCGCATGGCCGAAGCGGGGCACAAACGAATCACCCTGGCGCCGCTTTATCCACAGTTCGCCGACAGCACCACTACCACTGTGATCGAAGAAGCCAAGCGTGTGCTGCGGGAGAATAAACTCAATGTGCAGCTCTCGGTTCTCCAGCCTTTTTACGATCAGCCGGAGTATCTCGATGCATTGGTGGCGACAGCCAGGCCACATCTGCAGCAGGATTTCGATCACTTGCTGTTGAGCTTTCACGGTTTGCCGGAGCGGCATCTGAAGAAGCTCAATCCAGGACACTGCTTCGAGGGCGGCGGCGACTGCTGCGCCGGTGCGCCAGCGGAAGTGGTCGCCACCTGTTATCGCGGCCAGTGCCTGCGTACTGCGGCAGAGTTTGCCAAGCGCATGGGATTGCCGGACGGCAAGTGGTCGGTGTCGTTCCAGTCGCGGCTGGGGCGGGCGAAATGGATTGAGCCTTATACCGAAGCGCGCCTCGATGAACTGGCCAAAAATGGTGTGAAAAAGTTGTTGGTGATGTGCCCGGCATTCGTCGCCGATTGCATCGAGACGCTGGAAGAGATCGGTGATCGCGGGTTGGAACAATTCCGCGAAGCAGGAGGGGAGGAGTTGGTGCTGGTGCCGTGTCTCAACGATGACCCGCAGTGGGCGCGGGCGTTGAGCACCTTGTGCGAAAGAGCGCCGTTGTCACTGTAGGAACACAAACTGTGGCGAGGGGGCTTGTCGGACCGCCGCACCGCCGCACCGCCCCGTTCGGCTGCGAAGCAGTCGTAAACCCGGCAAACGCATTGTGTCTGGTGCAACGCGTTTGCCGGATTTAGGGCCGCTTCGCGACCCAACGGGGCGGTGCGGCGGTCCGACAAGCCCCCTCGCCACAGGGATCGAGTGAACTATTAGAGCAACGGCTCATCCGCCTTCTTATGCTTCCAGCCGTCATTGCCCGGCAGCAACAGGTTCAAGCCAATCGCCACCACCGCGCACAGCGCAATGCCTTTGAGGCCGAAGTCGTCGGGGCCGGTGCCGGTGCCGATCAGCACGCCGCCAATTCCGAATACCAGGGTCACCGAGACGATCACCAGATTGCGCGCTTCGCCCAGGTCGATCTTGTGACGGATCAGTGTGTTCATCCCTACCGCCGCGATCGAACCGAACAACAGGCAGAGTATCCCGCCCATCACCGGCACCGGGATGCTTTGCAGCAGTGCGCCGAACTTGCCGATGAACGCCAGGCTGATGGCAAAGATCGCCGCCCAGGTCATGATTTTCGGGTTGTAGTTCTTGGTCAGCATCACCGCGCCAGTCACTTCGGCGTACGTGGTGTTGGGTGGGCCGCCAAACAGACCGGCTGCCGTGGTGGCAATGCCGTCGCCGAGCAAGGTGCGGTGCAGGCCGGGCTTCTTCAGGTAATCGCGACCGGTCACGCTACCCACCGCAATCACACCGCCAATGTGTTCAATTGCCGGCGCCAGGGCGACCGGGACGATGAACAGAATTGCCTGCCAGTTGAATTCGGGAGCAGTGAAGGCGGGGATGGCGAACCAGGGGGCGGCAGCAATTTTCGCCGTATCGACCACGCCGAAGTAGAACGCCATGGCAAAACCGACCAATACGCCGGAAATGATCGGCACCAGGCGGAAAATGCCTTTACCGAACACCGCGACGATCAGGGTTGTCAGCAGCGCCGGCATCGAGATCAGCATCGCCGTCTGGTAATGAATCAGTTCGCTGCCATCACCGGCCTTGCCCATCGCCATGTTGGCGGCAATCGGTGCCATGGCCAGGCCAATGGAAATAATCACCGGACCGATGACCACCGGAGGCAGCAAACGGTCGATGAAGCCGGTTCCTTTGATCTTCACGGCAAGGCCGAGGAAGGTATAGACGAAACCTGCCGCCATCACGCCGCCCATGGTCGCGGCCAGGCCGAACTGGCCCTTGGCGAGAATGATCGGGGTAATGAAGGCAAAGCTCGATGCCAGGAACACTGGCACCTGACGCCCGGTGACGATCTGGAACAGGATTGTCCCCAGGCCGGCTGTGAACAGCGCAACGTTCGGGTCAAGGCCGGTAATCAGCGGCATCAATACCAGGGCGCCGAACGCCACGAACAGCATCTGCGCGCCGGACAGCACCGTGCGCCAGAGCGGATCGTTGAACTCTTGCTGCATGGTCAAGCGTCCTTCTGCTTGGTGCCGAAGATCTTGTCACCGGCATCGCCCAGGCCCGGGATGATGTATCCGTGTTCGTTCAGTTTTTGATCAATGGAGGCGGTATAGATGATCACGTCCGGGTGAGCCTTTTCTACTGCGGCGATGCCTTCCGGAGCGGCAACCAGCACCATGGCGCGGATCTCGCGGCAACCGGCCTTCTTCAGCAGGTCGATGGTGGCAACCATGGAGCTGCCGGTGGCGAGCATCGGGTCGATGATCATTGCCAGGCGTTCGTCGATTTCCGGAACCAGTTTTTCCAGGTAAGTGTGCGCCTGCAGGGTTTCTTCGTTGCGGGCCACACCCACGGCGCTGACCTTGGCGCCCGGGATCAGGCTGAGCACGCCTTCGAGCATGCCAATGCCGGCCCGCAGAATCGGTACTACAGTAATCTTCTTGCCGGCGATTTTCTCGACCGACACAGTGCCGCACCAGCCTTCGATATCGTAGGTTTCCAGCGGCAGGTCTTTGGTGGCTTCATAGGTCAGCAGGGCACCGACTTCCTGAGCGAGCTCACGGAAATTCTTCGTGCTGATGTCTGCGCGGCGCATCAGGCCAAGTTTATGACGGATCAGCGGATGGCGGATCTCGAGGATGGGCATGGGAAAGGCTCCGGCGGCGGGCAAAAAAACCGGCCTAGATTAATCTATCCGAGGGTGATGTCCTATAGACATAAAGTACGTTAGTCCATAAACGCTTGATCTGGCCGGGCTTGATGCGTACCTTTGCCCGCTTTTCCTGAACCGTCCCCCCCTTAATCCCCTGGAGAGCCCCATGTCCGCTGATCTCGAGCATATCCGTCAAGTCATGCGAGAGGCTGACTGCCTGTACACCGAGTCTGAAGTCGAAGCGGCCATCGCCCGCGTCGGTGCACAAATCAACGACCAGTTGGCCGACAGCAACCCGGTGGTGTTCTGCGTGATGAACGGCGGGCTGATTTTCTCCGGGAAATTGCTGACCTACCTGCACTTCCCGCTGGAGGCGTCGTACCTGCACGCCACCCGCTATCGCAACGAAACCAGCGGCGGCGACCTGTTCTGGAAAGCCAAGCCGGAAGTTTCGTTCATCGACCGCGACGTGCTGATCATTGACGACATCCTCGACGAAGGTCACACCCTGGGCGCGATCATCGACTTCTGCAAACATGCCGGTGCCCGTGCCGTGCACACCGCGGTGTTGATCGACAAGGACCACGACCGCAAGGCCCGTCCGGACCTGAAAGCCGATTTCGTCGGCCTGCCGTGCATTGACCGTTACATCTTCGGTTACGGCATGGACTACAAAGGCTACTGGCGTAACGCCAACGGGATCTTTGCCGTTAAAGGAATGTAATCGATGGCGACGCCGAGCTTTCTTGATCAAACACTGTTTACGCAGTTGGCCGAAAAAGCTGCGGCTAACCCTCGTGGGCGACAGCACCACAACTTCCATCAGATGGAAGAGGCTTGCCATCGTATGGCGGTGGCGTTGCAGCCATCCACGTACATCCCGCCTCATCGCCATCTGGGAGAGAACAAGGCCGAAACCTTGCTGGTCCTCAAAGGCCGCCTCGGTGTGCTGATTTTCGACGAAACCGGTGCCGTGCTGAGCAAGACAGTTCTGCAGGCCGGTGGCGACTGTGTGGGCGTGGATCTGCCAACCGGCGTATTCCACGGCCTGGTGGTGCTGGAAGCCGATAGCCTGATGTTCGAATGCAAGGCTGGCCCTTACCGTCCTGTTGGCGAGGGCGAGCTGGCTCACTGGGCTCCTCGTGAGGGCGAGCCTGGCGTTGCCGAGTATCACGCCTGGATGCGCGCGCAGTTCGACTGACCCCCCCCTCTTGTAGGAGCGAGCCTGCTCGCGATGGGTTAGAGAACGCCGCGGGGTGTCAGGCTGCCAGCGTTATCGTTGACGACCATCGCGAGCCTGCTCGCTCCTACAGGGGGGCGGTGTTCACAGTTGTTTTTTCCATACCCATGCTAGAGTGCCCGGCCCCGCCCTCCGGAGCCTGCCATGAGTGTTTTGATCCGCTGCTGCGCCGCCCTGTTGTTGACACTCAGTCTGCCTCTGGCCGCCGCCCCGGCGCCGATGCACAGCCAGTTCCTGCCGCCTGACGACCTCACTTTGCGCGCTGCCGAGCCCGAGCAGCAGCAATTGCTGCAGGTCACCGATTATTCAGTGGTGGTCGGCGCTCAGCGCCAATCCAGTCAACAGCCGATTCCGATCACCTCGCCGCTGTTGATTCGCCTCAAGGGCAAGTCCCTGAATAAAGGCGCGACGATCAATCAGGTGCTGGTCAATTTCGATGGCGAGAGCAAGAGCCTGAAAAAGCCGGTCTACGACGAGCAGAGCAAGACCCTGACGCTGTACTACCCGCTGGCTCAGTACCGCGTGGTGATCGATTTGCTGCGCAATGACACGGTGTACTGCCAGTTTCTCAGTTACGCCAACGGCCATGTCTGGGCCGATCTGCACACTGGCAGCATTCGTCCGCGTTGAGCCCCGAGCCTGCACGGGGGTAAACTGCCCGCCCCGTGTAATGTCTGCGAGCTGGAGTCGGCAATGCGTAAAGATAAGAAACAAGTGATTGGTGATGAGATCGGCGATGAGCAGATCAAGTTGTTCCTCGATTTCGAACCGGTCGACGCGACTTCTCCGTCCCTGCACAAGCTGATCAAGGCTTATCGTGGCCTGCGTATCGACGATTTCGAGCGGTTCCTGACGTTCTTCGTCGAGGCCGGTTTTGACGTCAACGGCAAAGACGAGCACGGCAACGACTTCATTGCCCTGATCAAGGATCAGCGCAACGCGCCGGAGTACATCGAGCTGATCGAGAAGGCTCGCGCCTAAAACCTGCTCACAGAGGACCGGCAAAAAAAACGCCCCGATGGGGCGTTTTTTTTATGCGGCCGTATCAAGCGTAGCTTTCGGTCTCGCTGCTGGCTTCAACCAGTTCCAGGGCAACGTTGTTCTGCGCGTTGATCTTGCGATACAGCGCCGCGTCACTTTCCAGAACCTTTTCACGGGCGGGGAAGATTTCCGCCAGTTTGCCAGCCCATTCGCTTTTGGCTTTGTTCGGGAAGCATTTTTCGATCAGCTCGAGCATGATCGAAACCGTCACCGATGCGCCTGGCGAAGCGCCGAGCAGGGCGGCAAGGGAGCCGTCCTTGGCCGCGACCAGTTCGGTACCGAACTGCAGGATGCCGCCTTTCTTCGGGTCTTTCTTGATGATCTGCACCCGTTGGCCGGCCACTTCCAGGCGCCAGTCTTCGGCTTTCGCTTCAGGGTAGAAGCGACGCAGGGATTCCAGGCGCTGCTCCATCGACTGCATCACTTCGCTGACCAGGTACTTGGTCAGGTCCATGTTGTTTTTCGCCACGGCCAGCATCGGGCCGATGTTGCCGGCGCGAACCGACAGCGGCAGGTCCATGAACGAACCGTGCTTGAGGAACTTGGTGGTGAAGCCGGCATAAGGTCCGAACAGCAGGGACGTTTTGCCATCGACCACACGGGTGTCCAGGTGTGGCACGGACATCGGTGGCGAACCCACGGCGGCCTGGCTGTAGACCTTGGCCTGGTGGTGCTTGACCACTTCCGGGTTGTCGCAGCGCAGCCACTGGCCGCTGATCGGGAAGCCGCCGAAGCCTTTGCTTTCTTCGATGCCCGAGGCCTGCAACAGCGGCAATGCCGCGCCGCCAGCGCCGAGGAAGACGAATTTGGCGTCGACTTCACGGGTATTGCCGCTGTTGACGTCCTTGATGCTCACGGTCCAGCCGCCGTTGCTGCGCTTGAGGCTGGTCACGCGCTTGCAGTACTTGACCTGGGCATCGGGTGCACTGGTCAGGTGCTTGAGCAACTGGTTGGTCAGGGCGCCGAAGTTCACGTCGGTACCATTGATCACGCGGGTGGCGGCAAGGGTTTCGCCTGCATTACGCCCCGGCATCATCAGTGGCATCCACTGCGCCATCGTTGCCTTGTCTTCGGTGTATTCCATGTCGGCGAAGGCGTGATGCTTGCTCAGCACCTTGAAGCGTTCCTTGAGGAAGGACACGCCGCTGTCGCCCTGTACGAAACTCAGGTGTGGCACCGGGCTGATGAACGTTTTGCACGAGCCGAACGTGCCTTTTTTGGTCAGGTACGACCAAAACTGCTTCGACACCTCGAACTGGGTGTTGATGTGTACGGCTTTCTTGATGTCGACGGTGCCATCAGCCGCCTGGGGCGTGTAGTTCAGCTCACACAGCCCGGCGTGACCGGTACCGGCGTTGTTCCACGGGTTGGAACTCTCCGCGGCACCGGAATCCATCAGCTCGACAACTTCCAGCTTGATCGCGGGGTCGAGCTCTTTGAGCAGTACTGCAAGGGTGGCACTCATGATGCCGGCCCCAACCAGTACTACGTCGACTGCTTCGTTATGCGCCATTTAACGCGTCTCCAAAATCTGCAGCACCAAATTGACGGCATGGCTGCCAGGCGTTCCGGGGCGAGTCAGTGATGCCCCTCAAACTCATGGCAGGATCGCCATGTCCGAATCTTCGCAATTTTTCGCAACTTCGACGGACGCTACCTGCCGGGCCTATGAGCCATATGAACTCATTTCAGCGCGCGGGAGGCAATTCGACTTATGGTCGATACATCCGTTTGTGCAACCAAAATCCGTAGCGGACAGGCTTCAGGCTCCGGTGTTCGAGGAATACTCGGTCCTGTGTCGTTGGGCTGATGTAGACGCTAATGGTGCATGTTCAGACGCAAAACTATTCATTTGCTCGCCACACTCTTGTGAAGTTGTGAAAACCCGTTTTTTTCACGCTCTTTTGAAGACGTGAACCTCAAAAAAGGGCTGCCCCAGCCTGGCACCGGGCCCGGATGGTTTGCCGCCACGGGATTCATGGCAGGCAAAAACGGGCAAACAGCTCAGTGACCGAGCGTAATGGCAGCTCTGCAGATTCGCGAAAAGAGGAGGTTTTGCTCAGGGAAACAGCAAGCGCACCCGCTTCACTCGATCTGTGTGGGCGGCTCTCTGTGGGCGGTGCGGGGTGTCAATACAAGCGTATTGACGATGCTGCGAGGCCCGATCAGGAGACGTCCTTATAATCGGGGGGAGATTGTATCTAAGAAACGCAGGGAAATGGTCGTGTTTAATGACTTTTATTAGCCGTTTGGTCAGGTGGCCAGCAGTTGCCGGGCACGTAGTCGTGGTTGCTGCTGTTGTTGAGCGACGCGCGCGCTTGCAGGCAGGGGCTGATTCAGCCAGTTCAGGCGCACTTCTTCGATTTCGACCCAGCCATCGCCCATGGGTTGCAGGCTGCACTGTCTGAACGCCTGGCAGTGGCCATTGTGGTCGAGCAGGGCGAAGCAGCGATGCAGCGGGCGTGGCGCGAACAGCGACATCAGATAGCGCATGGGAAAGTACCTTTGGCGATTGTCCAGAAGACTGCCTTCTAGCCGTTACGTGCAAGTGTATGGACAGTGACAACTGTGTGACAGGAACCGCTGCCCGAAAGGTCTGTCAGAAATTTCAGTAATCACTGTGCGGCGCTGGTTCCCCGCAGTGGCGCACCGCTATACTGCCGGCCTGTTTTATGCCTGATTCTGGAGAGAAGAGCATGTTGCAACGCCTGTTGTTCGGTTTGATCACTGTGACCAGTTTGACCCTGGTCGGCTGCGCCCACAGCCCGCAACAACTGAACCCGGAACCAAAACTGACCACTCAGCTGGCGCCGGTCGGTCATGGCCAGCCTGTCGTGGTGCGTGTGGTCGACGGGCGTCCGTCGGCAACCCTGGGCACCCGTGGCGGCCTCTATCCGGAAACCAGCGCGATCACCGTGCAGGGCGCGCAGATCCTGCCGAAACTGCAGGCTCAGGCCGAAGCTGCCGTGCGTCTGCTGGGTTTCACCCCGACGACCAACGCCATGAACGCACCGCAGCTGACCGTGACCCTGGCAGAACTCAAATATCAGTCGCCCAAAGAAGGCATGTATGTGACCGAAGCGACCATCGGCGCCACCTTCCGCTCTGATGTGCAGAACGCCAATCGCCGTTACAGCGGTCGCTACGGCGCTTCCCTGGACCAGCGCTTCGGTATGGCGCCCAATCAGGAAACCAATACCAAGCTGGTCAGCGATGTGTTGAGCGATGCATTGACCCGTCTGTTCAAGGACCCGACCGTGGGTCAGGTTCTCGGCGAATAACGGTTCGCTGGATGTAAAAAAGCCCGGTGCCAGTGATGGCCCCGGGCTTTTTCATGCCTGTTGGTATTGCGGGTGCCAGCTACAGGGAGCAATCAGGCGGCTTCGGAATAAAAATCCAGCACGCTCACGCCCGTCAGCAAATCCGCTTCCGGCAAGTCCGCATGCTGATGCCCACCCAGGGCGCAGTACACCAGCCAATGGCGATCCTGCACGTTGAAGGCGAGGCTGCCAACAAGGGTTTGTTGCTCGTCGTTGTGAGCGATGAGGTAAAGGCGGTCCTGATTCTCGGCGTGCAGCATGTCGCATTCCATGTCGATTTAGAGGCGTGCATGGTGGTTGATGCAGATGACAGCGTCGTGACTCAGGACAGCAAAAGCTCAATTGTTTCGTTTTTTGTCGGAAAGCCAGGGCATGGTCGAAAGCTTTCGGTAGAATCCGCGCCGCAGTCGCAGCTCCGCGTCTGCCACACCGGTTTTGCTTGAGGTTTGTGATGTCGCTGCATTTGATGACGCTGTTAACTGCCCATCCCGCCAAATTGATCAATCTGCTGGCCTTGCTCTTCGCCTTCCCGGGCGGCTGGTTGCTGCACGCCACCCGTCGTCGCGAACTGCGCGCGATGGCCAGTCTGCAGACGCAGCGCCAGAGTCGCGCCAGTGAAGAGCCGAAACTGGATTGGGCGACCTTGCGCATGAACCGGTTTTTCTACTGCTTCGGGTTTGCCTGCATGGGGCTGGCGTTGCTGGTGTCGTGGATCAGCACGCAGGTCTGACTTGTGATCTTGTATTGAAAAAAAACGGCGCCATCAGGCGCCGTTGTCGTATCCGCGATTACAGCGGCAATCGCGCCTTCACCCGATACTGATTGCGCACCGGCGTCGCATATTGCAGCACCAGGAATGGCCGATGCTCGGCGGGGCAGGCATCCAGGCGTTGCTGCCATTCTTCCTGGGCCTTGGCCAGTTCATCGGCGCCGAACACTTCGGCGGCTTTGGGCACCTGCAGTTGCGGATCCGCGTCTTGCCATTGTGCATACGCCAGGTAGTGCACCGGGAACAGGCGATAGCCCCCCAGAATCTGCTTGTCCATCTCGACCGCAAGTTGCTTGGTGTCTTCGAACAGCTCGGTGATTGGCGCTGCGAAGTTCACATGCACCCGGCCCTTGTAGCCGGTGATGCCCTTGGCGATGCTCACGTCGTCCTCGCCCGGCACTTTTGTGTAGCTGCCGGTGGTGGCGCGGATGTACAGCTCGCGGGCCTTGGCCTGGTCGCACGGGTCGTATTCGTAGCTGATCGATACAGGCGTGAGGTTCAGCGAACGGATGACCTCACCGAACGGCTCATCCTTGCGGCTCATGTGGAACATCTTGAGGATCGCCGACTCGGTACGGTCGTCGCCGTCCTTGGCACGGCCTTCGGCCTGGGCGATCCAGATCGAGGCGCAGTCGTTGCGGATCGAATGGTTGATGTACGCCGACAACAGTTGATAGGCGGCCATCTTCTCGCGACGTCCGGTAATCGAACGGTGCACGATGAAACTCTTGTTCAGGCGCATCAGGTCGCTGACGAAGGGCTTTTGCAGCAGGTTGTCGCCAATCGCGATGCGCGGCGTCGGCAGGCCGGCGTGGTACACGGCATAGTTGACGAAGGCCGGGTCCATCACGATGTCGCGGTGGTTGGCGATGAACAGGTACGCGCTGCCGGACTTGAACTGCTCCACGCCGGTATAAGTGACGCCGTCGGTGGCCCGCTCGATGGTGTGGTCGACGTAAACCTCGACTTTGTCCTGCAGCGTGGCGACCGAATGCACACCGGCGAACTCACGGCGCAACCGATGAGCTATAAGAGGTTTGAGCGCCCAGCCTAAAGCGCCAGCGAAACGCGGGAAGCGGAAGTGGGTGAGGATATCTAGAAACGCCTTGTCGCCGAGCAGCCGGTCCAGCACCGCTGGGACTTCGCTGTCGTCGTAAGGTCGGATGGCATCGAATTCGCCCATCATGCTCTCTTGTTAGAAACGGCTAGGGTAAGTAAAGGTTTTGATCGAAAACCGGCAGGGTACGGTCTGAAAAAGTAGCCAGACAAAAATAGCCCTGCAAATAGACCGGCGATTATACGCACAAGTCACCTGGGAGACCGCGATGCTGGAAACCGAGCGCTATGAATGTCCGTATTGTGGTGAGCCCGCTGAGGCCGTCCTGGATTTGTCCGGGGGCGATCAGAACTACATTGAAGACTGCCCGGTCTGTTGTCGGCCGATCCGGTTCACGCTGCAAACCGATGGTCAGGAATGGATGCTCGAAGTTCACAGTGAAAATGAGTGAGACTCCTTTATGCAGCGAATCTACGAACCGGAAAACCTGATGGAAGGCGAGTTGCTGCAAGGCATGCTCGCCAGCGAAGGTATCGAGGCGCATCTGGTGGGCCGCGATCTGGTGGGGGGCAGTGGTGAGTTACCGATCTTCGGCCTGCTGGGACTGGCGGTCGATAACGACCAGGCGCAATACGCCCGCGAGCTGATCACCGCGTACAATGCCGCGCTGCCGCTGTCCGGGGATGAACCGGAGAGCTTTCTCGGCACGCTGGTCTGTTAGGCTGGCGTTCGTTTGATCAAGAGTCGTGCTGCCCCATGTGTGGACGTTATGCCCTGTTTCGCTGGACCCCCGCCTTCGCGGCCCTGCCAGGCTTTCCCGCCGACCAGAAGGCGCAGTGGAACATTTCCCCCAATGATTCTGTATTGATGCTGCGTGCCGGTCTCGACGGTCAGCGTGAGTTGGCGCGCGCGCGTTGGGGGCTGACACCGCCCTGGCTGACCGACCTGTCCCGCACGCCGGCCCATGCTCGCGCGGAAACCGTGGCCGAGCAGCCGATGTTTCGCCAGGCGTTGCGCGAGCGCCGCTGCCTGCTGCCGGCCAACGGTTTCTACGAATGGCGCGGCACCACGCGCAAGCGTCCGTACTGGCTGACACCGGGGGAGGGTTCGTCGTTGTTCTTTGCGGCGATCTGGGAAGCGTATCCGGTACAGGAACAAGTCTGGCTGAGCACGGCGGTGATTACCCAGCCGGCAGCAAGCCAGCGGCGGCCGTTGATTCTCGATGAGGCAGGGCAGGCTGCGTGGCTTGACCCCGAGACACCGCTGCATGCCTTGCAGGCATTGCTCGCCAGTGAACCTGCGGCATTGCGCGAGCGGGTGCTGGCAAACATGGTGAATGATCCCAAGCTCAATGGGCCGGAGTGTCTGACTCCGGGCTAGGTGGGGCCGCCGAAAAGATCGCAGCATGAGGCAATTCCTTCAGGGTGTTCCCACGCTCAACTCAACAAATGTGAATTTTTTCTCCGGGCAATGAGAGCTTTAGCCCAATTGCGCGTCTTAATTCTATTGTATCTGGCGTCAATACATCTCCACGCCTAGGATACGCGGCATGTTTTCAGGGAGTTTTTTGATGAACAAGACATTGGCTTTGTGTGCGCTGAGCACAACTCTGCTGCTCGCTGGATGCCAGTCGGTCAATACCACCAGCGGTGGTGCGGTGGGCGTCGAGCGCAAGCAGTACATGTTCAGCATGTTGTCCTCGCAAGAGGTCGACCAGATGTACGCCCAGTCCTATCAGAAGAGCGTCGGCGAAGCGTCCAGCAAAGGCGTGCTCGACAAGACCAGCAACGATGCCCGGCGCGTTCAGGCGATTGCCGACCGGCTGATTGCCCAGGCGCCGAACTTCCGTCCGGATGCAGCCCAGTGGAAATGGGAAGTCAACTTGATCAAGAGTGACCAACTCAACGCCAGCTGCGGGCCTGGCGGCAAGATCTTCTTTTACAGCGGACTGATCGACAGCCTGAAGCTGACCGACGATGAAATCGCCGCGATCATAGGTCATGAGATCGCCCACGCGCTGCGTGAGCATGGCCGTGAAGCCATGTCCAAGGCTTACGGCATCGAAATGGCCAAGCAGGGCGCCGGTGCCTTGCTCGGCTTGGGTCAGGATACCCTGGCGCTTGCTGATACCGTGGCCAACTACGGCATGACCCTGCCCAACAGCCGCGCCAATGAAAACGAGGCGGACCTGATCGGCCTCGAACTGGCCGCCCGTGCCGGGTACAACCCGAATGCCGCGATCACCCTGTGGAACAAGATGAGCAAGGCCTCCGAAGGTTCGCCACCAGAGTTCATGAGCACTCACCCGGCTTCTGCGAGCCGTATTGCTTCGTTGCAGGCGGCGATTCCGAAGGTTATGCCGCTGTATGAGCAGTCCAGGAAATCCTGATACTTATTTGTCATCAGTAACGCCTCATCGCTAGCCGGCTAGCTCCCAAAAACAGGTGCGCGATGCCAATCCATTGTGGCAGCCAGCCTGCTGGCGATGAACGATAACTCGGTGTTACTGACTCACAGCATCAAACCCAGCCGCTACTCTGCATCGCTTTGTACACCGCAACGATCGCCAGGATGAAGAACGCCGAAGCCGCCAGGCGACGGATCAGCGTCAGCGGCAATTTATCCGCGGCAAAGTTACCCGCCAGAACCACCGGTACGTTGGCGATCAGCATGCCCAGCGTGGTGCCGATGATCACCAGCCACAGTTCCGGGTATTGCGCGGCGAGCATCACGGTCGCGATCTGGGTCTTGTCGCCGATCTCGGCGAGGAAGAATGCGATCAGGGTGGTCAGGAAGGGGCCGAACTTGCGAGCGGTACTGGCTTCGTCGTCATCCATCTTGTCCGGCACCAGGGTCCACAGTGCGGTTGCGGCAAAGCTGATTGCGAGAATCCAGTGCAGCCAGGTATCCGAGAAGAAGCCGCCGACCCAGGCACCTACCGCACCGGCAGCCGCATGGTTGGCAAGGGTGGCGGCGACGATGCCGGCGATGATCGGCCAGGGCTTGCGGAAACGTGCTGCGAGGATGAGCGCGAGCAGTTGCGTCTTGTCGCCGATTTCGGCCAAGGCAACGACAGCAGTAGGTACGAGTAGTGAATCCAGCATCAGGGGTTTTCCTAAGGGGCGGGTCGACACGGCTATGACACGTACAGCCTTCCCGCCCCGGGTAAGGTGTTCGTGTCATAGGTCTTGTCAAACCCTGCGATCCGTCTGATGCGGACGCTGGGGTCGCATACGCCATGGTCTGAGGACCAAGTATGTTGACGTATGCCGGACGAGCATGGCGCTCGTGGGAGACTACTCCCCTAGGACGGAGCGGATTCTGCCTATGCAAAATCCATTCGGCAAGCCTTCTTTTTCGAGGAAGTATTAACCGCGTTTGGCCCGGTAGATTCGAAAACCCTGTCCCTCGGCCTTGATCGCGCAGACGCCGAGATGCTCCTCGATCAGTGGCTGATACTTCAGGAAGCTATTCGCCACCAGTCGTAGTTCGCCACCGTTTTTCAGATGTTTAGCCGCTTTTCGCAGCAAGTTCTCTGTGGCGAAATAATCGGTATGGACCCCGACATGGAACGGCGGGTTACTCAGAATCGCGCTCAGACCCATGGGTGCGGCATCGATGCCGTCACCGGTAATGACCTCGGCTTCCAGACCGTTGGCAGCCAGGGTCAAGCGGCTGCTGGCGGCGGCAAAGGCATCAACGTCCAGCAACGTCACCTGATTGTGCGGGTAACGGCGTTTCACCGCCGCACCCAGAACCCCTGCACCGCAACCGAAGTCCAGCAAGTGGCCGCTTGGCAGTTTGTCCAGGTGTTCGAGCAACAGCGCGCTGCCGCGATCCAGGCGGCCGTGGCTGAATACGCCGGGCAAGCTGATGACTTTCAGCGGGCCTTCGGCCAGCGGCAACTCATAGGTTTGCGCCAGGCTTTCCAGCGGTTTGGCTTGTGGCGCATTGGCTACGGTGACCAGCCAGAGCTGGCAGTGCCGCGCGCTGTCGAGCTTGCGTGGCTTGCCGAACGGGTTGAGCTGTTTGGCTGCGCCTTCGATGCCGCTTTTTTTCTCGCCGACCAGGTACAGCTCGCGACCGGCCAGCCGCGACGCGAGTGCGTTGAGGATGTAGTCGGTCAGGTCCTTGGACTTGGGCAGAAACACCACGGCACTCTCGAATACACGCTCAGGCGCGTTCACGCCAAAATGGCTGCGCTCGGCAAAGCGTGCATCCAGCGCGGCCTGATCGCCGGCATGCCAGCACCAGCCATGGGCGTCGGGCAAGCGGCCCAGCAAATCATCGGCGGGCAAACCGGCCAAAAGCACCGAGCCCTGGAATAATTCGGCCTGACGAAGCAGTACTTCACTGCGCGGATCCATAACTGCTCCTGTGAAAAAAAGTGCCGCAGTTTATCAACTGACGACCCGCAGCGCCTTACCGCTGAAGTATCCCAAGGCGTTTTCGGTCAATTGGCCAACGATTCTTTGCCGTGCTTCACGGCTTCCCCAGGCGTTGTGCGGGGTGACGATCAGGCGCGGGATGTCATGGGCCAGCAACGGATTGCCGTTGCTCGGCGGCTCCACGCTCAAGACGTCAGTGGCAGCGCCACCCAGGTGGCCACTGCGCAAGGCGTCGGCCAGTGCCTGCTCGTCGATCAGGCCACCGCGGGCCGTGTTGACCACGAATGCGCCGGGCTTCATTGCGGCCAGTTCGCCGGCCCCAATGAAGTGACGGGTGTGTTCGTTGAGCGGGCAGTGCAGGGTCAGGGCGTCGATCTGTGGCAGCAGTTCGTCCAGCGGCAAGCGATCCGGCCGGGCAGGGCGCCCGGGAATCTGCCCGAGCAACACGCGCATGCCGAAGGCTTCGGCCAGCCGTGCGACGGCGCCGCCCAATTCGCCATGGCCAAGCAAACCCAGGGTTTTACCTTCCAGCTCGACGATCGGATAGTCCAGCAGGCAGAACTGTTTGGCCTGCTGCCAGCGACCTGCGCCGACGGCTTTCTGGTAGTCGGCCAGGCGCGTGGCCAGGTTGAGCAGTAGCATGATCGTGTGCTGGGCCACCGATGGCGTGCCATACCCCTGGCAATTGCACACGGTAATACCATGGGCGCGGGCGGCCGCGAGGTCGACGTTGTTGGTGCCGGTGGCAGTAATGAGAATCAACTCAAGCTCGGGGCTGGCCGCCATGGCCGCCGCATCGATGAGGATTTTATTGCTGATGGCCACCGTAGCGCCCTTGAGGCGATCGATCACTTGCTCCGGTGACGTCTGAGCGAACAACTGCAACTCACTGAAACAAGCGCGTAGGGGGTTCAGATCGAGGTCGCAGAGGTCCAGGGAAGGATGGTCAAGGAAAACGGCGCGGTGAGTGTTCGTCATCAACTGTACCTTTTGTGCAATGAACTGAAGGCGTAATCTGCCGAGCCTACCAGATGAAATAAATAGTTACGCTTGGCCTTAAGGAGCTTCAATGTACTGGACAGAGTTCTTGACCGTTGCCCTGATTCACTTGTTGGCAGTGGCCAGCCCGGGCCCTGACTTCGCCGTGGTGGTGCGTGAAAGCGTGACCCACGGTCGCCGCGCCGGCACATGGACGGCGCTGGGTGTGGGCACGGCGATTTTCCTGCATGTCGGTTATTCACTGCTGGGCATCGGCCTGATCGTGTCCCAGTCCATCATGCTGTTCAACGCCTTGAAATGGGCCGCCGCCGCTTATCTGCTGTACATCGGCTTCAAGGCGCTGCGTGCACGGCCGGCCAAGCCAGTGGCGGACGATCTGCACAAGGAAGCCGGCGAGCGCACCGCGCGTGGGGCCTTCACTTCAGGGTTTGTCACCAATGGTCTGAATCCGAAAGCCACGCTGTTTTTCCTCTCGCTGTTTACCGTGGTGATCAACCCCCACACGCCGCTGTCTGTGCAGGCCGGTTACGGGGTTTACCTGGCGGTGGCGACGGCAGCCTGGTTCTGCCTGGTGGCGATGCTGTTCAGCCAGCAGCGCGTGCGCGCCGGTTTCGCCCGCATGGGCCACTGGTTCGACCGGACCATGGGTGCGGTGCTGATCGCAATCGGCGTGAAGCTGGCGTTTACCGAAATGCATTGATCCAATGCGCAGCCACCGCCATTGCTGGCAAGCCAGCTCCCACAGAAATTGAGGTCGCGCGCGCAAGGAAGTTGTGCGCGCGCAGATCTGTAGGAGCAAGCTTGCTCGCGACGAGGCCGGCACAGCCGTGACTGCGTCGACAGACACGCCGCCTGATGAGCCAGCTCAAGTGGGTGAACAATACGCGACACTTGATGGCGCAACGCTATCATTTGCGAGGTTCTGCAAATCATTCCTTTGGCTGATTTGGCTGACGATCAGGAGCACTACAGTGCTAGCTTTCAGCCACGACCGTGCAGTCAGGAAAAGGGATTATTATGTTGCAGACTCGCGTTATTCCCCCAGCCGAAGGCGCTTACCAATATCCACTGCTGATCAAGCGGCTGCTGATGTCTGGCGCACGTTACGAGAAAACCCGCGAGATCGTTTACCGCGACAAGTTGCGCTACAGCTACCCGACCCTGATCGAGCGGGTCGCCCGGTTGGCCAATGTGCTCACGGCGGCGGGAGTCAAACCCGGCGATACCGTGGCGGTAATGGATTGGGACAGCCATCGTTACCTGGAGTGCATGTTCGCCATCCCGATGATCGGCGCGGTGATCCACACCATCAACGTGCGCCTGTCGCCGGAGCAGATCCTCTACACCATGAACCACGCCGAGGACCGCTTTGTGCTGGTCAACAGCGAGTTCACCGGGCTGTACCAGGGCATCGCCGGGCATCTGACCACGGTCGAGAAAACCCTTCTGCTGACCGATCTGCCGGAAAAGACTGCCGAGCTGCCGAACCTCATTGGCGAATACGAAGAGTTGCTGGCGGCCGCGAGCCCAAAATACGACTTCGAGGATTTCGACGAAAACTCGGTCGCAACCACCTTCTACACCACCGGCACCACGGGTAATCCCAAGGGTGTGTACTTCACCCATCGGCAACTGGTGCTGCACACCATCGGCGTGTCGACCATCATGGGCGCGATCGACAGCGTGCGTCTGCTGGGCACCAACGACGTCTACATGCCGATCACCCCGATGTTCCATGTCCATGCCTGGGGGCTGCCGTATGTGGCGACCATGCTCGGGCTCAAGCAGGTTTATCCCGGCCGGTATGACCCGCAATACCTGGTAGAGCTGTGGCGCAAAGAGAAGGTGACCTTTTCCCACTGCGTACCGACCATTTTGCAGATGGTCCTCAATGCCAAGGCGGCGCAAGACGTCGACTTCGGCGGCTGGAAAATCGTCATCGGCGGCAGCGCGTTGAATCGCTCGCTGTACGAAGCGGCCAAGGCCAAAGGTATTCAGTTGACCGCCGCCTACGGCATGTCGGAAACCGGGCCGCTGGTGTCGTGCGCGCACCTGAACGACGAACTGATGGCCGGCAGCGAAGACGAGCGCACCACCTACCGGATCAAGGCCGGTGTGCCAGGGCCATTGGTGGAAGCCGCCATCGTTGACGCCAACGGCAACTTCCTGCCAGCCGATGGTGAAACCCAGGGCGAACTGGTGCTGCGCGCGCCGTGGCTGACCGAAGGCTATTTCAACGAGCCGCAAAAGGGCGCGGAGCTGTGGGCCGGGGGCTGGCTGCACACCGGTGACGTAGCGACCCTGGACAGCATGGGGGTGATCGACATTCGCGACCGGATCAAGGACGTCATCAAGACCGGTGGCGAGTGGATCTCCTCTCTGGATCTGGAAGACCTGATCAGTCGCCATGTGGCGGTACGCGAAGTAGCAGTGGTGGGCATCGCCGATCCACAGTGGGGCGAGCGTCCGTTTGCCTTGCTGGTGCTGCGCGAAGGGCACGAAATCGGGGCCCGGGAACTCAAGGAACACCTCAAGCCATTTGTCGAACTGGGGCACCTGAGCAAGTGGGCGATTCCGAGCCAGATTGCCCTTGTTACTGAAATTCCCAAGACCAGTGTCGGCAAACTCGACAAGAAGCGGATTCGGGCCGACATCACTGAATGGCAAGCCACCAATAGCACCTTCCTTTCGACGCTTTAAGTCTCTTCTGGCGTGTCCGAAAGGACACGCCAGCCCCACCAAGCAAGCGCTTGGCTTGTCAAATCCGTAATTTCAGCCATCCTTGCCGAGCCGACGTGTGTCGGACTGGCGAAAGGACTGTTCCAGAGTGGCTGGCAGCTGCAAATCACACTTTAGAGGGATCAAGCACTACAACCTGCTGGCTATAGTCCGTGCATGGATTTTTAGAAACGGAGCAACCGCACGAACAGGGGCGATGCAACTTTGGAATGACTTTGGGATGCCATGGCTCCCGGTTATCCCAAGGCGTTTTTAAAAGTGCTCACTGCCATAAAAATAAAATGCACATGGAGTAGCGTCGATGACATCAGTAAACCAGTTCTGGCGCCGGGCGAAATTGCCTTTGGCCGTCAGTCTTGCCTCTACGCTCGCCGGGCCAGCATTCGGCGTCAGTTTCAACGTTGGTGAAATCGAAGGTCAGTTCGATTCGGCTCTGTCGATCGGTGCCAGCTGGTCTACCGAAAGTGCCAACAAGAACCTCATTGGCGTCAACAACGGCGGCCAAGGCCTGTCCCAGACCTCCGATGACGGTCACCTGAACTTCAAAAGCGGCGAAACCTTCTCCAAGATCTTCAAGGGTATCCATGACCTTGAATTGAAATATGGCGATACCGGTGTTTTCGTCCGTGGCAAATACTGGTACGACTTTGAGTTGAAAGACGAAAGCCGTCCGTTCAAGGACATCAGCGACGACAACCGCAAGGAAGGCGCCAAGTCCGCCGGCGGCCAGATCCTCGACGCCTTCGTCTACCACAACTACGCCATTGCCGATCAGCCGGGTTCCGTGCGTCTGGGCAAGCAGGTGGTGAGCTGGGGTGAAAGTACCTTCATCGGCGGTGGCATCAACTCGATCAACCCGATCGACGTGTCCGCGTTCCGCCGTCCGGGTGCCGAGATCAAGGAAGGCCTGATTCCGGTCAACATGTTCTATGTGTCCCAGAGCCTGACCGAAAACCTCTCGGGCGAAGCCTTCTACCAAATTGAATGGGACCAGACCGTCGTCGACAACTGCGGCACGTTCTTCTCACAGCCAGACATCGTTGCTGACGGCTGCAATAACAACCTGCGGGTGCTGAACAAGCGTTCGCAGATTCCGGCCATTGCCCTCGGACCTTTGGCCGCCAACGGCGTTGACGTCAACAATGAGGGTGTTCTGGTACGCCGTGGCGCGGACCGCGATGCCCGTGATGGCGGCCAGTGGGGCGCGTCCTTGAAGTACATGTTCGACCCGCTGGACACCGAGTTCGGTGCCTACTTCATGAACTACCACAGCCGTGCGCCAATCTTCAGCGCCACCGGTGCGCCGCAGTCGGTCTACAACACCGCAGCAGGCCTGCCAGGTCCGTTCGCCGCGCTGGCGCCACTGTTGGTGGCAGGTAATTCGCAATACTTCATCGAATATCCTGAAGACATCCGCCTCTATGGCCTGAGCTTCTCTACCACCCTGCCTACCGGTACGGCGTGGAGTGGTGAGGTCAGCTACCGTCCGAACGCACCGGTGCAGCTCAACTCCACCGACATTCTTTTCGCCGGTGTCCGTCCTATCGGCAATAACAACCCGAACAACCCGTTGACCAACGCATCGCTGCTTACCGGTGTGCCGGGTCAGGACCTGCACGGCTACCGTCGCAAGGAAATCACCCAGTTCCAGACCACCCTGACGCACTTCTTTGATCAGGTGATGGGCGCGAGCCGTTTGACCTTGGTAGGCGAAGTGGGCGTGACCTACGTCGGCGGCCTGGAAAGCACCTCCGACGTGCGTTATGGCCGCGATCCGGTCTACGGTCCGGGCGAGTTGCCAGCCACTGGCGCGCTCGATACCTGCGTGGCGCTGAACAGCAGCACCATTAACGGGGCCGGCCCGGGTACGCCGACCAACAACCGCAGCCGCAACTGCGACAATGAAGGCTTCACCACCTCGACATCCTGGGGCTACCGCGGTCGCGCCATCTGGGAATACAACGACGTGTTCGCCGGTGTGAACCTCAAGCCTAACGTGGCCTGGTCCCATGACGTGGAAGGTTACTCCCCTGGCCCTGGCGGCAACTTCGAGGAAGGCCGTAAAGCGGTAAGCCTGGGTGTCGACGCCGAATACCAGAACACCTACACCGCGAGCCTGGCCTACACCAACTTCTTTGACGGCAAGTACACCACTGTGGATGACCGCGACTTCGTTGCGCTCAGCCTCGGCGTGAACTTCTAAGCACTGCATTTTCAGGACGAACACACATATGAAAATAACAAAGAGTCTGTTCCACGCCGGTGTTCTGGGGCTTTCGCTGCTGGCGACCAGCGTCATGGCGGCCGTGCCGGCAGCCGAAGCGGACAAACTGGGCAAGAGCCTGACCCCGATGGGTGCCGAAATGGCGGGTAACGCCGACAGTTCGATCCCTGCCTGGAAACCCATGGCAAAGAACGCCGGTACGGTCGACAGCAAAGGTTTCCTGTCCAATCCATACGCCAGCGAAAAGCCGTTGTTCACCATCACGGCGCAGAACGTCGACCAGTACAAGGCCAAGCTCGCCCCGGGCCAGTACGCGATGTTCAAGCGCTACCCGGAAACCTTCAAGATGCCGGTCTATCCGTCCCATCGTGGCGCTACCGTGCCCGATGACGTATTCGCCGCCATCAAGCGCAACGCCACCAACACCAACCTGGTGTCGGGCGGCAATGGCTTGGAAAACTTCGAAACCGCGGTGCCGTTCCCTATTCCGAAGACCGGCGTTGAAGTCATCTGGAACCACATCACCCGCTATCGCGGTGGCAGCGTGACCCGCCTGGTAACCCAAGCCACGCCGCAGCCGAACGGCTCGTTCAGCCTGGTGTATTTCCAGGACCAGTTTGTGTTCCGCGACAAGATGAAGGATTACGACCCGAAAAACCCGGGCAATATCCTGTTCTACTTCAAACAGAAAGTGACCGCGCCGGCGCGTCTGGCCGGTGGTGTGCTGCTGGTGCACGAAACCCTCGACCAGGTTAAGGAACCGCGTTCGGCGTGGGTCTACAACGCCGGTCAGCGTCGTGTGCGTCGCGCCCCGCAAGTGTCCTATGACGGACCGGGTACCGCAGCCGACGGTCTGCGTACTTCCGATAACCTGGACATGTACAACGGTGCGCCGGATCGTTACGACTGGAAACTCGAAGGCAAGAAAGAGATGTACATCGCCTCCGACAGCTACAAGCTCGACGATCCGACCCTCAAGTACACCGACATCATCAAGGCCGGTCACATCAACCAGGATCTGGCGCGTTACGAGCTGCGCCGGGTGTGGCATGTGGTCGCCACCTTGAAGGAAGGTCAGCGCCACATCTACGCCAAGCGTGACTTCTACATCGACGAAGACACCTGGCAAGCCGCGGTGATCGACCACTATGACGGCCGTGGCCAACTGTGGCGCGTAGCCGAGGCACATGCCGAGAACTACTACGACAAGCAAGTGCCGTGGTATGCCCTCGAAACCCTGTACGACCTGCAATCGGGTCGCTACCTGGCCTTGGGCATGAAGAACGAAGAGAAGTCGGCGTATGACTTCGGCTTCCAGGCAACCACCAGCGACTTCACCCCTGCCGCCCTGCGCCAGGATGGTGTGCGCTAAGGTGACATGAGTAGAGGCCGCACCCTCTGAAAAACGCCCCGACTGGTTCGGGGCGTTTTTTTTTGACGTTGAAAAAGATCCTCGTTTTACCTGTAGGCACTGTGTAGGAGCTGTCGAGTGAAACGAGGCTGCGATCTTTTCGATCACGACGCGCAAGACTTTTTGTAGCCATTTGTAGCAATTACCTTCATTCCCTCGCCGATTACGGCTAGTCTGCGGACATCTGCAACGCCGCCACCGCATTTCAAACAAGAGCCGGCTATGACTGATTTGGCTATACCCCCAGGTTCTGCAACCGTTGCTGTCGCGACACTGGACGGGCGTTTTTTTCGCCCGCCATTGCCCGACGGCCATGTGCTGCGTCCGCGCCTGTGCGAGCGCCTGAGCGCCGGGCTGGGTGGCCGGTTGTTGCTGGTCAGTGCGCCTGCAGGATTCGGCAAAAGTTCTTTGGCGGTGGAGTTCTGTCAGGCATTGCCGGCTCACTGGCAAAGCCTTTGGCTGGGCCTGAGCCCGCGAGACAATGACCCGGGGCGTTTTCTCGAACGCCTGCTCGAAGGCCTCCAGGATTACTTTCCGGACCTGGGCAGGCAGTCTCTCGGGCTGCTGAAAATGCGCCAGCGCCATCAGCCGTTTGCCTTCGAAGAATGGCTGGACGGGCTGCTCGACGAACTGTCCGAACATCTGTCCATTGCGACGCCATTGCTGCTGGTGCTCGACGATTATCATCTGGCCCAGGGGCCGGTTCTGGATCGTTGCCTGCAGTTTTTCCTCAACCATCTTCCCGATGGCTTGCTGGTGATGGTCACCAGTCGGCAGCGCCCCGACTGGCATCTGGCGCGGTTGCGACTGTCGCGGCAACTGCTGGAGTTGCATGAGCAGGATTTGCGCCTGACCCACGATGAAGCCTTGAGCCTGCTCGATCGCCACAGCACTTCCTTGCGCGGGGAGGCGCTGGAAAACCTGATCCAGCGCAGCGAAGGCTGGGTTGCAGGCTTGCGCTTCTGGCTGCTGGCGGCCTCCGAAGCCGGCACCGATGGTGCGTTGCCCCAATCGTTGCATGGCGGGGAAGGGCTGATCCGCGACTATCTGCTAGAAGAGGTGATTGATTGCCTGCCTGCCGAGGTCCAGTCATTTCTCTATGACACCGCACTTCAGGAGCGTTTTTGCAGCGAACTGTGCGACGCCGTTCGCGACGCCCATGACAGTGCCGAGATCCTGCGATTCCTGCTGGCCCATCAGGTGTTCCTGGTGCCCCTGGATGAGCATGGTCACTGGTATCGCTATCACCATCTGTTTTCCGACTTGTTGCGCACACGGCCAGCCTCCCAGTCGATGGTCCCGGCGGCCAGCCTGCACTTGCGTGCCTGTCGCTGGTTCAACGCTCAGGGCCTGCTCGACGAAGCGGTAGAGCAGGCCCTGCGTGCCGGCCATCTGGATGTCGCGGCGAATCTGGTACAAAACCTCTCTGAAGAACAACTGCTGGCCGAGCAGAATGTCGGCATGTTGTTGCGCTGGAAAATGGACTTGCCCGACAGCCTGCTGATCAGCACGCCGCGCCTGATCGTGCTCTACAGCTGGGCCTTGGGCATGGCATGCCAGCTGGACGCCGCCGAAGAACTGGCCAGTCATTTGAGTCGCTTCCTGCCTGCACCGTCGGCGACCGCGCAAAGGTCCATGTTGGCGCAGTGGCTGGCGTTGAGTGGAATCATCGCCCGCGGGCGCGGCAATCGTGAACTCACGCTGCGTTATTGCGGCGAAGCGCTGGAAAGCCTGCCGTGCAAGCGCTACGGACAACGCCTGATGTGCCTCTCGACCTTGTCCAACCTGGCCATTGCCGACGGCGACTTGTGGCGTGCGCGGGGCCTGAATCGGGATTCGCTGGAATTGGCGCAACGGGTCGGCAATCCACTGTTCGAAGCGCTGGCCCACTACGACCGCGCCCGTGTCCTGCAGGCGCGGGGGGAAGTCTTTCGGGCGCTGCAGGAAGTCCGCCAGGGTTTACAGCGACTTCAGGGACTTTCCCCGCAACGTCTCTATGCCGTTCGCGCACGACTGACACTGTATGAAGGCTTCCTGTTGGCGCAGCGACTGCAGCCACAAGCAGCCCGAGTGCGTTTACAGGCCGGTCTGAACGAGGCGCGGGCCTGCCGCGATATCAGCGTACTGATAGGTCACTGTGTCATCGCCAGGGTTGAAGGCAGCAGCGGCGAATTTGCCAAGGCCTTTGCCGAACTGGCCGAAGCCGAACGACTGATGCATATCTGGGATGTCCCGCCGATTTACTATCTGGCGATGATCACCCTGGTCAAATGCGAACTCTGGCTTGCCCAGGGACGCACCGATCTGGCCGAAGCCTGGCTGTCACGATTGGGGCAGACCTACACCGGCGAGCACGCGGCGTCGCCCCCGGAATTCCACCCGCAGTTGCCTCTGCATATCGAATTGCAACAAGCCTTGCTGGAGGTTATTCAGGGTCAACCGATGCTGGCCGAAGGGCGTTTGAATGCGCTGCTCGAGCATGGCCAGAAAACCGGTCGGCAAATGCTCAGTACCATGGCGCTGACTCAGAAAGTTGCGTTACTGCTGGGCAGCGGGCGCGAGCCCGAGGCACGCAAGGCCCTGGCTCAGGCACTGGACGTCGCAGGCGGAGGTGTGCTGCAACCCTTTGAAAGATTGCTGGCCGAGCATTCGGACTGGCTGCGGGCTCAGTTGCAACTCTGCCCGCCGACACCTGTTTCACAGAGCCTGATGGAAAAGTTGCCGATTATGGTCGTTCGCCCCGCAGTGGAAGCCAGTGCGACGGCAGAACAGCTCAGCATGCGTGAACTGGCGGTCCTGCGCCTGATCGCCCAAGGTTGCTCGAATCAGGAAATCAGCGATCAGCTATTTATCTCATTGCATACGGTCAAGACCCACGCCAGCCATATCAACAGCAAGCTTGGGGTGGAGCGGCGTACGCAGGCGGTGGCGCGAGCGAAGGAGCTGGGGGTTTTGGTATAGCCCGGTACGGGATGTCTGGCGAAGGAGTGCCGATGACGGCAAGACGTCTGATGCCATATAGCATGACTTGGCGCTCGCCGGTGCTCATCGTACGCCCCGTGATTTGTGAATTCCCAAAGTGATGAGGTAGCGCTCCTCCATCGGGCGTTTGCTGTATCTGAAACGGTTGACCACTAATAGTATTTGGTACTTGTCCCCCGCCAACCAATAAGCCTTACCTCCTTTGTTTACGTCACGTAATCGAGATCGCCATGCGGGTGTGTCAGCGAACGACGGGAAGTCCTTGGCCCTGTTCGGCGTCCAGCCGCCTTTGTGCCATTGCTCTTGCAGGTCCAGCACGACCTTTAGGGTGTCGTCGAGCAACAGGGGTTCGATTTGCGGGGACATGCGAACACCGTCGATCATTTCGTCATCGAACATCACCGTAAAAAAACGGGCCTGTGGTGTAACAAAGCCATATTGGGGGTCAATGAATCGTAAGCGAGCATCTGAGCCGGGCATGCCAAACCATGCGCGGCCAGGTATGGCCGGATCAATGCTTGCACTGGAACGCTGGCGCATGTCTTCCCAAGGTTCGCCTATCACCAGCGCAATTTCCTTTTCCGATTGCAGCTCAATTGTCATCCATGCAGCGATGGTAGCGACTACCAGTACCAACGAACCGCGTCGCCCCCCAATCCTCTGCATCCAACTCATCTGACGCCCCCACCCGTAGCGATGTCCCGAATTGACTGTTCGATCAGAGGGCGTCGATCGCTTTGCAACAGCTGGTCAAATTGTGTTGCAGCCTTGAGTACGAAATGCATACGCACATTGACATCGGATAAATCAGCGAAGGGGCTCTTGCTAAAACCAATGGTGCGTCCGTCATCGATAGGGCGACATTGGCTGGCCAGGGTCAATTCGACGGCTTGAGCGGCACCGGCGGGCAAATTGGTTACGTAGGAGAAATGGTTGCTACATAGTAACCACTTGAACTCCGTATTTTCATACATGGCCGGTTGCAGGATGTTTACCTGTTCGTGTCGGGCCAAATGATCGACACTCTTTGCAATGTCACCATTGTCAATGGCCTGAAACGCGCGTCGGATCTCCTCATGGTCAGTACCAAATTTTAGTGTCTCCGACTCTATTGGCCATATCATCGGATGCTGATCGCTCCCGTAAATGTTTTCTCTTAAAGGCAAGCAGCGTTCAAGCGCTTCCAACCCACGTTCGGCATAAAAAACATGCAACGGAAACACATCCAGAAACAGCGTGGTATTCCCCATAGCCAACATCTCATACACATGCTGGAGTTGCTGCTGCACGAGTGACAATGATTCAGCGTCGCGCCGAAGATCCAATCCCGGCACCGGATTGTCGCGGCGGGCTTGTTGGTAGTCTCGTTGTGCTTGCTGGTAGTCCTGCAGCCTCGCTTGTCGCTCAGGCTCGCCAAGGCCGAACAACCTGAATCGTTTGTTAGCACTCTTCATCAGGTTCTGTCCCGCTTCGTGTTCAGCCTGAATCCTGTCGACCGATTCCGCCGCATGCAGCAACCCACAGCCAACCTGTTTCGAAGCAAAGGCCGCAAGGCCCGCCCACTGGAAACGTTGATCGTGTCGCCAAAGCTGGGCGTAGGCGGCATTGATCGCCTTGTTGCGCGCCTTGGGGTCGGTAATCAGCTTGCCGCCCGGGGCCACGACGTTTTCTACCCGTTGTTGATAACCACGCCAGAGGTTCTCGCAGGCGTGCCCGGGCAGTTCGCTGTAGGACGACACCGGTCTGCTCGGCGTTGGGGTGAAATTGGCAGGACGCGCTTCGGCGGCGGGCGGGTGCGGTGCAGTCGGCGTAGCGGGTGGTGCGGCGGTGCGCGGAGGCGGGGCGACCTTGGGCGTCTCGATCTCCTGGCATACCAGGGTCTGGACGGCAATCAACCGGGGTGACGGGTCGCATTTGCAGTGGCACAGGTCGCCTTCCAGGGCGGCCCGGCGATCGTCCATATATTCCGACAGGCGCGGGCCGTCGCAGACGATGGTGCCGGTGCTGTCGCACTCCGGGCAATAGACGTCATCGCCCTCACGGGCCATGAGCTGGCCGTTGATGTCGCGGTGCGGGTAACCGGTTTTCACGGTGCCGTCGACCGTGGTAGTGGCTCCGACGGTGATGTGATAACGCCTCATGGCAGGGTTATCCTTGGTGTATAGGCAGGGACGAACACGCTAGGCGAAGCGATGAAAGGAGATAAATCAGACGCTTCCTTTATTGGTGTAGGCTGATTCTTTAGTCGAGCACCGCTGGTGCAAAAGGCGGGAGTCTCGGCGATCCCCGGCAGCTGTGCCAGAATAGGACATCCATTTTCTTCAGGACCCCCCATGGAACCTGCAAAGCCCGCGCTAATACGCGAAACCTTCCCCGTCGGCCCTTTGCAGTGCAACTGCACGATCATCGGCGATCCGGTGACGAAAAAGGCGATTGTTGTCGACCCGGGCGGCAATCATGAACTGATCCTCGCGCGGCTCGATGCCCTGGGCCTGAAGGTGGTCAGCATCATCCACACTCATGCACACCTGGATCACTTCCTGGCTTCCGGTCAGCTTAAAGAGAAAACCGGTGCGACCCTGCATCTGCATAAAGAAGATCAGTTTCTCTGGGATAACCTGGAAATGCAGTGCCAGATGTTCGGCGTTCCCTACACCCCGGTGCCATCCCCGGACCGCTGGCTGGCCGATGATGAAGAACTGGCCTGCGGTTGCGGAGTGGCGCTGCATACGCCGGGTCACACGCCGGGTTCCATGAGCTTCTGGTTTTCAGACGCTAAACTGCTGATTGCCGGCGACACCTTGTTCCGTCGCGGAGTAGGGCGCACCGACCTGTGGGGCGGCGATCAGGCGACTATCGTGCGCTCGATCAAGCAGCGGATTTACACCCTCGACGAAGAAGCGACGGTGGTGACGGGGCATGGTCCGGATACTCGCCTGGGCGACGAAATGCGCGAGAACCCTTTTGTACGGGCTTGATTTGTAACTCACGGAATTTTTATCGCATCTAATGATCAAACGCCCGCAAAGGCCGATGGTCCATTGCACCATAGAATGCAAAGTAGGAGCTTTTCATGTTCACCAAGCGTCGTTTGATTATTGTCGCTACCGCTGTGGCCTTGCTGTCTGGCTGCGCCTCGCCTAACCCTTACAATGAGCAGGGGCAGGCTGATGGCGGCTCCCAGGGCATGAGCAAGACCGCCAAGTACGGTGGTCTCGGCGCACTGGCCGGCGCTGTGGCGGGTGCCGCCATCAACCACGATAACCGTGGTAAAGGCGCGTTGATCGGTGCTGCGGTGGTCGGTGCTTCTGCTGCCGGCTACGGTTATTACGCCGACCAGCAAGAAAAGAAACTGCGCGCCAGCATGGCCAATACCGGTGTTGAAGTGCAGCGTCAGGGCGACCAGATCAAGCTGATCATGCCCGGCAACATCACTTTCGCCACCGATTCGGCGAACATCGCCCCAAGCTTCTATCAGCCGCTGAACAACCTGGCGGGCTCCTTGAAAGAGTTCAACCAGAACCAGATCGAGATCGTCGGCTACACCGACAGCACCGGCAGCCGCCAGCACAACATGGACCTGTCCCAGCGTCGCGCCCAGAGCGTGGCCACCTACCTGACTTCGCAAGGCGTCAGCGGTGCCAACCTGAGTGCCCGTGGCGCCGGTCCGGATAATCCGGTTGCCAGCAACGGCGATACCAATGGCCGGGCGCAGAACCGCCGTGTCGAGGTCAACCTCAAGGCGATCCCGGGCCAGCAGTATGGTGCCCAGCAGTAAGGCTGGATTTCAGCAGTACCGTTGATGTCTGATTGAACCCCAGGCGTAAACAGAGCCCGCCCGATCCATATCAGATCAGGCGGGCTTTTTTGTGTTGCCTGTCTGGCCTCTTCGCGGGCAAGTCCGCTCCCACAGGGAACTCTGTCGTACACAAACCTTGTGGGAGCGGCGGTGCGACGATTCGACTTGCCCGCGAAGAGGCCAGTGTGGGCAGCAGAAATACCGGATCAAAAACTAAAAAGCCCCCGGACAATCACTCATCCGGGGGCTTTTTGTGTCGCGCGAACCTGGTTACTTCTTCAGGCCATAATGCTCATCGAGCATGCCCGGCGCATTCGGGGCTTTCGGTGCGTAGTCGCGTGGCGGTTCCTGATTGCGCGGTGGCGTCAGGCGCTCGCGTGGTGCTTGCGTCGCATCGGCGTGCAGCGAGGCCAGCAGGCGTTGACGGGTCTGCTCGTCCAGGGCCAGGCGGTTGGCGCCCTCGGCGAGATGGTCCTGCACTTCCTGATAGCTCTGGGTCAGCTTTTTAACCAGTGTTGCGGTGCTGTTGAAGTGGGTGACCACCTCATTCTGATAACTGTCGAAACGTTCCTGAATATCGTCCAGCTGGCGTTGTGTGCTGCTAGGCACGGCATTCGGCGCAAGGCGAGCGATCAGAAACCCAATGGCGACACCCACAACCAGGGCAAGAGTCGGTAACAACCAAACTAAGAGCGAGTGTTCCACGAGTCCTTCCTCTATAAACGGCTTTGCTTTACGTTAACGGCTCGAACCTGCGCTGTATACCGCGATTCACTCGCAATAGATTGGCACAGACAATTTGCTAGACGAGTCGACCCGATTCGAGGTCACGGAGTTCCTTCCTTGCTTATGCGCGAAACACCTGTAGTGATTGACGGGCCGGTCGGCCAATTGGAAGCCCTTTACCTGGATAACGAGCAGCCGCGTGGCCTGGCGCTGATCTGCCATCCGAACCCGGTGCAGGGCGGCACCATGCTCAACAAAGTGGTCTCGACCCTGCAGCGCACGGCGCGCGATGCCGGTTTGATTACCCTGCGTTTCAACTACCGTGGCGTCGGCGCCAGCGAAGGTTCCCACGACATGGGCACCGGTGAAGTCGACGATGCCCAGGCGGTAGCCGAGTGGTTCCGGGCCAGACATCCGGACTTGCCATTGACCCTGTTCGGTTTTTCCTTCGGCGGATTTGTTGCAGCAAGTCTCGGCGGGCGGCTGGAAGCGCAGGGCGAGCTACTCAAGCACTTGTTCATGGTCGCACCGGCGGTCATGCGCCTGGGTGATCAGGATCAACTGCCGCAGAACGGCGAACTGACCCTGATCCAGCCGGAAACCGACGAAGTCATCGATCCGCAAGTCGTTTATCAATGGTCCGACAAGCTCGAACGCCCCCATGAGCTGCTGAAAGTGGCAGAATGCGGACACTTTTTTCATGGCAAGCTGACCGATCTCAAGGATCTGATCCTGCCGCGTCTCTCGAATTGATTGCAGTCTGACAAGCGATTACCCATGACGACTCGTACCCGTATCCTCACCGGCATCACCACCACCGGCACGCCGCACCTGGGCAACTACGCCGGCGCCATCCGCCCGGCGATCGTCGCCAGCCGTGACAGCAATGCCGATTCGTTCTACTTCCTGGCCGACTATCACGCCCTGATCAAATGCGATGACCCGCTGCGCATCCAGCGCTCGCGTCTGGAAATCGCCGCGACCTGGCTGGCCGGTGGCCTGGATGTGGAGCGCGTGACCTTCTATCGCCAGTCCGACATTCCGGAAATCCCCGAGCTGACCTGGCTGCTGACTTGCGTCGCCGCCAAGGGCCTGCTCAACCGTGCCCACGCCTACAAGGCCTCGGTGGACAAGAACGTCGAGACCGGCGAAGACCCGGATGCCGGCATCACCATGGGCCTGTACAGCTACCCGGTGCTGATGGCGGCGGACATTCTGATGTTCAACGCGCACAAGGTGCCGGTCGGTCGCGACCAGATCCAGCACGTGGAAATGGCGCGGGACATTGGCCAGCGCTTCAACCACCTTTTTGGCCAGGGCAAAGAATTCTTCACCATGCCTGAAGCGCTGATCGAAGAAAGCGTTGCCACGCTGCCAGGCCTCGACGGCCGCAAGATGTCGAAGAGCTACGACAACACCATTCCGTTGTTCAGCAGCGCCAAGGAAATGAAGGACGCGATTTCGCGGATCGTCACTGACTCCCGCGCGCCGGGCGAAGCCAAGGATCCGGACAACTCGCATCTGTTCACCCTGTTCCAGGCGTTCGCCACTCCTGGCCAGGCCGACGAGTTCCGCAGTGAACTGTTGCAGGGCCTGGGTTGGGGCGAGGCGAAGAATCGCCTGTTCCAGTTGCTGGACAACGAACTGGGCGAGTCCCGCGAGCGCTATAACCAACTGATCGAGCGCCCGGCTGACCTGGAAGACATCCTGCAGCACGGCGCGAAAAAGGCCCGTGCGGTTGCTACGCCGTTCCTCAACGAGCTGCGTGAAGCGGTTGGCCTGCGTTCTTTCGTGGCCCAGACCCAAGTTGCAGCGACCACCAAGAAAAAAGCTGCGAAAGCCGCGCGTTTTGTCAGCTTCCGCGAGGACGACGGCAGTTTCCGTTTCCGTCTGCTGGCTGCCGATGGCGAACAGCTGCTGTTGTCGTGCAATTTTGCCGACGGCAAGACCGCCGGTCAGGTAACCAAGCAACTGCAAGCAGGCCAGCCACTGGACGTGCGCAGTGAAGCGCTGAGCTTCAGCGTCTGGCTGGAAGGCCAGTGCGTGGCTGACAGTCCCGCCTTCGCGGATAGCGCGGCGCGCGACGCTGCAATCGAAGCGTTGCGGATTGCTCTTACGCCGGTTCAGGACTAATCAACGGCTCGGCCCGATCAAGGGCCGATTGCCATTCCCCGGGGCCATCGCTACAGTGACGGCCCGTTTTTGTTGCCTTGCTAACGAATTATGACGCCCCTAGAACGATATCAAGCTGATCTGAAACGCCCGGAATTCTTCCATGATGCCGCGCAGGAAACTGCCGTGCGTCATTTGCAGCGCCTGTACGACGACCTGGTCGCCGCCGAGCAAAACAAACCGGGCCTGCTGGGCAAGCTGTTTGGCAAGAAGGATCAGACCCCGGTCAAGGGCCTGTACTTCTGGGGCGGCGTCGGTCGCGGCAAGACTTACCTGGTGGACACCTTCTTCGAAGCGCTGCCATTCAAGGAAAAGTCTCGTACTCACTTCCACCGCTTCATGAAGCGCGTGCACGAAGAGATGAAGACCCTGGGCGGCGAGAAAAACCCGCTGACCATCATCGCCAAACGTTTCGCCACCGAAGCCCGGGTCATCTGCTTCGATGAGTTCTTCGTTTCCGACATCACCGACGCCATGATCCTCGGCACCCTGATGGAAGAGCTGTTCAAGAACGGCGTAACCCTGGTCGCGACCTCGAACATCGTGCCGGACGGCCTGTACAAGGACGGCCTGCAACGCGCGCGTTTCCTGCCGGCCATTGCGTTGATCAAACAGAACACCGAGATCGTCAACGTCGACAGCGGCGTCGACTATCGCCTGCGTCACCTCGAACAGGCCGAGCTGTTCCACTATCCACTCGACGAAACCGCCAACGAAAGCCTGCGCAAGAGCTTCCGTGCGCTGACGCCGGAATGCACGGCGGCGGTCGAAAACGACGTGCTGATGATCGAAAACCGCGAAATCCGTGCCCTGCGCACCTGCGATGACGTGGCCTGGTTCAACTTCCGCGAATTGTGCGACGGTCCGCGCAGCCAGAACGACTACATCGAACTGGGCAAGATCTTCCACGCCGTGCTGCTCAGCGATGTCGAGCAAATGAGCGTCACCACTGACGACATCGCCCGACGCTTCATCAACATGGTCGACGAGTTCTACGACCGTAACGTCAAGCTGATCATATCCGCCGAAGTTGAACTCAAAGACCTCTATACCGGCGGTCGCCTGAACTTCGAATTCCAGCGTACCCTCAGCCGCCTGCTGGAAATGCAGTCCCACGAATTCCTGGCGCGGGCGCACAAGCCTTAAGCGATTCACAAACAAAAAAAGGGCCTGCAAATGCAGGCCCTTTTTTGTGCTGAAAGCAATCCACCAGGGTCACCACAATACTGTGGGAGCGGGCTTGCTCGCGAAAGCGTCGTGTCAGTCGATATCAATTTATCTGGCACACCGCATTCGCGAGCAAGCCCGCTCCCACAGTGGAAGTGTCAGTCTTTTGAGAGATAACTCGCCAGCGCATCCTGTCGCTGACAACCGACTAACAGCCACAATAGAACCCTGGCTTTGCGCGGGCACAGAAGTCCTGCCATCGATGCGCCTTTGCGGATCAGGTCCATCTCGCCACCGATAAAGCCATAAGTGGACCGTGCGGTAGAGCCGGATCCGGTCCGGGTTGCAATAATGACCGGGATTTTTCCGGCGATAGTTTCGATCACCTCGGCCCAGTTCTCGGGAACATGCCCTGCACCAAATCCCGCGATAACGAGTCCGTCGTAGCCGAGCTCGAGAATGCTTTCCAGCATGAGGCTGTCTGCAGAAAGCGACGCTTCCAACAGGGCGATTTTCTGTGTTGTCTGCTGTGGCAGCGGTAAAACCTTGCGCTGGGCTGGCGGGCGCAAATAGTGGATGGTGTTTTCCACGAGCATGCCAACAGGCCCCACGATGGGAGAGGAGAAAGCCTGCAACGCTAACGAATCGGTTTTGCGGACGGCGCTCGCGCAGTGAATCTGCCCGTTCATGACCACCTGAACGCCTCGTTGCCGGCTGTTCGCCGCCAGGGCGACCCGGCAAGCGTCCAGAAGGTTTGCCGGCCCATCGGCCCCCGCATTGGCAGCGGAGCGCATGGCGCCGGTCAGGACTAGCGGCTGATCGTGGGCCCACAAATAATCGAAAAAAGTGGCCGTTTCTTCGAGGGTGTCTGTGCCTTGGGTAATGACGACACCGATCGCACCTTGTTGGATTTGAACGTTCGCCCAGGAAAGGACACCCAGCAGGAACTCGAAATCCAGTGAGGCGCTTGGCACCAAGCCCAAGGTTTCAACGCTTACCCGTGCCAGCGTCGCCAATTTCGGTACCGACTCCAACAGTGTTTCGCCGGTGACTGCCGGGACTATTCCCTCACCGGCGTTTCTGGCCTGCATGCTCACAGTGCCACCCAGGGCCGCGATGGCCAGTTTAGGCAGATCCATGTAATACCTCGCTTGCTCGTTATGGAAAGTGGCTGTACCCGGACCGAAGTCCGCGATACAGCCGCAAGGCAGCTTCCGTCAGTTGGCTATCAAGAGTCCGATGAATGGAACGATCAACAAGGTGCTGATGGCCATGGACAGGACGTTACCGATGTAACCATGCATATCGGCAGGTAACCTTCTGGCAATCGCATAAGCCAATGGTGGCGCAATCAGGGCGCCCAGCAGCGCACTCATGACAATGACCTGCCAACTGCCGCCATAGGCCAGAATCGCCGCCGGCACCACTGAGACCAGTGGAACGTAGGTGGGGTACCAGCCGTGCAACATCCATTGCCGACGCCAGATCACCACGCCTATTGCCGAGGTCAATGCCTGTGCGCCGATCAGCTGTGGCAACAGACCAGAACCGTAAACCGGGCTCAACGGGTTCAGGGTGTAAGCCAGCATTGCCCCCAATAGCAGGCCGAGGCTTGCCAGTTCATTGCCAAAGAACGGCGCTTCCGAAAAGTCGGCCAGGACTCGCCGCAGGCTCCAGATAACACCGTAGTCCGGTGCTTTGGTGGGTGGTGGAGGCGGGGCGCAAGGCTTCGTGGATGCTTGCGACTTCATCAGGCTTGGGAGATATCGACAGAGCAGAAAGGCAAAGACACTGGCGACAGCCATTCCCAGTACGTTGCCGGTCACCGCTGGCAATCCGAGTGGATTGCAGACGTAGTTGACGATCAACAAGCACATCGGGGTGACCATCACCGCGCCCATGAGCGCGCCGTTGATCGTGACTTTCCAGCCACCGCCAAACATCAGCACCATCGCTGCCGGTAACGAAACAAAGGCTGCGAACGTGGGTTGCCAGGTGGTGGCGGTAACCGTCCACCCCCACAGCAGGTTGCTCAGCAGCAGTCCGAGCAACGAACTGGTGATCAACCACGGCCAGAGTCCGCTGCCGTAGGAAATGGCAAAACCTTGCCAGGCTTTCCCCGTTCGATTCGCCCAGTAAGCCAGATAGGCGCCGGCCAGCAACCCGATCGAGGCGAACTCGTGTTTGTAGAATGCAACCTCGCTGATGTCCCCCAATACCCAGCGCAACCAGGCGCTCGGTTCGGGAAGGCCGGACAGCATGTCGCCGTAGCTTGGCCAATGCGCTGCCCAGGCAGAACGGTAGGTGAATGAAAGCCAGATAATCAGCACAATCGCGCCAAGTATCAGCACAAGGATCGCCGCATCGAGGGGCGACTTGCGCGCAATGTGGCTATTTCGGGAAGTGCTTTCCATCCTTGCACCCCCATTAACGCGGCAGAGATGGATGTTGGGTGTAGCCGAGCATCTGGTCGTACAGATCGGTTCGACGATCGCGATGCAGATCGTTCAGGTCGTTCCAGATCGGGGCGCTGCGGGAGCTGGTGAGATCGATATCGGCCAACAGGATTTCTTGTTTGTCCGCCGAGGCAACTGCACCAATCGGCCAGCCATTGGTGCCGGCAATCAGCGAGCAGCCGAGATATCGAGCCCCGCGCTCTTCGCCTATTCGGCTGGCTGCGGCAATGAACACGTTGTTTACATGTGCCGCTGTCATGGTCAGATAAGACGCCATGCACTTGCCCGCCTCATCAAAAAGCGGCGGTGGCGTCCAGACCCAGTTGTTCAGGCTGCAAATGATGTCAGCGCCTTGTTGGCTCAGAATTCGCGGCACTTCCGGGAACCAGATATCCCAGCAGATCAGTAAGCCGATGCGTCCAATCGGCGTATCGAAAACCGGAAAGCCCAGATCTCCCGGTGTGAACCACAGTTTTTCCTGGTTCCATAAATGTGCCTTGCGATACTTGCCGATGAAGCCGTCAGGGCCGACAAGAACGCCAGTGTTGAACAGCCGCATGCCGTCGCGCTCAGCCAGACCGGCGACAACGTAGACCTTGTGCTGGCGCGCGAAGTCGATCCAGGTTTTTACGCTCGCGCCGCCGGGGACCGACTCCGAGTGGTCAAATGCGTCCTGTCGATTTTTGAAGAAATAGCCGGTGTTCGAGAGTTCAGGCAGGACAACAAGATTCGCCCCGTCCTTTACCGCTTCCATCGCCAATTGCAGGCTGCGATGCAGATTGCCCTCACGATTTTCCACGCCCACCTGTGGGTCGAATTGCACGACTGCTACACGAACAGGGCTTGTTGGCTCACGCATTGTTGATGACCTCTTTTTATTGTTATTCACGCTGTTGAAATGCGTGGATATAAGAGGTCAATCAGGAGTTCTACGTATGTCGGCCACTTCCGTTTAGGTTGTAGTCCGGGTCCCAAACAGGGTCAATGCACGTCGTGCCTGGTCGTTGTGAAGCTGCCGCAGGCTGCGATCTTTTGATCTTGCTTTTTAAAGACAAAATCAAAAGATCGCAGCCTGCGGCAGCTCGGGGGTTATGTGAACGAAATGAGGTTCAGGCGGCCTGCAGAAACTGCTGCCGATACTGGTTCGGCGACAGCTCGGTGTGTTGGCGGAACAGTCGCGCAAAGAAGCTGGCATCGTCGTAGCCGACTTCGTAGCTGATGGTCTTGATGCTCTTGCGGCTGCCGGAGAGCAGGCCCTTGGCGGTTTCGATGCGCAGGCGTTGCAGGTAGTGCAGGGGCTTGTCGCCGGTGGCGGTCTGGAAGCGGCGCATGAAATTGCGGATGCTCATGCCGTGTTCGCGAGCGACGTCCTCGAAGCGGAATTTGTCGGCGTAGTGCTCTTCGAGCCAGTGCTGGATCTGCAGGATGATCACATCCTGATGCAGCTTCTGCCCGCCGAAGCCGATGCGTCCCGGCGAGTAGCTGCGCTGGACTTCGTAGAGAATGTCCCGGGCTACGGCCTGGGAGACGTTGGCGCCGCAAAAACGCTCGATCAGGTAAACGTACAGGTCGCTCGCCGAGGTGGTGCCGCCGGCGCAATAGAGGTTGTCGGCGTCGGTCAGGTGCTTGTCCTGATTGAGCTGGACCTGCGGGAAGCGCTCGGCGAACGCATTGAAGAAGCGCCAGTAGGTGGTTGCTTCCTTGCCATTGAGCAACCCTGCTTCGGCCAGCCAGAACACGCCGGTGGCTTCGCCGCAGAGCACGGCGCCGCGGGCATGTTGCTGGCGCAGCCAGGGCAGGACCTGTGGATAACGTTTGCTGAGGGAGTCGAAGTCGTCCCAGAAGGCGGGAATGATGATGATGTCGGTATTTTCCAGCCCGCCATCTACCGGGATCTTCACATCACTGAAGGTATTCACCGCGTTGCCGTCGGGGCTGACCAGCCGGGTTTCGAACGCCGGTGTCAGGCCCAGGCCCAGCTGTTTGCCGTAGCGCAGGCTGGCGAGGTGGAAGAAATCCTTGGCCTGCATGAGGGTAGAGGCGAAAACCCGGTCAAAGGCCAGGATGCTGACGCGCCGCAAGGGCGTGGAGGCTTGGTTAGACATAATTCAACTTTATTCTTATAGGGGAAAGTGGTCACCAGACGGCTGGATCGTCTTATTTTTTGTCGGATGTGTCCAGTGTCCTGTATCGGTAGCGGGGCTTAGTCTCTGAAGGCTTATTCCTTCTAAAAAATAAAAGAAAGGTGCCGCATGATTCCCAGAACCTTGTTCAGCTCCGAGCACGAACTTTTCCGTGACAGCGTGCGAACCTTCCTTGAAAAAGAAGCAGTGCCGTTCCATGGGCAATGGGAAAAACAGGGCTACATCGATCGCAAACTGTGGAACAAGGCGGGGGAGGCGGGGATGCTTTGTTCGCACCTGCCGGAGGAGTACGGCGGTCTTGGGGCGGACTTTCTCTATAGCGCAGTAGTGATCGAGGAAGTAGGGCGTCTGGGCCTTACCGGCATTGGTTTTTCCCTGCACTCCGACATCGTTGCGCCCTACATCCTGCATTACGGCAGTGAAACGCTGAAACACAAATACCTGCCAAAGCTGGTGTCCGGCGAGATGGTCTCAGCCATTGCCATGACCGAGCCGGGTGCCGGTTCCGACCTGCAAGGGGTGAAGACCACGGCGGTGCTCGATGGCGATGAGTACGTGATTAACGGCTCGAAAACCTTCATCACCAACGGTTACCTGGCAGATCTGGTAATTGTCGTCGCCAAGACCGATCCGAAGGCCGGCGCGAAGGGCACCAGCCTGTTTCTGGTCGAGGCCGATACGCCAGGCTTCGACAAGGGCAAGCGCCTGGAGAAGGTCGGCATGAAAGCGCAGGACACTTCGGAGCTGTTCTTCCAGGATGTTCGTGTACCCAAGGAAAACCTGCTGGGCCAGGCGGGGATGGGCTTTGCCTACCTGATGCAGGAGCTGCCCCAGGAGCGCCTTACCGTGGCGATTGGCGGGCTGGCTTCAGCCGAGGCCGGTTTGCAATGGACGCTGGATTACACCCGTGAGCGCAAGGCATTCGGCAAGTCGATCGCGGACTTTCAGAACACCCGATTCAAGCTGGCGGAGATGGCGACCGAGATTCAGATCGGTCGCGTCTTTGTCGACCGCTGCCTGGAGCTGCATCTGCAAGGCAAGCTGGATGTGCCGACGGCGGCAATGGCCAAGTACTGGGGCACCGACCTGCAATGCAAGGTGCTCGACGAGTGCGTGCAATTGCACGGCGGCTACGGGTTCATGTGGGAATACCCGATCGCCCGGGCGTGGGCGGATGCACGGGTGCAGCGGATTTATGCGGGTACTAACGAGATCATGAAGGAGATCATTGCGCGCTCTCTTTGATCTGCGGTGAATTGGCGGGCGCCATCGCGGGCAAGCCCGCTCCCACAAGGTCGGGCGGTGTTCAAGAAATATGTGAACGACACAGAACCTGTGGGAGCGGGCTTGCCCGCGATAGGGTCTATGAATCAGTCAAGGAGCCGGATTCGGATGATCCTTGTGAATCGCCTCGATCCCTTCCAGCACTTCTTCCGACAGTTTCAGTTCGAAACTGGCGATGTTGCTGTCCAGTTGCTCAAGCGTGGTCGCACCAATGATGTTGCTGGTCACGAACGGCTGCTGCGTGACGAACGCCAATGCCATCTGCGCCGGGTCCAGGCCGTGCTCACGAGCCAGCGCCACATACCGGCTGCACGCCGCTTCCGATTGCGGGTTGAAATAGCGGCTGAAGCGGCTGTAGAGGCTCAGGCGACCTTTTGGCGGCCGAGCGCCACCTTCGTACTTGCCCGACAGGAAGCCGAACGCCAGCGGTGAGTAGGCAAGCAGGCCGCATTGCTCGCGGATGGCGATTTCCGCCAGGCCGACTTCGAAGCTGCGGTTGAGCAGGTTGTACGGGTTCTGGATCGACACGGCACGCGGCCAGCCACGGGCTTCGGCCAGGGCGAGGAAACGCATGGTGCCCCACGGTGTTTCGTTGGACAGGCCGATATGGCGAATCTTGCCGGCTCGCACCTGTTCGTCCAGGGCTTCGAGGGTGTCTTCCAGGGGCGTCAGGTTGGCTTCGGTCTGGTGCTTGTATCCCAGCTGTCCGAAAAAGTTGGTGCTGCGCTCCGGCCAGTGCAGTTGGTACAGGTCGATGTAGTCGGTTTGCAGGCGCTCGAGGCTGGCGTCGACGGCTGCGGTGATGTGCTGGCGATTGTGCCGCAGGTTCTTGTCGCGGATGTAGTCGATGGTATTGCCGGGGCCGGCGATCTTGCTGGCCAGGATCCAGTCGGCGCGGTCACCGCGGTTTTTGAAGTAATTGCCGATGTAGCGCTCGGTAGTGGCGTAGGTTTCGGCCTTGGGCGGCACCGGATACATTTCGGCGGTGTCGATGAAGTTGATCCCGGCGCTCTTGGCCCGGTCAATCTGGGCGAAGGCGTCTGCCTCGCTGTTTTGCTCGCCCCAGGTCATGGTGCCGAGGCAGAGGGCGCTCACGTTCAGATTGGTTCGGCCTAGCTGGCGATAGTCCATCGGGTGCTCCTTGGGCAAAACAATCATAAAAGCAGGTTGAATTATTTTTCGCAATCTGCATAATTGCGCACCTCTTTCTGCAGTGGAAGTGATGCGCCGCCGCCGAAGAATCTTGCCGTTGAACGGACGCGCCGACCCGAGCCCCCGAAAGCGTCTGTATCCGGCTGCCTTTGACTTGTCAAAGTACGCACTATTCAGTAAGATCCGCCGTCTAATTTACAGGGCGGCCCCTGAGGCTATAAAGAATGAAAACTTTTACTGCTAAACCGGAAACAGTAAAGCGCGACTGGTTTGTCGTCGACGCTGCTGGTCAGACCCTGGGTCGTCTGGCCACCGAAATCGCGAGCCGTCTGCGTGGCAAGCACAAGCCTGAGTACACTCCTCACGTTGACACCGGCGACTACATCGTCGTAATCAACGCTGAGCAGATCCGTGTTACCGGTGCTAAAACCACTGACAAAATGTACTACTCCCACTCTGGTTTCCCGGGCGGTATCAAGTCGATCAACTTTGAAAAGCTGATCGCCAAGGCCCCTGAGCGCGTGATCGAGACCGCGGTTAAAGGCATGCTGCCTAAAAACCCACTGGGTCGCGACATGTACCGTAAGCTGAAAGTCTATGCGGGCGCTGCACACCCACATACTGCTCAGCAGCCCCAAGAACTGAAGTTTTAACGGAATAGTACATTATGTCGGCGACTCAAAATTACGGCACTGGCCGTCGCAAGACCGCAACCGCACGCGTTTTCCTGCGTCCGGGTACTGGTAACATCTCCATCAACAACCGTTCGCTGGATAATTTCTTCGGCCGCGAAACTGCCCGCATGGTAGTTCGTCAGCCGCTGGAATTGACTGAGACTGTCGAGAAGTTCGACATCTACGTCACCGTGATCGGCGGTGGTGTAAGTGGTCAAGCTGGCGCAATCCGCCACGGCATCACTCGCGCTCTGATGGACTACGACGAGACTCTGCGCAGCGCCCTGCGTAAAGCCGGCTTCGTAACCCGCGATGCTCGTGAAGTTGAACGTAAGAAAGTCGGTCTGCGTAAAGCGCGTAAGCGTCCGCAGTACTCGAAGCGTTAATTCGCTTCCACGTTCAAAAAAGAACGCCCAGTATCCTCACGGAGCTGGGCGTTTTTTTATGCGTGCGATTTATTGAAGATTTGCGCTGTGACAACTTGCCACATCCGCAGACGCCCTATACTACAAGGCTTGGGGGTGATGGGCTCCGGTAATTACCTTGTCAGAATTGGGGCTTTTCATTACCATTCGGCAAAATTTTTATAAGTACATAGATTTACTTAGTAGATGCCTGATTTAACAGGCCACAAAGCTGATGGGAGAGGACTGAATGAGCAATGACGGCGTGAATGCAGGCCGGCGTCGCTTCTTGGTAGCAGCCACATCCGTGGTGGGTGCTGCAGGAGCGGTGGGGGCTGCGGTCCCGTTCGTGGGGTCATGGTTTCCCAGTGCCAAGGCGAAAGCCGCAGGTGCACCGGTGAAAGTGAATGTCAGCAAAATCGAGCCAGGCCAGCAGATGATTGCTGAGTGGCGCGGTCAGCCGGTGTTCATCGTCCGCCGTACACAGGAAATCCTGGGGAATCTGAAAAAGATCGAGGGCCAGCTTTCTGACCCGACCTCCAAGAACTCGACACAACCGACTTACGTTGATCCGGAAACCCGTTCGATCAAACCTGAGGTTCTGCTGCTGATCGGTATCTGCACGCACCTGGGTTGCTCGCCGACATTCCGTCCCGAAGTGGCACCTGCCGATCTGGGCAAGGACTGGGTAGGCGGATATTTCTGCCCTTGCCACGGTTCCCACTACGATCTGGCTGGTCGCGTCTACAAGTCGCAACCTGCGCCTTTGAACCTGCCAGTTCCCCCGCATTCCTATGAGACCGATGACATCATTGTCGTTGGCGTCGATACGGAGAAAGCGTGATGAGCAAATTCATGGATTGGGTTGATGCGCGCTTTCCCGCCACAAAAATGTGGGAAGACCATCTCAGCAAATATTACGCTCCGAAGAACTTCAACTTCTTCTACTTCTTTGGCTCCCTGGCGCTGCTCGTTCTGGTCAACCAGATCGTTACCGGTGTCTGGCTGACCATGAGCTATACCCCTTCGGCGGAAGAAGCCTTTGCTTCCGTCGAATACATCATGCGCGACGTCGAGTACGGCTCGATCCTGCGTCTGCTGCACTCCACTGGCGCTTCGGCGTTCTTCATCGTGGTCTATCTGCACATGTTCCGTGGCTTGCTCTACGGTTCGTACCAGAAGCCGCGTGAGCTGGTGTGGGTCTTCGGCATGCTGATCTACCTGGCATTGATGGCTGAAGCCTTCATGGGTTACCTGTTGCCGTGGGGTCAGATGTCTTACTGGGGCGCCCAGGTAATCATTTCGCTGTTCGGTGCGATTCCGGTCATCGGCGACGACCTGACCCAGTGGATCCGTGGTGACTACCTGATTTCCGGGATTACCCTCAACCGCTTCTTCGCCTTGCACGTCGTGGCTTTGCCTATCGTCATTCTTGGCCTGGTAGTGCTGCACGTTCTGGCACTGCACGAAGTCGGTTCGAACAATCCGGACGGTGTGGACATCAAGAAATACAAAGACGAAAACGGCGTACCGTTGGACGGCATTGCCTTCCACCCGTACTACACCGTGAAAGATATCGTCGGCGTGGTGGTGTTCCTGTTCATCTTCTGCTCGATCGTGTTCTTCTTCCCTGAAATGGGCGGTTACTTCCTCGAGAAGCCGAACTTTGAAGTGGCGAACGCCTTCAAGACCCCAGAGCACATCGCTCCGGTCTGGTACTTCACTCCGTTCTACGCGATTCTGCGGGCTGTTCCGGACAAGCTCCTGGGCGTTATCGCCATGGGTGCCGCGATTGCCGTGCTGTTCGTCCTGCCATGGCTTGACCGTAGCCCGGTAAAATCCATGCGCTACAAAGGCTGGATGAGCAAGATCTGGCTCTGGGTGTTCTGCATTTCGTTCGTGATCCTGGGTGTACTGGGCGTGCTCGCTCCGACCCCGGGCCGTACGTTGCTGTCGCAGGTATGTACCTTCCTGTACTTCGCCTACTTCATTCTGATGCCGTTCTACACCAGGCTCGAGAAGACCAAACCGGTTCCGGAAAGGGTGACTGGCTGATGAAAAAACTATTTGCTGTTTTGATGCTTGCTGTGTTGCCAGTGTTCGCTTTCGCAGCTGAACACGGTGGCCCGGAGCTGGAAAAAGTCGACATCGACGTTTCCGATAAAGCGGCCATGCAGGATGGTGCACGTACGTTCGCCAACTACTGCATGGGTTGTCACAGTGCCAAGTTCCAGCGGTATGAGCGTGTTGCCGATGACCTGGGCATTCCCCACGAGTTGATGCTGGAGAAGCTGGTTTTCACTGACGCCAAGATCGGCGATCACATGAACATCGGCATGCAGCCGGCGGACGCCAAGGCCTGGTTTGGCGCGGCGCCTCCGGATCTGACCCTGGTTGCCCGGGTTCGCGGTACCGACTGGCTCTACGGCTACCTGAAGTCGTTCTACGAAGATCCGTCGCGCCCTTGGGGTGTGAACAACAAGGTCTTCCCGAACGTGGGTATGCCTAACGTCCTGGTCGGCCTGCAAGGTCGTCAGGTAGTCGGTTGCAAACAGGTTCAGATCGTCGAAGACGGCAAGAAGCAATATGATCCGTTGACGGGCACGCCGCTGACTCATGAAGCGTGCGATCAACTGACCATCGTGCCGAAAAGCGGTGCTCTGACCGAAGAGCAGTTCGATGAGAAGGTCAAGAATCTGGTAACCTTCCTGGCTTACTCGGCTAACCCGGTTAAGCTGCAACATCAGCGCATCGGTACATACGTTTTGCTGTACCTGGCGTTCTTCTTCGTATTTGCCTACTTGCTCAAGCGTGAATACTGGAAAGACGTGCACTGATAAAGCTTCAAGCTATTGCTGTTAATCGCGCGCGCCCAAGGGCGCCTCTGAAAGTGTAGCGAGCCTGGTGATCCAGCCGTTGCGAGAGGCGCCCTCTGGGCGCGCTCGTTTTTCCGTATCCGATAATTTCTACAAGCGAGGAGGATCGCCATGGGCGTGACCAATCGGTTGGCCTGTTACTCCGACCCCGCCGACCACTATTCCCACCGAGTGCGCATCGTACTGGCAGAGAAGGGTGTCAGCGCCGAGATCATTTACGTGGAAGCTGGACGCCAGCCACCTAAACTGATTGAAGTGAACCCTTACGGCAGCTTGCCCACCCTGGTCGATCGTGACCTGGCGTTGTGGGAGTCGACCGTGGTGATGGAATATCTGGATGAGCGTTACCCGCACCCGCCGCTACTGCCGGTTTATCCCGTGGCGCGTGCCAACAGCCGTCTGCTGATTCATCGAATCCAGCGTGACTGGTGTGGTCTGGTGGATCTGATCCTGGATTCGCGGACCAAGGAAGCGGCCCGTGCCGTGGCTCGTAAAGAGCTGCGCGAAAGCCTGACTGGCGTGTCGCCATTGTTCGCCGACAAGCCGTTTTTCCTCAGTGAGGAACAAAGTCTGGTGGATTGCTGCCTATTACCCATACTCTGGCGCTTGCCGATTTTGGGTATTGAACTGCCGCGGCCTGCCAAGCCGCTGCTTGATTACATGGAGCGCTCGTTTGCGCGTGAGGCTTTCCAGGCGAGTCTGTCTGGTGTCGAACGCGATATGCGCTAAGGCTTAAGGAGCCGTTATGAACTCCAGTCGTCCTTATCTGGTCCGCGCGCTCTATGAGTGGATTGTAGATAACGATTGCACCCCGCACATGCTGGTCAATTCCGAGTATCCGTCGGTGCAGGTGCCCCAGGGTTTTGCCAGTGACGGGCAGATTGTCCTGAACGTGTCGCCACAGGCCGTGCGTCATTTGCACATGGATAACGAGGCGGTCAGCTTCGAGGGGCGCTTTGGTGGCGTGCCGCACACCCTGTACGTGCCTATCGCATCGATCCTTGGCATTTACGCCCGGGAGAATGGCCAGGGCATGGTGTTTGATCTGGAATCGTCTGTAGATGACGAGGAAGAGATCGAGCCCGATGATGATATCCCGCCACCGGACAGTGAGCCGCCGCGTCCAAGCGGAAGGCCCAGCTTGAAGGTTGTGAAGTAATAAAAAAGGCGATCCGGATGGATCGCCTTTTTTATTACTGACGAATGCCGCTCTATGCCTGGTGCTCTTGCAACATCGCGAAATAAAGGACGTTTCCTGCTTGAGCGGACGAGTTTTCCTACATCGGTACCTCCCATACCTCGTTAACGTTTCAGCAACGGACGCTGGGATTTAGCAGTTCGTGAGCAAGCGAATTGTCAGGGAGGAAACCGAAATGTTTTTATGGCAAATCGTGCCCACATGGCACGATATTGAAAGCCGTATAACCCACGCAATGGGTTACCAGGGAGGTGCGCACTTTCGCACACATTTCAACGAGCGCGCGCCTTCCGTCTCACTCAACATCCGTCGTGTCAATAGCGTCAGGACTGCGTTCATCCACGCCGAGTGGGAAGCGGGCCGCCTGTTGAGACAGCGCTTCTCCAGCCTCGACATCTGCGGCATCCTCCGCGAGTTGATGGATGTCGTCTCTCAGATGGCAATGATCGTCGCCGGCGGTGTGTTAACCGGTGGAGCAATAGGGGCAGGAGCGGGCGCACTTATAGGGGGGGTGGGTGCCATTCCCATGGGTACCGCTGGCGCCGCCATGGGGTTACAGGTCAGTACCTGGATATTGGGGGTGCTAGGCCTGACATCCATCGCTGTTTTTTTCGTCGAGGGCTTGCCGCGTATTGGCGAGTATTACCTGCGAGGCATCGCCACCGCATGGAAAGGGCCGTGTGGTGAGAGTGGATTAGATCCGTTCAGACCAGACGATTCTTTTGCCATAGGCAGGGCCACTCACGAGATCGCGCAGGGACATGTGGAGGTTGTGGTCCTGCTGCTGGGCGCCATCGTCGCTCACATCACCCGTGGTCGAGGCAATGCAAACATACTGGCTCAGGAAATGCGGGCAAGCCCCAAAGGGGCACGCCTGGGTGAATGGATGCTCAAGCATGAAGAGGCACTGATAAAGCGCCCGGACCTGCAGACCGCAGCACCCCGCAGAGGTGCACTCGGCCCACAGGAGCCTGTGCTACCAGCCAATCGTCCATCTGGAAAGCACAAGGATGCGCACCATGACAAGCCGAACGCAATGCCGCTTCATAAAGTCGAATGCTTCAAAGCGGACAAGCTGCCGGCGTCTAAAGTGGGAGAATTCGAGCGGCAGTTGAAAGGGCAGGAGGACGGGCTGAATCGGCTGACGGTTGATGAGTATCTGGAGAATATTGCTAGCCCGGTGAAGCGTAGTCGGGCGGCTGCGAGGCAGGCACGTAACAATTTACAAAATACCTTGCAAAGACGGTTTACTGAAGAGCTTTCGCAGGTTATGGATTTACTCGATGCTGAAACAGCCGCCGTCAAAAAAGCTAAGGAGACGATGTCAAACCTTGCTGGGCTGCATAATCCCGATCTGAGCGCTGGAGGTAAGGATATCATTGCGGACTTCGGTGATAGACAAGTGAATTCGAGCATCGGCCCGCAATGGAGAAATAAGATTGAAAATTTGAAAAGCTCTGCTGAAAGCATCCCCAAGTCGGTACGAGGGTCAACTTTTCTCAACGTCAAATTACATAAGTGCTAGTTAATAAGAGAAAATTGCATGGACCGAATATTTGCTAGATTTATAGAGAAAATTGGTGAGCCTACTGACAGGCAGGAAGTGCCGGCGTCTAGCATCGAACGCTACCGAGGTAAACTACCCAATCAGTTGTTGGAATACTGGGCCGAACACGGCTGGTGTGGTTACGGTGACGGGATTTTTTGGATAGTGAATCCTCAGGAATACGAAGGGGTAGTGGCATCCTGGATTGAAGGGACGGAGTTTGAAGCGTTTGACACCTACCACTTGATTGCCCGTAGCGCCTTTGGTGATTTGTACCTCTGGGGCGAAAAAACGGGAGCCTCTCTCGATATAACAAGCCACCTTTCCCGTTATGCCACACACACGTCTATATACACAGGAGACCAAATGGATAAGGGGCTTCAGTGCTTCCTGTTGTCCATCGAAGCAGACGCCAACGATTATGGCGACCTATTCAAACCCGCAAAGAAAAAGCTCGGCACCCTGCGTCACGATGAAATGTACGGCTTTGTTCCCGCGCTGATGTTCGGCGGCCCGGACACTCTCGAACACTTAGAGAAGGTTAAGGCGGTGGAGCATCTGATCCTGCTGTCTCAAATTGCGGAGCTTCAGCCCTATAGTTTTTCAGATCTGTGAAGAATGCCCCGGCTTCTACCCGCGACTGCCGCTTTTCCTGGACCGACTCCAAGTAATTTATCCTGGCTCGGTGTTCCCATAAATTTACGGAACAAAAAAGGGACGCATCGAGCGTCCCTTTTTTGTGATGCGCAGTCAGTCGATGTACTCAAACAGCTTCACAATCTTCTGCACGCCGGAAACGCCCTGTACCAGGTTGGTCGCCTGTGCGGCTTCCTGTTTGGTCAGCAGGCCCAGCATGTAGACGATGCCGTTTTCAGTGATGACTTTGATGCGCGAGCCGGGAATGTTCGCATCGGCGAGCATCTGCGCCTTGATCTTGGTGGTCAGCCAAGCGTCGTTCTGGCGTGCCAGCAACGAAGAGGGGGCAATGACTTGCAGCTCGTTATGGACCTTCTTCACGCGCTGGACGGCGGCGGCGGCTTGTTCGGCCTTGGCCTTGAGGTCTGCGCGCGGCGTTTGCCCGGCGAGCAGCACCACCCCGTTGAAGCTGGAGACGACAATGTGCGAGTCCTTGTCCAGGCCAGGGTCGGCCTTGGCAATGTTCACGCCGACCTTGGTGTCGATCAGGGAGTCGTCGATCTTGCTGCCGAGTGTACGAGTGCCACGGTCATCATCAATCGGTGCTTCGCGGCTGGCATTCACCACCGAGGTGCAGCCGCTGATGCCTAGGCACAGGGTCAGGGCCAGTAGGCCAAGGCGATTAGGGGTCATTCTTCACTCCCGAACAATTGGCTGTCGATCAAATCACAAAGACAGTGGATCGCCAGCAGGTGGACTTCCTGGATACGTGCGGTGACGTTGGCCGGTACGCGAATCTCGACGTCTTCGGGCAGCAACAGGGACGCCATGCCGCCGCCGTCACGACCGGTCATTGCTACGACAATCATTTCGCGATCATGTGCGGCCTGGATCGCTTGAATTATGTTGGCCGAGTTACCGCTGGTGGAAATGGCCAGCAATACATCGCCCGGCTGGCCGAGTGCGCGAATCTGCTTGGAGAAGATTTCGTTGTAACTGTAATCGTTGGCGATCGAGGTGATCGTCGAACTGTCGGTGGTCAGGGCAATGGCAGGCAGGCTCGGGCGCTCGCGCTCAAAGCGATTGAGCAGCTCGGAAGAAAAATGCTGGGCGTCGCCGGCGGAGCCGCCGTTGCCGCAGGAAAGCATTTTGCCTTCGTTGAGCAGGGCGTTGACCATGACCTGGCTGGCTTGCTCGATGTGCGGTGCAAGTACTTCCATCGCCTGTTGCTTGGTGTCGATACTGGCCTGGAAAAGCTGGCGAATTCGGGATTGCATGTCCATCTGTGTGACCTTAATTAGCGCGGCTACCTGGCACATGAATGTGCAGCCCGCAAAGCAAAGAGCAAAAGTGTTGGGTGGTGGCGTTCGGTTCGGTCTGCAAGCGTTCAGCCGTCGAAGGCATTCTGCAGCCAGTTCAGCTGATCGAGGTTGCTATCGATGGCGACCACGTCGAAGCGGCAAGGGGAATTGGCCCAACGCGATTCGCGCTGAAGAAAATACTGCGCGGCAAAAATCAGTTTCTGCCGTTTGCGCCCATCGATGCTATCGAGCGCGCCACCCCATTGAGTGTTTTTTCTGTAACGGACCTCAACGAATACTACTGTATCGCCATCTAGCATGACCAGATCAAGCTCGCCGCGTTTACACAGCCAGTTCTGCGCCACCAGGCGCAGACCTTGTTGTTGCAGATGCTCGAGCGCGTGGCGCTCGGCATCTTTACCGCTTTGCTGGCGTGACCTGTCGGGCATCAGCGAGGAGTGTCGGGCAGGCGTTGAACCTGGCCATTGACGAACTCGGCCCACGGCAGTTGACGCACCACGCGCTGGCTCTGGGTCATGCCCAGACTACCCGACTGACCTTCGATGCGGCTGTCTGGCAGGGCCTTGAGTTGCCCCAGTCGCGGCGCCAGGCGATAGGCGTCGACGCCCATGGCGTACAGGCGGCCCAGGCTGCCGGCGGCTTGTGGCCATTGGGCTGCGACCTGGCGACGCAGTGGGTCATTGGCGTCCAGCAACCAAGGCGTTTCGCAAAAGCGAATGCCATTCATGTCGTTGTACTGGTTCACGTCACCACTGGCGCTGAATACGTGGGAGGTGGCGTAGACCGGAACGTCGCCAGCGTATTGGAAGTTAAGGGTCGGTTTGATCTGCTGCGCCTGTTGCGGAGTGGCGGCCAGGAAGATGAATTCAATGTCCTGGCGGCGCGACGGCTGGGCGGCAACCTGGGAGCCAACGGTACTTTGCAGGCTCTTGGCGCGGCCTTCGCTCTGGCGCAGCTGGAACATGTCGGCAATCTGCTGGGCCAGCTGCACTGGCTGGTCGACGCGTTCGGTGGCGACGATGGTGCCACCGTTGGCTTGCCAGTCCTGGCTGAACGCCTTCAGGACGCGGTCGCCCCATTCGCCTTTCGGCACCATGATGGCAGCGCGATGCAAGCCATCGGCACGGGCGCGGCGAGACACTTCGCGAGCTTCGTCTTCAGCCGCCAGGCCAAACTGGAATAGCTGTGCCGGGCCTTGCTCGCCTTCGCTGTAGTTCAGCGCCAGCGTGGTGATCGGCAGTTGCGGGCGAGTGCTGAGCTGTTTGACCAGCGGCTTTTCCAGCGGCCCGACGACCAGTTGCACGCCATCGGCCTGGGCCTTGCGATAGAACTCATCCATGGAGGTCAGGCGCGAGCTGTCGTAGAACTCGATGGCTGGCGGATTCTGCCCGGCTTGTTGCGCCTGGTAGTGAGCAGCCATGAAGCCGTCACGCAGCGCTTTGCCGACATTGGCCAACTGACCGTCCTGCGGCAGGAGCAAGGCGATCTTGCTCAGGGGCTGGCTGGCCAGCTCCTTGAGTTTGGTCAATGGCAGTGGCAGCTGAATGGCGGCCGGGTGTTTCGGGTTCTGTGCACGCCAGTTATCAATGGCGGCTTGCTGTTGTTCCAGGGTTCCGGCGCTTTTCACCGCCAGTGCCAAGGCCATCCAGCCGCCGAGGTCGTCGGTGGTGGTGGGCTGCAATTGATCGGTCGGCAGCGAGGCGATCAAGGTCCAGATGGCTTCGTGGTTTTTGCTGGCCGCTTCACCGCTGAGCATCGGCGCGATAAAGATGCGTTCACGGGCCGCGGCCAGGGTTTGGCCATCGGCTTCAAGGGCGCGGGCGCGAACGGTGCCGGTGCGAACCTGTTGGTCCTCGGGCAGTTCGCCAAGACGCTGCAGGCTCGGGTGGCTCAAGGCGGTCAGTGCTGCCTTGGGCTGGTTGCGGGTCATGGCCAGTTCGGCCGCCAGGGTGCTGGCGAAGACCTGCGGGCCTGGCTTGAGTTGTTCGACCGGCACTTGTTGCAGGATTTGCGCGGATTGGCCCGCATTACCCTGGCGGTAAGCCAGGTCTGCCGCGCTCAGGCGCAGCAGGGCCGCATCTTCCGGCGATTTGCTCTGAGCGGCTTTGGCAAGCAGTTGCTCGATAGACGCATCCGGGGTCCGTGGAAGTTCGCCAAGGCTGGAGGAGGGCGAGCTGGCGCAAGCCGCCAGCAAGGCAGCGAGGCAGAGGGCAGATAACAGCCGCAGGCAAGTGATCATGTAAGCGTTCCTGATACTCGATCAAATTAGCGTGGAATTGTACCCAAGCACTGGCCGGGGCGCGATGTTACTGGCGTGAATCGATCAATTTAGCTCAAGCAAATATTGCGCAAGTGCACAAAACGTCGTTAAAACAGCGGATAGCGGCACGCATTGCAAGCGTCGCTACGCGGTACAATGTGGCTTTTTACCGAACATGAGGTATGCGTTTTGACTGCTCCAGGTGCTTTGAATTCCGCTGCTGGCTCGCTTTATGTGGTGGCGACGCCCATCGGCAACCTGGATGACATCAGTGCGCGTGCGCTGAAAATCCTGCGCGAAGTGGCGTTGATCGCCGCAGAAGATACCCGTCATTCCCAGCGACTGATGCAGCATTTCGGTATTTCCACCCCGCTGGCGGCCTGCCACGAGCACAACGAACGCGATGAAGGTAGTCGTTTTATTACCCGTCTGCTCGCTGGCGACAATGTGGCATTGATTTCCGATGCCGGCACACCACTGATTTCCGATCCGGGTTATCACCTGGTGCGTCAGGCGCGGGCTGCGGGCATCAATGTGGTGCCGGTTCCTGGTGCCTGCGCATTGATCGCGGCTTTGTCGGCAGCGGGTTTGCCGTCTGACCGATTCATTTTCGAAGGCTTCCTGCCGGCCAAGGCGGTGGGGCGCAGGGCGCGTCTGGAGCTGGTAAAGGAAGAGCCGCGCACGCTGATTTTTTATGAGGCCCCGCACCGCATCCTGGAATGCCTGCAGGACATGGAGCTGGTTTTTGGTCCGCAGCGGCAGGCATTGCTGGCGCGGGAATTGACTAAAACCTTTGAAACACTCAAGGGCTTGCCGCTGGCTGAGCTGCGTGAGTTCGTGGAGTCCGACAGCAATCAGCAGCGCGGCGAGTGTGTGGTGCTGGTGGCGGGCTGGTCTGCCCCGGAATCGGAAGATGCCGTCAGCAGTGAGGCGATGCGCGTCCTCAACCTGTTGCTCGAAGAAATGCCCCTCAAGCGTGCGGCGGCTTTGGCGGCGCAAATAACCGGCGAGCGCAAGAATGTCCTGTATCAGATTGCCCTCGATAAGCAGAAGGCTGAGTAAAACCCGACGTGCAGGCGTGCTCAAGGGCGTTTAGCGCTTGTTCTTCGGCCTCTGTGCCGTTAACCTTCGCGGCGGAGAGTCGATCGGACAGTCGCTGCCCTCTATGAAAATTAGGGGGGGGAGGAAAGTCCGGGCTCCATAGGGCGAAGTGCCAGGTAATGCCTGGGAGGCGTGAGCCTACGGAAAGTGCCACAGAAAATAACCGCCTAAGCGCTTCGGCGCCGGTAAGGGTGAAAAGGTGCGGTAAGAGCGCACCGCACGTCTGGCAACAGTTCGTGGCTAGGTAAACCCCACTTGGAGCAAGACCAAATAGGGTCCCAAGGCGTGGCCCGCGCTGGGACCGGGTAGGTTGCTAAAGATGTCCAGTGATGGCCATCGTAGACGAATGACTGTTCAAGACAGAACCCGGCTTACAGATCGACTCTCCACCTTTTTTCTTTCCTCTGCTTAAATCATTAGGCAGGGTGTGGTGATGGCACTTTAGTCAGCATCGGCGACACTCGCGGTAGCTCGTTTCTCCCTCTTTTCAGAATCATAGGCAGGAGGGTTCGTGATACCGATTAGCTTGTGCAGGTAAAACCTCCAGGCGACTCCGTTTCCCCCCCGTTTCAGAATCGTCGGCAGAGCACTTTCGTAATACCGAAAAAATCTTACTCTTAATAAATTACTTTAACTTCCGAACGCAGCCCCCTGTGCTGATTCAAGTTATCGGGCGGTTTCATCCGCCAGATTCTCGTTACCCCTCCTTTTATGCTCCTAAATCTCAGTTCTGTAAGGGTTTTCCTTTACCGCGCGCCTTGACGGTGTGGTGGGCGCATTCCTATAGTGTGCGCAAGTGGCGGAAAGTGGCATGAAGTGGGTTTTTTGAACTCAAAACGCTAGAATTTGGAGAAACGCTGACGTGTTTCGCGGAGCCAACGCTATCAGTCTCGATGCAAAGGGCCGTCTCGCCATGCCGAGCCGGTACCGTGACGAGCTCGTTTCGCGTAGTTCCGGTCAGCTGATCGTCACCATTGATGCCGTTGATCAATGTCTGTGCGTTTACCCGCTCGATGAGTGGGAAATCATTGAAACCAAACTGCGCGCACTGCCTTCGCTTCGCGAAGAGAACCGCCGCCTGCAACGTTTATTGATCGGTAATGCCGTCGACCTCGAACTCGATGGCAGCGGTCGTTTTCTGGTTCCACCGCGTCTTCGTGAATATGCCAAGTTGGATAAGCGCGTGATGTTGGTGGGGCAACTGAACAAGTTCCAGTTATGGGACGAGGATGCCTGGGATGCGGTTTCTGCCGATGACCTGGCTGCCATTCAACAACCGGGCGCGATGCCTGATGAACTGCGTGATTTGATCCTGTGACTATTGATAGCGGCTTTAACCACATCACCGTACTGCTTGACGAAGCCGTCGAGGCTCTCGCTGTACGCCCTGATGGCTGCTATCTGGACGGCACGTTCGGACGTGGCGGACACAGCCGGCTGATCCTGAGTCAGCTTGGCCCCGATGGTCGGTTGCTCGGATTCGACAAGGATCCACAAGCGATTGCCACCGGGCAGACGCTAGCGGCCGAAGACGGCCGCTTTGTCGTTGTGCAGCGCAGCTTTGCCGAACTCGGTGCGGAAGTCGCCGAGCGCGGCATGAACGGCAAGGTCAGCGGTGTCCTGCTTGACCTGGGTGTGTCTTCGCCGCAGCTCGACGACCCGGAGCGCGGTTTCAGTTTCCTCAACGATGGCCCGCTGGACATGCGCATGGACCCGTCCCGCGGGATCAGCGCCGCCGAATTCGTCAACACCGCACCGGTGGAAGAAATCGCCCGGGTGTTCAAGGAATACGGCGAAGAGCGGTTCTCCGGTCGCATGGCCCGTGCCGTGGCCGAGCGTCGCGACATCAAGCCGTTCGAGCGAACGGCCGATCTCGCCGAAGTTTTGAAGGTTGCCAACCCGGCGTGGGAAAAGGGCAAGAACCCGGCAACCCGCGCATTCCAGGGGTTGCGCATTCACGTCAACAACGAGCTGGGCGATCTGGAAGCCGGCCTCGAAGCCGCGCTGGAATGCCTGGAAGTCGGTGGCCGCCTGGTCGTCATCAGCTTCCATTCGCTGGAAGACCGCATCGTCAAACTGTTCATGCGCAAGCTGGTGAAAGGCGAAGCCGACAACCTGCCGCGCAACCTGCCGGTTCGGCATGTAGCTTTCGAACCGAAAGTCAAAGTCCATGGCAAAGCGCAGACGGCCTCCGACGCCGAACTCAAAGCCAACCCACGTTCCCGTAGCGCTGTCATGCGTGTGGCGGAGAAACTGCGGTGAGCAAGCTTTTCGCCAAGCCACTGCCCGGCGGAAGCTTTTTCATGCTGCTGTTGTTTGTCGGCGTGCTCGTGTCGGCGATCGGCGTGTCTTACAGCGCACACTGGAATCGCCAACTGCTCAATACGCTGTACGGCGAATTGAGCGTACGGGACAAGGCGCAGGCCGAGTGGGGCCGGCTGATTCTTGAACAGAGCACCTGGACGGCCCACAGCCGTATTGAAGTGTTGGCCACCGAACAACTGAAAATGCGCATTCCGGGCGCCGCCGAAGTGCAGATGGTGGCGCCATGATGAAACTCGAAGGGGCACTCTTTCCCTGGCGGTTCCGCGTGGTGTTGGGCTTGCTCGGCATCATGGTGGTGGCGATTGCCTGGCGCATCATCGACCTGCAGGTGGTCGACCGTGACTTCCTCAAGGGCCAGGGCGATGCGCGCAGCCTTCGTCATATTCCGATTCCGGCGCACCGTGGTCTGATCACCGACCGCAACGGTGAGCCCCTGGCCGTCAGTACCCCGGTCACCACGCTGTGGGCCAATGCCAAGGAAATGCAGCTGGAGAAAGGCAAGTGGCCGGCGCTGGCCGCTGCGCTGGGCCAAGACCCGAAAGCCCTGACCGAGCGCCTCGAAGCCCAGGCGAACAAGGAATTCATCTATCTGGTGCGTGGGCTGACGCCTGAGCAGGGGCAGGCCGTGCTCGATCTGAAAGTGCCAGGTGTCTACGGCATTGAAGAATTCCGGCGTTTTTACCCGGCCGGTGAGGTCACCGCCCATATGGTCGGTTTTACCGATATCGACGATCACGGGCGCGAAGGTATCGAACTGGCCTATGACGAATGGCTGGCCGGCGTCCCCGGCAAGCGTCAGGTGATCAAGGACCGGCGTGGCCGGCTGATCAAGGATGTCCAGGTCACCAAAAACGCCAAGGCCGGCAAGCCCTTGGCGTTGTCCATTGACCTGCGCCTGCAATACCTGGCCAACCGCGAACTGCGCAACGCGATCATCGAGAACGGTGCCAAGGCCGGCAGCCTGGTGATCATGGACGTCAAGACCGGCGAGATTCTCGCCATGGTCAACCAGCCGACCTTCAACCCGAACAACCGTCGCAACCTGCAACCGGCGATGATGCGTAACCGCGCAATGATCGACGTATTCGAACCGGGTTCGACCATGAAGGCGATCTCCATGAGCGCCGCGATTGAAAGCGGTCGCTGGAAACCGACCGACACTGTCGAGGTGTATCCGGGCTCCTTGCAGATTGGCAAGTACACCATCAAGGACGTATCCAAGACCGAAGGCCCGGTGCTCGACCTGACGGGCATCCTGATCAACTCCAGTAACGTCGGCATGAGCAAGATCGCGTTCGATATCGGTGGCGAGACGATTTACCGTCTCGCACAGAAAATCGGCCTCGGCCAGGACACCGGCCTCGGTTTCCCGGGTGAGCGTGTCGGCAACCTGCCGAACTACCGCGAATGGCGCAAGGCCGAGACCGCGACGTTGTCATATGGCTACGGTGTTTCCGTGACTGCCATCCAGTTGGTCCACGCCTTCTCGGCCCTGGCCAACAACGGTCGCCTCGCGCCACTGACCCTGATCAAGACCGACAAGGCGCCGCAAACCACCCAGGTACTGCCTGAAGCGGTCGCGAAAACCATGCAAACCATGCTGCAACAAGTGATCGAAGCCCCGCGCGGTGTGTTCCGCGCGCAGGTGCCGGCGTATCACGTGGGCGGCAAGTCGGGTACTGCGCGCAAGACCTCGGTCGGCACCAAAGGCTACGCCGTGAATTCCTACCGCTCGCTATTTGCCGGTTTCGGCCCGATGAGCGATCCGCGTTACGCCATCGTGGTCGTGATCGATGAGCCGAGCAAGGCCGGTTACTACGGCGGCCTGGTATCCGCGCCGGTGTTCAGTCGGGTGATGTCGGGCACCTTGCGCCTGATGAACGTTACCCCGGACAACCTGCCACCTACTCAACAAGCGAACGCAACACCGGTCGTTCCGCTGAAAGCCAATGGAGGGCGCGGCTGATGTCTCTGAGCCTGAACAAGATATTCCCTCATGCCGGCCACGATCTGCTCATTCGCGAGCTCGCGCTCGACAGCCGCAAGGTGCGTGCGGGTGATCTGTTCCTCGCCGTACCGGGGGGCAAATTCGATGGGCGCGCGCACATTGACGACGCCTTGCAGCGTGGTGCCGCAGCCGTGGCCTATGAAGTTGAAGGCGCCACGGTATTACCGATCACTGATATACCGCTGATCCCGGTCAAAGGCCTGGCCGCGCAACTGTCGGACATCGCCGGGCGTTTTTATGGCGAGCCAAGTCATCATCTGAATATGGTCGGCGTGACCGGCACCAACGGTAAAACCAGCGTGACCCAACTGGTGGCCCAGGCACTTGACCTGCTCGGCCAGCATTGTGGTCTGGTTGGTACCCTCGGCTGCGGTTTCTACGGTGCGCTGGAAAGCGGCCTGCATACCACGCCGAACCCGATTGCCGTGCAGGCGACGTTGGGTGATCTGAAAAAGGCCGGTGCCAAGGCTGTGGCGATGGAGGTTTCTTCCCATGGTCTGGACCAGGGCCGTGTGACGGCATTGGCGTTCGATGTGGCGGTGATGACCAACCTGTCCCGTGACCATCTGGACTACCACGGCACCATGCAGGCCTACGGCGAAGCCAAGGCCAAGCTGTTTGCCTGGAATGATCTGAAATGCCGGGTGGTCAACCTCGATGATGATTTCGGTCGGCAGTTGGCCGCCGACAAGCGCGAGTCGCGTCTGATTACCTACAGCCTGGAAGACTCCGGCGCCTACCTGTATTGCCGTGAAGCGCAGTTCGACGATGAAGGTGTGCGCGCCACACTGGTTACGCCGCAAGGCGAACACCACCTGCGCAGTACCTTGCTCGGTCGCTTCAACCTGAGCAACGTACTGGCGGCTGTCGGTGCCTTGCTGGGCCTGGATTACGCGCTGGACGAAATCCTCAAGGTGCTGCCGAAACTCGAAGGCCCGGCCGGTCGCATGCAGCGTCTGGGTGGCGGTTCGCAACCTTTGGTGGTGGTCGACTACGCCCACACCCCGGATGCGCTGGAAAAAGTATTGCTGGCCCTGCGTCCCCACGCCAAGGGCCGTTTGCTGTGCCTGTTCGGCTGCGGCGGTGATCGCGATCGCGGCAAGCGCCCATTGATGGCTGAGGTGGTCGAGCGTCTGGCCGATGGCGTGCTGGTTACCGATGACAATCCGCGCACTGAAGACCCTGCAGTGATTTTCGACGACATCCGCGCCGGTTTCACCGCTGCGGATAAAGTGACCTTCGTTGCTGGACGCGGCCAGGCCATTGCCCAGCTTATCGCCGGCGCTTCGGCGGATGACGTGATTGTCCTGGCCGGTAAAGGTCATGAGGACTATCAGGAAATCAACGGTGAGCGCCATGCCTTCTCCGATCTGGTCGAGGCCGATCATGCCTTGACCGCGTGGGAGGTGGCCCATGCTTAAGGCCTTGAAGCTGAGCGAACTGACCGGGGCGCTGAATGCTCGTCTGCTGTCCGCCGATGCCGTTTTCGACGGCGTCAGCATCGACAGCCGCGCGATCCAGCCCGGTCAGCTGTTTATTGCCTTGAGTGGTCCGCGTTTCGACGGCCATGACTATCTGAATGAAGTCGCAGCCAAAGGCGCCGTGGCGGCGCTGGTCGAGCGTGAAGTCGCGAACAGTGCGCTGCCGCAATTGCTGGTGAGCGATACCCGCCAGGCCTTGGGCCAGTTGGGCGCGCTGAATCGCGCGGCCTACACCCAGCCAGTTGCGGCCGTCACCGGTTCCAGCGGCAAGACCACGGTCAAGGAGATGCTCGCGAGCATCCTGCGTACCCGTGGCCCAGTGCTGGCGACCCGCGGCAACCTGAACAACGACCTCGGCGTGCCGTTGACCCTGCTCGAACTGGCGCCGGAACACACCGCCGCCGTGATCGAACTCGGTGCTTCACGCCTGGGTGAAATTGCCTACACCGTCGGCATGACCAAGCCGCATGTGGCGATCCTCAACAATGCCGGGACCGCCCACGTGGGTGAGTTCGGCGGGCCGGACAAGATCGTCGAGGCCAAAGGCGAGATTATCGAAGGGCTGGGCGCTGATGGCGTTGCCGTTCTCAATCTCGATGACAAGGCGTTCGGCATCTGGAAGACCCGTGCCGCCGGTCGCAAAGTGCTGACGTTTGCGCTGAGCAACCTCAGCGCCGATTTCTACGCCAGCGACCTGGACCATGACGTCCGGGGTTGCCCGGCCTTCAATCTGCACAGCCCTGAAGGCGTGGAGCGCGTTCAACTGAACCTGCTCGGTACCCATAACGTCGCCAATGCCATGGCCGCCGCCGCTGCCGCGCACGCCCTGGGCGTGTCGCTGTCCGGCATTGCCGCCGGTCTTGGTGCGGTGCAGCCGGTCAAGGGGCGTACCGTTGCGCAACTGGCCAGCAATGGCATGCGCGTCATCGATGATACTTACAACGCAAACCCCACCTCCATGTGCGCAGCCGTTGATATACTGGCCGGCTTTTCCGGCCGCACCGTTCTGGTGCTCGGAGATATCGGCGAGTTGGGCGACTGGGCGGAGCAGGGCCACCGTGACGTGGGCGAATACGCCCGTGGCAAGGTTGATGCGCTCTATGCCGTTGGGCCAATGATGGCTCACGCCGTGAACGCTTTCGGTCCACAAGCCTTTCACTTCAGCACCCAGGCCGAGTTGATCAAGGCCCTGGGCGCCGAACAAGACACAAACACCACCATTTTGATCAAGGGTTCGCGCAGCGCTGCGATGGAAAACATCGTTGCCGCTTTGTGCGGGTCCAGTCCGGAGAAACATTAATGCTGCTGCTGCTAGCGGAGTATCTGCAACAGTTCTACAAAGGCTTCGCGGTCTTCCAGTACCTGACCCTGCGCGGGATTCTCGGTGTGCTGACCGCGCTGGTTTTGTCGCTGTGCTATGGCCCGTGGATGATCCGCACTCTGCAGAACCGTCAGATTGGTCAATCGGTTCGCAACGATGGCCCGCAGTCGCACCTGTCCAAGTCGGGTACGCCGACCATGGGCGGCGCGCTGATTCTGTCGTCCATCGGTGTCAGCACCTTGCTCTGGGCCGACCTGACCAACCGTTACGTCTGGGTCGTGCTGCTGGTGACCTTGCTGTTCGGCGCCATCGGCTGGGTTGACGACTATCGCAAAGTGATCGAGAAAAACTCCCGTGGCCTGCCGAGTCGCTGGAAGTATTTCTGGCAGTCGGTGTTTGGCCTGGGTGCGGCGATCTTCCTTTATATGACTGCTGCCACGCCGGTGGAAACCACCCTGATCCTGCCGATGCTCAAGGACTACAGCATTCCTCTGGGCGCAGGCTTCATCGTCCTGACTTATTTCGTGATCGTCGGTTCGAGCAACGCAGTCAACCTGACCGACGGCCTCGATGGCCTGGCAATCATGCCGACCGTGATGGTTGGCGGTGGCCTGGGGATCTTCTGCTACCTGTCGGGTAACGTGAAGTTCGCCGAATACCTGCTGATTCCTTACGTACCGGGCGCGGGTGAGCTGATCGTGTTCTGTGGCGCGCTGATCGGTGCCGGCCTGGGTTTCCTCTGGTTCAACACCTATCCGGCACAGGTTTTCATGGGTGACGTCGGCGCACTGGCGCTCGGCGCAGCCCTGGGCACCATCGCAGTGATCGTCCGTCAGGAAATCGTCCTGTTCATCATGGGCGGCGTGTTCGTGATGGAAACCCTGTCAGTCGTCATTCAGGTTGCCTCCTTTAAGCTGACCGGTCGCCGTGTATTCCGCATGGCGCCGATTCACCACCACTTTGAACTCAAGGGCTGGCCCGAGCCGCGCGTGATCGTCCGTTTCTGGATCATTACCGTGATTCTCGTACTGGTCGGCCTTGCCACCCTGAAGCTGAGGTAGAAACTCGTGTCTCTGATCGCTTCTGACCACTTCCGCATCGTTGTCGGCCTCGGCAAGAGCGGCATGTCCCTGGTTCGCTTCCTGGCGAACCGGGGCGTGGCGTTTGCTGTGGCCGATACGCGGGAAAATCCACCGGAACTGGCCACGCTCAAGCGTGACTATCCGCACGTGGAAGTGCGTTGTGGCGAGCTGGATGTCGAATTCCTGTGCCGCGCCGACGAGCTCTACGTCAGCCCCGGCCTGGCGCTGGCGACCCCGGCCCTGCAGGCTGCTGCTGCCCGTGGCGTGAAACTGTCCGGCGACATCGAGCTGTTCGCGCGTAACGCGAAGGCGCCGATCGTGGCCATCAGCGGCTCCAACGCGAAAAGCACCGTGACCACCCTGGTCGGCGAAATGGCGGCTGCGGCCGGCAAACGCGTCGCCGTCGGCGGCAACCTCGGCACACCGGCGTTGGACCTGCTGGATGATGACGTCGAGCTGTACGTGATGGAGTTGTCGAGTTTCCAGCTGGAAACCACCGATCAACTCAACGCCGAAGTGGCGACCGTACTCAACATCAGCGAAGACCACATGGACCGCTACAGCGGCCTGCCGGCCTATCACCTGGCCAAGCACCGGATTTTCCGTGGTGCGAAGCAGTTTGTGGTCAACCGTCAGGATGCGCTCAGTCGCCCATTGATAGGCGAGGGCCAGCCGTGCTGGACCTTCGGCCTGGGTAAACCGGATTTCAAGGCCTTTGGCCTGCGCGAAGAAGGTGGCGAAAAGTACCTGGCCTTCGAATTCCAGAACCTGATGCCGGTGCGCGATCTGAAAATTCGTGGCGCGCACAACCAGTCCAACGCCCTGGCAGCGTTGGCGCTCGGGCACGCAGTCGGCTTGCCGTTCGACGCCATGCTCGCGGCCCTGCGCAACTTCGCCGGCCTCGAACATCGCTGCCAGTGGGTGCGTGATCTGGATGGCGTTGGCTATTACAACGACTCCAAAGCGACCAACGTCGGTGCCGCTCTTGCAGCCATCGAAGGCCTGGGCGCGGACATCGACGGCAAGATCGTGCTGATCGCCGGTGGCGACGGCAAGGGCGCTGAGTTCAATGACCTGCGTGATCCGGTGGCGGCCAACTGCCGCGCCGTGATCCTGATGGGCCGCGACTCCGACAAGATCGGTGGAGCCATTGGCGACGCCGTACCGCTGATCTGCACCGCTTCGCTGGTCGACGCCGTGGAGCAATGCCGCGCTGCCGCGCAACCGGGTGATGTGGTGCTGCTGTCACCGGCCTGCGCCAGTTTCGACATGTTCAAGAACTACGAAGACCGTGGTCACCAGTTCGTCCGCGCCGTGGAGGATCTGGCATGAGCCTGCTGAGCATCATCAAGCCCTATCCGTCGCCGCTCATCACCGGGCGGGGCATCGACCTCGACTTCCCGATGCTCGCCGGCTGCCTGACCTTGCTCGGCCTGGGGCTGATCATGATCGCCTCGGCATCGACCGAAGTGGCGGCGGTGCAGTCCGGCAGCGCGCTCTACTACATGATTCGCCACCTTATTTATGTCGTGCTCGGTCTTGGCGCCTGCATCGTCACCATGATGATCCCTATCGCCACCTGGCAGCGCCTGGGCTGGATGATGTTGCTGGGGGCATTCGGCTTGCTGGTGATGGTGATCATCCCGGGAATCGGTCGTGAAGTGAACGGTTCGATGCGCTGGATCGGCTTCAGTTTCTTCAACGTTCAGCCTTCCGAGATCGCCAAGGTGTTCGTGGTGATCTACCTCGCTGGCTATCTGGTGCGTCGCCAGAAAGAAGTGCGGGAAAGCTGGATGGGCTTCTTCAAGCCGTTCATCGTCTTGCTGCCGATGGCAGGGCTGTTGCTGATGGAGCCGGACTTCGGTGCCACCGTGGTGATGATGGGGGCGGCGGCGGCGATGCTGTTCCTCGGCGGGGTCGGGCTGTTCCGTTTTTCCCTGATGGTTGTGCTGGCAGTAGGCGCGGTGGTGTTGTTGATCCAGATGCAACCGTATCGAATGGCGCGCCTGACCAACTTTGCCGACCCGTGGGCCGACCAGTTCGGTGCCGGCTATCAGCTGTCGCAAGCATTGATCGCTTTTGGTCGCGGCGAATGGCTGGGCGTTGGCCTGGGCAACAGCGTGCAGAAACAGTTTTACCTGCCCGAAGCCCACACTGACTTCGTGTTCTCGGTCCTGGCCGAAGAACTGGGGGCCGTGGGTTCTTTGTGCACGGTCGCGCTGTTCGTTTTCGTCTGCATTCGCGGCATGTACATCGGCTTGTGGGCCGAGAAGGCCAAGCAGTTCTTCGCCGCCTATGTCGCCTACGGTTTGTCGTTCCTGTGGATTGGCCAGTTCCTGATCAACATCGGAGTGAACGTCGGCTTGCTGCCGACCAAAGGCCTGACACTGCCGTTCCTGAGCTATGGCGGTAGTTCGCTGGTGGTCTGCTGTGCCTGTCTCGGCTTGTTGCTGCGCATCGAATGGGAGAGTCGGACTCATCTGGGCAGCGAAGAGATGGAGTTCCATGAGAGTGACTTCGCCGAGGAGCCGAACCATGGGCGCTAACGTCATGATCATGGCCGGCGGCACCGGTGGTCACGTATTCCCGGCGCTGGCTTGCGCCCGGGAATTTCAGGCGCGCGGCTACACCGTGCACTGGCTAGGCACACCACGTGGAATCGAGAACGATCTGGTCCCGGCGGCCGGTATCGAACTGCACCGGATCAACGCCAGCGGCCTGCGTGGCAAGGGCAAGCTGTCCCTGCTCAAGGCACCGTTCATGTTGCTCAAGTCGATCTGGCAGGCGCGGGCGATCATTCGTCGGCTACGGCCGGTGTGCGTGGTCGGCTTTGGTGGTTATGTGACCGGTCCTGGTGGTGTTGCCGCCAAACTGGCCGGCGTGCCGGTGATTGTTCACGAGCAGAACGCCGTCGCCGGTACCGCCAATCGGTTGCTGGTGCCGTTGGCCGCCCGAGTCTGTGAAGCGTTCCCCGACACCTTTACCCTGTCGAACAGCCGTCGGACCACCGGTAACCCGGTGCGCACCGAGCTGTTCCTCGAAACACCGCGACCAGCCTTGGCCGGTCGCAAGGCGCGTTTACTGATCCTGGGCGGAAGTCTGGGCGCAGAGCCGTTGAACAAGTTGCTGCCTGAAGCCCTGTCGCAAGTCGCCGTCGACCTGCGCCCGGAAGTGTTCCATCAGGCCGGCAAAAACCACGATGAAGTGACTGCAGAGCGCTATCGCGCGGCTGGCGTCGAGGCGCAGGTGCAGCCTTTCATCAAAGACATGGCCCAAGCCTATGGCTGGGCCGACCTGGTGGTGTGCCGCGCAGGCGCGCTGACCATCAGCGAACTGGCTGCCGCCGGTCTGCCCTCGATGCTGGTGCCCTTGCCCCATGCGATCGACGATCACCAGACCCGCAATGCCGATTATTTGGCCCGTGAAGGCGCTGCCTTCCTGATGCCACAAAGAACGACTGGCGCAGCGGATCTTGCCGCTCGCCTGACAGAGGTCCTGATGCAACCACAACGTCTCAACGATATGGCCACTGCGGCACGCCGCCTGGCCAAACCCGATGCCACCCGTAACGTGGTCGATACCTGTCTGGAGGTGGTCCATGGTTGAGAATCAGAAAGCCATGCCACAACCGGAAATGCGCCGTATCCGTCGCATCCACTTCGTCGGTATCGGCGGCGTGGGCATGTGCGGGATTGCCGAAGTGCTGTTGAACCTGGGCTATGAAGTGTCCGGTTCCGACCTGAAGGCTTCGCCGGTCACCGAACGCCTGGAATCCTTCGGCGCGCAGATTTTCATCGGCCACCGTGCCGAGAATGCCGCCACCGCCGACGTGCTGGTGGTGTCGAGTGCCGTGAACACGTCCAACCCGGAAGTCGCTACCGCGCTGGAACGCCGCATCCCGGTGGTGCCGCGCGCCGAAATGCTGGCTGAGCTGATGCGCTATCGCCACGGCATCGCCGTCGCCGGTACCCACGGCAAAACCACCACCACCAGCCTGATCGCTTCGGTGTTCGCCGCCGGCGGCCTGGACCCGACCTTCGTCATCGGTGGCCGCCTGAACGCTGCGGGCACCAATGCCCAGCTCGGTACCAGCCGTTACCTGATCGCCGAAGCCGACGAAAGCGACGCCAGTTTCCTGCACTTGCAGCCGCTGGTGGCCGTGGTCACCAACATCGACGCCGATCACATGGCGACCTACGACGGTGACTTCAACAAACTGAAGAAAACCTTCGTCGAGTTCCTCCACAACCTGCCGTTCTATGGTCTGGCCGTGGTGTGCCTGGATGATCCGGTGGTTCGCGAGATCCTGCCGCAGGTCAAACGCCCGGCGGTCACCTATGGCTTCGGCGAAGACTGCGACGTACGCGCCATCAACGTTCGCCAGCAAGGCATGCAGACATTCTTTACCGTCCTGCGCCCTGAGCGCGAGCCGCTGGATGTCTCGGTGAACATGCCGGGCAACCACAACGTACTCAATGCCCTGGCCACCATCTGCATCGCCACTGACGAAGGCGTCAGCGATGAAGCCATTGTTCAGGGGCTGTCGGGATTCCAGGGTGTCGGTCGACGCTTCCAGGTCTATGGCGAACTGCCGGTCGAGGGCGGCAACGTGATGCTGGTCGACGACTACGGCCACCACCCGACCGAAGTCGCGGCAGTGATCAAGGCCGTACGCGGTGGCTGGCCGGAGCGCCGTCTGGTGATGGTTTACCAGCCGCATCGTTACAGCCGCACTCGTGACCTGTACGACGATTTCGTCAATGTACTGGCCGACGCCAATGTGTTGCTGCTGATGGAAGTCTATCCGGCCGGCGAAGAGCCGATCCCGGGGGCCGACAGCCGCAAGCTGTGTAACAGCATCCGTCAGCGCGGCCAGCTTGATCCGATCTATATCGAGCGTGGGGTCGACCTTGCACCGCTGGTCAAGCCGTTGCTGCGTGCCGGCGACATCCTGCTGTGCCAGGGCGCGGGTGATATCGGCGGTCTTGCACCGAAATTGTTGAAAAGTGAGTTGTTCGCCGGCGCCGTGGCGGCGTCGGTCGAGGGGAAGTTGAAATGACTGCTGCCTACACCAACCTGTTCTCCACCATCGCGCCGAAAGATTTCGGCCGTGTAGCCGTGCTGTTCGGCGGCAAGAGCGCCGAACGTGAAGTGTCGCTGAAGTCGGGTAACGCTGTGCTCTCGGCGCTGCAAAGCGCCGGCGTGGATGCGTTCGGCCTCGATGTCGGCGATGACCTGCTGCAGCGTCTGCTGAACGAAAAGATCGACCGCGCCTTCATCATCCTCCACGGTCGTGGCGGTGAAGATGGCAGCATGCAAGGCCTGCTCGAATGCCTGGGCATTCCGTACACCGGCAGCGGCATCCTCGCTTCCGCCTTGGCCATGGACAAACTGCGTACCAAGCAGGTCTGGCACAGCCTGGGCATTCCAACGCCACGTCACTCGGTACTGAGCAGCGAGGCCGATTGTATTTCGGCAGCGACGGAACTGGGCTTCCCTTTGATCGTCAAACCGGCCCATGAAGGTTCAAGTATCGGTATGGCCAAAGTGACTTCCACGTCGGAATTGATCGACGCCTGGAAAGCGGCCAGTACCTACGATTCGCAAGTGTTGGTCGAGCAATGGATCCATGGTCCGGAGTTCACCATCGCCACCCTGCGTGACCAGGTGTTGCCACCGATTGCCCTGGGTACGCCGCACACTTTCTACGATTACGACGCCAAGTACATCGCCAACGATACCCAGTACCGCATTCCGTGCGGGCTGGACAGCGCCAAGGAAAAGGAACTCATGGACCTCACGGCGAAAGCCTGCGAGGCGCTGGGTATCGCCGGTTGGGGCAGGGCAGACGTGATGCAGGACGCCGACGGGCAGTTCTGGTTCCTGGAAGTCAACACCGCACCGGGCATGACCGATCACAGCCTGGTGCCGATGGCGGCCCGTGCCGCCGGTCTGGATTTCCAGCAACTGGTTCTGGCCATTCTGGCCGAGAGCTTCGGCAAGCAAGAGCCGCGAGGTTAAGACCATGCAAGGCGCACAGCTACGTCATCAGCCTACCGCACCGACCGGCCGCAAGCCGGTACCGCGGGGTGCCAGCCGAATGGTGGCCAAAGAGCCGATGTCCGCGCGCCTGCCCAAAGCCAATTTCGGTTTTCTCAAAGCGTTGTTCTGGCCGGTGCTGCTGGTGGCGCTGGGGTTCGGTACTTACGAAGGCGCGCAACGGTTGCTGCCGTATGCCGATCGGCCGATCACGAAGATTAACGTGCAAGGCGACCTGAGTTACATCAGCCAGCAAGCGGTACAGCAGCGGATCGCCCCGTTCGTGGCGTCGAGCTTCTTCACCATCGACCTGGCAAGCATGCGCACCGAGCTGGAACAGATGCCATGGATTGCCCACGCCGAAGTGCGGCGGGTGTGGCCGGATCAAGTGGTGATCCGCCTGGAAGAACAGCTGCCGGTAGCCCGTTGGGGTGACGAGTCGCTGTTGAACAACCAGGGACAGGCGTTCACCCCGCGCGAGTTGGCCAATTATGAACACTTGCCGCAGTTGTTCGGTCCACAGCGGGCTCAACAGCAAGTGATGCAGCAGTATCAGGTGCTGAGCCAGATGCTCAGGCCACTGGGTTTCTCGATTGCACGCCTGGAGTTGCGTGAACGCGGCAGCTGGTTCCTGACCACCGGCCCCGGCAGTGCCGGCCCGGGGATCGAACTGCTGCTGGGACGCGGCAAGCTGGTGGAAAAGATGCGCCGCTTCATTGCCATCTACGACAAGACGCTTAAAGAACAGATTACGAACATTGCGCGCATCGATCTGCGCTATGCCAACGGCCTTGCTGTTGGCTGGCGGGAACCTGTAGCGCCCACGGCAGCCCAACCCGCTGTCGCGAAGAATTAAGAAGAGGCAGGACCCATGGCAAACGTGCAAAGCGGCAAAATGATCGTCGGTCTCGATATCGGCACATCCAAGGTGGTGGCGCTGGTAGGCGAAGTTGCGGACGACGGCACGCTGGAAATCGTCGGGATCGGCACCCATCCGTCCCGTGGCCTGAAAAAAGGCGTGGTGGTTAACATCGAGTCCACCGTGCAATCGATCCAGCGCGCCATCGAAGAGGCGCAGCTGATGGCCGGTTGCCGCATTCACTCGGCATTTGTCGGCGTCGCCGGCAATCACATCCGCAGCCTGAATTCCCACGGCATCGTGGCAATTCGTGATCGCGAAGTCAGCTCGGCTGACCTTGAGCGTGTACTCGACGCTGCCCAGGCCGTGGCGATTCCGGCCGACCAGCGTGTGCTGCACACCCTGCCGCAGGATTACGTGATCGACAACCAGGAAGGCGTCCGTGAGCCCTTGGGCATGTCCGGCGTGCGTCTGGAAGCCAAGGTTCACGTGGTTACCTGCGCCGTCAACGCCGCCCAGAACATTGAAAAGTGCGTGCGCCGCTGCGGTCTGGAAATCGACGACATCATTCTCGAACAGCTTGCTTCCGCGTATTCGGTCCTGACCGATGACGAGAAAGAGCTCGGTGTTTGCCTGGTGGACATCGGTGGTGGCACTACTGACATCGCGATCTTCACCGAAGGCGCGATCCGTCACACCGCAGTGATCCCGATTGCCGGCGACCAGGTGACCAACGACATCGCCATGGCGCTGCGCACGCCGACCCAGTACGCCGAAGAAATCAAGATTCGCTATGCCTGCGCCCTGGCCAAACTGGCTGGCGCCGGCGAAACCATCAAGGTGCCAAGCGTTGGCGACCGTCCACCGCGCGAGCTGTCCCGCCAGGCCTTGGCCGAAGTGGTCGAGCCGCGTTACGACGAGTTGTTCACGCTGATCCAGGCCGAGCTGCGTCGCAGTGGCTACGAAGACCTGATCCCGGCCGGCATCGTGCTGACCGGCGGTACCGCGAAGATGGAAGGCGCCACCGAGCTGGCCGAGGAAATCTTCCACATGCCGGTCCGCCTGGGCGTGCCCCATGGCGTCAAGGGCCTGGATGACGTGGTGCGCAACCCGATCTACTCCACCGGTGTCGGCCTGTTGATGTACGGCCTGCAGAAGCAGTCCGACGGCATCTCGTTCTCGGGCATCGGCAGTCGCGACAGCTACAGCAACGAAGAGCCGCAGGCTCCGTTGCTCGACCGGCTGAAGAAATGGGTTCAAGGCAATTTTTAATACAGTTTCAAGCGACAAGCAGTAAAAGCAGCAAAAAGCAGTAGGCGAAAAAACTAGAGAACGTAAAGGAGAGGGAAAATGTTCGAACTCGTAGACAACATCCCCGCAAGCCCGGTCATTAAAGTCATCGGTGTTGGCGGTGGCGGCGGTAACGCCGTGAATCATATGGTCAAAAGCAACATTGAAGGCGTTGAGTTCATCTGCGCCAACACTGATGCCCAGGCGCTCAAGAGCATCAGCGCGCGGACCATCCTGCAACTGGGTACCGGCGTGACCAAAGGTCTGGGCGCTGGTGCCAACCCTGAAGTAGGTCGTCAGGCCGCTCTCGAAGACCGTGAGCGCATTGCCGAAGTCCTGCAGGGCACCAACATGGTGTTCATCACCACTGGCATGGGCGGTGGTACCGGTACCGGTGCTGCGCCGATCATCGCTGAAGTGGCCAAGGAAATGGGGATCCTCACCGTTGCGGTGGTGACCCGTCCGTTCCCGTTCGAAGGCCGCAAGCGCATGCAGCTGGCTGACGAAGGCATCCGCCTGCTGTCCGAAAGCGTCGACTCGTTGATCACAATCCCCAACGAGAAGCTGCTGACCATCCTCGGTAAAGACGCCAGCCTGCTGTCGGCTTTCGCCAAGGCTGACGATGTACTGGCCGGTGCCGTTCGCGGTATCTCCGACATCATCAAGCGTCCGGGCATGATCAACGTCGACTTTGCCGACGTACGTACCGTGATGAGCGAAATGGGCATGGCGATGATGGGCACTGGCTGCGCCAGCGGTCCGAACCGTGCACGTGAAGCCACTGAAGCGGCCATCCGCAACCCGTTGCTCGAAGACGTGAACCTGCAAGGTGCACGCGGCATCCTGGTGAACATCACCGCAGGTCCAGACCTGTCCCTGGGTGAGTACTCCGACGTGGGTAGCATTATCGAGGCGTTTGCTTCCGAGCACGCGATGGTCAAGGTCGGTACCGTTATCGATCCGGACATGCGCGACGAGCTGCACGTGACTGTTGTAGCAACCGGTCTGGGCGCTAAAATCGAGAAGCCTGTGAAGGTCATCGACAACACCGTCCATACATCGATGGCTGCACAGCCACAACAACAGGCCCCTGTTCGTCAGGAAGCTCCAGCGGTGAACTACCGTGATCTGGACCGTCCGACCGTCATGCGCAACCAGGCTCAGGCCGGTGCTGCGGCTGCCGCGAAGATGAATCCGCAAGATGATCTGGATTATCTGGACATCCCGGCATTCCTGCGTCGCCAGGCCGATTGATGAAATGTATCAGGGCTATGAAGGTGATTGGTGTTCAGCAAAGGCGCGGTCTGATATCATCGCCAGCCTTTGTTGATACCAGTTCGCAATTTGCGCTGAAGCGGCCCAAGCCATGATTAAACAACGCACACTGAAAAATATTATCCGTGCCACCGGTGTAGGTCTGCACTCCGGGGAGAAGGTATACCTGACCCTCAAGCCTGCGCCGATCGACACCGGCATCGTCTTTCGCCGTGCGGACCTCGATCCGGTGGTCGAGATCCCGGCTCGAGCGGCTAACGTCGGCGAGACAACCATGTCGACGACGCTGGTCAACGGTGACGTGAAGGTGGATACGGTGGAGCACTTGCTCTCGGCCATGGCTGGCCTGGGCATCGATAACGCCTACGTCGAGCTCTCCGCGTCCGAAGTCCCGATCATGGATGGTAGCGCTGGACCCTTCGTATTTCTGATTCAGTCGGCCGGCCTGGAAGAACAGGACGCCGCCAAGAAGTTCATCCGCATCCTGCGGGAAGTGACAGTGGAAGACGGCGACAAGCGCGCCACTTTCGTCCCTTTCGAAGGTTTCAAGGTGAGCTTCGAGATCGATTTCGATCACCCGGTTTTCCGTGACCGCACACAAAGTGCAAGCGTGGATTTTTCCAGCACTTCGTTCGTAAAAGAAGTCAGCCGCGCCCGTACCTTTGGTTTCATGAGTGATATCGAGTACCTGCGCAAGCACAACCTCGCACTCGGCGGCAGCGTGGAAAACGCTATTGTGGTCGACGCGGATGGTGTACTGAACGAAGACGGCCTTCGCTATGAAGACGAATTCGTGAAGCACAAGATCCTTGATGCAATTGGTGACCTCTACCTGCTGGGCAATAGCCTGATTGGTGAGTTCAAGGGCTTCAAGTCCGGCCACGCACTGAACAACCAGCTGCTGCGCAAGTTGATTGAGCAGACAGATGCCTGGGAAGTCGTGACCTTTGAAGACGCCAGCACTGCACCGATCTCTTACATGCGTCCGGTTGCGGCCGTGTAAGTAAAAAACCTCTCTAGTTTTTAAAGGCTGCCTTCGGGTGGCCTTTTTTTATGTCCTGATATTTCTGATCGGAAAGCTCCACAACAAAAAAAGCCGCTGATGGCAGCGGCTTGGAGACAACTTTTGCAACGGGAAGAGCCGATGAAAAGTGTCGGGGGAAACTGGAGTGGACAGGTTTAATCAGCTGTCTTTTTCGCCCATAGGCTGGGCCTGGAGGCTGGATGCTTGCGGCGCCCGGGTGGCGTCGGGTGCCTTGGCCGTCATTTCAATCTGGTGCTCTTCGAACGCTGCCGCTCGCGAGGCGTTGTGCGCCACGAAAGTCTGCGATTCTTCCGCCATCGCCAATGGCGACAGGAACAGAGAGGACAAAACGAAAGCGCTGGCAATACCCATACTGTTGGACATCTTTAAAACCTTCCTGCCTGGCAGGTGCTGTTTGGTCCGGGCAAAGATAAGGATGTCGGGCGCAGGGAAAAAGAGCGGATTCATGAAAGGACTGTTGCAGCAGGGGCAATAGTGAGCTTGGGCTCGCACACAAAGGAAAGGGTTAAACGGGAAGATGAATGCCGAACGTATTCATCCCATGGTCACTGTGCACAAACACATCCCCGCCATGCATCAAAGCAATCGCCTTGACGATCGCCAGTCCCAGTCCATGGTTGTGACCGCTGTTGCTGCGTGAAGCATCGACCCGGTAAAAGCGCTCGAACAGTCGTGGCAGATGTTCGCCGGCGATCGGCGAGCCGGGGTTGGCCACGCCAATGCTGACCTGGTGCTCTTCAATCGCGATCCGCACCTGGATCACCTGCCCGGGGGCGGTGTGTTGCACCGCGTTGTTCAACAGATTGATCAAGGCGCGACGCAGGTGGGCGATTTCGATCCGTACCTGCGCATCGCCACTCACCTGTACCTGAACCTGGGCATCTTCGAGGATGAAATCCAGGTACTCCAGGGTGGTGGCCACTTCATCGGCCAGGGATGTAGAGGTCAGTTTGGTCGCCTTGCTGCCCTGATCGGCGCTGGCGAGGAACAGCATGTCATTGATGATCGAGCGCAGGCGTTCAAGTTCTTCCAGGTTCGATTGCAGCACTTCGAAGTAATGCTCCGCGGAACGGCCACGGGTCAGCGCGACCTGAGTCTGGCCGATCAGGTTGGTCAGTGGTGAGCGCAGTTCGTGGGCGACATCGGCATTGAACGACTCAAGGCGCGAGTAGGCCTGTTCGACCCGTTCCAGCGTCGAGTTGAACGAGCTGACGAACTGATTGAGCTCCGGCGGCAGCGGCGACAGGCGCAAGCGTCCGGCACGCAGGGGAGGGGCCAGGCGCTGGGCTTCCTGAGACAATTTGATCAACGGCTTGAGCCCGATCCGCGCCACCCAGTAACCCAGTGCCGAAGCCAGCAGCACGCCGACAATCGCCAGGCTGATCAAGGCAATCAGCAGATGGTGCTGGGTTTCCAAAAAGGTTTCGGTGTCGATGGCGATCATGAAGCGCAGCGGCGGGCGCTGATCTTTGGCGGGGAATTGGCTGACCAGCACTTTCAGCGGATAGGGACGGTTCGGCAACTGCATGTCGCGCATGCCCAGCGGCCCTTCGGCGAAGGCGCGGATCTGCGCTGTCGGGTTGCCGTACTCATACTGGGGATCGCCGCTGGTGATCCAGAAACTGATGCGCTTGTCTTCTTCACCCAATAGCTTGAGCTTGTTGTTGATCTTTACCCAATGCTCCGGCGTTCCATAACGGCCCACCGTGGATTCGAGCACGCTGTAACGCGCGTCCAGCTCTGCTTCGGGCAGCAGGCCCAGGCCTTTATCGACCTGCTGGTACAAGGCCCAGCCGATCAACAGGAACACCAGCAGCGCCACCAGCGTGAACATTCCGCTCAGGCGCAAGGCAATGCTGTTACTGGACACCACGGCTCTCCAGCACATAACCCATGCCGCGAATGGTGTGTAGCAGTTTCTCCTCGAACGGCCCGTCGAGCTTGGCCCGCAAGCGTTTGATCGCGACTTCGACGACGTTGGCGTCACTGTCGAAATTGATGTCCCAGACCATTTCGGCAATGGCGGTTTTCGAGAGGATTTCCCCCTGGCGACGGGCCAGCACGCTGAGCAGCGAGAACTCCTTGGCGGTCAGCTCCAGACGTGTGCCGGCACGGGTGGCCTTGCGGCTGATCAAATCTATCCACAGGTCGGCGATGCTCACTTGCACCGGTTCATGGCCGCCGCTGCGCCGGGTCAGCGCCTGCAGGCGGGCCACCAGTTCAAGGAAGGAAAAGGGTTTGCCCAGGTAGTCGTCGGCACCATCGCGCAGGCCCTTGATGCGGTCTTCAACGCGCTCGCGGGCGGTGAGCATGATCACCGGGGTTTGCTTGCGCGCCCGCAGGGCACGCAGCACGCCGAAGCCGTCGAGGCCCGGCAGCATCACGTCTAGGACGATCACCGCGTAGTCGCTTTCCAGCGCCAGGTGCAGCCCCTCGACCCCATCCCGGGCCAGGTCCACGGTGTAACCCTGTTCCGTCAGGCCGCGGTGCAGATAATCCGCGGTTTTTTCCTCGTCTTCGATAATCAGAACGCGCATGACCCGCCTCAGTCTGTGGTCGCCAGCGACGGCTGGGGTGCGGCCGCCGGTGGGAGAGAGTGCCGATGGAACAGCCGCTCAAGCCATAAGTATATGACCGGCGTGGTGAACAGCGTCAGTGCCTGGCTCACCAGCAGGCCGCCGACCACCGCGATCCCCAGGGGTTGGCGCAACTCGGCGCCAGTGCCGTAGCCGAGCATCAGTGGCAGGGCGCCGAGCAGGGCGGCGAGGGTGGTCATGATGATCGGCCGGAACCTTGTGATACAGGCCTTGAAGATCGCTTCTTCCGGCGACAGGCCGCCATTGCGTTGTGCTTCGAGGGCGAAGTCGATCATCAGGATGCCGTTCTTCTTGACGATGCCGATCAGCAGCACCAGGCCAATCAGGGCCATGATCGAAAAATCCTGGCCACATATCCACAGCATGATCACCGCACCCAGGCCCGCCGAGGGCAAGGTCGAGATGATCGTCAGCGGATGCACGAAGCTCTCGTAGAGCACGCCGAGAATGATGTACACCGCCACCAGTGCCGCGAGAATCAGCCACGGCTGGCTGGCCAGCGAACTCTGGAAGGCCTGGGCCGCGCCCTGGAAGTTACCGCTGATGGCGGCGGGCATACCGATGTCGGCTTTGGCCTGGTTGAGCATGATCACCGCGTCGCCCAGGGCCACACCGGGCGCCAGGTTGAACGACAGGTTGGCGGCGGGGAACATGCCGTCATGGGCGATGGACAGCGGGCCGCTGGTCGGCGCATCGAATTTGGCCAGGGCCGACAGCGGCACCATTTCTCCGCTCAGGGGCGAGCGCAGGTAGAAATAGTTGAGGCTTTCGGCCTTGCCGCGTTGTTTGGTGTCCAGTTCCAGGATCACGTTGTACTGGTTGATCTGGGTCTGGAATTCATTGATCTGCCGCTGACCGAAGGCATCGTACAGCGCTTCGTCGACATCGCTGGCGGTCAGGCCGAAGCGTGCCGCCGCGCTCCGGTCGATGCTGATATGAGTGATGCTGCCGCCCAGTTGCAGGTCGTTGGAAATATCGCGGAAGGCCGGGTTGCCGCGCAGTTTTTCGGTCAGGCGCTGGGTCCAGGTGCTGAGGGTCGCGCCGTCGTTGCTCTTGAGCACGTATTGGTATTGGGCACGGCTTGGGCCGGAGCTGAGGTTGATGTCTTGTCCGGCACGCAGATACAGCACGATGCCAGGGACTTTCATCAGTTGCGGGCGAATCCGGTCGATGAATTCGCTGGCGGAAACGTCGCGGTCGCCGCGTTTTTTCAGGGCGATCCAGAAGCGGCCGTTGGCGATGGTCTGGTTGCTGCCGGAAACGCCGACCGAGTGGGAAAACGCCTGAACAGCCGGGTCTGCGGCGACGATTTCGGCCATAGCCAGGTGCTTTTTCACCATGTCGCCGTAGGAAATATCTGCTGCCGCTTCAGTGGTACCGAGGACGAAGCCGGTGTCCTGAATCGGGAAGAAACCTTTGGGGATGAAAATGTATCCGCCGATGGCCAGGGCGAGCGACAGGCCGAAGACGCCGATCATGAATTTCTGATGGGCGAGGGCGCGGTGCAGGCCCTTTTCGTACCACGCCAGCAGACGCTCACCGAAGCCCGGCTTGCTATGGGCGTGATGAACCGGAGCGCGCATGAACAGCGCAGCCAGGGTTGGCGCCAGGGTCAGGGACACCACCACCGAGATCATGATGGTCGACGTGGCGGTCAGGGCGAACTCCTTGAACAGTCGCCCGACCACGCCTCCCATGAATAGCAGCGGAATGAACGCCGCCACCAGCGAGAAACTGATCGAGACTACGGTAAAGCCGATCTCGCCAGCACCCTTGATCGCCGCTTCGCGCATACCGTCACCGGCCTCGAGATGGCGGTGAATGTTCTCCACCACCACTATCGCATCGTCGACCACAAACCCAACGGCCACCACGATCGCGACCAGGGTCAGGTTGTTCAGGCTGAAGCCCATGACATACATCAGGGCAAAGGTGGCGATCAGCGACACACCGAGCACCGCCGAGACGATCAGGGTCGCCGATAGCTGGCGCAGGAACAGCGCCATGACCGCCACCACCAGCATGACCGCGATCAGCAGGGTAATTTCCACTTCATGCAGGGAGGCACGGATGGTCTGGGTACGGTCGATCAGTACCTTGACCTGCACCGAAGCCGGCAGCATGGCTTCCAGGCCTGGCAGCGCCGCCTGGATGCGGTCCACGGTCTCGACAATGTTGGCACCGGGTTGGCGGAAAATCACCAGGTTGACCCCCGGTAGCGAGCCCGCCCAGGCCTGGACGTAGGCGTCTTCCGAACCGTTGACGACTTTGGCGACATCCCTGAGGTGAACCGGGGCGCCATCCTTGTAGGAAACGATCAGCTCGCTGTATTCCTCGGGGTGGAATAACTGATCATTGGTGGACAGCGTTGAAATGCTCGATTCGCCGTGCAGCGCACCCTTGGCCAGATTAAGGCTGGTTTGCTGGATCGCCAGGCGCACGTCCGCCAGGGTCAGGCCAATGGCAGCCAGTTTGTCGGCGGACACCTGGACGCGGATCGCCGGGCGTTGCTGACCGGTAATCGAGACCTGGCCCACTCCGTCGATCTGGCTTATCTGCCGGGACAGCAGGGTTTCGGTGAGGTCGCTGAGTTCCGGGCCGGGCATCAGGTTGGAGTTGACACTGAGGATCAGCACCGGGCTGTCGGCCGGATTGACCTTGCGCCAGGTCGGCAGGTTCGGCATGTCCTTGGGCAGCTTGCCGGCGGCGGTGTTGATGGCCGCCTGAACTTCCTGGGCGGCGGTGTCGATGCTTTTATCGAGGGTGAATTGCAGGGTCAGGTTGGTCGAGCCCAGCGCGCTGCTCGATGTCATCTGGGTAACGCCGGGGATAGCGCTGAACTGCACTTCCAGGGGCGTGGCCACCGACGAAGCCATGGTTTCCGGGCTGGCACCGGGCAATTGCGCCGCCACCTGAATGGTCGGGAACTCCGCTTCCGGCAGCGGTGCGATCGGCAAGCGAGGGAAGGCAATCGCGCCCAGCAGCACCAAGGCAAAGGTCAGCAGGATAGTCGCCACCGGGTGATCGATGCACCAGGCCGAGATGGAGCCCTTCATGGAGTCGACTCCGATTGCACCACCTGCGGCGGATCCGTCAGCACCTGGACGACTGAACCGGGTTTGAGCCGCGACTGCCCGTCGCTGACCAGGCTGTCACCGGCCTGCACGCCCTTGATGATGTTTAGCCGGCTGTCCTGATAGACCATCTGCACGGGAACGGTTTCGACTTTGTCGCCCTTGAGCCGGTACACGAAGTGTTGATCCAGACCCCGTTGTACGACGTTGGGTGGCACCACCAGGGCATCCTTATCCAGCGCTGTCTGAATCTTTACCGTCACCAGCAGGCCCGGCCAGAGTTTCTGCGCGGCGTTATCGAACTCGGCCTTGGCGCGGATGGTGCCGGTGTTGGCGTTGATCTGATTGTCGATCAGGGTCAGGTGGCCTTCGCCGAGCAGGTTGCCGGTTTCGCCGTCGGTGTCGGCACCGATGTAAGCCTTCACCCGAGCGTGTTTAGGATCGTTGATCAGACCCTGCAGGGTCGGCAGCATCTGTTGCGGCAGGGAAAACTCCACGGCAATCGGGTCGATCTGGGTCACGGTGAACAGACCTTGGGCGTCGCTCATGCGCAGGAAGTTGCCTTCGTCCACTGTGCGAATACCGACGCGACCGCTGACCGGTGAGCGAATCTGCGTGTAGGACAGTTGCACCTCGGCGGAATCGATCGAGGCCTGGTTGCCTTGGGCGGTGGCTTTGAGCTGGTTGACCAGCGCTTGCTGCTGGTCGTAGGTCTGCTTGGAAACGCCGTCGTCGACACTCAGCAGTTTGTAGCGCTTGAGGTTGACCAGGGCGACTTGCAGTTGTGCCTGGCTTTCACCCAATTGCGCCCGTGCGAGGTCGAGGCTGGCGCGAATTGAACGGTCATCGATGGTCGCCAACAGATCGCCTTTTTTCACCAGCTGACCTTCCTTGACCAGTACTTTGGTGAGGATGCCATCGATTTGCGGACGGACCACCACGCTGTGCAGGGACAGCACCGAGCCGATGCCACTGACATAGCGCGGTACGTCTTTTTCGGCGACGCTGATCACGCGCACGGGGATGGCGCTGGTTGTGGCGAGTTTGGTTTTGGCGGGCTTGCTGGCGTACCACAGGCCCAGCGCTGCCAGGACGATCAGAAGGGCGACGAGCTGGGCGGGGGTTTTCTGGATTCGCATGCGAGTGGGGCGCCGGGGGAGTGATGGCAGGTTTATACCTCCTTTATAAACCTGTCTGGCGGTCAGCAGGGTGACTGCTAACTGACGGCGCTGTCAGTTTCGTTTGCCTTGGCTGTCTCAGAAGCGATGCAGGCCTTAAGGCAGATCGCCAACAAGCCGGCTCCTACAGGGGCGCGGTCATCCTTAATTGGCTACCCGGACGCCGGCCATGCTCCCGCTCAATTCATACGCCGCCAGCTCCGCCTGATGCGCCGCCAACAACTCCGGCAAAGACCCACGCAGGTACTCGACCCAGGTCTTGATCTTCGCATCCAGGTACTGCCGCGACGGGTAGATCGCATACAGATTCAGTTCCTGCGAACGATAGTTGGGCATGACCCGCACCAGCGTGCCATTGCGCAAGCCGTCGATCGCTGCATACAACGGCAAAACACCGACGCCCATGCCGCTGGTGATCGCGGTTTTCATTGCATCGGCGGAGTTCACCAGGAACGGCGAGCTGTTGATGGTGACCATTTCCTGGCCGTCAGGGCCGTCGAAGGCCCATTTTTCCAGGGGGAGGACCGGGCTTACCAGACGCAGGCAGGCATGGTTGAGCAGGTCACTGGGTTTGTGTGCGCAGCCATTGGCTTTGACGTAAGCCGGTGAGGCGCAAACGATACTGTAGGTGATACCCAGGCGCTGGGACACGAAGCCCGAGTCCGGCAGTTCGCTGGCAAGGACGATGGACACGTCGTAGCCCTCGTCGAGCAGGTCCGGGACGCGGTTGGCCAGGGTCAGGTCGAAGGTCACGTCCGGGTGGGTCTTGCGGTAGCGGGCTATGGCGTCGATCACGAAGTGCTGGCCGATGCCGGTCATGGTGTGCACCTTCAACTGACCGGCGGGGCGGGCGTGGGCGTCGCTGGCCTCGGCTTCGGCCTCTTCGACATAGGCCAGGATCTGCTCGCAGCGCAGCAAGTAGCGCTTGCCGGCTTCGGTCAAAGCGATGCGCCGGGTGGTGCGGTTGAGCAGGCGGGTTTGCAGGTGGGCTTCCAGGTTGGAGACCGCGCGCGAGACGTTAGCCGTGGTGGTGTCCAGTTGCACGGCGGCAGCGGTAAAGCTACCGGCCTCGGCCACGTAACTGAAGGCGCGCATGTTTTGCAAAGTGTCCATGGGGAGCTCTCGGATGCGATGGCAAATTGTGACACGAAGTTTCAGAGGGGGTGACCCCCTACAAAGGGATTATCTCGCTAACGGTAACAAAGATTCACAGGAATCCCAGCTTATCGCCATTCAGGCCGCCCAATAGAATTGCGCAACTTGGCAACTGGGGCTCGACCGCCGCATAACCTGTGGGAGCGGGCTTGCTCGCGAAGAGGGCATCATATTCAACACGGATGTTGACTGACAGACCGCCTTCGCGAGCAAGCCCGCTCCCACAAAGGCGGATCTCCGGTTTCCAGAAAATCTCATGGCTCCCCTCTATCTTCAGGAAATCGCAGCAGTGCCGCGTCGCATCAGCAGAGCGCTTGAACCGCTCATTGTTTTGGCTTTAACCCTGGCAATCAGCGGCTGCATCGGAACCGGAGGTATTGCCCCACAAGGCAAGGCGCTGGAGGCCAGTTCACTGGCCACCGACGAAGCCATCCAGAGCGCCGCCCAGGATGCGCATTGGCCCACCGCACAATGGTGGCAGGCCTATGGCGATCCGCAACTGAGCCACTGGATCGAGCTCGCCGTGCAGGGCAGTCCGACCCTGGCCATGGCCGCCGCGCGGGTACGTCAGGCCAGGGCAATGGCCGGTATCGCCGAGGCTGCCGAGTCGCTGCAGATCAATGGCGAGTCCACCCTCAAGCGCCACAACTGGCCCACCGATCAGTTCTACGGGCCGGGCGAGTTGGCCAATTCCACCACCTGGGACAACAACGCCGCCCTGGGCTTGAGCTATGCCCTGGATCTCTGGGGCCGCGAAAGCAATGCCAGCGAGCGTGCCGTGGACATGGCGCATATGACGGTCGCCGAAGCACGCCAGGCCCGGCTCGAACTGCAGAACAATATCGTACGAGTGTACATCGAACTGTCATTGCATTACGCGCAGCGGGACATCGTCCAGGCAACACAGCAGCAGCAACAGCAAATCCTTGAGCTGGCGCAGCAGCGCCTGAGCGGCGGCATCGGCACGCATTTCGAAGTCAGCCAGGCCCGCACGCCGCTGCCGGAAAGTCATCGCCAGCTTGATGCCCTGGACGAGGAAATCGCCCTGAGCCGCAATCAGCTCGCCGCCCTGGCAGGTTTCGGCCCGGGGCAGGCCGCGCAGTTGCAGCGCCCGATGCTGTCGCTGGATGCGCCATTGAAACTGCCGTCGTCGCTGCCGGCGCAACTGCTCGGCCAGCGTCCGGACGTGGTCGCCAGCCGTTGGCAAGTGGCGGCGCAAGCGCGGGGCATTGAAGTCGCCCATGCCGGTTTTTATCCCAACGTCGATCTGGTCGGCAGTCTCGGCTACATGGCCACCGGCGGCGGGGCGCTGGAGTTCCTCACCGGCAAGAAACTCAACTACAGCGTCGGCCCGGCGATCTCCCTGCCGATCTTCGACGGCGGGCGGTTGCGCGCCGAACTGGGGGAAGCCTCGGCCGGATATGACATTGCCGTAGCGCGATACAACCAGACCCTGGTCAATGCGCTGAAGAATATCTCCGACCAGTTGATCCGCCGCGAATCCATGGACAAGCAGCAAGCCTTCGCCGCCGAATCGGTGGCCGCTGCGCAGAAGACCTGTGACATCGCGTTGATCGCCTGGCAGCGCGGGCTCACCGATTACCTCAACGTGCTCAACGCCCAGACCCTGCTGTTCAAGCAGCAACAAGTCCAGCAGCAGGTTCAGGCTGCGCGGTTGAGTGCCCATGCCGAACTGGTGACGGCGCTCGGCGGTGGCTTGGGAGCAGGCAACGATGTACCGAACGACAGCCAGACCCAAGCACCGAAAACCCCGGCTCTACTTAAGAGCGTCGTGAATTGAACGCAAAACCTGTGGGAGCGGGCTTGCTCGCGAAGAGGGTGTGTCAGTTGACGGTTATGTTATCTGACACCCCGCTTTCGCGAGCAAGCCCGCTCCCAAAAGGACCGAGTTCTCGCCGCAAGATTTTTGACCTTTGAGCAGAATTTGATGACTCCCTTGCCCGCACCTTTGCGCTGGCTGTATTCCCTGGAATGGCGCCGGGGCTTCTTCGACTGGGCACGCAGCGATGGCGTGACCTGGGTCTACATCTTCAAAGTGCTGTTCGCCGCGTTCCTGACCCTGTGGCTGGCCATGCGCCTGGAGTTGCCGCAGCCGCGCACGGCGATGATCACCGTGTTCATCGTCATGCAGCCACAAAGCGGGCAAGTGTTCGCCAAGAGCTTCTATCGTTTTCTCGGCACCCTGGCCGGGTCGGCGGTGATGGTGGCGCTGATTGCCTTGTTCGCGCAGAACACCGAACTGTTTCTTGGCGCGCTGGCGATCTGGGTCGGTATCTGTTCAGCCGGTGCCGCCCGTTGTCGCAACTTTCGCGCCTATGGTTTCGTGCTCGCCGGCTACACCGCGGCGATGGTTGGTTTGCCCGCCCTGGCGCACCCGGATGGCGCATTCATGGCGGCGGTCTGGCGGGTATTGGAGATCTCCCTGGGCATACTTTGCTCGACACTGGTCAGCGCGGCGATCCTGCCGCAGACCGCCAGTGCGGCGATGCGCAACGCCTTGTACCAACGCTTCGGCGTGTTTGCCCTGTTCGTCACCGACGGCTTGCGCGGGCGCAGTCAGCGCGAGGCTTTCGAGGCCGGCAACGTGCGCTTTATCGCGCAAGCGGTGGGGCTGGAAGGGCTGCGCAGTGTCACCGTATTCGAAGACCCGCACATGCGCCGACGTAACGGCCGGCTCAGTCGGTTGAACAGCGAATTCATGGGCATCACCACGCGCTTCAACGCCCTGCACCAGTTGCTCGAACGCCTGCGCAGCAATGACGTCGACCATGTCGTGGCAGCGATCAAACCCGGCCTGCACGAACTTGCCGAGGTGCTCGACGGCTTTAGCGGCCGCTCCCTGACCACGGCCGATGCAGCCCGTCTGGTCACGGCGTTGACGACCTATAAGGAGAGCTTGCCGGCCCAGGTCCGCAGCCTGCGCACGCTCTTTCAGGAGAGCGGGCCGAGTGACGCCGAGTTGCTGGATTTCCACACGGCCTATGAATTGCTCTATCGCTTCGTCGACGACCTGCACAGTTATGCACAGACCCACGCATCGCTGGCCGAGCACAGTCACGAGCGCGAGCATTGGGACGAACCGTTCACCCCGCAAACCAACTGGCTGGCCGCTGCGGCGTCGGGGATTCGCGCCGCGTTCATCCTGTTAGTGCTGGGCAGCTATTGGGTGGCTACCGCCTGGCCAAGCGGGGCCACCATGACCCTGATTGCTGCTGCCACAGTGGGCCTTTCCGCCGCCACGCCGAACCCGAAACGCATGGCATTCCAGATGGCCTGCGGGACGTTTCTGGGAGCGCTGATCGGCTTTTTCCAGATGTTTTTCATCTACCCATGGATCGACGGTTTTCCATTGCTCTGCGTAATGCTCGCACCGGTGATCGTACTCGGCTCGTTCCTCACCTCGCGGCCGCAATATGCCGGCGTCGGCCTTGGGTTGCTGATCTTCTTCAGCACCGGTTCGGTTCCGGACAACCTGACCGTCTACAACCCCTACACCTTCATCAACGACTACATTGCCATGGTCTTGGGCATGCTGGTGTGCGCGGCGGCGGGGGCAATCATTCTGCCGCCCAACAGCCGCTGGTTGTGGCGACGGCTGGAACAGGATCTGCGCGGCCAGGTGGTGTATGCCATCAGCGGCAAACTCAAGGGCCTGGCGTCGAGATTCGAAAGCCGCACCCGCGATCTCCTGCATCAGGCCTACGGCCTCGCGGCGGGGCAGCCGCAAGTCCAGCGCGACTTGTTGCGCTGGATGTTCGTGGTGCTGGAGGTCGGCCACGCGATCATCGAATTACGCAAAGAGCAGGCGATCCTGCCGGTGCATCCGGCGTATACCGAAACCCAGCCATGGCGCCAGGCGATCCGTGTCATGGGCCGTGCGCTGGTGCGGCTGTTTCTGCAACCCAACAGCAGCAACCTTGAACGCGCACTGGTTGCCGTCGACCACGCAATCAGTCGCGTGCAGGCCACCGATGAACCCTTCGCCCCGCACTTCGATACCTCGGCGTTGCGGCGGGTGAAGAGCTATCTGCACTTCATCCGCACCTCGTTGCTCGACCCGCAATCGCCGCTCGCCGGCTTCTCCAACGCCAACGCCAACGCCATCGCCACTGCCAAGCCCCAAGGACTTGCACATGCCTCGTGAAATCGCCTTCCACGGCGTGTACATGCCGACCATGACCCTGATGTTCTTCATCGCGGCAGCGCTTGCCTGGGCGCTGGACCGGTTCCTGTCCGGATTCGATCTGTACCGTTTTTTCTGGCACCCGGCGTTGCTGCGCCTGAGCCTGTTCACCTGTCTGTTCGGCGCCATGGCGCTGACTGTTTACCGTTGACTCTCTATCACTGAGAATGCCCCGATGAAAAAGTTTTTCAGCCTGCTCGCGACCCTGCTGGTGCTGGCCCTTGCGCTGTGGATCGGCCGCACCCTGTGGGAGCACTACATGAACACGCCGTGGACCCGCGACGGCCGTGTGCGCGCCGATATCATCAACGTCGCCGCCGACGTCACCGGCGAAGTGGTGGACGTGCCGGTGCGCGACAACCAACTGGTGAAGAAGGGCGATCTGCTGATGCAGATCGACCCCGAGCACTATCGGCTGGCGGTGAAACAGGCCAAGTCGCTGGTTGCCTCACGCAAGGCAACCTGGGAGATGCGCAAGGTCAACGCCCATCGCCGTGCCGATATGGACAACCTGGTAATCTCCCGGGAAAACCGCGACGACGCCGGCAACCTCGCGGACGCGGCCCAGGCCGATTACCAGCAGGCCCAGGCGCAGCTGGAAGCCGCCGAACTCAACCTCAAACGCACCGAAGTGCGTGCCGCGGTGGATGGCTACGTGACCAACCTCAACGTGCATCGCGGTGACTACGCGCGCATCGGCGAAGCGAAGATGGCTGTGGTCGACATGAATTCGTTCTGGGTCTATGGCTTCTTCGAAGAAACCAAACTGCCCCATGTGCGTGTGGGTGATAAAGCCGACATGCAACTGATGAGCGGCGAAGTGCTCAAGGGCCATGTGGAAAGCATCTCACGCGGCATCTACGATCGCGATAACCCGGAAAGTCGCGAGTTGATCGCCGACGTTAACCCGACGTTCAACTGGGTGCGCCTGGCACAGCGGGTGCCGGTACGGATACACATTGATGAAGTGCCGCAGGGGGTGCTGCTGGCGGCGGGGATTACTTGTACGGTGGTGGTCAAGTCTGCGGCCGGTGACTGACCCCGAAGGCAAATGACACAGTGACCAGGGGGCCTGCCTGTGGCCAAGCGGTTTGCCTGTGGCGAGGGGGCTTGCCACAGAAACCCCGCCAAGCCACAGCGTTTGCGTCAGCCTTGGCAAAACGTCTCGTGCAAGTGCCGCCAGACCACCTTGCCATCCGCCTGTTTCTCGAACACCACGGTCGAGCGGCGATCCGAATGCTGACCGGTCGCGTCGGTTTGCTGCTCGCGATAACTCAGGGTCGCTCCGCCTTCGTGCAAGGCAATACCGCAAAACTCGCTGAGCTCGATGCGAAAGCCCAGCTTCTTTCCGCCAGCCTGGGTGAACAATTCGTTCAGCGCGTCGAAATCCAGCACCCTGCCCAATGGCGATACCATGGAAAATTGTGGTGAGAAGCGTGCCAGCAGTTGTTCGAGTTCCGACGCATCACGCTCCTCGGCCAGCCATTGTTCGATGGCTACGTGAGCCTGGATCACTTCGTCGAAGTATTGGGTGTAGTCGGTCATTTTGTTTCCTGAAATTCTGATGGTGTCTGTTCTGGTGTCATCGCGAGCAGGCTCCCACAGTGATTGATGTTGAACACAAAACTTGTGTACGACATCAATCACTGTGGGAGCGGGCTTGCCCGCGAAGGTGTCGACCCGGTCTCAGAGCTGCCCGCGCAAGCCGAACCGCTTCATCAATCCCCATTCCAGCAAGCCCTTGGGCACCAGCGCGGCCAGTAGCGGCAACGCCCGGCTACCATTGCCCAGGCGCACCAGCCGAGGCGGCTTGCTCTGCTGTACCGCCTTTAACAGGCCAGCCGCAAACTCACTGGCCGGAGTCGGGTTGTCCTGCGAAGCCCGGGCCCGCGCACGAATGCCTTCGCGCAACGGGAACCAGGGCGATTGTTCGCTGATCAGTTGCTCGGCTTCATGTCCGGCATTGCTGGCAAAACTGGAGGCGATGGCACCGGGCTGGACTTCCATCACGCGGATACCGAACGGCGCCAGCTCCATGCGCAAGGCATCGCTCAAGGCATGCACAGCGGCTTTCGACGCGCAGTAGGCACCGGCGAACGGCGTGACCAGAATGCCCGACACGCTGCCGATATTCACCACCAGCCCTTTGGCCCGGCGCAGCACCGGGAACAGTGCGCGAGTCACGCCGACGATAGCGAACACATTGGTTTCGAACTGGCGCTGCATGGCCTGCACGCCGCCGTCCAGCAATGGGCCCATGGCGCCGTAGCCAGCGTTGTTGATCAGCACATCAAGGCCACCGTGTAGCTGGTTGATTCGTTCTCGCAATGCTTCAAGTGCCGGGCCGTCGTTGACGTCCAACTGCACTGCGGTAAATCCTGCGCCAACCAGAGTTACAACATCTTCAGTCCTGCGCGCAGTGGCCCAGACCTCATAGCCAGCAGTCTTGAACACATCGGCCAGGGCGCGGCCGATGCCGCTGGAACATCCGGTAATCAACGCAACGGGCATGGCGCGGTCCTTGTGCAGCGAAAAGAAGAGGCGATCAGTCGGAGAAACTACCTTGCAAACGCTCGGCGCGAAACTCCAGGGTTTGCGGGCGGTAGCCGGGCCGCAGTGGCGGTATTGGTAAACAGTCTTCCCAACTCGCCCCGGCCTGCAGTTCACCGGGACCACGATAGCGTGGTGCGCTGTATTGATTGTCGGCGAGGTTGACCGTATCACCCGGTGCGTAGGCAGCAACGCGCCAACGCAGTTCGGTCAGCGGTACGTCGTTGCCGTTGTTCATTTTCAGTTGCAGGGGGCGATCCGCCGGACATTGATCCGGCGCGTAGGCGATGCGCAACTCCAGGCGGGCCAATTGCTTGCCTTCACGGTTGTCCAGCCAGATCACCCAGGTGGCCACCAGCCCCAGACCCACCACAGCCGCAAGCGAAACCGGCAGGGCCTTGGCTGGATAGCGCAGCAACAGGACCAACCAGGTAATGACCAGCAGGACACCGATGAACATCACAAAAAAACCTCGGGCAGGGAATGGTCATCCTACCCAAGCGCGGAGGAGATTGACTATGAGAGTTTTGAGCGGATGAATGACAATTTTTGATTTTTATCAGTCTCGATCCCGGCGCAGGATTGGCTCAAACGACTTCACGTGGTGAGCCCTGACGTCTACTTCAGACTTTGCCTTCTGAAAAATATAAAAAAATTAATTGTGATTTATCATGAAGTTATTCAGTTCTTTGGTTTGTGTTTTTTGTTTTTTGTTTTCAACAGTAGTTAAAGCAGATTCGGTGTCTGCCCTAATCAACGCTTATGCGGCCTCACGCGAACTGCCAATTATTGATGCAGCTAGAGAATTTGTTTATGCGAATTCAGACCATGGCGACGGACTATGGTACCAAACTTATGGCAATGACAATGCGTACGTATTGGAAAGTTTGTACCGTACCGCCAGTGGTGACACGACGGCTACGCGACCTCAGTTACTTTGTGGCAATCGCGCAGAGGCGATGCAAGCGATACTTGGAGATCTAGGCATCCGCTCTAGAACGATCTACGTATTTTCCAAGTACTCCGGTGCCTTGATGGGGCATGTTTATCTTGAGGTGATGAATCCGACCACGGGCTCATGGGAGATTCAGGATCCTGATTACAACGTTGCTTATGAGTACGAAGACGGCCGGCGCCTCGGGGCTGCTGCTTTGATTGCGGGAGCTGATTTTTCCAGGATATATCCGATCAACGCTACTTCCAGAGGCTGGGGAGCAGGTGATGTCAAGAATCTATTGGATGGCCAGTTCTATGATGTAGCCTTCAGTCCAACTGAAGGAATGCTTTATTACAACAAACAGGCGTCTGATACAGGGCTTGTTGCCAGTGTCGAGGCTTATATTCTAGAGAGCCATAGCGAAGTTGATTACATTCCTGCGCAGCTAGGGCAATACATGATGCGCCTTGCGGTAATAGGTATTTAATGTATGACAACATATTATCATGTAAGTCGCTTGAGTCTGAATGCGGGAAAGATAGTTCAGCCCGGCGGGCTTGGAATCTGGCTCAGGGAATCCTGTTCTACTGGCCCTCGTGGCGATGAAGGTAACCTCGCCAAACTTTCCAGGGAACTGATCTTCGAAAGCTTCCGGATGCAGTGCTTTGCAGCTAAACCCTCCCGTCTTGATGCAAATTTTCTGTTTGAAGATTTACAGGTGGCTCAAAAATATGGCGAATATTTAATTCCAGACGGCATCATCTACGAGGTATTCCTTGTTGATGATGCGGCGAAAATTCACCGTGGTGACTTTGGTTTGTTCCTGCCCCATGATCTGCAATATCAGTGTTCCTTCGTTAATTTCAATGAACAACTGGCGGTTAAATATTGGGGGCGTCCCGGGACGCAAGGTGATATTGAATATGTGGAGGTCCTGACAGAAAGCACAGTCTGCATCGTTCGGCAGGTACAGCGTGTCAACTGCCCGGCCCCACGTGTCCCTTCGAACACGGGGACTGCGGTCCATTCATGAGTCCGTAAAAAAGCCCCCGCCCAGCCCACTGCGGATAGGGGACGCAGTGGGCTGAACGAGGGCTTCTTGTTTTGCCGGGTGTTACTGCGCGATGGTCTTCACCGAAACCCCACGCTCGATTGGCGTCGAGCGCCCGTAGATATCTTCAAACCGCTCGATATCGTCCTCACCCAGATAGCTGCCCGACTGCACTTCAATGATCTCCAGCGGGATCTTCCCCGGATTGCGCAAACGGTGCACCGAAGCAATCGGGATGTAAGTCGACTGGTTCTCGGTCAGCAGGAACACGTTTTCATCGCAGGTCACTTCAGCCGTGCCGCTGACCACGATCCAGTGCTCGGCGCGATGGTGGTGCATCTGCAGGGACAGGCACGCGCCCGGCTTGACCGAGATGTGCTTGACCTGGAAGCGCCCGCCCATGTCCACCGAGTCATACGAACCCCACGGACGATAGACTTCGCAGTGGTTCTGGGTTTCGCTGCGGCCCCGTTCATTGAGGGTGTTGACCATCTGTTTGACGCCTTGGACCTTGTCCTTGTGGGCGATCATCATGGCGTCCTTGGTTTCGACGACCACGATGTTTTCCAGGCCGATCACCGACACCAGCTTGCCGTTGCCATGGATCATGCAGTTCTTGCTGTCCTGGATCACCACGTCGCCCTTGGTGACGTTGCCGTTGGCGTCTTTGGCATTCACCTCCCACAGCGACGACCAGCAACCGACATCGCTCCAGCCCGCGGTCAGCGGTACGACGCAGGCGCGTTGGGTTTTTTCCATGACCGAGTAGTCGATGGAGTTGTCCGGGCAGCACGCGAAGGTGGCTTCGTCGAGGGTGATGCTGTCGGCGTCCTGCGGGCTGCGTTCCAGGGTCAGCAGGCAGGTGTCGTAGATGTCCGGATCGTGCTTTTTCAGCTCTTCGAGGAAGCGGCTGGCGCGGAACAGGAACATGCCGCTGTTCCAGAAGTAACCGCCGGACTGGACGAACTCGGTAGCGCGTTTCACGTCGGGCTTTTCGACGAAGTGCGAGACGCGGCTGACGCCTTCCGGCAGCAGCGAATCGTTGGTCGACTTGATGTAGCCGTAGCCGGTTTCCGGTTTGGTGGCCGGTACGCCGAACAACACCATTTCGCCGTTTTCCGCAGCGACGGTGGCCAGTGCCAGGGCGCGCTGCAGGGCTTTCTGGTCTTCCAGCACGTGGTCGGCTGGCAGCACCAGCATCAACTCGTCACGTCCTTCGCTGACCAGCATCATCGCAGTCAAGGCCACGGCCGGCGCGGTGTTGCGACCGAACGGTTCCATCAGGATGCGCTGGGTTTCCAGTTTGCGCGCGGCCAACTGCTCGCTGACGATGAAACGGTGGTCCTTGTTGCAGACCACGATGGGGCTATCCATGCCTTCGAACACCAAGCGCTCCAGAGTCTGCTGGAACAGGGTGTGTTCGCCGGTCAGGGCGAGGAACTGTTTAGGGAACTGCTTACGGGAAAGCGGCCAAAGACGTGAGCCACTACCACCTGACAAGATCACCGGAATCATATTGTTTACTCCATAAAATCGATTGGTTAGAGCTACGAACGCTGTGTCGTTTCACTCTTGTTCTTGTTTCGTGTCCGGACTGACACCTCGGTCCAGGTGGGAGCGGGCTTGCTCGCGAAAGCGGTGGGTCAGTCAACATCATCGTTGAATGTGAATCCGTATTCGCGAGCAAGCCCGCTCCCACAAGGAGATCGGGGTCAAACCGGGAAATTTGTTAGCGCGTCGATACCGGGCGTTTTACCCAGACCGGCGACAGGCTGCTGCCGTTGCCGGTGACGTACAGCACGGCGGCTTCACCACGTTCCAGGGCGACGGGTTTCACGTCGCCGACTTTGGTGGCGCCGTCATAGAGCGCCAGGCTGACTTTCACCGGGTTGATTTCACGTTCGCCGCGACCCTTGGGCGCAACGTTCGGCACCACGTCGGTCTTGCCATCGGCGGTTTTCAGGGTCAGCGCCTTGTCACTCAGGTTTTGCACGCGTACCAGGGACTTCTGCTTGTTCTTGAACGGCGGCTCTTCGATCAATTGCGGTGCGCCGCTAGCGTTGTTGACCAGGGTGTAATAGTGGTCGCCGGCCAGTTTCACCGGCAGGCTCTGGCTACCGACCTTGGCGCTGTAGTCGCCGCCCGGCATGAAGCTGAAGTCGCTGCTGGACAGTGGCGCGACGTCGCTCAGGTTGGTGCTGCCGACAGTGGCGCTGACTTCGGCGTTGCTGGCGTTGTAGATGCGCACGAAGGTCGAGCCTTTCGGTGCGGTCGGGCCGTACAGCGCCGAGTCACCAGCGGCGAAAGCCTGGACTGACAGCACGCTGAGGCCAGCGACCAGAGCAATGCGTTTTGCGAGACGACGAGGAGTTGTAGTGAAAGTCATGGTGTACCTCTCTTTCAGTTTTGCGCCCGGTCGGGCGTCTCGGATTTAGTGTTGATTGCGACGTTTTGCTGGCGCGCGCCGGCTTGTTTAAGCTCTGCGACCCACTGCGGGTCGGCGTCGCCGATTTCGTTGTTCACAGGCAGATATCGTTCAGGAAACTCCCAGATCAGCACCTGTGGCGGGCTGTTCTTGAAGGCATCGCTTTTCAGGTAGCTGAGCATCGGCAGAATCGGGCCGTGGCCGTCTTCGGCGTAACTGACCACGTCGCTGTGCAGCGCTTGCTTGAGCGCACCGACGAAGTTCCAGTTCGGGTTGGCGCTGTAGCTGGTACCGATCAGGGCCACCGGCACTTCGGTGTTGGCGAACAGCGCGTCATCACCGGCAGGCGGGTCGCCGGCGGCGACGGTGTTGCGCTTGCGCAGTGGCTCTTGCGCCGGCATCAGGTTTTCGAACAGCGGGTCCAGCGGCAGGAACAGACGCAGGTCGCCCTTGTGGGTGACTTGCTCGGCCGGCTCGGTGACGAAGCTTTGCGGTTCGCCGCTCAGCGGGTACTGGTCGGCGATGACTCTGGCCAGGCGGTTGGCGGCGACTTCGGCGCCTTCCGGGGTCCAGTGGGTGTCGGTGCGCAGGAACACTTGCTGGCCGTTTTTCTTGGCGGCCTGCAATGGGCCCAGCAGGTCCGGAGCCGGAATCCGCTCGGCCGCCAGGCGCTGATGGAAGTCCTGGTACAGATTGGCGTGGATGCTGGCCGGTTTCACCTCACCGAGGTGTTCCGGGTACAGGCGTACCTTGGCCGGCACCACCGCCATCACCAGTTGCACGCCTTTGGCCTTGAGGGTCTGGCGCACGCCTTCGACCAGCGCGTAGTTGCCTTGCAGGTTCAGCTCTTCGTTGACGATCGGGTTGAATTCTTCATCGCTGTACAACCACTGGTCGCGACCGAGCACTACGCCCGGACGACCTTCGTTGAACAGTTTGAAGTCCAGCGCCGCCCAGAGATTGGTGCCCAGGCGCTTGATCGGAAACTCTTCGTCGTAGTGCGTCTCCACGGCCTTGGTCCAGCGACCGTTGAGCACCGTCGCGTCGGCGTTGGTGCTGAAGCCGAAGAAGCTGCGAACCGACCACAGGCCCAGGACCAGCAGGGTCACCAGGAACAGGGCGATGTAGAAGATGCGTAATGAGCGGGTCATGGTCAGATCCCTCAGAACTGGAAGTAAAGGAACGGCGAGAAGCTTTGCGCCGAGAGTTTGAGAATCGAGGCGATGAACAGCAGCAGCACCAGCGCACGCATCACGTAGCGCGACCAGTCGGCGGTCCAGTAGGCTGGTTGCACCTGGGCTTCGACGCCGACGGTGTAGCCAGGCTGGTGGATGCTCGCCGGGTTATCCCCAGGTGCTGCCTTGATCAGGCCAGGTTCGGTGGCGGCCGGGCCGTCGCTGTCGACGTTCACGGCGGTTTTGGTCTTCACCGGTGGCTGGTTGCTGTAGAAGTCGCGCAGACCGAAGAACGCCAGGGTCACGTAGGCCACAACCAATGTTGCGATCTGCAGGCCGGTGAGGCTGGCCTGGTTGAGTTCCGACAGTGACCAGTCACCAAAGCTGAACATTGCGCCGTACATGCGGCCGGCAACGTGCAGGTTTTCCGCGCGGAAGATCACCCAGCCCATCACCACCAGCAGGAAGGTCAGTGCCCAACGGATCGGGTTGATGCTGCGCGGCGAAGTGTTCAGGCCCAGGGCCTTTTCAATCGCCAGCCACATGCCGTGCCATGCACCCCAGACGATGTAGGTGATGTTCGCGCCGTGCCACAGACCACCGAGCAGCATGGTCAGGAACAGGTTGCGATAGGTCATCAGCGTGCCTTTGCGGTTGCCGCCCAACGTGATGTACAGATAGTCACGCAACCAGGTCGACAGGCTGATGTGCCAGCGGCGCCAGAACTCGGTGATCGACTGGCTGATGTACGGCTGCTTGAAGTTTTCCATGAAGCGGAAACCCATCATCAGGCCCAGGCCGATGGCCATGTCGCTGTATCCGGAGAAGTCGAAATACAACTGCGCGGTGTAGGCGAGGGCGCCGAGCCAGGCATCACCCGTGGTCGGGTTTTGCAGGGCGAAGCAGTGGTCGGCCACCACCGCGAGGGTGTCGGCGATGAAGACTTTCTTGATGAAACCCTGCATGAACCGCGTGCAGCCCTCGGAGAATTTGTCGAGGGTGTGGGTGCGGTTGTTGAACTGGTCGGCGAGGTCGCGGAAACGCAGCACGGGACCGGCGATCAGGTGTGGGAAGATCGCCACGAAGGCCGCGAAGTCGATCAGGTTGCGGGTCGCGGGGGTGTCGCCACGGTAGACATCGATGATGTAGCTGATCGACTCGAAGATGTAGAACGAGATACCGATCGGCAACAGCACGTGGGTCAGAATGAAGGGCTCCAGGCCCACCGAGGTCATCATGGCGTTGATGCTGTCGACGCCGAAGTTGGCGTACTTGAAGTAGCCGAGGATGCACAGGTCGACGGCCACGCCGAGCAGCAGCCAGCGCTGCGCCGGTTTGGTCCTGACCCCGGCGGCGCCGACTTTCAGGCCGATCCAGTAGTTCCACAGTGTGACCGCCGCGAACAGTGCGAGGAAGTCCACACGCCACCAGGCGTAGAACACGTAGCTGGCGATCAGCAGTAGCAGATTGCGATAGCGTTGCCCGCTCAGGTAGTACAAGCCGAGAAAGATCGGCAAGAACAGGAACAGGAACACGTTGGATGAAAATACCATCCCGATCTCTCCATGTTTAACCAACAGTCAAGGGCCATAGCCCCCCCAAACCCCCCGTGGTAGTGGAGGGGTGAAACGGTGTTTCCTTGAAGGTTGTGGGTGGCCTTCAGACCTTACCCTCACCCCCCGCCCTCTCCCGGAGGGAGAGGGAGCCTGATCCCGGTTGCTGCAAAAATTGAGACCGGCTCGGTATTTCGTGTCGCGGTAAATTGCCTCAGCTAAAACGGGCAGCCTTTCCTCAAGGAGGCGTCTGATCCCGGTCGTTTTCAGAACCTGAGATCGCCTCGATCTTTCAGGTCGGCGGAGCTTGCACATCCCCCTCGGTCAGTCCCCTCTCCCTGTGGGCGGTCCGACGTTTCGGGAGGGTTAGGGTGAGGGGCTCTTGCCTTTCGCCTTTCACGAGCCCTTCCCCTTTTCATTCGCCGGGTCGTAGACCCTGGTCAAATCCCCGCCCAGGCGGAAGGTCTTGAACGGCTGCATGTCATGCTTCTTCTCCAGCACCTCCGGCGCGCATGTGTAGAGGGTGCAGAACGGTTCGAGCCAGGCAAATTTCGAGTCGACTTTCAGGTCGGTCATGTCCTGTTTCTTGCCGTTCTTTTCCTCGAACTCATCCGGGTCTTCTACCCCGGCGAGTACGCGATCACCCAGGCGTTTCAAGGCGCCATTGTTTTCCTGGCGCAAGTCCACACCATTGACCTGGGCGAAACTGGCGATCATCGCCAGCGGCGGCAGGGCGTAGTTGTGGTAGGCCAGCGCTCGTTGCTGACGCTTGAGTTCGTTCGGCAGGTAGCCTTCGGCATCGACCTGATTGGCGCCGACCTTGTATTCCTTCACGGCCCAGTCGAACAGGTCGCGGCGGTTGGTGGCGACGGAAGTTGCCATCACCGACCAGGCGGCCCAGTACGAGTGGTTGTTGGTTTTTTCCAGCGGCAGATTGTCCCAGTCGCTGACCACCTGATCGGCCATCTTGCTGAACCACGCTTCGATCAGCTGCGACTCTTGCTGATGGTTGGCCAGCGGATGGGAGTCGGAAAACTTCAGGCGGATGTAGGACGACGCCATGCTGCCCAACGCCCATTTGCGCATCGACTTGCCGGTGTGGTTGAAGTCCTTGGACATCAATGCATCCGCCTTGGCCCAAGCGGTCAACCAGGTCAGGGTGCACTCCAGTTGTTCCGGGCGACCGTCACGCATGAACTGCATCACCCGCTTGCTGGTGCCGCGCTCCATTTTGGTGATGTCCGCAGTACTGTCGCGGAAAGCTTTTTCCGACTGCACGTTCAGGGTCGAACGGGCCTTGTCCGAGCCTTCGTACTTGCTGCGAAACTGCAGCGAGCCGGTGTACGGCGTCGGCACTGCATCGCAGCCTTCGCTCTTGTCGCCGGTTTTGACTTTCTCGATCGGCGCAAAATAGCCCTGTGGCGGACGCAGTGGCGCAGCAGCTTGCGTAGCGCCGGCAAACATCGCCAGGCTCAGTAACGTCGGAGCCAACAGATTTGCAAGTTTCGGATTTCGCATGGCAGACCTCATTGCCCGGCCGAAGCGGTACGTTGCTCCGCGCCCGGGAATACGTTGCGTTTGCAGATTTTCGCTTCGACTTTCTGTGGCGTGGTGGCGTTTTCAGGCCCCTGGATTTCGACGGCCAGCAGGTTCTGCGAGGCCCAGTCTTCATCCGTGCGCAACTCGAAGGCGAAACGCCCGTCGGTGTCGGAGGTTTCCGGTTTGTCGATCTTGATGTCCTCGTGGCGTCCGTTCATGTACCAGAGGGTGGCTTGCAGGGTTTTCACCGAGGTGTCGGCGAAGCGGATGTCGACCTGGTGGTTGCCGTTTTGCAGGTTCAGGTTTTTGCTGTTGACCATCAGTTCATTCTTGCCCGGCTTCAGGGTGGTGCTGCCGGACATCTGCGCATCCTTGCCTTCGCAACCGTTGTCCAGCAGCGCCATCATCTGGCGGTAGATGGTTTCCTGGTCGAGGCGATACAGGGGCGAGAATTCCCAGATGAGAATCTTCGGCGGGTTTTTCTGGAACTCTTCGCTGCCCAGGTACTGCAGCATCGAACCTTCCAGGCCACCGCCAGGGAATGCCACGTTGAGGATGTCGGCGCCGATGGCCTCTTCGAGGAAACCGGCGAAGTTGTAGTTCTTGCCGCTGTGGCTGGTGCCGACCAGGGTAATTTCCGGGTTGCCGGAATCGCCGAACAGGTCGCCATCGCCCGCTTCGCCTTTGGGCTCGGTGGTGAATTGATCCATGTACTGGATCGCGTAGCTGGTGCCACAGAGTTGACCGGCCATGTTGTGCAATGTTCCGGTCTTGCCCATGCGACCCGACTTGTGGGTCTCGAATTCACGCTTGGGAATGTCGGCGAAAGCCGGGATCTGCTTGACCTTCTCAGCGACGATTTTCGCTGTGCGCTGGGCGCCGTACGGCGTCCAGTGCTGATCGCCACGGAAGTAGAAATCGTGGGCGGGCAGGGTGTCGGGCAGCGACTCGTTGGTCAGCGGCGACAAGTCCGGCACCACGTAACCCATCTGCGCAAAACGGCCGAGCATGGTCTTGTAGTTCTTCAGTGCCTTGTCGAAATCGAAGCTGGCTTTTTCCGCCGGGTTCAACTTGTTGCGGTTCACCAGGCCACGGGTCGGCTGGTAAACGACCACCAGTTCCACGCCTTTGCTCTTGAACGCATCGTGCAGTTGCTTCATGCGCTTGTAGCCGGCGGGGGTGGTGTCGAATTCGGTGCGCAAGTCTTCTTGCGTACGGAACAACCAGTCACCCTGGGCCTGCACCAGTGTGGTGAAGTTCTGCTGATAACGCGTGGTGTAGTTCTTCGCGTCGTGGGCCGCTGGGCACAGACTGCAGCAGGGTTCGGCGCTGAACTTCGGTGCCTGGATATCATCGGCGCGGGCGCCGCCGCTGGCTGCGAGAATGCCGGCGGTCAGGGCCGACAGGCTGAGAAATTTGATCAGGTGTGGGTGCATAAAATTATCCTCAGTCCTGCATTTCGGTCTGGCGTTCGACAGGGTCGATCAGCACGGCTTTCTGCTGGCGCACCAGCAGGTCGAGAATTTCATCCTGGCGCTCACCGAGAATTCCCGAGAAGCTGATGCCGCTGGATTTGGTCGGGGCGAGCATGGACACGCGATACAGCTCGACGCTCAACGGCGAGTCGATGGACAGCGGGCCGCTGCCATTGGCTGCCAGTTCACCGCCGACCACGATCAGCGACACCTGGGCGTCAAACGGGTCGAGCTTGATGTCACGGTCGGTGTTGCTCAGGTCCTTGATGTGGCCGTAGACCCCGGTCAGGCCGTTGGCCATGGCGACGTTTTCGTACAGACGAATGTTCACGCTGTTACGAATGCGGATGCCGTGGCGGCGGTTGCTGACGACCTTGTTGCCCCACAGCAGGTTGTCGGCACTCTCGTAGAGGGTGATGCCGTCGGTGTGGTTCTGGTAGATCTCGTTGTGAGCGATCAGGTTGTTGACGCTGTTACGGTCGATCACCAGGCCCGACAACTTGTTGTCGTAGCTGCGGTTGTTGAAGATGAAGCTGTCGTTGACCTCACGGGAAATAATGATCCCGTGCTTCTTCTTGGTACCAAACACCGTGTTGTCGGCAATGATCAGACCGTGGGAACGGTCGTGTGGGTCGATGCCGTAGACGATGTTGTCTTTGTAGGTGTTGCCCTTGACTACGAAGTCGCGGGTTTCATAGCAGTAGAAGCCGTACCACATGTCCGAGAACTCGGAACCGACGATCCAGCCGGTCGGCTCGGGACGCTTGAGTACCTTGGCCATGTTCGGTGTGTATTGGGAAATACTCACGCCATAGGACTTACTGTTGGCGTAACCGAAACTGGCGATCTTGCTGTTGGCGATGTAGGTCTCGGTACCGCCCCAGGACAGCAGGAAAGGACGGAATTCCTTGGCCGACTTGAAGGCCGCCGGGCCGTTTGCCTTCTCGCTCCAGCCAGTGATTTTGGTATCGCGCACGAACAACTGGCCGTCGTTGACCAGGAACGAACCGGCCTCCTGGGACAGGCGCAACTCCTGGGTCTGCTGGTCGATTTCGAGTATGCCGTGTTGGCCGACCACGATCGGCAACTTGGCCAGGAACACCCCCGGCGAAGTTTCGCTGAAGTACTGCTTGGGCAGCTTCTTCGCCAAGTCCTTGAGGTTCATGTAGCCGTCGTCGATGAAGATCGCCTGCGGAATGCCGTGCTGGCGCACCACCCACTCGGCCATCTTGTTGTCGCCGCCGATGAAGTCCTTCAGGGCGTCTTCCTGCATCATCCGGCGCACGCTGATCTTGCCGGCCTTGCTGCGCACCACTTTTGCTGCGACAGCTTCGGCGGTGTAGCCGGACACATCCGGCAGTTTTGGCGTGGCCAGTTCCAGCGGTGCGATAGGTGCGCTGCTGACGGTGTAGGTCTTGGCCTGTTGCAGCTCCTTGGCCACGGTCGCCTGCTTGCCTGGTTGAGGAGCTGCCGGCTCCACATTGGCGAAGGCAGTCGCGCTGGCCAGCAGCATCGCGCCGGCCAACAGGCTGATCGAGCCTTTTCTGGCTTGATGATTCATCTGGGGGACTCCCTTCGCAATGTGCATCAGAAGCGCCAGATCACGTCGATGAACGCGCGGTGCATGTACGAGTCGACATCCTTGCCGTAGGCATCGCCGGGCTTGAACACGCCGCCGCGCAAGCGCACCAGGGCCGCTGGCTCATCGATCGACTGGCTCAGCGACGCTGGCAACAGGCCTTGCTTGAAGTACTTGGTCACCACCAGGTCCATTTCCTGACCGAGGTCTTTTTCGCCATCGGCCAGCGGCAGGGAGGTGCTGGACAGTACGGCGCCAGTGACGTCGTCGGTGTTGTTCTGCACGGCGTCGATGCCATTGCTGCCGACCGGCTTGTTGCCGTCGACGCGCCAGAATTTGTGATAGATCAGGCTGGCGTCGTATTCGTCGTTGAGCATCCACGAACCGAACAGCGTGGCGCTCTGCATGTTGCTCATTTCGCCACGGAAGGCTTCGCCGAAACGGTGCACCCGCGAGCGGGTACCGGTGTAGTTCGAACGGTTGCTTTCCAGGCCATTTTGCTCGTAATCCTCGCTGGCGCGGGCATAGGCGGCACCGACTTGCCATTGCGGATCGAGGCGCAGGCGCACGCCGATATCGGTGGCCCAGCCATCGACATCGCCGCTACGCTTGGCTTGCGCGGGAGCCGTGCCATCGGCGTTCAGCGGGTTGACCGTATCGCGATCACCGCTCATGCCGGTGATGCTGCCCCAGTAGTTGACCGTGTTGGTGTTGCGCCAGTTATAGGCGTCGCTGTTGGCCTGCAGGCCCAGCCAGCTGATGTCACCGTTCTGTTTTTTGTCCAGCGAATCGGCGGGAACGCCGGGTTCGGCATAGTCGAGTTTGCCGTCATCGTGGGTGTGATGACCGCGAATGCCGGCCCAGTGACCCGGGGTCCATTGGTACTCGGCATCGGCGTAGACGTGCAGGCGATCCTTGTCTTCGGGTGCCAGCTCTTTCAGGTCGGTGCGGTACTCGCTGAAACGTTCGGCGATACCAGCGTTGGCGCGCAGCAGGGTGGTGTCGAAGGTCCAGTTCAGGGCTTCGATGTTGGTGTCGCGCCATTGACCGTCGTCGTTGTGCAGGCGCTGACGACCGAACTTCAGGATCTCGCCAGGGTAAGGCGTGAAGCCGCTGTAGCCAACCCAGAACTCACGCATCGCCAGGTAGTTCTTCTTGGTCTTGCGGTCATCGTTTTCGGTGTTCTGTGTGCCGTCGCTGCCGGCTTGCTGCAGGGTGTCGGTCTCGATGATGTCGGTGGACGTCACCGCCTGACCCATCGCATAGCCACTCCACGCACCGCTTTCGCCATAGACCCACGGGCGCAGGTCGAGGCCGACGCCGTTGACGTCGCCGCCACTCTGGGTGCCGAGGTCACGGTCGTCTTCGGACTGGCCGGTGATCTTCACGTCCAGGCCGAAATTCTTGGTTTCTTCCGTCATCGCAGCGAGTGTCGGGCAAGACCAGATCAGCGCGAAGGTGAGGCCGATACCGGCCTTCATGAATGGATTCAATTTCATAGGGATTCCTCGCCGTCTTCTTCTTGCAGGGCGTGCAGTTGCAGCGTGTTCTGGCTCAAGGCACCACGAACGCTCTGTTCTTGTTTCAACAGGCGTTGGGCCTCGGCGAGCTGCGCAGGCGGCAGTTGGGCTTCGAGTGTTTGTGCAAGCTCGGTGGCTTGCGGGGTGTTCTGCGCCTTGGCCAATTGGCTGAAGACGTACGCATTGAGTGGGTCAGGCTTGGTGCCTTTGCCTTGGGAAAACAGTTGGGCGATGGCGAAGTCGGCGCTGTTCTGGCCGTTGCGCGCAGCGGTCAGCAGGTGATCCAGTGCCTTCTGCGGATAGACTTTGCCCAGGTAGCCACGGCGGTAGATCTGGCCGAGGTAATAATCGGCGGCGACTTCGCGGCCGACGGCTTTCTGGAAGTGTTCTTCGGCGACCTTGGCATCGGCCGGGACCATTTTGCCTTCGTAGTAGAGCTTGCCCAGCAACAGCTCCGCGCGCGGCTGATCGGCGGCGCGGCCGTTGTCGAGGTACTTCATCATCTGGTCGACATCGCCCAGTTCAGGGAAGTCGTAGAGCAGTTGTGCGAGGGTGACCCAGGATGCCGGGTAGCCAGGAGCGATGGGTTCGAGCAGCGACTTTGCGGTTTTTTCGTCAGGCGTACCCAAGGTCGAATCGGCGAGGACGCGGGCGACGCTATCCACACGCTGAGCGGAAACTTTGCCGAGGGCGTGACCGGCCTGCATCTGCTTGATCAGCTCGGCCTGTTGTTCAGGCTGGGCTTTTTTCTGGTAGACCGTGGCCAGTTCGACGTAGCAGATGTCGGTGGTGTTGAGGGCAGCCTTGCAGATTTTTTCCACGTCATCCAGATGCTGGTCGTAAGTGCCCTGGGTGCGATACAGCAGCACCTGCGCCAGGCCCGCTTCCGGCTTGCCTTCAGCGCGCCATTGGCTGATCTGCTGCTGGGCATTCACGTTGGGGAAACTGTGCGGGTATTGCAGGTACAGCATCGCCAACGGGATCAGGGTGTTGCCTTCGCCAGCGGCCGAGGCTTTTTTCAACAAGGTCTCGGCTTCGTGCTGTTCGGCTTCGGTGGAGCCGGGCTTGGCCACCAGCAGACGACCCAGACGCGCCTGGGCCCGCGGTGAAACGCTGGCCGCTGCGCGGTAAGTCGCCTCGGCCTGTTTCATTTGCGCCGGGTCGCGGCTGTCGACCTGAATGTCGGCCAGACCAACCTGGGCTTCGCTGTAACCCAGGTCTGCCAGTTGCTGATAGTTCTGCGCCGCCAGCGCGGTATCGCCACGCTTGAGGGCTTCATTGGCCAGGCGCTGGTCGGGCAGGCCGGCGCAACCGGCGAGGCTCACCGCCAATGCAACTGCACACAGTGAACCCATGTGGGAGCGGGCTTGCTCGCGAAAGCTGTGTGTCAGCCGGCATTGATTTTGAATGTTGAACCGCATTCGCGAGCAAGCCCGCTCCCACAGGGGATGTGGTGTGTTCACAAGATCTGGCGTCGTCACGTGCATCTCCTCCGGTTACAGACCAGCAGCCATGGCTTTGTCGATCAGCCAGTTCAGGTTCGGGCCACGGTCGCTGCTCACTTCCACCGGGCGGCCGGCGAGGGTGCTGTCCAGGGCGTCGTCCGGTTGGATCAGGACGCGGATGTCGGAGGACAGGTCGGCGCTTTTCAGGCTGGTGCTGCTGACGATCTTGCCGGTGCGGGTCTGGTCTTCGCCGGCGATCTGGAAACGCACGGCGGTGCCCGGGCGCACGTCACCGAACTGGCGGTACGAGAAGCGTGCTTCAACGTTGGCTTCGCTGTTGCGTGGCACCAACTGGAAGATCACGTCACCCTTGCTGGCGTACTGACCGTCGGCGACCATTTGCTGGGCCACGGTGCAGTCGCACGGCGAGGTCAAGGTGCCGGTCATTTGCTTGCCGAACAGTTCTTCAACCTTGGCAGGGGCCAGTTGATCGTCTTCCAGATGACCCTTGAGCACGTCGAGCATGCTGGTGCTGAAGGTCGCCAGCGGTGCGCCCTTGGCGGCCACGCCGTCGGCTTTCACCAGGCTCTGCACGGTGCCGTCGCGCGGCATGGTGATGTTCACGCCCGGCACGCTGACCAGACCAGCCTGAGCGTGGCTGACGAAGTACATGCCGTACACCGACTTGAAGATGAAGCCGAACGCGGCCAGGCCCACCACGAAAATCCCCAGGCTGAACGTCACGGCTTTCATGCGTCCGAAGGCGGTCATGCCGTGGCCGCCGTCCTTGATCTTGCGCGCCTTGGTGAAGTTGTCGCGCTGCAGGGTCGCCAGCACTTCGCCGATGGTGACGATGTCGCCGGCCAGGTGCGAAGTGATCAGGTGGCGCAGGGTCGAGATGTCCTGCGGTTCCAGGTTCTGGAACTGGCATCCGGTACGACCTGTTTCGCGATCGTAGGAGCGCACCTGCAACTCCACGTCCATGGCCAGGCCGAGGTTGTCGATGACGAATTGCAGACGGGCCTTGTACTTGTCGCCGATCTTCAATGGCAGCTGACCGGCATTGAACGCCAGGCCACCGGCGGACAGGTCGATCACCCGGGCTTCGACCGGAGTCCGGTCAGGGCCGAAGAAACGCAGCTTGGCCGGGATTTTCACGCGGGCGTGCTGGCGCTGGGCTTCGGATTCATGCACTACGTTGGCGTTGACGGCGGTATTCATAAGGGCGATTTCCTGGTTAATTCAAAAAGGGTGCGGTCAGACCATCATCAGCAGCACGGCGACAAAAATGCTGCCGGCGGAGAAGGTCATGGTCCGAGACGACCAGGTGTTGAACCAACGTTGAAAGCTGGCGAGATCACGGGTCAGGGCAGTGGGCTGGCGGGTCCAGGACTGTTGGTCGAGGCGGAAGAACACGTAGATCTTCACCAGCGCGCCGACGATCTGGTTGTAATAGAGAATCGCCGGGTAGGCCGGGCCGATCCGGTGACCGGAGCAGGACAGCAACAGGGTCAGGATCAGGCGAGTGATGCCGATCCACAGCAGGTACACGAGGATGAACGCGGTGCCGTACTTGAAGCTGGCGATCAGTGCCACGGTCAGGCCCAGCAGGGAGGTCCACATCGACACGCGCTGATCGAACAGCACCACCGAGGTGAACGCACCGAGGCGTTTGACCCCAAGGCCGAGGGCCCGGGAGTTCTGCCGCAGGTTGTTGCCGTACCAGCGGAACATCAGCTTGCGGCTGGCCTTGATGAAGCTCTTTTCCGGCGGATGTTCGACGGTGTTGATCGCAGCGTCAGGCACGTAGAAGGTGTCGTAGCCCAGGCGCATGAGGCTGAACCAGCTCGACTTGTCGTCGCCGGTCAGGAACTTGAAACGACCCAGGCGCCAGTGTTGCAGCGAGTCGCTTTCCACGTCGGCGATGAATTCCGGGTTGGTCACCACGGTGGCACGGAACACCGACATGCGTCCGGTCATGGTCAGCACGCGCTTGGACAGGGCCATCGAGCACATGTTGATGTGACGCTGGGCAAAACGCAGCTTGTGCCATTCGCTCATGATGTAGCCGCCACGCACTTCGCAGAATTCGTTGGTGGTCAGGCCGCCGACGTTGCCGAACAGCTGGAACCACGGCACGGTCTTGCGCACCACGCCTTCGCCGAGCACGGTGTCGCCATCGATCACGGCGACCACGGCGCGGTCATCCGGCAGGTGACGGGAGATGGCGCGGAAACCGAAGGCCAGGCCGTCGCGCTTGCCGGTGCCGGGGATGCGCACGAAGTCGAGCTTTACGTGCGGTGGCGGGTTCATCCGCTTCCACAGGCTCTTGACCAGCAGTTCATCGGACATTTCCACGATCGAGCAAACCACGGTGGTCGGCAGGCCGCAGTCGATGGCTTCGCGGATCACCGAGCAGTAGACCTGTGCGGTGGTCAGGGCGTCGATGCGGAAACTGGTGACCATCAAAAACACATGGGATGGGTCAGCCGCTTTGCCCAGCTTGCGTACTTTGCGTCGCAGGTGCGGGTAGACCACGTAGAGGAACAGCATGCCGCGCAGGAAGTGCGTGGCACCCATCGAGTAGCGCCAGATGCCGACGATACCAATCAGGAAAATAAAGTCCTTCGACTCGGAGTCGAACGTGGACACAGGCAACGCCATGGCGATGCCCATCAGTAAACTCAAATAAAACAGCCAACCGGCGGCCTGGAGTAGGCCGTGTTTTAGCCTGTGCATAATCGGAATCCTAAAGTCAGTTGCAAGTCTCGCGCCCCCAGCAGGGACCGGCTTGCCGGCGATGGCGATCTCAGGTAAGCCATCGCTGGCAAGCCAGCTCCTGCAGGTTTGCGGTGATCCTGTAGGAGCCGGCGCCCGCTACGGCTTGCCGGCGATCAGCGCGAAGCGCTTACAACCCGCCGGTTACCAGCAAATGCCTTCGGTGCGACCGCTGACGCTGGTGGCCTTGGACATGAAGCCGACCAGGTCGATCACCTGCTTGCCGTGCGGTACGTCCTTCACCAGGGCGCGGAATTTCTCGTCACGGTTACCTAGGATGATCACGTCGGAGTTGTTGATCACGGCGTCAAAGTCGGCGTTGAGCAAGGACGAGACATGGGGAATCTTCGACTCGATGTAATCCTTGTTCGCGCCGTGGACACGGGCGTATTCGACGTTGCTGTCGTAGATGCTCAGGTCGTAGCCCTTGCCGATCAGCAGTTCCGCCAGGTCAACCAGCGGGCTTTCGCGCAGGTCGTCTGTGCCGGCCTTGAAGCTCAGGCCCAGCAAGGCAACTTTGCGTTTGTCGTGGCTTTCAACGATGTCGAAGGCGTTCTGCACCTGGGACTCATTACTGCGCATCAGCGAGTTGAGCAGCGGCGCTTCGACATCCAGGGAACCGGCGCGGTAGGTCAGGGCGCGCACGTCTTTTGGCAGGCACGAGCCGCCGAACGCGAAACCCGGGCGCATGTAGTACTGGGACAGGTTGAGGGTCTTGTCCTGGCAGACCACGTCCATCACTTCGCGACCGTCGACGCCGACCGCCTTGGCGATGTTGCCGATCTCGTTGGCGAAGGTCACCTTGGTGGCGTGCCAGACGTTGCAGGTGTACTTGATCATCTCGGCAACGGCGATGTCCTTGCGGATGATCGGCGCGTCGAGTTCTTCGTACAGCGATTGCAGGACGTCGCCCGACGCCTTGTCGAACTCGCCGATGACGGTCATTGGCGGCTGGTCGTAGTCGGCGATGGCAGTGCTTTCGCGCAGGAACTCAGGGTTCACGGCAACACCGAAATCAACACCGGCCTTCTTCCCGGAGCAGTCTTCGAGAATCGGGATCACCACGTTGGCCACAGTGCCCGGCAGCACGGTGCTGCGAACCACGATGGTGTGGCGGGTGGTCTTGTCACGCAGGACAAAACCGATTTCGCGGCACACGGCCTCGATGTAGTTCAGTTCCAGGTCGCCGTTCTTCTTGCTCGGCGTACCGACGCAGATCATCGACAGGTCGGTGTCGCGAATCGCCTCGGCGAAGTTGGTGGTGCCGCGCAGACGACCGTTCTGGATACCTTGCGCCAGAAGTTCGCCCAGGCCGGGTTCAACAATCGGCGATTTACCGGCATTGATCATGTCGATCTTGTCTTTGGCAACATCGACGCCAACGACGTCATGGCCCCGTGCAGACAGGCAGCCGGCACATACCGCGCCAACGTAACCCAAACCAAATATGCTGATGCGCATCGCATTTACCTCTCTATTATCAAGCCTGTCTTTATCAGGCCATTAAATGGCCGGAGTTAATGGTGTTCAGCGGTAATAGTGCACTCGCAAGTGCGACTTGCAGGCGTCGCAATGCCGTGTGCAGGCATACAAAGTTCCGAGTGTCTAAATCGATGCACTCAAGATGTGCGTAACCAGGCCTTGTTATTATGATTTGCCCTGTTATGCAGCCAGACTTCTTGGAAGAAGTTCCAGGCGCAAAGGTACTGCACGCTCGATGTCAGGCCTAAAGCCCGTGAATCAAGCGGTTGGGTGCTCAGGCGAGCACGTTATAGGGGCGCGGCCTTGGCCTTTTAGGGGATAGGCATTAATGCATATCTCCAGTCTTTCCTGTGTTGACCAAATCAGGGATTAGTCAGCGTTAGTTTGCGCCGCAACTTTGCTGGCTCAATCACTTCTCTTCGTAAGTTATCTCGTACAGCCTCGGCGATAATCGTTACCGGTGGTATGAACTGCGCATCAGGACGAAGTTCCAGCCCATCCATCGGTGAATCTGAAATTTCTTGAAATATTGATGAAGATGGCACTGCTCTCAAATTGATAGCACTGGGCGTTTGGCCCTTTATATATAGGCGGAGAATTGCGGCGGATAGTTTTTTGCCACTACTGTTAAAAAATGTCAGTGCCACTACGGAAAAAAATGATTGAAGTCGAGTGAAACTAATTTAAGGAAAATCGGTGATGATTTTTTGACGCCAATAGAATGGCGATCAGGCGGGGGATTGTCGGACGATCAATGGGTGGCGCATGAGGGTTCATTCCCATGCGCCGATGCTTTGCATCACTGCGGTGCGTGGTCGCGCAAAAACACCAGATTGTCCGGTTTGGACTGTTCGGCGCTGTAGCGATAGCCTTGCACATCGAACTGCGTCAGTGCGGCCGGGTCGTTGATGCGCTCTTCAATGACGAAGCGACTCATCAGGCCGCGGGCTTTTTTCGCGTAGAAGCTGATGATTTTGTACTGGCCGTTTTTCAGGTCCTTGAACTCGGTATTGATGATGCGTGCGTTCAGGGCGCTGCGTTTGACCGCTGAGAAGTACTCGTTGGAAGCCAGGTTGAGCAGCACGTCATCACCCTGGTCGGTCAAGGCTTCGTTCAACCATTCACTGATCCGCGTGCCCCAGAAGGCATACAGATCCTTGCCCCGGGCATTGGCCAGCTTGGTGCCCATTTCCAGGCGATAGGGTTGCATCAGGTCCAGCGGACGCAGCAGGCCGTAGAGGCCCGAGAGCATGCGCAGGTGTTTTTGGGCGTAGTCGAAATCGGCTTCGCTGAGGGTTTGCGCATTCATGCCGGTGTACACATCGCCCTTGAAGGCCAGCAGTGCCTGTTTGGCGTTTTCCGGGGTGAAGGCTGGGGTCCAGCTGCCGAAGCGCGCGGCATTGAGCCCGCCGATCTTGTCGGAGACGTGCATCAGCTCGCTGATCTGCGCCGGGGTCAGCTCGCGCAATTGTTCGATCAGCTCTTGGGAATGGTCGAGGTATTGCGGCTGCGTGAAGCGCTGGGTCGCCGGCGGTGTTTCGTAGTCGAGGGTCTTGGCGGGGGAAATCACCATCAGCATGAAGTCGTCTCCTTTAATCGTGGCGGCGATTCTAGGGGGTTGTCGGTGACGACTCCAGCTATCAAGTCTATAGGTGATGACCGGTTCACCACAAACCCGTGGGAGCGGGCTTGCTCGCGAAAGCGCTATGACCTTCAACAAAAACGTCGACTGATACACCGCTTTCGCGAGCAAGCCCGCTTCCACAGTGGTTCGGTGTTGCTGCGGGAGTTGGTAGCGGATCAGCTATAGTGCCGCGCGGGTTTTGTTATGGAGACATCCCATTGCGTATCGCTTTTCTATTCTCAGCCTGGCTCCTGAGCTTCGGGGCCATGGCGTCACCGGGTGATGTGGCGACCCTTGATCGCAACAGCTGGCCTGAACAAATCAGCAACCCGACGCTGTTCGACGTCGCTTCACGCGCCGAAATCCTCATGTTCGCCCGTGGTCTGCTGGCCAGTGAATCCCTTGACGAGCCCGCCCTGGCCCTGCGCCTGGGCCTGCGCACGGTCAACATGGAGTCGGTCAATCGCGTGCGTCAGCGCATGTGGCAACGCCTGCTGAGCAACTACAACTTCGCCCAGCAGAGTTGCGACCAGGACGCGTCCTTCTGTTTTCTGGTCGAGGACATTGCCACCTTGCGCGAGCAGGCCGGCAAGTTTCAGGTCGGCAATGACAGCTATTACATGAAATGGGCCGAACCGAGTCGGCTGTTCCATAGCCAGTACCTGGACGAACAGTTGCGCAAGGCTGCGCTGTTTCCGCAAACCAGCAGCGAAGTCGATCATTTTGGCGACTATGAGCGTAACGGCGAACAGATGCATGACCGGCTGTTTCTGCTGACCTTCGACAGTGCCGCCAACGTCAGACCGGACAACACCGAATGGGCCACCGACTACCTGCGCAAGTCGAACCTGAGCGGCACCTTCTTTGTCCTCGGCAAGGATATCCAGAGTCGACTGACCGAGTACTCTGTAAGCAGCCTGCAATCGGTTTACTCGACCCAGTGCGTTGGCGTACAGGGCTGGGAGTATCGCTCCCACAGCCACTGGCAGGACTGGCAGGATTCGGTGCGACGCAGTGTCGAACTGGTGAAAAGCAAATTGCCGGAGAACTTCGTGCCGTTGTTTCGCCCGCCCGATGGACAACGCCGCTCCGATGCCGAACCTTTCTTCAAGTCCCAGGGTGTGCAAGTGGCGCTATGGGACATCGACGCCCAGGACGGAGCCGGCAAGCTCAAGGGCAACCAGAGTGCGCAACGGGTGCTGACCCTGATGCTGCTGTGGCGCCACGGCGTGATCAATTTCAATGTGAAGCAGGATGCGGTGAAAGCGGCGCTACCCTGGCTGCTCACGCAAACGGCACCCATGGGGATCGGCTGGGAAGACTGTCAGGACGGTTTTCGCTGAAAACGCCAAAAGCCCGGAAACATTGGGCTTGGGGTGAATTTTGGAGGGGATTCGTTGCAGGTTGACTTCCGACTGTAAACGGGTGGTGGCGGTCCGCCAAGTGTTATTGGTCATTCTGAAAAATAAACTTCAAAAAAGCGTCAAAGTACTTTTTTCTGTCATGGGTTTTGGAGTATTACGAAGGCAGACCGCCGAAACCTGCAACACAGGTGGCGTCTTCCAAGACCCCGCTTGTACGCAGAACACTTGAGTCCCCGCAGGTGTATTCGGCAGTCACTTCGAGGCGCAGCACCGTCAGGGTATTGCGTCGAATGGCTCCCACAAAGGTGACCGAGTATGGATGATCACGGACGTAGCTCTTCTTCCAACCAGCCAATCCTTTATGTGCTCGATACCAACGTATTGATCCACGATCCAAACGCGCTGCTCAACTTCGAAGAACACCACGTCGCCATCCCGATGACAGTGCTTGAAGAGCTGGACAAGCTCAAGAGCGGGCACCACAGCGTTGCCGCCGAATGCCGCCAGGCCATCCGATTGATCGACAAGACCCTGGGCGATGCCTCACCCGAGGACGTCGAGCAGGGCGTGCCGATCCAGCGCGGCAAGAGCGGGCCGAAGGGTTTGCTGTCAATTCTGATGAGCAAGCATGCCGAGCCGAACCTGATTCTGCCCGAGCACCTGAACGACAACAAAATCATCAACCAGTTGATCGACCTGCACGCGCGCGATCCGAAGAAACCGGTGGTGCTGGTCACCAAAGACATCAACATGCGTCTCAAGGCCCGGGCCTGCGGGATTGAGGCTGAGGACTACAGCACCGACCAACTGGTCGACGACGTGTCGCTGTTGCCCAACGGCTACCACAACATGACCGGCTCTTTCTGGGACCGCGTGAGCAAGGTCGAAACCCGCCAGGATCATGGCCGCACCTGGCACCAGGTACAATTGATCGACAACCTGCCGGCAGTGCACATCAACGAGTTCATCATCGACGAACAGGGTTTTGTCGGCTGGATCAAGGAAATCGCAGAAGACAAATTACTGATTCTCGACCTGCATCAGGAGCCCCTGTTGCACCAGGAAGCCTGGGGCCTGAAACCGCGTGACATCTACCAGAGTCTGGCGCTGTACGCCTTGCTCGACCCCGACATCCATCTGGTCAACCTGTCCGGTGCCGCCGGCTCGGGTAAAACCATCCTGGCCCTGGCCGCCGCTATCGAGCAGACCATGGTCAGCAAGCGCTACCGGCGCATCATCGCCACCCGCAGTGTGCAGGGCCTGGACCAGGAAATCGGCTTCCTGCCCGGCACCGAAGCGGAAAAAATGGAGCCATGGCTGGGCGCCATCACCGACAACCTCGAAGCCTTGCACATGGATGACGAAAGCACCCATGGCAGCGTCGACTATATCCTCAGCAAAGTGCCGTTGCAGTTCAAATCCCTCAACTACATCCGGGGCCGCAGCTTCCAGCAGAGCCTGATCCTGATCGACGAATGCCAGAACCTCACCCCGCACCAGATGAAAACCATCATCACCCGTGCCGGCGCCGGTTCCAAAGTGGTGTGCCTGGGCAACCTTGCACAGATCGACACCCCATACCTGTCTGCGACCAGCTCCGGGCTGACCTACCTCACAGAACGCTTCAAGGACTTCCCGAACGGGGTGCACATCACCCTGCAAGGGGTGCCACGCTCGATCCTGGCCGAATACGCCGAAACGCATTTGTAATTGCTTCACACAAAACCGGGCGGCCTTCAAAAGCCGCCCGGTTTTTCATGCCCAACCCAAATCAAATGTGGGAGCGGGCTTGCTCGCGAAAGCGGTGTATCAGTCACTATAAGTGTTGAATGACACTCCGCCTTCGCGAGCAAGCCCGCTCCCACATTGGTTCTGTGGTGTTCATGCAATCTAAGGTGCGGAAAATTGACCCGCGGGTTTACAATCGATACTCCTGATCAGGAGTAACCCCGTGCTGACTCATCTCGATTCCCAAGGTCGCGCCAACATGGTCGACGTCACCGAAAAAGCCGTGACGTTCCGCGAAGCGACCGCTCAGGCGCTGGTGCGCATGCTCCCCGAAACCCTGCAGATGATCGTCAGCGGCGGCCACCCCAAGGGTGATGTGTTTGCCGTGGCGCGCATTGCCGGGATTCAGGCAGCGAAGAAAACCAGTGATCTGATTCCGCTGTGCCATCCGTTGATGCTGACGGGTGTGAAAGTCGAGCTCAGTGCCGAAGGTGACGACAGCGTGCGCATCGTCGCGCGCTGCAAGTTGTCCGGGCAGACCGGCGTCGAGATGGAGGCTCTGACCGCTGCAAGCGTCGCAGCGCTGACGATCTACGACATGTGTAAGGCCGTAGACCGTGGCATGACCATCGAAAGCGTGCGTCTGCTGGAGAAGGTCGGCGGCAAGAGCGGGCATTTCCAGGCGGAGCAGCCATGAATCTGACTGTGAAGTTTTTTGCCCGTTATCGTGAAGCGCTGGGCGTCGACTCGGTAAAGGTCGAAGGCCATTTCACTACGGTCGAAGATGTGCGTGCCTTGCTGGCTCAGCGTGAAGGCGCTGATGTGTTGAGCGAACAGAACCTGATGTGCGCGCGCAACGAGGACCTGTGCCAGCTCGATGAACCGGTGAGCGATGGTGATGAAGTGGCGTTTTTTCCGACCGTGACCGGGGGCTGAGGCATGGCGATCCGCGTGCAATCGACAGCGTTCGACCCGGGTGCTGAAGTCAACGCCATGCACGACGCCAACGTGGGTGTGGGTGCAGTGGTGAGTTTTGTCGGCTATGTGCGCGACTTCAATGACGGGCTCGATGTGGCCGGGATGTTCCTCGAGCATTACCCGGGCATGACCGAAAAAGCCCTCGGCAAGATCGCCACCGAGGCGCAGCAGCGCTGGCCGTTGCTCAGGCTTGAAGTGCTGCATCGTATTGGTGCCCTGGAACCGGGCGAGCCGATCGTCTTTGTGGGCGTTGCCAGCGCCCACCGCCAGGCAGCATTCGACGCCTGTGCCTTTGTCATGGACTACCTGAAAACCCGTGCGCCGTTCTGGAAGAAAGAAAACACCAGTGACGGGCCGCGTTGGGTCGAGGGGCGTGACAGTGATCATGCGGCGGCGGATCGCTGGAAGCAGTAACTCCAGCGGTGATCTCGAGGACGCTATCGCGGGCAAGCCGCGCTCCCACAGGTGTTGTGTCGTGCGGACATTTTGTGACCGCCCCGATATCTGTGGGGGGCAACATAGACTGGCACAAATCCCGGCAACGCCATAAATCCCTGTGGGAGCGGGCTTGCCCGCGAAGAGGCCATCCGCCTCACCCAAGAACCTCTTGATTCACCCCCCGACCATTGGCCGGCGCGGGCTGCATTTGCCCGATTGACGATTTATACATAAAAGTCCAGTATGGAATTCTAAGTACAAAAAAGGCTTCCTCCCGTTTCATCTCTTTCTTCTGTCTTGCCAAACCAACAACAATCGCGAGAAAACGAACATGAAGAAGTTCCCCCTCATCACCGGTCTGGCTCTGAGCCTGTTGGCGTGCAGCTCTGTGTTCGCCGCCGAGAAGACCTTGCGCATCGGTATCGAAGCGGCGTATCCGCCGTTCGCCTCGAAAACCGACAAAGGCGAAATCGTCGGTTTCGACTATGACATCGGCAACGCCCTGTGCGCGCAGATGAAGGCCAAATGTGTGTGGGTCGAAGGTGAGTTCGACGGTCTGATTCCTTCCCTGAAAGTGAAGAAAATCGACATGGCGCTGTCGTCCATGACCATCAACGAAGACCGCAAGAAGTCGGTGGACTTCAGCCACAAGTACTACTTCACCTCGTCGCGCCTGGTGATGAAGGACGGCGCGGTGGTGGATGACCAGTACGCCAGCCTCAAGGGCAAGACTGTCGGCGTGCAGCGCGCCACCACGACCGACCGTTACGCCACCGAGGTGTTCGAGCCCAAAGGCATCAACGTCAAGCGCTACAGCAACAACGAAGAAATCTACATGGACCTGGCCGCCGGCCGCCTCGACGCGATTTTTGCCGACACCATTCCGCTCAATGACTTCCTGTCGATGCCGCGCGGCAAGGGCTATGCCTTTGTCGGGCCGGAGCTGAAGGATCCGAAGTATGTGGGTGAGGGGGCGGGCATTGCGGTGCGCAAGGGTAATACCGAGCTGGTCAGCGAACTGAATACAGCTATTGATGGCATTCGCGCCAGTGGCGAGTACCAGAAGATTTCGGACAAATACTTCAAGTCGGATATCTACGGCGACTGACAGTTCGCTTTCGCGAGCAAGCCCGCTCCCACAATGGATCTCTACCAGGCACAGACTTTGTGTTCGACGCAGAACCAGTGTGGGAGCGGGCTTGCTCGCGAAGAGGCCAGATAAAACAATACAAATCCCGGGGCTCTAGCCCTTCAATTCCTTCAAATGCTTGTACACCGTCGCCCGCCCCATGTTCAGCACATTGGCCACATAGTTCGACGAACTTTTACCCTTGAACGCGCCTTCGGCATGCAACGCCAGCACCAGTTCGCGTTTGTGGTCGCGGGTCAGCAGGTTCAGGCTCAACTGGCGTTCGCGCAGCCACGCATGAAGGAAGGTGTTGATCCGCTCCTGCCAGTCGTCGCGAAACAGTGAGTCCGGTTGCGGAATCAGCTTGGTCGGTGACAGGAACAGATCCAGCGCGGCTTTGGCATTCTCGAACAGTGAGATGTTCAGGTTGATGCACAGCACGGCCAGCGGATGCCCCGCGCCGTCACGCAGCACAGTACTGAGGCTGCGAATTTTCTGACCATCCCAGTTGAGCTTCTCGTACGGCCCGATGTTACGTTCGCTGACATCGTCGCTGAGCATGTCTTCCAGCGCCGAGTCATCACCGATTTCCCGTTTCGACAGGTTATTGGCGATGTAGTCGACCTTTTGCGTGCGCAGGTCGTGCAATACCACTTCGGCATGGGGAAAGAACAGCGTGGCGATGGCGTCGGCGATCGCCCGGAAGTTGTCCATGGCACTGTGGTTCAGGATCGAGTCTTTTTCAGGGGCGTTCATCAGTGGAACTCCAGGCAGCATCAACGCCCCGTGAAAGGGGCGCTGAAAGTGTGCCGTAATCAGGTCGACACGTCATCCGGGGCGCAAGGTCAGCCCAGGCGAGCGGGGGAGAGCATCTCGGCGTTCAGGCCGAAACGGCTGAGCGGTTCGGGCAGCGCTTCGCCACGGACCAATGCCGCGCTGGCCTGGCCCATGGCCGGCGAGGTCTGGATGCCATAACCACCCTGTGCCGCGACCCAGAACAGCCCCGGTACCTTCAGATCGAAACCGCACAACAAGTCGCCGTCACTGACGAAGCTGCGCAGGCCAGCCCAAGTGCGGGTCGGGCGGCGGATGGTCAGGGTCGTGGCTTCTTCGATCTGGTAGATGCCCATGGCGATGTCCAGCTCTTCGGGCTGCACGTCGTGAGGTTCCACCGGGTCGGCGTTGGCCGGCGAGCCGAGGAACATCCCGGCGTCGGGCTTCATGTAGAAGGATTCGTCGAGGCTGACCAGCATCGGCCAGTGGTGAATGTCCAGGCCTTCGGGGCCGGCGAAGATGAACGCGGCGCGGCGCTTGGGTTGCAGGCCCAGGGGTTGGGCGCCTGCCAGTTCAGCGATCTTGTCGGCCCAGGCACCGGCGGCGTTGATGATGATTGGCGCGCTGAAGGTCTGGTTGCCGGTCTGGACGTGCCATGTACCTTGGTCGTCGCGGCTCAGGCTGACGACTTCACTGTCGGTATGCACTTCGCCCTGGTTGCGGCGAATACCGCGCAGGTAACCCTGGTGCAGGGCGTCGGTGTCGATGTCGCTGGCGGTCGGGTCGTAGATGGCGCCGTGGACTTTCTCTCGGCGCAGGATCGGCAGGCGCGTGCAGGCTTCGTCGGCGCTGAGCAATTGCATCTGCGGAACCGTGGCTTTCGCGCTCAGGTACTGATTGTTCAGTTCGGCCGGGTCACCGGTGAAGTCCACGGTCATTTCACCGCGCGGGGTCAGCAGCGGATGTTCGCAGAAACCGTTCGGCGGATTATCGAAAAAGTCCCGGCTGGCCTGGGTCAATGCACGAACCTGAGGGGTGCCATAGGCTGCGGTGTACAACGCAGCCGAGCGTCCGGTGGAATGGTAGGCCGGATGGGATTCGCGTTCGAGCACGACCACGCGCCCGTGCTGCGACAGCCAGAAACCGGTGGAAGCGCCGGCAATCCCGCCGCCGATGATGATGAAATCTGCCTGGCTCATGAACGTCTCCTGTAGAACGCAAATGCCGAATTAGTAGTGCTTTCCTTGGTGGGGGACGATTTTGTGGCGAGGGGGCTTGCCCCCGTTCGGCTGCGCAGCAGCCGCGAATCCCACTGCATGCGGTCTTTCTGAATAACAGCAGCAACTGGTTGTGGGGCGGCTTCACCGCCCAACGGGGGCAAGCCCCTCGCCACAAAAAGCCCGCTTCACGGGAGCGAGGTTTTTCAGTGCATCAATTGGTAAAGCGCATTGGCCAGTGCAATGTCTTCCAGGCCCAGGCCGATGGAGCGGAAGAACACGTGGCGGTTGTAGTCGGGACGCTGCACTGTTGCACTCAGCAGGTCGGGCAGGTCGCCAACGATCGTGCCCTTGTCCCAGCCATGTTGCTCGCCGGCAATCAGCATTTCACCCGCCGAGCCCGGTGTGGTCACGCGGTAGTCACAGAACACCTGCATGTCGTTGAGGCTCTGCGGCGGAACTTCATGGGCGCGCGGGGCGTTGGTGCTGATAGAAGTGATCAGCGCCGGTTTGCTCAGGGTAGACGGATCGATCACCGGGCCGGCGGACGAGGTGCAGAGCATGACCACATCCGCGTCTGTGATGGCGGCCTCACGACTTTGCGTGATGGTCAGGCGTGGCTCGATAGATTTGAGCAGACTCACCGTCTCAGGGGCTTCGTTCAGGCTCGGCGAGTACAGGCTGATGCTGTGCCAGTCGCGCAGGTTCTTTACATAGTGCAGATGCGCCTGAGCCACTTTGCCGCTGCCGATGATCGCCAGGCGCCTGGCGTTAAGTGGCGCCAGGGCATCGACCGCCACCGCAGTGGTCGCAGCGGTACGTGCAGTGGTCAGTTCACCGGCGTCACACAGCAGCAGCGGCTGGCCGGTCTGCATCGACATCAACAGGGTCCACGCCGTCACCAGTGGTCCTTGTTCGCCCACGATGTACGGCGAAGTCTTGATCCCGTACACGCCATCCTCGGCCAAGACGCCCAGGTAGTTGATGAAGTCCCCGGCACCCTGTGGAAACTCCACCAGTTGCTGCGCCGGCTGCACCGCTTGCCCGGCCGCCAGCTCGCGGAACAGCTTGCGCAGAATCTGCGGTACATCGACCTGCGCCAACAGTTCGCGGGCCTGAAGCTGGGTGATCACATGGGGCGTGCTGGACATGGGCGGCTCCGGAAGTGGGGTGTAAACTAATTTGTCTATTATGGACTTTTAGATATGGCGCACAATATCCGGACGAAAAAAAAGCGCAGTCCGTTTCCGGCTGCGCCTTTTTCTGCAAGTCGGCCGTTACGGGCGCTTGCGCTCAACCGGCCGCAGTAGATGCGTCGGTGGTGTTTCACAGCTGATCTTGCGCCCCAACTTCTCTTCGATGGACGGTAGCTGGTAGGAGTCGTCTTCACCGGCAAAGCTGATGGACACACCATCGGCACCGGCACGACCAGTACGGCCGATACGATGCACGTAGTCGTCCGGGACTTCCGGCAGGGTGAAGTTGATCACATGGCTGATGCCGTCGATGTGAATGCCGCGACCGGCCACATCGGTGGCGACCAACACGCGGATCTTGCCCTCGCGGAAACCTTCCAGGGTCTTGATGCGCTTGTGTTGCGGCACGTCGCCGGACAGCTGCGCGGCATTGACGCCGTCACGCACCAGGCGCTCTTCGATGCGTCGCACTTCATCCTTGCGGTTGGCGAACACCATCACCCGCTCCCAACCGTTGTCGTTGACCAGGTTGTAGAGCAGTTTGTATTTGTCGGCCCCGGCCACTGCATAAATATGCTGCTCGACGTTCTCGTTGGCCACGTTGGTGACTTCGATTTCGACGATGGAAGGATCAGTGGTCCACTGCTTGGCCAGGTTCATCACGTCGTCGGTGAAGGTCGCGGAGAACAGCAGCGTCTGGCGCTCGTTCTTCGGCGGGGTCTGGCGAATGATCTGGCGTACCTGCGGGATGAAGCCCATGTCGAGCATGCGGTCGGCTTCGTCCAGCACCATCACTTCGACCATGTCCAGGTGCACGTCGCCGCGCTGGTTGAAGTCGAGCAGACGGCCCGGCGTGGCGACGAGGATGTCGCAGTGGCGGGCTTCGAGGTGTTTGAGTTGCTTGTCGAAGTCCATGCCGCCAACAAAAGTCATGACGTTGAGGCCGGTGTACTTGGTCAGGTCGGCGGCGTCTTTGGCGATTTGCACCACCAGCTCGCGGGTCGGGGCGATGATCAATGCCCGAGGCTCGCCCATGTAGCGCTCTTTGGGCGGCGGGGTCTGCAACAGCTGGGTGATGATCGATATCAGGAACGCCGCGGTTTTACCGGTGCCGGTCTGGGCGCGGCCGATGGCGTCTTTGCCGGCGAGGGTGAAGCCCAGCACCTGCGCCTGGATCGGCGTGCAATACGGGAAGCCCAGGTCCTGGATGGCGTGCATCAGTTCAGGGGCGAGTTTGAAATCGTGGAAGCGGGTTTTGCCTTCCTGGGGTTCGACGACGAAGTCTTCGAGTTTCCAGGGAATGACCGGGGCCTTTGGCTTCGGTTCGCGGCGCGGTTTGGCCGGTTTCGGCGCTTCGCTGCGCGGCTGCTCGGCCGCGGCTGGCACGGCAGGCTGTGCGGCCGGCGCGGTCGTCGGCTCGTGTTTCGGTGCCGCTACAGGGGCGGACCGACCAGACTGATGACCGTCGGTACGGTGGCTGGGGGTGTGAGACGGAGCGCTGGGGACTGGCGCGAGTTGCTCAGTCTCGCTTTTACCGAACATTTTCTTGAGTGCTTTGAGCACGGTCATCTCATCAATTGATTAAGGAATGTACGCCGGCCAGTGTAATGCAAGAATCGGGCGCGGCGTAGTGGGATGATCAAAGGGCGTTTTTAAACATGAATGTTCAGCGCAGGCGCTCGGCAAGCCAGGTGCCTATGTCGCGGATTTCCTCGGGTAACACTTCGTGCCCCATTGGGTATTCCTGCCATGTCACGGTGACACCACGTTGCTTGAGATGCTCGTAGGCACTGCGGCCCATCGAATTCTGTACCACGTCGTCGTATTGGCCATGCAAAACAAGCGCAGGAATGCGCTGCTGGCTGGCCGACAATTCAAGTTCGTCACTGAAGGTCGGTGCATAAGTAGAGAGGGCAAGTACGCCACCCAGTGGTCCCTGCCATTTCATAAACGCGGTGTGGAACACTACGGCGCCACCTTGTGAAAAACCGGCGAGGAAGATGCGCGAAGCGTCTATTCCGCTGGTTTTCTGCTCTTCGATCAACTCGATGACCCGGTTCGAGGACGCTTCCAGTTGCTCGCGGTCAATCGCGCGCGCGGGGCTCATGGCCAATATGTCGTACCAGCTTGGCATTTCGTAGCCGCCGTTGATGGTGACGGGGCGGTGCGGCGCCTGCGGCAGGACAAAGCGGGTTGTCAGCAAGGTTTCCTGCAGGGCTTCAGCCACGGGAAGGAAGTCATAGCGATCGGCGCCCAGGCCGTGCAGCCAGATTACGCAGGCGTCTGCCGGCTTGACGGGTTGAAGAATCAGGGGCTCGGTCATGTCTGCTCCAATTTAGTGCGTTCGCTCTCATTCAGTGCGTGGTCTGAGTGCGCGTCTGGTTGATCCGTTAAGAAGATGTCGCAAGGGTACAAGTTTTGCTATTGACCTGTCCTTGATTGGCTTCGGAAAGCGGTGTGGTACGGGCTTTGCTATAGGGAAGCGGTGCAACCCATCTCGAGCCCGGCGGTAACACTATCAGTCTACTGCTGGCCGCGGGATAGCTAAGAATCCGGTGATGGATGTTCGCCAAAGGCCGATACGGGCTTCGCGAACGTGAAAGGGCTACAGCCCGTTCGGCCGATTGGTGAGAAGTGAGTACTCCATGATGTGGATTTTCTCCTACTAGACTCATAGCTGGCGTCTTACGTCGGTTGACCCCAAAACAAGCCAACCCCGGGTCAACTACGCCTCAAAAGGGTGCGACTGGACTCACGCTCCGACACAACAAGAGCAAAACTGGAGGTTTGAATGAAGATGTTGAAATCCACCCTGGCTATCGTGACTGCTGCTGCAGTACTCGGTGTCAGCGGGTTCGCTCAGGCGGGCGCAACCCTGGATGCAGTGCAGAAAAAAGGTTTCGTACAGTGTGGCGTCAGTGATGGTCTGCCAGGCTTTTCGGTTCCGGATGCTACCGGCAAGATCGTTGGTATCGATGCTGACTACTGCCGTGCTGTAGCGGCTGCCGTTTTCGGTGACGCGACCAAGGTCAAATTCAGTCAGTTGAACGCCAAGGAGCGCTTCACCGCGCTGCAATCTGGCGAAATCGACATCCTCTCGCGCAACACCACCATGACCAGTTCCCGTGACGCGGGCATGGGCCTGAAGTTTCCTGGCTTCATTACTTACTACGACGGCATCGGCTTCCTGGTTAACAACAAACTGGGCGTGAAGAGTGCCAAGGAACTGGATGGCGCGACCATCTGCATCCAGGCCGGTACCACCACCGAACTGAACGTGTCCGACTACTTCCGCGGTAACGGTCTGAAATACACCCCGATCACCTTCGACACCTCCGACGAAAGCGCCAAGTCGCTGGAATCCGGTCGTTGCGACGTGCTGACCTCCGACAAGTCCCAACTGTTCGCCCAGCGCAGCAAGCTGGCTGCGCCGAAGGACTACGTGGTTCTGCCGGAAACCATTTCCAAGGAGCCTCTGGGCCCGGTCGTGCGTAATGGCGACGACGAGTGGCTGGCCATCGTGCGCTGGACTGGCTACGCCATGCTCAACGCTGAAGAAGCCGGCATCACTTCGAAGAACGTCGAAGCTGAAGCCAAAGGCACCAAGAACCCTGACGTTGCCCGTCTGCTGGGTACCGACGGTGAGTACGGCAAAGACCTGAAAGTGAAAAAAGACTGGGTCGTGCAGATCGTCAAGCAAGTCGGCAACTATGGCGAAGTGTTCGAGAAGAACCTCGGCAAGAGCACCCCTCTGGAAATCGACCGCGGGCTGAACGCCTTGTGGAACGCTGGCGGCATTCAATACGCACCACCAGTGCGCTGATGGTTCTATCACCCGGTGGGCCAACCACCGGGTGATGTTCTGTTCCATTATTTGCGGGGCACTTCATGCAAAATTCAATCGGCGCACCAAAGCAGAGGCTCAGCCTCAGCGATCCACGAGTGCGTGCGTGGGTATTTCAGATCATCACCATTGTGGCGGTGGTCTCATTAGGCTGGTTTCTGTTCGATAACACGCAAACCAACCTTCAGCACCGGGGCATTACTTCCGGTTTCGACTTTCTTGAGCGCAGTGCCGGTTTCGGCATCGCCCAGCACCTGATCGACTACACCGAAGCGGACAGCTATGCCCGGGTGTTTGTCATCGGCCTGCTCAACACCCTGCTGGTGACCTTCATCGGCGTGATCCTGGCAACCATCCTCGGTTTCATCGTCGGTGTGGCACGCCTGTCGAAGAACTGGATCATCGCCAAACTGGCGACCGTGTACGTGGAGGTTTTCCGTAACATTCCGCCACTGCTGCAGATCCTGTTCTGGTACTTCGCAGTGTTCCTGACCATGCCGGGGCCGCGCAACAGCCACAATTTCGGCGATACCTTCTTTGTCAGCAGCCGCGGCCTGAACATGCCTGCAGCGTTGGCGGCGGATGGTTTCTGGCCGTTCGTGGTCAGCGTTGTCGTGGCCATCGTCGCCATCGTGCTTATGAGCCGCTGGGCGAACAAACGCTTTGAAGCGACGGGCGTGCCGTTCCACAAGTTCTGGGTCGGCCTGGCCCTGTTCCTGGTGATCCCGGCGCTGTGTGCGTTGATTTTCGGCGCTCCAGTGCACTGGGAAATGCCGGAGCTCAAGGGCTTCAACTTCGTGGGTGGCTGGGTACTGATCCCGGAACTGCTGGCCTTGACCCTGGCCCTGACGGTGTACACCGCAGCGTTCATCGCCGAGATCGTGCGTTCGGGCATCAAGTCGGTCAGCCATGGCCAGACCGAAGCGGCCCACTCGCTCGGCCTGCGCAACGGTCCGACCCTGCGCAAGGTGATCATCCCGCAAGCCCTGCGCGTGATCATTCCACCGCTGACCAGCCAGTACCTGAACCTGGCGAAGAACTCCTCGCTGGCGGCCGGTATCGGTTATCCGGAAATGGTCTCGTTGTTTGCCGGTACGGTGCTGAACCAGACCGGGCAGGCGATCGAGGTGATTGCGATCACCATGAGCGTGTACCTGGCGATCAGTATCAGCATTTCCCTGCTGATGAACTGGTACAACAAGCGCATTGCGCTGATCGAGCGGTAAGGAAAAGCGCATGACGACTCATACTTTCAAACCTGACATGCCGCCACCGAACCGCAGCATCGGTGTCGTGGCGTGGATGCGCGCGAACATGTTCTCCAGCTGGCTCAACACCCTGTTGACCCTGTTTGCGTTCTACCTGATCTACCTGGTTGTACCGCCGATCCTGCAATGGGCGATCCTCGACGCCAACTGGGTTGGCACCAGCCAGGCCGACTGCACCAAGGATGGCGCCTGCTGGGTGTTCATCCAGCAGCGCTTCGGCCAGTTCATGTACGGCTACTACCCGCCGGAACTGCGCTGGCGTGTGGACCTGACCGTGTGGCTGGCGGTCATCGGCGTGGCACCGCTGTTCATCTCGCGCTTTCGCCATAAGGCCGTGTATGGCCTGAGCTTCCTGGTGCTGTACCCGATCATTGCCTGGTGCCTGCTGCACGGCGGCGTGTTCGGCATGACCCAGGTGGCGACCAGCCAATGGGGCGGCCTGATGCTGACCTTGGTGATTGCCACCGTCGGCATTGCCGGTGCGTTGCCGCTGGGGATTGTCCTGGCACTGGGCCGTCGTTCGAACATGCCGGCGATTCGTGTGGTCTGCGTGACCTTCATCGAATTCTGGCGCGGCGTGCCATTGATCACGGTGCTGTTCATGTCTTCGGTAATGCTGCCGTTGTTCCTGCCCGAAGGCATGAACTTCGACAAGCTGCTGCGAGCGCTGATCGGTGTGATCCTGTTCCAGTCGGCCTATGTGGCCGAAGTGGTGCGCGGCGGTCTGCAAGCGATCCCTAAAGGTCAGTACGAAGCGGCTGCGGCGATGGGGCTGGGTTACTGGCGCAGCATGGGCCTGGTGATTCTGCCGCAAGCCCTGAAGCTGGTAATTCCTGGCATCGTCAACACCTTCATTGCGCTGTTCAAGGACACGAGCCTTGTGATCATCATCGGCCTGTTCGACCTGCTCAACAGCGTCAAGCAAGCCGCCGCCGATCCGAAATGGCTGGGTATGGCCACCGAAGGCTATGTGTTCGCGGCCCTGGTGTTCTGGATTTTCTGTTTTGGTATGTCGCGCTATTCCATGCATCTGGAACGCAAGCTCGACACTGGCCACAAGCGTTAGGAGTTCTCTGTAATGAGCGAAGCAATCAAACAGCCTGTGAGCCCTGAAGGCATTATTCAGATGCAGGGCGTGAACAAGTGGTACGGCCAGTTCCATGTGTTGAAAGACATCAACCTCAACGTCAAGCAGGGTGAGCGTATCGTCCTGTGCGGTCCGTCGGGCTCCGGCAAATCCACCACCATCCGCTGCCTCAACCGTCTGGAAGAGCATCAGCAGGGCCGCATCGTGGTCGATGGCGTGGAGCTGACCAACGACCTCAAGCAGATCGAAGCGATCCGCCGTGAAGTCGGCATGGTGTTCCAGCACTTCAACCTGTTCCCGCACCTGACCATCTTGCAGAACTGCACCCTGGCGCCGATGTGGGTACGCAAGATGCCCAAGCGCAAGGCCGAGGAAATCGCCATGCACTACCTGGAACGCGTACGCATTCCGGAGCAGGCGCACAAGTACCCGGGGCAACTGTCCGGTGGTCAGCAACAGCGTGTGGCGATTGCCCGTGCGCTGTGCATGAAGCCGAAAATCATGCTGTTCGACGAACCGACTTCGGCACTCGACCCGGAGATGGTGAAAGAGGTACTGGACACCATGATCGGCCTGGCCGAAGACGGTATGACCATGCTCTGTGTAACCCACGAAATGGGCTTCGCCCGCACCGTGGCCAACCGCGTGATCTTCATGGACAAGGGCGAAATCGTCGAACAGGCCGCACCGAACGACTTCTTCGACAACCCGCAGAACGACCGCACCAAGCTGTTCCTGAGCCAGATCCTGCATTGATCTGATTCAAGCGTGGAAATGAACCCGGACTTGTTCCGGGTTTATTTTTTTGTGCCAAAAAACACTGAAAATCAACTGTGGGAGCGGGCTTGCTCGCGAAAGCGCCGGATCAGTCGAAATCATCGTTGGATGTCAAACTGCTTTCGCGAGCAAGCCCGCTCCCACAGGATTTGTGGTCGACAGGCTCACTGTCGACACGAAACGTGTGCGGTTGCCCTCCAATGCAATGTTGACTAACATGTCAGGAAATTCATCCTATGATTGGATGAAAGGGTGAATCCAATGTCAGTCATTTCTCCATTAGTTAAACGATCCTTGGTTGATCAAGCGCTGGATCAGTTGCGTCAACGCATCAACCAAGGCGTGTGGGTGGTGGGGCAGCGCTTACCCACCGAACCCGAGTTGTCCGCAGAACTGGGCATCAGCCGCAACACCGTGCGTGAAGCCATGCGGGTGTTGGCGTTTTCCGGGTTGATCGAGATACGTCAGGGCGACGGCAGTTACCTGCGAGCGGTGGTTGATCCGCTGGATACGCTGAAAGCCTTGTCCCGCTGTTCCCACGAGCAGGCTCGGGAAACCCGGCACATTCTTGAGGTCGAAGCCATTGGCCTGGCGGCGTTGCGACGCACCGATGAAGATCTGCTGGCCTTGCGCGAGGCACTGGGTGTCAGTGGCAGTCACTATCACGGCGACCTCGACACCTACATCGCTTGCGATCTGGTGTTCCACCGCCGTCTGGTGGACGCCGCGCACAATCCGACCCTCAGCGAGTTGTATCGCTACTTTTCCAGTGTCGTCGGCGCGCAGTTGCGCCAGACCTTGAACGTCACGCCCCGACGCCAGGAAGTGTTCGACCTGCATATCGAGTTGCTCGACGCCGTCGAACAACGCGATCCGGAGCGGGCCAAAGCCCTGTCGAGGCGGTTGATCAATGAACCTTGAAAACGAGAACACCATGCCGAGCAATTCAGGCAACACCGCTCAACCCAAGCGCACCGCAGAGCTCGAAGAGCTGCTGATCGACGCCGAGGTCGATGACGAACAGGTCCAGCCGGCTCAGCCGCTGCTGCGCCGGCCGTGGCTGTTGCTGCTCGGGCTGATTCTGGTGGCGCTGAACCTGCGCCCGGCGCTGTCGAGCATGGCGCCGATGCTCAGCGAAGTTTCCAGGTCCCTCGGCCTGTCGGCATCCCAGGCCGGTTTGCTGACGACCTTGCCGGTACTCTGCCTGGGTCTGTTCGCGCCATTGGCACCGGTGCTGGCAAGGCGTTTTGGTGCCGAGCGGGTGGTGTTGGGGATTCTCCTGACGTTGGCCGGTGGAATCATCCTGCGCAGTTCGTTCGGTGAAATCGGCCTGTTTGCCGGCAGCGTGTTGGCGGGGGCGAGCATTGGTGTGATCGGCGTGCTGCTGCCAGGCATCGTCAAGCGTGACTTCCCCAAGCAGGCCGGGACCATGACCGGCGTCTACACCATGGCCCTGTGCCTGGGCGCCGCGATGGCTGCCGGCGCAACGGTGCCGCTGAGCGAGCATTTCGACAAGAGCTGGGCCATGGGCCTGGGCTTCTGGGTGATTCCGGCGTTGGCGGCGGCGATTTTCTGGCTGCCGCAAGTTGGCCAGAAGCACGGCGCGCATCACGTCGCCTACCGGGTGCGTGGTCTGTTGCGTGACCCGCTGGCCTGGCAGGTGACGTTTTACATGGGCCTGCAATCGTCCCTGGCCTACATCGTATTTGGCTGGTTGCCTTCGATCCTGATCGGGCGCGGCCTGACGCCGACCCAGGCCGGGCTGGTGTTGTCGGGCTCGGTGATCGTGCAACTGGTCAGCTCACTGGCCGCACCGTGGCTGGCCACGCGCGGCAAGGACCAGCGCCTGGCCATTGTGATCGTCATGGCGTTGACCCTCGGCGGCCTGTTCGGTTGCCTGTATGCACCGATCGAAGGATTGTGGGGCTGGGCCATTGTGCTCGGGCTGGGGCAGGGCGCCACGTTCAGCCTGGCGTTGACCCTGATCGTGCTGCGCTCGCGCGATTCCCACGTGGCGGCAAACCTGTCGAGCATGGCCCAGGGCTTCGGCTATACCCTGGCGTCCATGGGGCCGTTCGCGGTCGGTATCGTGCATGACTGGACCGGTGGCTGGACGGCCGTGGGCTGGATCTTCGGCGTGATCGGCCTCGGCGCGATCCTCGCCGGTCTCGGTGCGGGGCGATCGTTGTACGTTCAGGTGGAAAGCGAAAAGATCTGATTCCCGCACACTGTCGGTATTCGGTTCACGAATGCCGATAGTGCACAGTGCATTTGTTGACTATGGTGCAGGCAATCCTTATTAACGCTTGGACCCTGCCCATGACTGACGCCCATAACGCACTGATCACCCGGTTCTACGAGGCCTTCCAGCGCCTGGACGCCGAGGCCATGAGTGCCTGCTATACCGATGACGTGGTGTTCAGTGATCCGGCGTTCGGCGAACTGCGCGGGCGGGATGCCGGTGACATGTGGCGCATGCTCACCACGCGCGCCAGGGATTTCTCCCTCACCTTCGATAACGTCCGCGCCGACGAACGCGCGGGTAGCGCCCATTGGGTGGCGACCTATCTGTTCAGCCAGACTGGCAATACCGTGGTCAACGATATCCAGGCGCGTTTCGTTTTCCGCGACGGCAAGATCTGCGAGCATCACGACAGCTTTGACCTGTGGGCCTGGTCGCGTCAGGCACTGGGTTTCAAAGGTCTTTTGCTGGGCTGGACGCCCCTGGTGAGAAACGCTGTTCGTGCCCAGGCATTGAAGGGGCTGAAGGCATTCCAGGCCAGTCGCTGATAAGATCGCGGCTTGTCCTTTTCAAGCCTTGATCGTCACGTGAGCAGCCCGAGCCAATCCCCTGTCATTGCCGCCGAACCGACACCGGTCAGCAAACCCTGGTTTGTCTATCTTGTGCGCGCCGCCAATGGCTCGCTCTACTGCGGGATCAGCGATGATCCCGTGCGCCGCTTCGCCAAGCATCAAAGTGGCAAGGGCGCGCGGTTCTTTCTTTCCAGCCCGGCCATGGCGCTGGTCTACACCGAAGCCTGTCGCGATAAAAGCGAAGCCCTGCGTCAGGAACGCTTGATCAAGAAACTCAGGAAAAGCGCCAAGGAGTGCCTGGTGGCCAGCGCTGCCAGCGCCTTATCAATCTGATTGATCAGTTGCCATCAGGCAGATCTGTAGGCTGCTATCCGATTGCGCGCTAAGCTGCTGCTTCCTTATCAGTGCGGCGGAGCCGAGCATGTCCGAGTTGATTCTTCATCATTACCCGACGTCCCCCTTCGCCGAAAAGGCCCGCCTGCTGCTGGGCTTCAAAGGCTTGTCCTGGCGCTCGGTGAAGATCTCGCCGGTAATGCCCAAGCCCGATCTCACGGCTCTCACCGGCGGCTATCGTAAAACCCCGGTGCTGCAGATCGGCGCGGATATTTATTGCGACACCGCGTTGATCGCCCGTCGCCTGGAGCAGGAAAAAGCCCTGCCGGCATTCTTCCCCGAAGGTCAGGAAATGATCGCCGCCAGTTTCGCCACCTGGGCCGATTCGGTGGTGTTCCAGCATGCGGTCAGCCTGGTGTTCCAGCCGGAATCGATCGCGGTGCGCTTCGCCAGTTTGCCGCCGGAAGCGATCAAGGGATTCATCGCTGACCGTGCCGGTTTGTTCAGTGGCGGCAGCGCGACCCGATTGTCCGCCGAGCAGGCCAGGCATCAGTGGCCGACGATCATGACGCGCCTTGAGCAGCAGCTGCAGCGCGAAGAGGGTGATTATCTGTTCGGTGAGCCGTCGATTGCCGACTTCGCCCTGGCTCACTCGTTGTGGTTCCTCAAGGCGACGCCTGTGACCTCGCCGCTTGTGGATAACTATCCGGCGGTTGCGGCCTGGTTGGTGCGTGTGCTGGGCTTTGGTCATGGGGCGTCGAGCGAGATGACCTCGAAAGAAGCCCTGGACGTTGCCCGCAACGCTACGCCGGCAGCTTTGCCGGACGAGTCGTTCGAAGATCCGAATGGTTTCACCGCAGGCCAGCAGGTGGTGATTGCCGCGATCGATTATGGTGTCGATCCGGTGGCCGGTGAGTTGTTGTTTGCTGGCAGCGAGGAATTGATCCTGCGTCGGGAAGACGAACGTGGCGGCGTCGTGCATGTGCACTTCCCGCGGTTCGGTTTCCGTATCGAGGCTTGCTGATCAACTGTAGGAGCGAGCATGCTCGCGATGGTCGTGAACGATAACGCGTGAATCCAGATACCCAACGGGGTTCTCCGGTTTTTCGCGAGAGTGCTCGCTCCTACAGGATCATTTCAAAGCGGCGAGGATCGCATCCGGGTCGTAGCCGCGAATCAAGGTCCCGTTCACGTCGATGATCGGAATCCCGCCGCCGCCCAAGGCCTCGTAGTTCTTGCGAGCCACGGCATCCTTCTCGATATCGACTTCCTTGTAGGGAATGCCTTTCTGATCGAGAAAGCGCCTGGTCAATTTGCAGTAACCACACCACTCAGTGGCGTAGAGCACCACGTTGGCCCTGGCCTGGGTCTGCTCCGACACCACCTGCGCCGGATTGAACACCCGCTCGATCTTGCCCCAGTTCTGATAAACCACGACCACCAGCAGGATCAGCAGGACTTTCTTCAGTACACCGCCGAGCATCAGTTGCGTCGCTTGAGCTGGTCGGTGAGCGAAGTCGGCAGGCCCTTGATGACCAGGGTGCCGGCCTCTTCGTCGTACTCGATCTTCGAGCCCAGCAGGTGCGCTTCGAAGCTGATCGACAGGCCTTCGGCGCGCCCGGTGAAGCGGCGGAACTGGTTCAGGGTGCGTTTGTCGGCCGGGATCTCCGGCGACAGGCCGTAGTCTTTGTTGCGGATGTGATCGTAGAAAGCTTTCGGGCGCTCTTCGTCGATCAGCTCCGACAGCTCCTCCAGGCCCATGGGCTCGCCGAGCTTGGCCTGGCTGCTGGCGTAGTCCACCAGGGTCTTGGTTTTTTCACGGGCATCGTCTTCAGGCAGGTCTTCGCTTTCAACGAAGTCGCTGAAGGCTTTGAGCAAGGTGCGGGTTTCGCCCGGGCCGTCGACGCCTTCCTGGCAGCCGATGAAGTCGCGGAAATACTCCGATACCTTTTTGCCGTTCTTGCCTTTGATGAAGGAGATGTACTGCTTCGACTGTTTGTTGTTCTGCCACTCGGAGATGTTGATCCGCGCCGCCAGGTGCAACTGACCCAGGTCCAGGTGCCGGGACGGGGTCACGTCCAGTTGGTCGGTCACGGCCACGCCTTCGCTGTGATGCAGCAGGGCGATGGCCAGGTAATCGGTCATGCCTTGTTGATAGTGAGCGAACAGCACGTGACCGCCCACCGAGAGGTTGGACTCTTCCATCAGTTTCTGCAGGTGTTCCACCGCCACCCGGCTGAATGCGGTGAAATCCTTGCCGCCCTCCAGGTACTCCTTCAGCCAGCCGCTGAACGGGTGCGCCCCGGACTCGGCATGGAACAATCCCCAGGCCTTGCCTTGTTTGGCGTTGTAGCTCTCGTTGAGGTCGGCAAGCATATTCTCGATGGCGCTCGACTCGGCGAGTTCAGAGTCGCGAGCGTGTAGAACTGCTGGTGTGCCGTCGGGTTTTTTGTCGATCAGGTGGACGATGCAATGGCGGATCGGCATGGGCTTCTCGGCTGAATGAAGAGAGGAGGGCATGCTCCCCGAAAAAGCGCTCAGTGTACCGCAACCATTGGTTTTGGCGCGGGATGAAGGGCAAATCCGGGGCGACCGGTGGTCCTTATGCTGTTTTTTCCTGTTTTAGCACAAGAAAGCTGACCAAATGGTTCGCTAGAGGCGGATATTTCCACCTCTCTGTGCTAGCTTTGCCCGGTCTTGCGCGAAGTCACTGCGTTAAGCGTGCAGTCAGCAATTGTCAGGTCGAACCAAACCCTGATTTCGGAATCTATAACCCGGATCCCGAGGTTATTTACCCGAGGGTGCCGGATCCAAAAGATCGGGCTCGATGGCTGACACTGCACTCTGCAATCCATATGAATTTGATAGGGAAGGAACACTACATGGCTCTTACTAAAGACCAACTGATCGCCGACATCGCTGAAGCTATCGACGCGCCGAAAACCACCGCGCGTAACGCTCTGGACCAACTGGGCCAAATCGTTGCTGATCAGCTGGAAAACGGCGGCGAAATCACTCTGCCAGGTATCGGCAAGCTGAAAGTGACTGAGCGCCCTGCCCGTACCGGCCGTAACCCTTCGACTGGCGCTGCCATCGAAATCGCTGCCAAGAAAGTGATCAAGCTGGTTGTGGCCAAAGGCCTGACCGACGCTGTCAACAAGTAAGACTTGTTAAAAAACCGTGCGCCGGAGCGATCCGGGCACGGTTTTTTTGTGTCTGCGATTTGCCTCAAGTACCTCTAAACCATGTGGGAGCGGGCTTGCTCGCGAAAGCGGTACATCAGTCAACTTCAATGGTGACTGATGTACCGCTTTCGCGAGCAAGCCCGCTCCCACAGTTGGACGACGTGGGGCGGTGACTCAGTTTTTGCTTGCCCAGCGCCCGCGCCAGGTCTGTTGCTGTGCTTTGGTCTGGAACGTCCAGGCGACAAAGCGACTCTGTTTTTGCCCCTGGGACATTTCCACCACCTGGCTTTCCAGCGCCCCAGCCTTTTTCAGGGCAGTCTGGATCGCCGGCAGATTCGATGCCTTCGACACCAGGGTGCTGAACCACAACACCTGTTGCCCCACTTGCACGCTCTCGCTGATCAATTGTGAGACGAACCGCGCCTCGCCACCTTCGCACCACAACTCCGCCGCCTGACCGCCGAAATTCAGCACCGGCAGTTTGCGTTTCGGGTCGGCTTTGCCCAGTGCGCGCCATTTACGCGTACTGCCGCGGGTGGCTTCCTCCAGTGACGCGTGGAACGGCGGGTTGCACATGGTCAGGTCAAACCGCTCGGCGCTCTCCAACAGGCCGCTGAGGATCTGTTTGGGATTGCCCTGCTGGCGCACCTGGATGGCCTTGTTCAAACCGTTGGATTGAATGATGGCCTTGGCTGCGGCGATGGCAGTCGAGTCAATGTCCGAGCCGAGGAACTGCCAGCGGTAATCGCTGTAACCGATCAACGGGTAGACACAGTTGGCACCCATGCCGACGTCCAGCACCTTGACGGCGGCGCCCCGAGGAATCTCACCGTCATTGCGACTGGCCAGCAGGTCGGCGAGGAAGTGCACGTAATCGGCGCGCCCAGGTACCGGCGGGCACAGGTAATCGGCAGGAATGTCCCAGTGGGCAATGCCATAGAATGACTTGAGCAACGCCCGGTTGAACACCCGCACCGCGTCCGGGCTGGCGAAGTCGATGCTTTCCTTGCCGTATGGATTGATGATCACGAACTTCTTCAGTTCCGGGGTGCTTTTGATCAGCGCCGGAAAGTCGTAACGACCCTGGTGGCGATTGCGCGGGTGCAGGCTGGCCTTTTCCTTCGGTGCAACGGCTGTGGCCGGGGTCTTCGGTTCGGGCTTTTTGCGCGCAGGCTTGGGGGGACGTGGGGCGGTCATGGGTGTGGTCGATTCGGGTATGGCTGAAAGTGGCGAGCATTGTCCCACATAATCAGATACACGCGCGGCTGTCCGGAATCGTCCGCACCAAAATCGCTGACCTGCGTTGACTGTTGCTGATTGCGCAACGTCGTAGATTTTCCAGGTATAACAAAGGTGGTGCGCACGAGTGACATTCAAAGCATGGACAGTCGATTAGACTTCACCCGGAAAGCCCAGGTATGGCGCGTTACGCTCCAGTATATTCAAAGTCAGTGTAACACCAGCACTTGAGGTGAGTATTATATGAGGTGGTTCGTTATCCCAGCTAAATTCTATCGCTAACTTGTTCCCGCTTCGAGTCTGCAGGATTATCTCTTCTTTGTTGCTGGCTAGATTGTCGAGCGTCAAAATTTTTCCATTGCCATTCAGGATGTTGAAGCTGGTAGGGACGTCTGCTGTGCTGGTTGTTATATAACAGGGGTTTCCATGGATTGTGAATAGGTAATCGTGTTTTTTCTGGTCGAGTCTGGCGATCTCGTCGAGGGTTCTTCCGAAGTGTTCACCTTTAGTTCGGACATAGATGTTGTAGTAGTCGCCTTCACAGCGGAAATAAAATATAAAGGCAGCGTCATTGTCATCACCCAGCATTAACACCGGTAGGCCATATGGTCGTCCAATAATTAGCGGTTTATCCCATAATGCCAGTGTTGCAAGAAAAGATTTTTGTCGAAGTGTGCTCATAGTGAAATTCCTTTTCAGCTATAAAGTTATATAAGGTTTTAATGGTGTTGCCAGTGCATTTATAGGTTATTAGATTTCATCCGGAAAGCCCAGGTACGGCGTGTTGCGTTCCAGGATATTCAAACTCAAAATCATTTTATGATCTATGGTCGGATTTAAAGGGTGCGATATTCGTAGGGGGAAGTATCCTTCGCCGCTCCAATCAACTTCAAGAAACAGTCGTTTTCCATTTCGAGTTTGCAGGTATATATTTTCATTGTTGCTTGAAAGACTGTCGAGTGTGAGGGTTTTTCCATCAGTGTTCAGGATTGTGAAACCCGTAGCTTTTGCACTGTTCGCTATAACATACTGGTCGTTTATGTCTAGAGTCTTTCCGAAATGGTTGCCTTCGTTACGGACATAAATGTTGTAGAAATCACCTTCGCAGCGAAAGTAAAAGATAAGGGCGGTGTCGTTGTGTTCGCTCACACTTAATGTGTCGTTGTTGTACGAGCGGTGAATGATCAGTGGTTTGCCTTTCAATGCCAATGTCGCAAGAAATGACTTTTGTCTGAGTGTGCTCATAGTGGAAATCCTTTTCAGCTATAAAGTTATGTAAAGATTTAACTGTGTTGAAAGATAAACTAAGGTGCGTTGCGCTCTAAAATATTCAACTCGAGGTTCAGCTTGTATTGGCCAACCGTTGACACCCTTTGTGGAGCGTCTCCCCAGACAATTTCGGTTTTTAACTCCTTGCCATCCCGGGTTTGCAGACGTATCACTTCTTTGTCGTTTGTCAGGTTATCGAGTGTCACGACTTTCCCGTCAGCATTCATAAGATTGAACGTGGTTGGGTTGTTCGTGGTAGCGACTGTAAACACCACACCGGCCAAATTGATGGTTGGCCCTAAATGGTCATCTTTCGACCAGGCGTGCAGGGTGTAATGACCTTCTTCATAACGGAAATACACGACGTCGGCGACCCCGTTCTCGACGAGCGTCCACACCGGTGTATTGCCATTATGGGAAACCATCGCCAAGGCATTATTACCCGTATTCAATGTTGCGAGAAACGATTTGTGTTGTTGGGTACTCATACTGAGATTCCTTTTTCAGTGTTTTAGAATTTGCAGATAGTTCAAAGTCACTGCGAATCACAGCTTATCCATTTTTTATGAATAAGTGGCCTGATTAAATATTAAGTAATCATCCATAAAAAACGCCCCGATTATCGGGGCGTTTTTTGTACTTTATAGCCAGGCATTCAACAGCAATTTACAAACTTGCGATCCTTGCATGCTGTTCTGCCAATTTGCCCAGAGCCTGTTCGGCTTCGGCCAATTTGGCGCGTTCTTTCTCGATGACTTCGGCTGGCGCCTTGTCAACGAAACCGGCGTTGGACAACTTGCCACCCACGCGCTGCACTTCGCCTTGCAGGCGCTGGATTTCCTTGTCCAGACGCGCAAGCTCGGCTCCTTTGTCGATCAGGCCGGCCATCGGCACCAGCACTTCCAGCTCGCCGACCAGTGCGGTAGCGGACAGTGGTGCTTCTTCGTCAGCAGCGAGTACGGTGATCGACTCGAGGCGCGCCAGCTTTTTCAGCAACGCTTCGTTCTCGGTCAGGCGACGCTGATCCTCGGCGCTGACGTTTTTCAGGAACAGCGGCAGCGGTTTGCCCGGGCCGATGTTCATTTCGCCACGGATGTTACGCGTGCCGAGCATCAGGCCCTTGAGCCATTCGATGTCGTCTTCGGCCGCCTGATCAATGCGTGTTTCATTGGCCACCGGCCAAGGTTGCAGCATGATCGTCTTGCCTTCGATACCGGCCAGCGGCGCGATGCGCTGCCAGATTTCTTCGGTGATGAACGGCATGAACGGGTGCGCCAGACGCAGGGCGACTTCCAGTACGCGAACCAGGGTACGGCGAGTACCGCGCTGACGTTCGACCGGTGCGTTTTCGTCCCACAGCACCGGCTTGGACAGTTCCAGGTACCAGTCGCAGTACTGGTTCCAGATGAACTCGTACAGCGCTTGTGCGGCCAGGTCGAAACGGAACTGGTCGAGTTGACGGGTCACTTCGGCTTCGGTGCGTTGCAGCTGCGAAATGATCCAGCGGTCCGCCAGGGACAGCTCGTAGGCTTCGCCGTTCTGGCCGCAGTCTTCGCCCTTGTCCAGCACGTAGCGCGCAGCGTTCCAGATCTTGTTGCAGAAGTTGCGATAGCCTTCGACGCGGCCCATGTCGAACTTGATGTCGCGACCGGTGGACGCCAGCGAGCAGAAGGTGAAGCGCAGGGCGTCGGTACCGTAGCTGGCGATGCCGTCGGCGAATTCGTCGCGGGTCTGTTTCTCGATCTTCTTCGCCAGCTTCGGCTGCATCATGCCGGAGGTGCGCTTCTGCACCAGGGCTTCGAGCTCGATACCGTCGATGATGTCCAGCGGGTCCAGGACGTTGCCCTTGGACTTGGACATCTTCTGGCCCTGGCCATCGCGTACCAGGCCGTGAACGTACACAGTCTTGAACGGTACCTGCGGCGTGCCGTCTTCGTTCTTCACCAAATGCATGGTGAGCATGATCATCCGGGCAACCCAGAAGAAAATGATGTCGAAGCCGGTGACCAGCACGTCGGTGGAGTGGAATTTCTTCAGGAATTCGGTCTTCTCCGGCCAGCCGAGGGTGGAGAAGGTCCACAGGCCCGAGCTGAACCAGGTGTCGAGAACGTCATTGTCCTGTTGCAGGGCAACGTCCGGGCCGAGGTTGTGCTTGGCGCGCACTTCGGCTTCGTCGCGGCCTACATAGACCTTGCCAGACTCGTCGTACCAGGCCGGAATCCGGTGACCCCACCACAGCTGACGGCTGATGCACCAGTCCTGGATGTCGCGCATCCACGAGAAGTACATGTTTTCGTATTGCTTGGGCACGAACTGGATACGGCCGTCTTCAACGGCGGCAATCGCAGGCTCGGCCAATGGCTTGGTCGACACGTACCACTGGTCGGTCAGCCATGGTTCGATGATGGTGCCGGAGCGGTCACCTTTCGGCACTTTCAGGGCGTGATCGTCGACGCTGACCAGCAGGCCGGTGGCGTCGAACGCGGCCACGATCTGCTTGCGCGCTTCGAAACGGTCGAGACCGGCGTATTCGGCCGGGATCTTGCCGTCGATGGTTTCGTTCAGCGTGCCGTCGAGGTTGAACACTTGGCAAGCCGGCAGGACTGCAGCGTTCTTGTCGAAGATGTTCAGCAGCGGCAGGTTGTGGCGCTTGCCGACTTCGTAGTCGTTGAAATCGTGAGCCGGGGTGATTTTCACGCAGCCGGTGCCGAATTCAGGGTCGCAGTAATCGTCGGCGATGATCGGGATGCGGCGGCCAACCAGTGGCAGCTCGACAAATTTGCCGATCAGGGCTTTGTAGCGTTCGTCGTTCGGGTTCACCGCGACGGCGGAGTCGCCGAGCATGGTTTCCGGGCGAGTGGTCGCGACGATCAGGAAGTCGTTGCCTTCAGCGGTTTTCGCGCCGTCAGCCAGCGGATACTTCAGGTTCCACAGGAAACCTTTCTCGTCGTGGTTTTCCACTTCGAGGTCGGAAATCGCCGTGTGCAACTTGGTGTCCCAGTTGACCAGGCGCTTGCCGCGGTAGATCAGGCCGTCTTCATGCAGGCGCACGAAAGCTTCTTTAACCGCTTCCGAGAGGCCGTCGTCCATGGTGAAGCGCTCGCGGCTCCAGTCCACGGAGGAGCCGAGACGACGGATCTGACGGCTGATGTTGCCGCCGGACTCATCCTTCCATTCCCAGACTTTCTCGAGGAATTTCTCGCGGCCCAGGTCATGGCGGCTCTGGCCTTTGGCTTCGAGCTGACGCTCTACCAGCATCTGCGTAGCGATACCGGCGTGGTCGGTGCCCGGCTGCCACAGGGTGTTGCGACCCTGCATGCGGCGGAAACGGATCAGGGCGTCCATGATCGCGTTGTTGAAGCCGTGACCCATGTGCAGGCTGCCGGTGACGTTCGGCGGCGGAATCATGATGGTGTAGGACTCGCCCGCGCCTTGCGGGGCGAAGTAATTCTCTGACTCCCAGGTGTTGTACCAGGAAGTTTCAATGGCGTGCGGCTGGTAGGTCTTATCCATGCGCGGCGGGACCCTATTGGCATTTATTCAGGAAAAGCCGGCAAGTATAGCGGGGATGAGCGCATGCGCGTAGAGCGAGGTGACGGTGGGGGGTGAATAATTGTGATGATTTGGGGGGATGTTTTGCCCTTGCGGACGCCATCGTCGGAACGCCGAGTTCCGACGATGGCGAACTATCAGGCAACCCGATTCAGATCATTATGCCGCGTCTCCTTCAGGCACAGCACCGCAATCAGGCTCAGTACCGCCGCCCCGGACACATACCCGCCGACGTAACTCAAACCGCCCATTGCCACCAGTTTCTGCGCAAAGAACGGCGCCGCCGAAGCCCCGACAATACCCCCCAGGTTATAAGCCGCCGAAGCGCCGGTGTAGCGCACATGGGTGGGAAACAGCTCCGGCAACAGCGCGCCCATGGGTGCAAATGTCACACCCATCAGGAACAGTTCGATGCACAGGAACAACGCCACGCCCCAGGTCGAGCCCTGGGTCAGCAGTGGTTCCATGAGGAAACCGGACAGTACCGCCAGTACCCCACCGATCATCAACACCGGTTTGCGCCCGTAGCGGTCGCTGGCCCAGGCCGACAGCGGCGTGGCGGCAGCCATGAACAGGACGGCGAAGCACAGCAGGCCGAGGAAGGTTTCGCGGCTGTAGCCGAGGGTCGATACGCCGTAGCTCAGTGAGAATACGGTGGAAATGTAGAACAGCGCATAGCACACCACCATTGCACCGGCACCCAGCAATACGGGCCCCCAGTACTGGCTGAACAACTCGACCAGGGGGAGTTTCACCCGTTCCTGGCGCGCCATGGCGTTGGCGAACACTGGCGTCTCATGCAGCTTGAGGCGCACGTACAAGCCGACCATCACCAGCGCGGCGCTGAGCAGGAACGGAATGCGCCAGCCCCACGAGCGGAACTGCTCGTCGTCCAGCGTCATGGCCAGGGTCAGGAACAGACCGTTCGCCGCCAGAAAGCCGATGGACGGGCCGAGCTGCGGAAACATGCCGAACCACGCGCGTTTGCCCTTTGGCGCGTTTTCCGTCGCAAGCAATGCCGCGCCACCCCATTCGCCACCCAGTCCCAGGCCCTGGCCGAAGCGCAGCACGCAGAGCAGGATCGGCGCCCATGCTCCGATGCTGTCGTAGCCCGGCAATACGCCGATCAGCGTGGTACACACGCCCATCAGCAGCAGGGAGGCGACCAGGGTAGATTTGCGCCCGATACGGTCACCGAAGTGACCGAACAGCGCCGAGCCCAAGGGGCGAGCCAGGAAAGCGATGCCGAATGTGAGAAACGCCGAGAGCATCTGGGCGGTGCCCGACGTCTGCGGAAAAAACACCGGGCCAATGACCAGCGCGGCGGCGGTGGCATAAACGTAGAAGTCGTAAAACTCGATGGCCGTGCCGATAAAGCTCGCAGTGGCCACGCGGGTGGCGGAGTTTGTCGGTTGAGCGGGTACGGAATCGCTGTAAGTCGTGCTGGTCGTCATGCGGTTATCCCTGACTGTCATGTGCCCCGATGGAGCGAATTATTATGGTCGAGTACCCAGGGATGTGGGTGAGGGCGCGGTCGCTGTTCCAGGTAGGAACAGTCGGCGGTTGCTTGCGGATCTTGCAGGTGTCAGGCCGGAAATTGCGAGGTGCGGGGTAAGCACGGGGCCGGCGGGGCTTGGGTAAGCGGTTTGATTATAGGAAGGTGGCTAACGAATCAACAAGAGCAAAAAGATCGCAGCCTCGCTTCGCTCGAAAGCTCCTGCAGGGGAGCGCAATGCAGGCTGCAATCTTTTGATCTTTATCTATCGAACGGTGGCGATAGCAGGGGCGGAACTGGTCTGCCAGATCAGCACCTGGGTAACGCGATTGTCCTCGGTCTCCAGGATCTCCAGCCGATAGCGGCCGATCCTCAGGCAAACGGCGCTGTCGGGAATGCTCTCCAGCGCCTCGGTCACCAGGCCGTTCAGGGTTTTCGGGCCGTCGCTGGGCAGGTGCCAGCCGAGGCTCTTGTTCAGCTCGCGGATTGACGCGGCGCCATCGATAAGCAGGCGTCCATCGGTTTGCGGGTGGATGTGCGGATTGTCCAGGCTGTGCTGGCTTTCGAATTCGCCGACGATTTCTTCGAGGATGTCTTCCAGGGTCACGATGCCCAGCACTTCACCGTACTCGTCGACCACCATGCCCAAGCGCCGCTGCTGTTTATGGAAATTGAGCAGTTGCAGTTGCAGCGGCGTGCTTTCCGGTACGAAGTAGGGTTCGTGGCTGGCGGCCAGCAGCGCTTCTTTGGTCAGGCTGGCGTCGGGCAGCAGATGCAGGATGTGCCGGGTGTTGAGCACGGCTTCGACCTGATTGATATCGCTGTGGAATACCGGCAGGCGCGTGCGTCTGTTGTTGCGCAGTTGCTCGATGATCTCTTCGATGGAGTCGTCGAGGTTGATCCCGTCCACATCGCTGCGCGGCACCAGGATGTCATTGACCGTGATGTTGTCCAGCGCATGGATGCCCGAGAGTGCATGAGGGCGGTTTACCGGGTTTTCCGGGACGTCGTTGCGCTCGGTCGCAACCTCGTCCTCACTCTGTTGCACGACTTTGGCTTTGCGGGCGAACGGTCGCATCAGCAACTGGCTGATACCGTGCAGCAGCCAGGCGGCCGGGTAGATGATTCTCAGCGGCACGCGCAGCAGATTGTTACCCTGGGCCAGGATGGTCTCGGGGTAGCGGGCGGCGAGGGCACGCGGCAGGTAATCGGCGAACACCAGCACCATGGCGCCAGCACCCAGGCAAGCAATCCATGGACCATTTTCGGCCCAGGTGAACAATGCCAGCAAGGTGCTGATGATCACCACCAGCGCACGGCATAGGGTGTTGCAGAAGATCAGGCTGACCAGGGGGAAACTCAGTTTCGCCGGTGGTTTGTCGCTGGAGCGTGTGGCGATGCGCTGGGCCAGCAAATGCTGGTGCGCCGCTTCGATGGCAGTGAAAAGCCCCGACCATAAGATCAGCAGGGCAATTACTGCAAGCATCGGCCCTATGGGCAAGTCGTCCATTTATGCGCCGCCCGTCAGATATGCAGGATGTATTCGCGAACCAGCTTGCTGCCGAAGTACGCCAGCATCAACAGGCAAAAGCCGGCCAAGGTCCAGCGGATCGCCTTGTGCCCGCGCCAGCCGAGGCGGTTACGGCCCCAGAGCAGCACGCTGAAGACAATCCAGGCCACGCAGGCCAGCAAGGTTTTGTGCACCAGATGCTGGGCGAACAGGTTCTCGACAAACAGCCAGCCGGAGATCAGCGACAGCGACAGCAGCGTCCAGCCGGCCCAAAGGAAACCGAACAGCAGGCTTTCCATGGTTTGCAGCGGCGGGAAGTTCTTGATCAGGCCGGACGGGTGCTTGTGCTTGAGCTGGTGGTCTTGAAGCAGCAGTAGCAAGGCCTGGAATACCGCGATGGTGAACATGCCGTAGGCGAGGATCGACAGCAGGATGTGGGCGAGGATACCCGGTTCTTCGTCGATGACCTGTACGGTGCCGGCCGGGGTGAACTGCGCCAGCAGCGCGGTCAGGGCCCCGAGCGGGAATAGCAGCACCAGCAGGTTTTCCACCGGGATCCGCGAGCAAGCCAGCAGGGTCAGGGCAATGACCGCCGCCGCAATCAGGCTGGCGGCGCTGAAGAAATCCAGGCCCAGCCCCATCGGGGTTATAAGGTGGGTGACCAGGCTGGCGCCATGGGCCAGCACGGCAAGCACGCCGAGCAGAACCAGCAGGCGCTTGTCGGCCTTGGCCCTGGTGGCCAGGCGAGTGCCTTGATAGAGAGTCGCAGCGGCATACAAGCAGGCGGCGGCGAGTGTCGTAAGCAAACTGGGTGACAAGGGGAGCATAAATCCTGTTAGGCAAGCCCGAAAGGCACTGAGTTTGGCATAGAACCCACATGGCACGAAAGACCGCACAAGCCTGACGGCGAGGTGTCCGCCGGGCGCAGTCTTCGCTATAATCCGCGACCTGCCCACGCCGCAGGCTCGCCGAGCACAGTTTTAGTCCGGTGCGGGCCGCCATTATCCCGGTCTACACAGGGCCTGAAAGGATCGCGCAATGTTTGAAAACTTAACCGACCGTCTCTCGCAGACGCTGCGCCATGTCACCGGCAAGGCCAAGCTGACCGAAGACAACATCAAAGACACCCTGCGCGAAGTGCGCATGGCGTTGCTCGAAGCCGACGTCGCCCTGCCGGTGGTCAAGGACTTCGTCAATTCGGTCAAGGAGCGCGCAGTCGGCACCGAGGTGTCGCGCAGCCTGACGCCGGGTCAGGCCTTTGTGAAGATCGTTCAGGCCGAGCTGGAAAGCCTGATGGGCGCGGCCAACGAAGACCTCAACCTGAGCGCCGTTCCGCCAGCGGTCATTCTGATGGCCGGTTTGCAGGGCGCGGGTAAAACCACCACCGCCGGCAAGCTCGCGCGCTTCCTTAAAGAACGCAAGAAGAAGTCGGTCATGGTCGTGTCCGCGGACGTTTACCGTCCGGCGGCGATCAAGCAGCTGGAAACCCTGGCCAACGACATCGGCGTGACCTTCTTCCCGTCGGATCTGAGCCAGAAGCCGGTCGACATCGCCAACGCGGCTATTAAAGAAGCAAAACTCAAATTCATCGATGTAGTCATCGTCGATACCGCCGGTCGCCTGCACATCGATGAAGAGATGATGGGCGAGATCAAGGCGCTGCACGCCGCGATCAACCCGGTCGAAACCCTGTTCGTGGTTGATGCCATGACTGGCCAGGACGCCGCCAACACGGCCAAGGCCTTCGGTGATGCGCTGCCGCTGACCGGCGTGATCCTGACCAAGGTCGACGGCGATGCCCGCGGCGGTGCTGCCCTGTCGGTGCGTGCCATTACCGGCAAGCCTATCAAGTTCATCGGTATGGGCGAGAAGAGCGAAGCGCTCGATCCGTTCCACCCTGAGCGTATCGCTTCGCGCATCCTCGGCATGGGCGACGTGCTCAGCCTGATCGAGCAGGCGGAAGCGACGCTCGACAAGGACAAGGCCGACAAGCTGGCCAAGAAGCTGAAAAAGGGCAAGGGCTTCGACCTCGAAGACTTCCGTGATCAGCTGCAGCAAATGAAGAACATGGGCGGCCTCGGCGGGCTCATGGACAAGCTGCCGAACATCGGTGGCGTGAACCTGGCGCAAATGGGCAATGCCCAGGGTGCGGCAGAGAAGCAGTTCAAACAGATGGAAGCCATCATCAATTCCATGACCCCGGCCGAGCGCCGCGACCCTGAGATGATCAGCGGTTCGCGCAAGCGCCGGATCGCCATGGGCTCCGGCACCCAGGTGCAGGACATCGGTCGCTTGATCAAGCAGCACAAGCAGATGCAGAAGATGATGAAGAAATTCTCCGCGAAAGGCGGAATGGCCAAGATGATGCGCGGCATGGGCGGTATGTTGCCCGGCGGCGGCATGCCAAAGATATAGTGCTCTGTTAAGCCAGTACTGCTCAATTTGGGCGGTGTCTGGCGTCCTCATGCGGCGTTGCCGCTCCTTGAGGGCACCAGCCACTCGCCAAAATTGAGCGTACTGGCCTAACAGAGCACCAGAATCCGCGCCGGTCGTCGCACCGGCGCAGACCCCGCAAGGACGCGGGATCAACAGCAAACCCGCACTTGGCGGGAGCTGACCGGCCGTTTTCATTGACGGCTCTATATGCAAATCTGCACGGCATGCCATAGGCGCCGGAAAAAGTCATTTGCAAAAGTCCGGATATTCCTTAGAATATGCGGCCTTTCGGGCACCCATGCCCGCTGTGCATTTAGATTTGCAGCACCGACTACAGGAACGATGTTCACATGCTAACAATCCGTCTTGCCCTTGGCGGCTCCAAAAAGCGCCCGTTTTACCACCTGACCGTAACCGACTCCCGCAACCCGCGTGACGGTTCCCACAAAGAACAGGTTGGTTTCTTCAACCCTGTTGCTCGTGGTCAGGAAGTTCGTCTGTCCGTGAACCAAGAGCGCGTAGCCTACTGGCTGAGCGTTGGTGCACAACCTTCTGAGCGCGTTGCTCAGTTGTTGAAGGAATCTGCTAAGGCTGCGGCCTGAGCAATATGAACGCGACGCCAGCTGTTGCTGATGATTTGATCGTTATCGGCAAAATTTACTCGGTACACGGCGTTCGCGGCGAAGTGAAGGTGTATTCCTTTACTGATCCGATCAAGAACCTGCTGGACTACAAAACCTGGACGCTCAAGCGTGACGGCAATGTAAAGCAGGTAGAGCTGGTCAGCGGACGCGGGAATGACAAGTTCCTGGTCGCAAAGCTCAAGGGTCTCGATGATCGTGAAGAAGCTCGTCTTCTGGCCGGTTATGAGATCTGCGTGCCGCGCAACCTGTTCCCTGAACTGACCGACGGCGAGTACTACTGGTACCAGCTGGAAGGTCTCAAGGTCATCGACACCCTCGGGCAACTGTTCGGGAAGATCGATCACCTGCTGGAGACCGGCTCGAATGATGTAATGGTGGTCAAGCCTTGCGCTGGCAGCCTGGATGATCGCGAACGCCTGTTGCCCTATACGGAGCAATGCGTGTTGGCCATCGACCTGGCCGCAGGCGAGATGAAGGTGGATTGGGACGCGGACTTCTAAGCGTGGCTAACTTGCGCGTAGAAGTGATCAGTTTGTTTCCCGAGATGTTCTCCGCCATCAGCGAGTACGGCATCACCAGTCGTGCGGTGAAACAGGGGCTCTTGCAGCTGACCTGTTGGAATCCGCGAGACTACACGACGGATCGACATCACACTGTGGACGATCGCCCGTTTGGCGGTGGTCCGGGCATGGTGATGAAGATCAAGCCCCTGGAAGATGCTCTGGTTCAGGCCAAGGCAGCAGCCGGGGAGGCGGCGAAGGTAATTTACCTGTCCCCCCAAGGCCGTCAACTGACTCAGTCGGCGGTACGCGAGTTGGCGAATCTGGATGCATTGATCCTGATTGCCGGCCGCTATGAAGGCATTGACGAGCGTTTTATTGATGCTCATGTCGATGAAGAGTGGTCGATTGGCGACTATGTACTGTCTGGCGGCGAGCTGCCGGCGATGGTCCTGATCGATGCGGTTACACGACTGCTGCCTGGAGCTTTAGGGCATGCGGACTCCGCCGAGGAAGATTCCTTTACGGATGGTTTGCTGGATTGCCCGCATTACACCCGACCGGAGGTGTATGCGGATCAGCGTGTTCCCGACGTATTGCTAAGTGGCAATCACGCGCACATCCGGCGTTGGCGTTTACAGCAGTCCCTTGGTCGGACCTATGAACGACGCGCCGATCTTCTGGAAAGCCGCTCGCTTTCTGGAGAAGAGAAGAAGCTGCTCGAGGAATACATCCGCGAGCGGGACGATAGTTAACAACGTATCGATGGTAGATCCGACGATTTACCTTAGGAGCACAGCATGACTAACAAAATCATCCTTGCACTCGAAGCAGAGCAGATGACCAAAGAGATCCCTACCTTTGCCCCGGGCGACACCATTGTCGTTCAGGTGAAAGTGAAGGAAGGCGACCGTTCGCGTCTGCAAGCGTTCGAAGGCGTAGTTATCGCCAAGCGTAACCGCGGCGTAAACAGTGCATTCACCGTTCGTAAAATCTCCAACGGTGTTGGCGTAGAGCGTACTTTCCAGACCTACAGCCCGCAAATCGACAGCATGGCCGTTAAACGTCGCGGTGACGTACGTAAAGCCAAGCTGTACTACCTGCGTGACCTGTCCGGTAAAGCAGCTCGCATCAAGGAAAAACTGGCTTAAGTCCAGCTTCCGATGCAGAAAAAAAGCAGCCTGCGGGCTGCTTTTTTGTTGCCCGCAATTTATCTTCGTTGGCCGTATTAGCGGTCCCTCCTGAGCCTTTATGCCAGCCATCGAACATCCATTGATAGACCAGTTCCTCGACGCCCTGTGGCTGGAAAAGGGTCTGTCCGACAACACCCGCGACGCCTACCGCAGCGATCTGGCCTTGTTCAATGGCTGGTTGCAGGAAAAAGGGCTGGAGTTGATCAACGCCGGGCGCGAATTGATCCTTGATCACCTCGCCTGGCGCCTGGAGCAAAACTACAAGCCTCGCTCGACCGCACGATTTCTTTCCGGTGTGCGTGGGTTCTATCGCTATCTGCTGCGGGAAAAACTCATCGCCGTCGATCCTACCCTTCGCATCGACATGCCGCAGCTGGGCAGGCCGCTGCCCAAATCCCTGTCAGAAGCCGATGTGGAGGCGTTGTTGAAGGCGCCGGACCTGAGCGAAGCCATAGGCCAGCGCGATCGCGCCATGCTGGAAGTCCTTTACGCCTGCGGCCTGCGGGTGACGGAGTTGATCAGCCTGACGCTGGAGCAGGTCAACCTGCGCCAGGGTGTGCTGCGCGTGATGGGCAAGGGCAGCAAGGAGCGACTGGTGCCGATGGGCGAGGAAGCGATCGTTTGGGTCGAGCGCTACCTGCGCGATGCCCGCGTTGAATTGCTCGGTGGACGCCCCAGCGATGTGTTGTTCCCCAGCCAGCGCGGCGAGCAGATGACCCGCCAGACTTTCTGGCACCGAATCAAGCATCAGGCCAAAGTCGCCGGGATTGGCAAGTCGCTGTCGCCGCATACCTTGCGCCATGCCTTCGCCACGCACCTGCTCAATCACGGGGCGGACCTGCGGGTGGTGCAGATGCTGCTCGGCCACAGCGATTTGTCGACCACCCAGATCTATACCCATGTGGCCCGGGCACGATTGCAGGACCTGCATGCCAAACACCACCCGCGCGGCTAGCACGGTTACCGAAATTGAAATGCTGACCTGTGGCTAGGGGGTTTACCCCCCCGTTCGGCTGCGCAGCACTCGTAAACCGGTACTCACGGAGCAACTCATTTAATCCGGTGGTAGATTTTTGGGGTTGCTTCGCAACCCAACGGGGGTAAACCCCCTCGCCACAATAATGGGTGTCAGTTAGCAAAGTGGTGTCTTTGTTACCCGCATTCGGCCACACCGGCCTTATGTGGTAGGCTTGAGCGGTTTGCACGATGGGCGGTTATGACCCGGTGTTTCGGCACGGGCGTTCTGGTCGTCCCATATGTTCGCCTTCAGGAGTTCTCATGCGTCTGACCCAGATTTTCGCCGCCGCAGCCATTGCGTTGGTCAGCACCTTTGCCGTCGCCGACGACGCGGCCGACAAAGCCATCCGTAAAAGCCTGGAAAACCTCCAGCTCGAAGTGCCGGTCGAAACCATTACCGCCAGCCCGCTGCCGGGTCTGTACGAAGTCAAGCTCAAGGGCAGCCGCGTGCTTTACGCCAGCGCCGATGGCCAATACGTGGTTCAGGGCTACATGTTCCAGCTCAAGGACGGCAAGCCGGTCAACCTGACCGAGAAGACCGAGCGCCTGGGCATCTCCAAGCTGATCAACGACATCCCGGTTGCTGAAACCGTGGTGTACCCGGCGATTGGCGAAACCAAATCGCACATCACCGTATTTACCGACACCACTTGCCCGTACTGCCACAAGCTGCACGCCGAAGTGCCCGAGCTGAACAAGCGCGGCATCGAAGTGCGCTATGTGGCGTTCCCGCGCCAGGGCCTGGGCTCGCCGGGTGACGAACAGTTGCAAGCGGTCTGGTGCTCGAAAGACAAGAAAGCCGCCATGGACAAAATGGTCGATGGCAAGGAAATCAAGGCCGCCAAGTGCGATAACCCGGTTTCCAAGCAGTTCGCCATTGGTCAGTCGATCGGCGTGAACGGCACACCGGCCATCGTTTTGGCCGACGGTCAGGTCATTCCGGGCTACCAGCCGGCGCCACAAGTCGCCAAACTGGCGCTGGGCGCGAAATAATTTCGCATCGTCACGGGTAACCGTTGGCGATCATGGTCCGGTGTCAGTTTTGCCGGGCCATCAATAGAGAGCCGCGAACATGCGGCTGTTTTCACGGCCGGCCTCGAGTCGGCCGTTTTATGGGGAGTTCACAGTGAAACCGGTCAAAGTAGGCATCTGTGGGTTAGGGACCGTCGGTGGCGGTACCTTCAACGTACTTCAGCGCAACGCCGAGGAAATTGCTCGTCGTGCCGGGCGTGGGATCGAAGTGGCGCAAATTGCCATTCGCACGCCAAAGCCTCAGTTCCAAACGACCGGTATTGCGATTACCACCGATGTCTTCGAAGTGGCCACGAACCCTGAGATCGACATCGTTATAGAGCTGATGGGCGGCTACACCGTTGCCCGCGAGCTGGTACTCAAGGCCATCGAGAATGGCAAGCATGTGGTCACCGCGAACAAGGCATTGATTGCCGTTCACGGTAATGAAATTTTCGCCAAGGCCCGCGAGAAAGGCGTGATTGTCGCGTTCGAAGCGGCAGTGGCCGGTGGCATCCCGGTGATCAAGGCGATTCGCGAAGGCCTCTCGGCTAACCGTATCAACTGGGTAGCGGGCATCATCAACGGCACCGGCAACTTCATTCTCACAGAAATGCGTGAGAAGGGCCGTACCTTTGAAGACGTGCTGGGCGAAGCCCAGGCTTTGGGTTACGCCGAAGCCGATCCGACTTTCGACGTCGAAGGCATCGACGCAGCCCACAAGCTGACGATCCTCGCGTCCATCGCTTTCGGCATTCCGCTGCAGTTCGACAAGGCCTACACCGAAGGCATCACCAAGCTGACCACGGCTGACGTGAACTACGCCGAAGCCCTGGGCTATCGCATCAAGCACCTCGGCGTGGCCCGCAGCACTGCAGCCGGTATCGAGCTGCGCGTGCACCCGACGCTGATCCCGGCCGATCGCCTGATCGCCAACGTCAACGGCGTGATGAACGCGGTAATGGTCAACGGTGACGCTGCCGGCTCGACCCTGTTCTACGGCGCTGGCGCCGGCATGGAACCGACCGCTTCGTCGGTCATCGCCGATCTGGTGGACGTGGTTCGCGCCATGACTTCCGATCCGGAAAACCGTGTACCGCACCTGGCTTTCCAGCCGGATTCGCTGTCGGCTCACCCGATCCTGCCGATCGAAGCCTGCGAAAGTGCTTACTACTTGCGCATCCAGGCCAAGGACCATCCTGGCGTGCTGGCCCAGGTCGCGAGCATCCTGTCGGAGCGCGGTATCAACATCGAATCGATCATGCAGAAAGAAGCCGAGGAACACGACGGCCTGGTGCCGATGATCCTGCTGACCCACCGTGTGGTGGAGCAGCGCATCAACGATGCGATCGCCGCCCTGGAAGCCCTGGCGGGGGTAGTCGGTCCGGTCGTGCGTATCCGCGTCGAGCATTTGAACTAAATAATAACAGCGGCGAGCTGTAAGCCCCCAAGCGGCAAGTTGAAGGCAGTTCAGCTTTAACTTGTCGCCAATAGCTTGAAGCTCAAAGCTAAAACCGAAGGTTTGCCCCTATGCGCTACATCAGTACCCGCGGCCAGGCACCGGCCCTGAATTTCGAAGACGTCCTGCTGGCAGGTCTTGCCACCGACGGCGGTCTGTACGTCCCGGAAAACCTGCCACGTTTCACCCAGGAAGAAATCGCTTCCTGGGCCGGCCTGCCTTATCACGAGCTGGCCTTCCGAGTGATGCGCCCGTTTGTTACCGGCAGCATTCCCGATGCCGATTTCAAGAAGATTCTCGAAGAAACATACGGCGTGTTCGCCCACAGCTCCGTGGCCCCACTGCGTCAGTTGAACGGCAACGAATGGGTACTGGAGCTGTTCCACGGCCCGACCCTGGCGTTCAAGGACTTCGCCCTGCAACTGCTGGGTCGCCTGCTCGATTACGTGCTGGAAAAGCGCGGCGAGCGCGTGGTGATTGTCGGTGCCACTTCCGGTGATACCGGCTCGGCTGCCATCGAAGGTTGCAAGCACTGCGAAAACGTCGACATCTTCATCCTGCATCCGCACAACCGTGTGTCCGAAGTGCAGCGTCGGCAGATGACCACCCTCTTCGGTGAGAACATCCACAACATCGCCATCGAAGGTAACTTCGATGACTGCCAGGAAATGGTCAAGGCGAGCTTCGCCGACCAGGGCTTCCTCAAGGGTACTCGCCTGGTGGCGGTGAACTCGATCAACTGGGCGCGGATCATGGCCCAGATCGTTTACTACTTCCACGCCGCCCTGCAGTTGGGAGGCCCGGCGCGTTCGGTGTCGTTCTCGGTACCGACCGGCAACTTCGGCGACATCTTCGCCGGTTACCTGGCACGCAACATGGGCCTGCCGATCAACCAGTTGATCGTCGCCACCAACCGCAACGACATCCTGCACCGCTTCATGAGCGGCAACCAGTACGTCAAGGAAACCCTGCACGCGACGCTGTCGCCATCCATGGACATCATGGTGTCGTCAAACTTCGAACGCCTGCTGTTCGACCTGCACGGTCGCAATGGTGCGGCCATTGCCGGCCTGATGGATTCGTTCAGGCAGGGTGGCGGCTTCAGCGTCGAACAGGAACGCTGGACCGAAGCCCGCAAGCTGTTTGACTCTCTGGCCGTGGATGATGCGCAGACCTGCGAAACCATCGCCGAGGTCTACGAGCAAACCGGCGAGGTGCTGGATCCGCACACGGCCATCGGCGTCAGGGCGGCACGGGAATGCCGTCGTAGCCTGGATATTCCTATGGTGGTCCTGGGCACGGCGCATCCGGTCAAGTTCCCCGACGCGGTGGAAAAAGCCGGTGTAGGAAAAGCGCTACAACTGCCTGCACATCTTTCTGATTTGTTTGAGCGTGATGAGCGTTGCACCGTGTTGCCAAACGACCTGAAGGCCGTGCAGGCCTTTGTCAGTCAGCATGGCAACCGCGGCAAGCCTTTGTAACAGGCTGATACTGTCACATTTTGAAGCCCGTCTACTGACGGGCTTTTTTGTTCCAGCATGCATACTTGTCATGTTTCGCCCATGAAGGAGAGGCGAGTGAATCACGAAGGACGGGGTAATGCTGGTTTCAAAAGGGTTCAAATCTGCCGCGCGCTGGCTGTTGTTAATGGCTGTTCTCGGGGCAGGGCAATGGGCGGTGGCGGCACAGTCGGGCAAGCCCCGTGCGTCAGATACCGGTACCTTGATCAAACTGGATGCACGGGAGCGGCAATGGCTTGCCGAGCATCCACGAGTGGTTGTCGCGTCTAAGCAGTATCCACGTTACCTGTTCAGGGACGCGGAGGGTCGGTGGAGTGGCTTCAACTACGATGTTCTTCAGCGCATCAGCGCCATGACGGGTCTGCAATTTGTCTATGACGAGTCGTTTTCCACCGGCCAGTTGCTGGCCAGGCTGGAAAACGGTGCGGCTGACATGAGCACGATCCTGTCAATGAATGATGAGCGTAAGGCACTCCTGGACTTCAGTCACGCCTTTGGCGGCGCAGCCTGGGTATTCGTCGGCCGTGCGCAGGCGCCTGTGGTGGAGTCGCTGGAACAACTGAAAAAAAGGGTGCTGGTGCTACCCAGCCAACATGCCCTGGAGCCCATCATTCGCCGTGACTTTCCGTCCATCGAGGTGCGTACGGTGAAAACCTACGCCGAGGCGAGGGCATGGGTCGAAAGCGGCGAGGCCTACGCCACTATCGAAAACGAAATCACCGCCCGGCTCTACCCGCCGGGCCAGCTCCAGGTCGGCCATGCAGTGGAAGGCACCTGGGCCGGTGATTATCTGGCGGTACGCAAGGGGCAGCCGCAGTTGTTGAGCATTCTCAACAAGGCGCTGGAAGCGTTCCCGCCCGCCGAGTTACGCGCGATACGGCATAAATGGTTCGAGACCCTGGCTCCTGCGCCACGACCCTCGACCTGGCAGCGGCTGAACCGGGAAAGTGGTTGGGGGCTGTTGCTGGTCAGTGTGCTCGCTGTGCTGTTGCTGCTGTGGAGTCGGAGGCGTGCGGTACTGGCGCGCCAGCGTCCGAGCGCCGAGAAAAAACTGCGCGATAAACTCGCCTTTCAGAATGCATTGATAGATGCCATGCCCGACCCGATGTTCGTCCGGGATCTGCAGGGGCGCCTGGTCATGTGCAACAAAAGTTATGAGGATGTTTTATCGACCCGCTTCGATCTGATTCAGGGGCGTCAGTTGACCGAAGTCGACGTCATGCCCAGGCACACCGCTGAACTGCTGCATAGCGAACTCATGGCTCAGTTGGCTGCACGCAGGGCGCGCTTCTGCGAGCGTCAATTGATGTTCAAGGATGGCATGAGGAACATCTATCAATGGTCGGTGCCGTTTTACAGCGCGGACGGGCAGTTGCGGGGATTGTTGGGAGGCTGGGCCGACATTGGTCAAAGGAGCCGACAGAGCTGATGCCGGCGTTTTTTCTCTGTCATGTTTGCCGTGCATGCTCTGTGGATGTGACGTACAGGTTCGCCTGCGCCCAGTATCCAGAACTTTCTTCTCGCGCCGGTGGTCATTTACTTTAGACACACCCCAGGCATGTTGTTTTCGAACTATTGAGTGGTGATCGGGATGGAAAGTATCAGCCTGTTGCTCGGCGAGGCGCTGAGCCCTTATCAAGTCATATTGACCCCGTCAGGTATCCATGGCGAATGCAGGGTCAGCCTGAAGAATCCACTCGGCGCCATCGTGGTGGAGCGGGAATTCAATCAGGCGCAGTTGAGTGACAAGCGTCTTTTGACCGATGTGGTCGATGGATTGCACCGCGACGTGCTGATCGCTGAAGGACGCCTGGAGCCCTGTGTTATCGCGGCGTTGCGTAATGCAGCCCAAGACAAGCTGCTGGCCAGCCGCAACTGAATCGATGCTTGCGGGAACCTTCCTGCGCGCAGGTCAGTCAGACCTTGTAACAGCAGGATCAAGCATTGTGCTCCGATGCTTGGCGCCTGCTGCTACTGGTCTTTAAGGCCAAGTTTGACCCCGGGTCGTCTCCCCACTTCTCGGGGTTTCTTTTGCCTGCGATTTGTCATGGCTGGAGCTTGTTGTCGAAAAACTCCGCCAGATCAGATGGCGCCGTCTTTGCGCAACTGGGCGATCTGCGACGCGTCATAGCCAAGTTCCTGAAGCACCAGTGCATTGTGCTCACCCAGTTGTGGCCCGACCCATTCGCATTCACCGGGAGTCTCTGAGAGTTTCGGTACGATTCCCGGCATCTTGAAGTCTTTGCCATCCGGCAGCTTGGCCTGCAGGAACATCTCCCGCGCCAGGTACTGCGGATCACAGAACATGTCTTCGGCGCTGAATATCCGGCTGGCGGGCACGTCAGCCTGGTTGAGCAGCGCCAGCACCTGGTCCAGCGGCAATGAATTGACCCAGCGATCGATGACCCCATAGATCTCGTCGCGACGGCTGTCGCGGCCATCGTTGCTGGCAAGTTGAGGATCGTCAGCCAGGTCCTCCCGACCGATGATCAGCATGAAGCGTTTGAAGATCGCATCGCCATTGGCGCCGATCTGCACGTGCTTGCCATCTGCGCTGGTGTGGATAGAAGAGGGGGTGATGCCCGGCATGATGTTACCGGTGCGTTCGCGGATGAAACCGAACACATCGAACTCCGGGACCATGCTTTCCATCATGGCGAAAATCGCTTCGTACAGCGCCACGTCCACCACTTGCCCCTGTCCACCGTTGACCTCGCGATGACGCAGGGCCATCAAGGCACCAATCACGCCCCAGAGCGCGGCAATCGAATCGCCGATGGAAATTCCGGTGCGCACCGGCGGCCGGTCTTCGAACCCGGTGATGTAGCGCAGGCCACCCATGGATTCACCCACCGCACCGAAACCGGGCTGATCTTTCATCGGGCCAGTCTGGCCGAAGCCCGATAGTCGCACCATCACCAGCTTCGGATTGAGTGCATGCAGCACGTCCCAGCCCAGGCCAAGTTTTTCCAGGACGCCAGGGCGAAAGTTCTCGATCAGGATGTCCGCTTCGCCAAGCAGTTTTTTCAGAATGGCCAGGCCGTCAGGATGCTTGAGGTTGAGCGTCAGGGACTTCTTGTTGCGTGCCTGAACGAACCACCACAAAGAGGTGCCTTCATAGAGTTTGCGCCATTTACGCAGCGGGTCGCCGCCGTCCGGGGACTCGATCTTGATCACTTCGGCACCGAACTCGGCGCAGATTCGTGAGGCAAAGGGGCCGGCAATCAAGGTGCCCAATTCGATGACTTTCAGACCGCAAAGCGGTTTGGAGGTGAGCGGCATACGAAATCCTGTAGGACAAAGGCTTAGCGAATACTGCGTTTTAACATAGCCGACTGTCAGACTCTCCCGCTTGATCGCCTTCGATTCGTGGAATGCCCGTCGCATCGGTTAGACTTGCCGCCTTTCCTCGTATCAAGAAGCCCGTTCATGGCCCAGCCGTCCACGACCTACAAGTTTGAACTGAACCTCACCGACCTTGACCGCAGCGTCTATGAGAGCGTCAAACAGACCATCGCCCGCCACCCTTCGGAAACCGAAGAGCGCATGACCGTGCGCCTGCTGGCCTACGCCCTCTGGTACAACGAGCAGTTGTCGTTCGGCCGCGGTCTGTCAGAAGTGGACGAGCCGGCCCTGTGGGAAAAAAGCCTGGATGACCGCGTGCTGCACTGGATCGAAGTCGGCCAGCCTGACGCCGAGCGCCTGACCTGGTGTTCGCGTCGCACTGAACGCACCAGCCTGCTGGCCTATGGCAGCCTGCGCGTCTGGGAAGGCAAAGTGGTTCCGGCAGTAAAGAATCTGAAAAACGTCAACATTGCCGCTGTGCCTCAGGAGGTCCTGGAGACCCTGGCCAAAGACATGCCGCGCGTGATCAAGTGGGACGTGATGATCAGCGAGGGGACGATTTTCGTCACCGACGACCGTGGTCAGCACGAAGTCCAGTTGCAGTGGCTGGCCGGTGAGCGCGGCTGATTTTTCGCCGTTGCACAGCGTCATCCGGTTTTATCCTACGTATTGAAGAGAAGCACCTGTCACCCCATGCGCATTGAACCTCGCCAGCTGCCCGACACCCTGCCATTTCTCGGTGATATTCCGCCGTTGTTGACCCGCCTGTACGCAGCGCGGGGCGTGCAATCGGAGGCTGAGCTGGACAAGAGCCTGGCGCGGCTGATTCCGTTCCAGCAGCTCAAGGGCATCGATGCCGCCGTGGACTTGTTGGTGACGGCACTCGAGCAGCGCCAACGGATTCTGATTGTCGGCGACTTTGACGCCGATGGCGCAACGGCCAGTACCGTGGGTACGTTGGGCCTGCGTCTGCTGGGTGCGGCGCATGTCGATTACCTGGTGCCCAATCGCTTCGATTACGGCTATGGCCTGACCCCGGAAATCGTCGAGGTTGCGCTGACCCGCGATCCGCAATTGCTGATCACCGTGGACAACGGCATCTCCAGCGTCGAAGGCGTGGCGGCGGCGAAAAAAGCCGGGCTCAAGGTGCTCGTCACCGATCACCACTTGCCCGGTGATGAACTGCCGCTGGCCGATGCCATCGTCAACCCGAACCAGCCCGGTTGCGCTTTCCCGAGCAAGGCTCTGGCCGGCGTCGGGGTGATTTTCTATGTACTGATGGCCCTGCGTGCGCGGTTGCGCGAGTTGGGTTGGTACGTGAGCAAACCACAGCCGAATATCGGTGAACTGCTGGATCTGGTGGCGTTGGGCAGCGTCGCCGACGTGGTGCCGCTGGATGCCAACAACCGGATCCTGGTGCATCAGGGCCTGGAGCGGATTCGCGCAGGGCGCGCCCGGCCGGGTATCAAGGCGATTCTTGAAGTGGCCAAGCGTGATCACACGCGAATCACCTCCACCGACCTGGGTTTCATTGTCGGCCCGCGCCTGAACGCGGCGGGGCGTCTGGATGACATGAGCCTGGGCATCGAGTGTCTGCTGACCGACGATGCGGCGACCGCCGGTGAAATGGCGGCACAGCTGGACGGCATGAACCAGGACCGCAAATCCATCGAGCAGGGCATGCAGCGTGAAGCGCTGGCGCAGCTCAAGGATTTGCCGGTGGAATCGATGCCGTTCGGTTTGTGCCTGTTCGATCCCGAGTGGCACCAGGGTGTCATCGGCATCCTCGCCTCGCGTATGAAAGAACGGTATTTCCGTCCGACCATCGCCTTTGCCGATGCTGGTGATGGCCTGCTCAAGGGGTCGGGGCGCTCGGTCCAGGGGTTTCATATTCGCGACGCCCTGAGCGTGGTTGCGGCACAACATCCAGATCTGATCACCAAGTACGGTGGCCATGCGATGGCCGCCGGGCTGACGCTGGCGCAAGAGAATTTTCCGTTGTTCGCCGAGGCCTTTGACGCCGAGGTGCGCCGGCAACTGCGCGAAGAAGACCTGACCGGGCGCCTGCTGTCTGACGGCACCCTGGCGGTGGAGGAGTTTCACCTGGAACTGGCCCGCGCCCTGCGCCACGCCGGCCCGTGGGGGCAGCACTTCCCCGAGCCGCTGTTTCACGGGGTGTTTCAGTTGGTCGAGCAGCGTGTCGTCGGCGAGCGCCATCTCAAAGTCGTGCTGCGCAGCGAATGCGGTTCGGTGAAGCTCGATGGCATCGCTTTCGGTATCGACCGCGATATATGGCCGAATCCGACGATCAAGTGGGTGGAACTGGCCTACAAGCTCGACCTGAATGAGTTTCGTGGCAATGAGACGGTGCAGTTGATGATTGCCCACATCGAACCTCGATAGGCCGCTGCACACCTTTTGTGGCGAGGGGGCTTGCCCCCGCTCGGCTGCGCAGCAGCCGCAAAGTGATTCGACACGGTCGACCTTGCGTAAATCGACAGCAGGTTTGGGGCCGCTTCGCAGCCCAGCGGGGGCAAGCCCCCTCGCCACAAGATCTGAGCTTGAAGAGTTGTTTCAATTCTTGAACCCTCCCACAACCCCGGTTGTCGACTAGGCTCTAATCACTGCTTGATTGGCCTTGTGACGTCTTGTCGAATTTTTTGCCCGCGGGGGCGGGTGTTGTACCTCTTTCCTGTCACTCGTCGACTATTCAAACAGAACCTGGAGCCTGCCCACTGATACGAGAGGTGCCCCATGAGTCTGCTGCTTGAACCCTATACCCTTCGCCAATTGACCCTGCTTAACCGCATCGCGGTATCACCGATGTGCCAGTATTCCAGTGTCGACGGCCTGGCCAATGACTGGCACCTGGTCCATCTCGGCAGCCGTGCGGTCGGCGGGGCCGGGCTGGTATTTACCGAAGCCACGGCGGTCACCGCCGACGGGCGCATTACCGCCCAGGACCTCGGCCTGTGGAATGACGAACAGATCGAACCCTTGCAACGCATCACCCGCTTCATCGCCGCTCAGGGCGCTGTAGCCGGCATTCAACTGGCGCATGCCGGGCGCAAGGCCAGCACCTATCGGCCGTGGCTGGGCAAGCATGGCAGCGTGAAGCCGGATGAGGGCGGCTGGACTCCAGTCGGACCTTCCCCGATAGCGTTCGACCCGCAGCACACCCAGCCGCGCAAACTGGATGAAGGCGAGATCGCTGAGGTGGTTCAAGCCTTTGTCGATTCCGCCAAGCGCGCCCTTACAGCAGGTTTCAAAGTGGTCGAAGTCCACGCTGCCCATGGGTACCTGCTGCATCAGTTTCTTTCACCGTTGAGTAATCAGCGGCGTGACCAATACGGTGGCTCGTTCGAAAATCGCATTCGGTTGGTGCTGGAGGTGACCGCAGCGGTGCGTGCGGTGTGGCCTGAGGAGTTGCCGGTGTTCGTTCGTGTCTCGGCCACCGACTGGGTAGAGGATGGCTGGAACCCGGATGAAACCGTGGAACTGGCCCGTCGTCTGAAAGATCTCGGCGTGGACCTGATCGACGTCTCGTCGGGCGGGACGGCGGCAAATGCCGAAATCCCCATAGGGCCCGGTTACCAGACCCGCTTCGCCGAGCGTGTGCGCAAGGAGTCAGGCATCGCCACCGGCACGGTCGGCATGATCACCGAGCCGGCCCAGGCCGAGCATATTTTGCGCACCTGCCAGGCGGATATCATCTTCCTGGCTCGAGAGTTGTTACGCGATCCATATTGGGCATTGCACGCGGACGATGATCTGGGTGGGCGCAAGGCCGTCTGGCCGGCGCAATATCAGCGGGCGACCCATCGTGAGCAGCCTATTCACGAGTCAGACCTGCGCGACTGAAGTTGGTAAATCGACAAAGCCCCTGAATCGTGAGGTTCAGGGGCTTTCGTTTATTCCAATGATCAATCAGGCCGCTTCGATCTTGCTGCGGTTCTGTTCGACCTTGTTCAGGTAGTCCTTGAGCTTGTCCTGCTCCGCTGCCGTGGTGAATAACCCGAGCTTGCTACGGCGCCACAGGATGTCGTGGGCGCTGCTTGCCCACTCTTCACTGCACAGGTAATCGATTTCGCGGGTGTAGAGACCGCCGCCGATGTGCTCGCCCAGGTCGCCGAGGTCTTGTACGCCTTCGAGCATGCGCCAGGTGCGGCTGCCGTAGGTGGTGGCCCAGCGGCGGGCGATTTCCGTCGGGACCCAGTCGAACCGGTCACGGATGCCCGAGCTCAAGGCCTGCGGGGTGGTCATGTCTTCACCGCCCGGCAGTGTGGCAGTGGCGGTCCAGCTCGGCTGAATGTGCTTGAAGTACGGAGCCAGTTGCGCCAGCGCCGACTCGGCCAGTTTGCGGTAGGTGGTCAGCTTGCCACCGAATACCGACAGCAACGGCGCTTCTTCGTCAGAACCCGACAGCGCCAGGGTGTAATCGCGGGTGACCGCTGACGGGTTGTCGGACTCGTCATTGCACAGCGGCCGCACGCCGGAATAGCTGTGCAGGATGTCTTCGCGACCGATCTGTTTTTTGAAGTGGGCATTGACCACGTTCAACAGGTATTCGGTTTCGCTGTCAGTGATGGCCACCTTCGCCGGATCGCCGGTGTACTCGCGGTCGGTGGTACCGATCAGGGTGAAATGATTCAGGTACGGAATGGTGAACACAATGCGCTGATCTTCGTTTTGCAGGATGTGCGCGTGTTCGCCTTCATAGAGTTTCGACACGATCAGGTGGCTGCCCTGGATCAGGCGGATGCCGTATGGCGACTCCATTTTCAGGTCGTCGCGGATGAATTTTGCGACCCAGGGGCCGGCGGCGTTGACCAGCGCCTTGGCGCGGATGGAAAACAGGCTGCCGTCGGCGCGCTCCAGGTGCAGGTGCCACAGGCCCTTGGCGCGCCGAGCGCTGACGCAGCGGGTCTGGGTGTGAACGTGGGCGCCTTTTTCCCGGGCCGCCATGGCGTTCAGGACCACCAGGCGCGCGTCGTCCACCCAGCAATCGGAGTATTCGAAACCTTTGGTGATTTCGCTTTTCAACGCGCTGTCCGGGCCGAACTTCAGGCTTTTCGAGCCTTCCAGTTGTTCCCGTTTGCCCAGGTTATCGTAGAGGAACAGGCCGGCGCGGATCATCCAGGCCGGACGCAGGTGTGGCCGGTGGGGCAGCACGAAGCGCATCTGCTTGACGATGTGCGGCGCCTTGGTCAGCAGCACTTCACGTTCGGCCAGGGCTTCGCGTACCAGGCGGAATTCGTAATGTTCCAGGTAGCGCAGGCCGCCGTGGATCAGTTTGCTGCTGGCCGACGAAGTGTGACTGGCCAGATCATCCTTTTCGCAAAGGAACACCGAAAGCCCGCGGCCCGCGGCATCCGCTGCGATGCCCACGCCATTGATCCCGCCACCGATGACGGCAATATCGTAGACCTCGGCGAGTGGGGGCGTAGGCAGGGTAGAAGTGGGCATCGGCAAGGCCTCGGGCTTTTTGATTTTCTGTATTTGAATTCGAACATGGATGTTCATATTCGAAAATATTAGCCGATAAAGACGCGCGCAACCAGTCCGTTTCGATTGAGAATACTCATCGAAGGAGGGTTAAAGGAAAATTTACGAACATTTTGATGCGCGTTAAGGTGCAAGAGTGATTTTGTATGCACGATCGACTGCGCGAGCAAGCCCGCTCCCACAGTGTTCAATTGTGTTCACAGGTTTTGTGATCGACACAACACCTAAGGTGGGAGCGGGCTTGCCCGCGATGGCGGCGCAACAGGCGCCGAAGATCTGGGGGGGCTTAAACGACTTCCAGGCGAATCTTGTGTTGCGTCAACAACTGCGCCAATGCCGGCGAAGGCTGCTGATCGGTGACCAGGCAATCAACCAGGCTGATCGGGCCCAGGCGAATCATGGCGTTGCGCCCGAACTTGCTGGAGTCCGCCGCCAGGATCACCTGTCGGGCGTTGGCAATGATCGCCTGGGACACCCGCACTTCCTGATAGTCGAAGTCCAGCAGGCTGCCGTCTTCGTCGATGCCGCTGATGCCGACCAGGGCGAAGTCGACCTTGAACTGGTTGATGAAATCGACACTGGCCTGGCCGACCACGCCACCATCGCGGCGCACGTTGCCCCCGGTCAGCAGCACATCGAAGTCGTCCTTGGCGCTGAGCATCGAGGCCACGTGCAGGTTGTTGGTGATGATCTTCAGGTGGCTGTGGTTGAGCAGGGCCCGGGCAATCGACTCGGTCGTGGTGCCGATGTTGATGAACAGCGAGGCATGGTCGGGAATCTGCGAGGCAATGGCTTCGCCAATACGCTGCTTTTCATCGCGCATCTGATCGGCGCGCATGGCGTATGCGGTGTTCTCGACACTGGAGTCGTAGGCGGCGCCACCGTGGTAGCGACGCAACAAATTGGCTTCCGCGAGCTGATTGATATCGCGGCGGATGGTTTGCGGTGTAACAACGAACAGCGTGGCCATTTCCTCGATGCTGACATAGCCGCGCTCGCGGACCAGTTCGAGGATTTGCTGCTGACGGGGAGGCAGATTCATGGGGCTTCCTTTGGGCTGCCGGGCAAAATTTGCCCATGATGCCGCAGGAATCCGCTCCCTACCAGTTACAAGCCTTTACAAGTTCTCAGACGGACTTATTCAGCACTTTCGTGGGGCTCCCAGTCGCGGGTCCGGCTGACCGCTTTTTTCCAGCCTGCGTAGAGTTTTTCCTTCGCGGCCTCCTCAAGGGTCGGCTCGAACTTGCGCTCGATGACTGCCTTGCCACGCAGTTCTTCCAGGCTGCCCCAGAAGCCACAGGCCAAGCCTGCCAGGTAGGCGGCGCCGAGTGCTGTGGTTTCACGCATTTGCGGACGCTCGACCTGGGTGCCGAGAATGTCGGCCTGGAACTGCATGAGGAAATTGTTCGCTACCGCGCCGCCGTCCACGCGCAGGGCCTTGAGGCGTTCGCCGGAGTCTTGCTGCATGGCGTCGAGCACGTCGCGGGTCTGGTAGGCAATCGACTCCAGCGCGGCACGAATGATGTGGTCCACGCGTACGCCACGGGTCAGGCCGAACAATGCGCCACGGGCATACGGATCCCAATACGGCGCGCCAAGCCCGGTAAACGCCGGCACCAGGTACACGCCGTTGCTGTCCTTGACCTTGTTGGCAAAGTATTCGGTGTCGTGGGCGTCGTTGATGATCTTCAGTTCATCGCGCAGCCACTGCACCGTGGAGCCGCCATTGAATACGGCGCCTTCCAGGGCATAAGCCACCTCGCTACGCGGGCCGCAAGCGATGGTGGTGAGCATGCCGTGACTGGACTTCACGGCTTTGTCGCCGGTATTCATCAGCAGGAAGCAGCCGGTGCCGTAGGTGTTTTTCGCCTGGCCAGGCTCAACGCACATCTGGCCGAACAGGGCGGCTTGCTGGTCACCGGCGATACCGCCGATGGCGATGCCGCTTTTGGTGTGGCCATAGATTTGCGACGAGGGCTTCACCTGCGGCAGCATCTCCCGCGGTATATCCAGTAGCTCCAGCATCTTCGCGTCCCACTCCAGGGTGTGGATGTTGAAGAGCATGGTGCGCGAGGCGTTGGTGTAATCGGTGACATGCACCTTGCCGCCGCTGAATTTCCAGATCAACCAGCTGTCGACGGTGCCGAACAGCAGTTCACCGTTGCGCGCGCGTTCGCGGCTGCCTTCGACATTGTCGAGGATCCACTTGAGCTTGGTGCCGGAGAAGTACGGGTCGGTGACAAGGCCCGTGGTATCGCTGATGTACTGCTCGTGGCCGTCGCGCTTGAGCTGTTGGCAGATTTCCGTGCTGCGCCGGCATTGCCAGACGATCGCATTGTAGATCGGGCGACCGGTGTTCTTGTCCCAGACCACGGTGGTTTCGCGCTGGTTGGTGATGCCGATGGCGGCCACCTGGTCATGATGCAGGCCGGCTTGTGCCAGGGCTTCGACCATGACGGCACTCTGGGTGGCGAAGATTTCCATCGGGTCGTGTTCGACCCAGCCGGCTTGCGGGTAATGCTGTGCGAATTCCCGTTGGGCGGTGCTGACCACGTTTGCATCGCGGTCGAAAATGATCGCGCGGGAGCTGGTCGTACCCTGATCGAGGGCAATGATGTAGTTCTTATTCTGGGTGTCGGTCATGTCGATTGCCTTGGACGAATAAGGGAGTGAAGTCTGGCGCGTGCTCGAATGGGCAGGATCATGCGCCAACGGTATCAAGAAGTTCGTGGTTTGCCGTCAATGGCCGTAGATGCATCCTTTGTAGCAGGTATGGCGCTGGGCAGATGACGGGCAATCAGCCCGCGATAAGCGGCAGCGCCGAGGCAGGCACCGACAATCGGTGCAAAAACCGGAATCAGGAAATACGGAATGTCGCGTCCGCCAGTGAAGGAAATTTCACCCCAACCGGCAAGGAAAGTCATCAGCTTGGGGCCGAAGTCGCGCGCGGGGTTCATCGCGAAACCGGTCAGTGGCCCCATCGAACTGCCGATCACCGCAATCAGCAGGCCGATCAACAGGGGGGCCAATGGGCCTTTGGGCAAGCCGTTGTTATCGTCGGTCAGGGACATGATCACGCCCATCAGGATGGCGGTAATGATCAGCTCGACCAGGAAAGCCTGGGCGGTGGACAGTGCAGGGTTGGGAAAAGTGGAGAACACCGAGGCCAATTCGAGGCTGGCCTGCGTGCCACGAACCATATGGTGGGTTTGTTCGAAATCGAAGAATAGATTGCTGTAGAGCGTGTAAACCAACATTGCGCCGCAGAAGGCACCGGCCACTTGGGCAATGATGTAGAAAGGCAGTTTGCGCTTTTCGAAGTCAGCGAAAATGCTCAGGGCAATACTCACGGCAGGGTTCAGATGAGCCCCGGAAACTCCGGCGGTCAAGTAGATCGCCATGCTCACACCGATGCCCCAGATAATACTGATTTCCCACAAGCCGAAACTGGCACCCGCGACCTTGAGCGCGGCAACGCAGCCTGTACCAAAAAATATCAGCAGCGCAGTACCCAGGAACTCGGCCATGCATTGGCTCGAGAGTGATGGTTGTTGTAAAGCCGTTGTCATTGAAACCTCAATTCTTTTTGTTGTCTGGCGCTGCTTTCCATCATGGTCAAAGCGCGTTTTTTACCGGGGCAGGATCCCCATTCTGGTCCCGGTTTGATGCTGGGTGCTGCAGTGCGTAATTTGTATGGTTTTCAGAAACGAAAAAATATAGACAAGAAACACTGCTGTCAAAGGTCGAAAGTGAACTATTGGGCACAAAGAAACTATTCGTCGCATGGATGAACGAATCTCCGGGGTCCACGTTTTTCTCGAATGTTGAGGATTGAAGCCTTGGCAGGCTGCGGATTCAGGGGCGCTATAGAGCCTTTTACTGATCAATGTCCTAGAATCCGGCGCAGGATTTTTCTTCTGCCGCCCAGTCTGGAGCTGTCATGACCCCCGCATTGGATTTGTTGAAAAAGGTTCGGGCCGAACACCGCGTGCACAGTTACGAACATGACCCCAAGGCCGCCTCCTATGGGCTGGAGGCCGCGGAAAAACTCGGCCTCGCCCCGGCGCAGGTGTTCAAGACGCTACTGGCGGCCAGCGAGAAAGGCGAACTGTTGGTGGCGGTCGTGCCGGTGGCTGGAACCCTGGATTTGAAAGGGCTGGCCCATGCAGCCGGGGTAAAAAAAGCCGAAATGGCCGACCCGGCCGCTGCCCAGCGGTCCACGGGTTATCTGTTGGGAGGGATCAGTCCGTTGGGCCAGAAGAAACGCCTGCGCACCTTCATCGACAATTCGGCTCAGCCTTTTGCCAGCATTTTTGTCAGTGCAGGTCGGCGCGGGCTGGAAGTTGAGTTGGCACCGGCCGTGCTGGCCGAACATACCCAGGCGAAATTTGCCGACATCGGCCGCGCTTGAGGCGTGCTGTAGGGTGAAAATCAGGCTGCTCTGTCACTGGTGCCGGTTTGCCGGGCATAGCATGCTGGGTGATCAGACAAGGGGAGAAGGTTATGCAGCTTGAATTTCATCAGGTCGATGCATTCAGTGATCGGCCGTTCAGTGGCAACCCGGCCATGGTGTATCGGCTCGATACCTGGCTCGCCGATGAACTGATGCAGAAAATTGCCGGTGAACACAATCTCGCTGAAACCGCCTTCGTGGTACGCGAAGGGCAGGGCTGGCACATCCGCTGGTTTACCCCGACGACTGAAGTGCCGTTGTGCGGGCATGCGACGCTGGCGAGCGCGTATGTGCTGTTTGAAGTCTATAGAGAGCCGGTCGAGCGCCTGGACTTCACCAGCAAGTCCGGCCCCCTGAGCGTGACCCGCGAGGGCGGGTGGTTATGGTTGGACTTCCCGGCCATCTTGCAGACGGAATTAGCCGAGACCCTGGACGTCGAGCGTGCGCTCGGGGTGAAAGCCGTTGAAGTGCTCAATTCGAATGAGTTGTTTGTAGTGCTGGAGTCCGAGCAGGCCGTGCTCGATTGCCAGCCAGACATGGCTGCCCTGGCGAAACTGCCGTGGCTGGGCGCGATTGTCACAGCCCGGGGCAAGCAGCACGATTTCGTTTCTCGCTACTTCGCTCCGGCGATTGGTATCAATGAAGACCCCGTGACGGGGTCGACCCATTGCCTGCTGATTCCGTACTGGGCGAACCGGCTGGGCAAGTCGCAGCTGACGGCTTATCAGCGTTCTGCGCGCGGTGGCGAGTTGTTCTGCAGGCTGGAAGGGGAACGGGTGAAGATTGGCGGGAACGCGACGTTGGTGGCGCGTGGAACGCTGATGTTGGGCTGACGCAAAACGACTGTAGGAGCGAGCCTGCTCGCGATGACGGTATCAGATGCAACTGAGATGTTGGCTGATCTACGCTATCGCGAACAGGCGTGCTCCTGCAGGGATTGGCATTGTTTCAGTTGGCTGCGCTGTAACGGCGTACACCTGATTCAACCGCGGGAATCTGCGCAGCGGTACTGCCGGACGCCTGGAACAGCACCAGATGTTCGGCTGCAACACGAATGCCGACATCCACCCCGACCTGATGATCGACATGGCTGGGGAAAATCGACTCCAGTTGCGCGCCGGTAGGCAGTTGCAATCGATACAGGGTCGATGCCCCCAGGAATGTCTTGCCGGCAATTCGCGCCTTCAGGCCGCTGTCCGGCGCATAGACGATGTCGTCCGGGCGCAGCAACACGTCCACGGCACCGCCCACCGGCCAGGTATAGGCACGATTGCCGCGCAACTCACCCAGTTCAGTCTGCACCGACTCCGGGCTGCTCAACTGGCCGCGAATGAAGTAGCCCTGGCCAATGAAACTGGCCACGTACGGCGTCAGCGGTTCGTGATAGAGGTTGTAGGGCGTATCCCACTGCTCCAGGCGGCCTTCCTTGAACACGCCAACGTGATCGCTGACAGCGAAGGCTTCTTCCTGGTCGTGGGTTACCAGAATGGCGCTGGTGCCACGGGCCTTGAGAATGTCGCGTACCTCATGGCTGAGCTTGCGTCGCAGTTCGCCGTCGAGGTTGGAGAAGGGCTCATCAAGCAGCAGCAATTGCGGCTCCGGTGCCAGCGCCCGAGCCAGTGCAACACGTTGCTGCTGGCCGCCCGAAAGCTCATGGGCAAAGCGTTTGCCCAAGCCTTTCAGGTTGACCAGTTCCAGTAACTCTTCGGTGATGCGCTCTTTTTGCGGGTGCTTGCGAATACCGAAGGCGATGTTCTCGGCCACGCTCAAGTGCGGAAACAGAGCGTAGTCCTGAAACACCATGCCGATGCGACGTTTTTCCGGGGCCAGGGTGAAGCCGGCGCGGGAGATGGTCTCGCCCGCCAGCTGGATTTCACCTTCGTGCACGGGCTCGAAACCGGCAATCGCCCGCAGGGTGGTGGTCTTGCCACATCCCGAGGACCCCAGCAGGCAACCGATGTCGCCTGCGTTCAAATGCAGATTGAGGTTCTGTACGACGCGCTGGTCCTGGTAGCCGCACGCGAGGTTGCGCAGGTTGAGCAGTAAAGTCTGGCTCATGCGTGGTGATACGCAGGCTCGACGAGAAATTCGAGCAGGGCCTTTTGTGCATGCAGGCGGTTTTCGGCTTGATCCCAGGCCACCGAGCGCTTGTCGTCGAGCAGGTCGACGCTGATCTCTTCGCCACGGTGCGCAGGCAGGCAATGCATGAACAGGACATCTTCTGCGGCCAGATCGAGCAGGGCACGGTTGACCTGGTACGGTGCGAACAACTTGAGACGCTTGGCGGTTTCCTCTTCCTGGCCCATGGAGGTCCAGACGTCGGTGCTCACCAGATGGGCGCCACGTACGGCATCCTTTGGATCGCGCACGACAGTGACACGGTCGCCAGCCTTGGCCAGGAACAGCGGATTGGGTTCGTAGCCTTCCGGGCAGGCCACGCGCAACTGGAAGTCGAACTGGATCGCCGCTTCTATATAGCTGTTGCACATGTTGTTGCCGTCGCCGATCCAGGCCACGGTCTTGCCCTGGATCGAACCGCGGTGTTCGAGGAACGTCTGCATGTCTGCCAGCAACTGGCACGGGTGCAGGTCATCGGACAGACCGTTGATCACAGGTACGCGGGAATTGGCGGCGAACTCGGTCAGGTTGCTGTGGGCAAAGGTCCGGATCATCACCGCATCGAGCATGCTCGACATGACAATCGCGCAGTCGCCGATCGGCTCGCCACGGCCCAGCTGGGTATCACGGGGCGACAGGAAGATTGCCTGGCCGCCAAGCTGGATCATGCCGGCTTCGAACGAAATGCGGGTGCGGGTCGAAGCCTTCTCGAAAATCATCCCCAGTACACGGTTCTTCAGGGGCTCGAACAGCACGCCGCGGTTGCGCAGGTCCTTGAGCTCAACGCCTCGGCGGATCACGCTGACCAGCTCTTCGGGCGTGCAATCCATCAGGGAGAGAAAGTGCCTTGCGCTCATCATTGACTACCTTTTTGCTACAAACCGCAGATGCTCAAAGCCTTGTTTAACGGAACAACGGGCGAGACCTGCGGCGTAAGCCGCACGGGGCGACGAAATAGAGGAAGGCGCGATCTTATAATTAAATGTCGCGTCTTACCAATAGGGCTACAGTTTTTAGGGAATTTCAGAGGGGCTACGGGATCACCGCGGTAGCGCTTTGAAGCCTGTTTCCTGATAGCAACCAAGCATTTGTACACTGGCTTCGCGGGGCTTGGCAATCAAGCGGCGCGGGGAAGAGCCGGTTGCGGTGGTTATTTGACCCCGGGGTTCGGCAGGCTCGACCGTCTGTCGCCGCCCTGAAATATTTGCTAATGCAAAGTGCTGGGTTATAAATAAACATCGAGCGACGCAGGAAGCCTCCCTGATGGAATCCAAAGAACAGCTGTTGATGGAACTACTGGGCCTCACCGCACGCTCGTTGACCCACCTCACTGCATCGGTGACGACGATGTCGTTCGAATTGCTGCGCAGTGAAGACGAAGTAACCCGGGCTGCCGGTCGCCATATGGTGGACCGCATGGCGACCATCAGCGCCGGGCTCGACGAGCACTGGCGACTGATTGGCGAATTGACCGGGGTACATGGTCCTCACGAGCCGATCGAACCCCTCAAGGCAATCCCGTTGCACATGCCGCCCAGGTTGCCTTCGAACTGATCCCGGGTAGCCATCGGCTGGCCTGATAACCGCCGATTCACAAGACAAACGTCGCTGGCGTGGGGGCGGGTCTGGCGCCATAGTTTTGTTTCCGCGGCCGCCATTGCCCGCCCAAGACAAGACAGAGACTGGCCATGACCAAGACTCTCCATCACCGTGCATGCCATTTGTGTGAAGCCATTTGCGGCCTGACCATCGAGACCGCCGAGGCTGAAGACGGCAACCGGCAGATCACCTCGATCAAGGGCGATCCCCTGGATACGTTCAGCCGTGGGCACATCTGTCCCAAGGCTGTTGCCCTGCAAGACATACAGAATGATCCGGATCGCTTGCATCAGCCGATGCAGCGAGTGGGGAATGAATGGCAACCGATCGAGTGGGAGGATGCCTTCAAGCTCGTCGCCGAACGCCTCGCGCAAATTCAGGAGCGTCACGGGCAAAACGCCGTGGCGGTCTATCAGGGCAACCCGAGCGTGCACAACTATGGGCTGATGACCCACAGCAATTACTTTCTCGGTCTGTTGAAAACGCGCAACCGCTTTTCCGCCACCTCGGTCGACCAGTTGCCGCATCACTTGACCAGCCATTTGATGTACGGCCATGGCTTGCTGCTGCCGATCCCGGACATTGATCACACCGACTTCATGTTAATCCTCGGCGGCAATCCGCTGGCCTCCAATGGCAGCATCATGACCGTGCCGGATGTGGAAAAACGCCTGAAGGCGATTCAGGCCCGTGGCGGTAAAGTGGTGGTGGTCGATCCACGCCGCAGTGAAACGGCAGCGATCGCCGATCAGCATCTGTTCGTGCGCCCCGGCGGCGATGCGGCGTTGTTGTTCGGGCTGCTCAATACCTTGTTCGCCGAGGGCCTGACCCGCGAAAGTCATCTTCCGGTGGACGGCCTGGATGCAGTGCACGAGGCTGTCGCGACGTTCACCGCCGAAGCCATGAGCCCGCTGTGCGCAGTACCGGCCGAACAGATTCGGCAGTTGGCGCGGGATTTCGCCGCGGCACCGACGGCCGTGTGCTACGGCCGCATGGGCGTCTCGACCCAGGCATTTGGTACGTTGTGCCACTGGGTGGTGCAGTTGATCAATCTGGTCACCGGCAATCTCGATCGAGTGGGTGGTGCGTTGTGCACCGAGCCGGCAGTGGATCTGGTGGCATCGACTTCGGGGGGGCATTTCAATCTGTGGCAGAGCCGGGTGTCCGGGCGTCCGGAATATGCGGGCGAGTTACCGGTGTCGGCACTGGCCGAAGAGATGCTTACAGAGGGGGAAGGGCAGGTCAGGGCGCTGATTACCGTGGCGGGCAATCCGGTGCTGTCTACACCCAATGGTCGACAGTTGGAGCAAGCGCTCGATGGTCTGGAGTTCATGCTCAGCATCGATCTGTACATTAACGAAACCACGCGTTACGCGGACCTGATCCTGCCGTCCACCTCCGCTCTGGAGAACGATCATTACGACACCACGTTCAATATGTTTGCGGTGCGTAACGTCAGCCGCTTCAACCGCGCGATTCTTCCCAAGCCAGTGGGCGCGTTGCACGACTGGGAGATTTTCGTCGGCCTGGCCAAGGCGTTCGCCGCACGAACCGGCAAGGAGCTGAAACCGACCATGGCGCCGGCGCAGATGATCGATCGCGGTTTGCGCATGGGGCTTTATGGCGATGCTTCGCAGCACCGGCTTTCATTGGCAACCTTGTTCGATCACCCTCATGGCGTAGATCTTGGAGCGCTCAAGCCTAACCTCGCTCCACGCTTGAAAACCGCCAACCAGCGCGTCCAGGCTGCCCCCGCCGAGATTCTCGCCGACCTGGCTCGCTTTGCGACCTTGCAGGCGCCGGCTGCCGATGAGTTGCTGATGATCGGCCGTCGCCATGTACGCAGTAACAACTCGTGGATGCACAACTATCACCGCCTGGTGAAGGGCAAGCCGCGCCATCAGTTGCTGATGCATCCGGATGATCTGGCCAGTCGCGGGCTCAGCGACGGGCAGCGGGTGCGGGTCAGCTCGCGGGTCGGCGTGATTGAAGTTGAAGTGCTGGGCAGCCCGGATATGATGAAGGGAGTGGTCAGCCTGCCGCACGGCTGGGGCCATGCGCGTCCGGGTGTGCAAATGAGCATCGCCAGCGGACAGCCAGGCTCCAGCGCCAATGACTTGACCGACGAGTGTCAACTCGATGAGTTGTCGGGAAATGCGGCGCTCAATGGCGTGCCGGTGACCGTGGCGGCGGCCTGAATCAGTCTGACGGAGAGACCGAGCAGGGTGCTCGGCTTTCCGTTACAATGCGCCACCGTGCCGACCCGTGAGTCGGAAAGTTCAGCCGAGGTGCTCCATGGATATCATCGAAACGATTAAAGAGCAGATTGCCAACAACACCATTCTGCTTTACATGAAAGGCTCGCCGAATGCCCCGCAGTGTGGCTTTTCCGCGAAAGCCGCGCAGGCCGTGATGGCATGTGGCGAAAAGTTTGCGTACGTGGACATCCTGCAGAACCCGGAAATCCGCGCCAACCTGCCAAAATACGCCAACTGGCCAACCTTTCCACAACTGTGGGTCGGTGGCGAGCTGGTTGGTGGTAGCGACATCATGACCGAGATGGCTGCAGACGGTTCGTTGCAGACCACCATCAAGGCTGCTGTTGAAGCTGCTGCTGCCAACAAGTCCGAAGCCTGATTCGCTTTTTGTAGGAGCGAGCAGGCTCGCGATGGAATAAAGAGCGCCGCGGGGAACCAGACTCCCCGCGTTATCGTTTACGCCCATCGCGAGCTGGCTAGCTCCTACAGAAGGCAGCAAGGCATAAAAAACCCCGCCACTCGAAAGAGGGCGGGGTTTTTTTATTGCATCGAGATTTATTGCATCGAGAGAATTTACTCGTCGTCACCCATCTGCGATTGCAGGTAGTTCTCAAGACCGATTTTATCGATCAGGCCCAATTGGGTTTCCAGCCAGTCGATATGTTCTTCTTCGGACTCAAGGATGTCCTCGAGCAGTTCGCGGCTACCGAAGTCGCCGACGGTTTCGCAATGGGCGATGGCCACTTTGAGATCAGCGTGACCGGTGCGTTCGATACGCAGGTCGCACTCAAGCATTTCCTTGGTGTGTTCGCCGATGTGCAGCTTGCCCAGGTCCTGGACATTCGGCAGGCCTTCAAGGAACAGAATGCGCTTGATCAGCTTGTCCGCGTGCTTCATCTCGTCGATGGATTCGTGGTATTCGTGCTTGCCGAGCTTGTTCAGGCCCCAGTCTTCATACATGCGCGCATGCAGGAAGTACTGATTGATCGCGACCAGCTCATTGGCAAGGATCTTGTTGAGATGCTGGATGACTGTAACGTCGCCTTTCATGGTGGGGTCCTGTCCTTTATTAGCTGACTATAAAGTAGAGTTTGAGCCCGGTAGTTCTTAGTGTCAAACGTAACTTATTGAAACTTAAGTGAAAATTAATCGGAATAAGAATGTTTTTGTTCCGCGTCTAAAGCATAAGTAATTGATTTTCAGGCATAAAAAAACCGGACATAAGTCCGGTTCTTTGAAAGAGGTTATTTATGCAGCGGTAAATTCTACAGGAAAAGGAATCGCAGCCTGGGCCGTTTGCAGTTTGGTCAGGGTCTCGCGAACCACTTCCTTGGCCAGGCAGGCACATTTGCCGCATTGACTGGCGACGCCGGTGGCAGCCCGGACTTCCTTGTAGCTGCAGCATCCTTCATAGATCGCATCGCGGATTTGTCCGTCGGTAACGCCAGTGCAGAGGCAAACATACATAAGGGAAGACCGTCGCTGGTTTATGTCTCGATTGCGATGGATCTTAATGTTAACGAGAATGATTGTCAAAGTGCTTTGAGAAGGGTTTTTGACAGGCCTGACGAACGGTTGGCCAGTGACGCGCCGTCAACCGAAATACCCTTCGTCCTTTTTTACACCTACGGGAGAAACCGTTACGGACAGGCCAAAAACGCAGTGTATGATGACCGGTCTTTTCGAAATGGGTTCGTGTCACAGGGCTGTCGCCTGAGGGTGGCAGGCTGATATGAACCTTTTTCTTCAACGCTTTTTCACCAGGAGATATCCAATGAGCGTACTCGTAGGCAAACAAGCCCCTGACTTCACCGTACCGGCCGTACTCGGCAATGGCGAAATCGTTGACAGCTTCACCCTGTCCTCGGCTATCAAAGGCAAATACGGCCTGGTGTTCTTCTACCCGCTGGACTTCACCTTCGTTTGCCCGTCCGAGCTGATCGCTCTGGACAACCGCATGTCTGAATTCAAGGCGCGCAACGTTGAAGTGGTCGCTGTGTCGATCGACTCGCACTTCACCCACAACGCCTGGCGCAACACCCCGGTAAACGATGGTGGTATCGGCGCGGTTCGTTACACCATGGCTGCCGACATCAAGCAGGAAATCATGAAGGCTTACGACGTTCAGTCCGCTGACGGCGTAGCGTTCCGTGGCGCATTCCTGATCGACGATAAAGGCGTTGTCCGCTCGCAGATCATCAACGACCTGCCACTGGGCCGTAACATGGAAGAGCTGCTGCGTCTGGTCGACGCTCTGCAATTCCACGAAGAGCACGGCGAAGTCTGCCCTGCCAACTGGAAAAAAGGCGACAAGGGCATGAACGCTTCGCCAGAAGGCGTTGCTGCTTACCTGACCGAGCACGCTGCCGCACTGTAAGGCGCGTTGCGGGTAAAAAAAACCGGCCTTCGTGGCCGGTTTTTTTATGGGCGGGTTTCAGGCCCTGCTCGCTCCTACAGAGAAAACCCTCAATCGTCGAAGTCTTCCCAGCCGCCCATTTGTTTCCAGCGATTGACGATGCCGCAGAACAGCTCGGCCGTCTTCTCGGTGTCGTAGCGCGCCGAGTGCGCCTCCCGACCGTCGAAGTCGATATCCGCTGCCTGGCAAGCCTTGGCCAGCACGGTTTGGCCGTACGCCAGGCCGGCGAGGGTTGCAGTATCGAAACTGGAGAACGGATGGAACGGATTGCGCTTCATGTCCAGACGCGCGACGGCGGCATTGAGGAAGCCCAGGTCGAAGCTGCTGTTGTGCCCGACCAGAATCGCCCGTTTGCAGCCATTGGCCTTGAGGGCCTTGCGCACGCCGCGGAAGATATCGTTCAGGGCCGATTCTTCACTCACCGCCATGCGCAGTGGGTGATCGAGCTTGATCCCGGTGAACTCCAGGGCTGCCGCTTCAATATTCGCGCCTTCGAACGGCTCGACCCGGAAGAAGTAGGTGTGATCAGGGTAGACAAAGCCCTTTTCGTCCATGGCGATGGTGGTCGCGGCGATTTCCAGCAGGGCGTCGGTGGCGGAGTTGAAACCACCGGTTTCTACGTCGACGACAACCGGCAGGTAGCCACGGAACCTGGCAGCCATTGGATGGCGCGAGCCACCTCCACCGCCTTGACCTTCCTGTTCGTCGTCGAAATGATCTTCACTCACGCGTGTTCCTCCAGCAGGCGCCAGCGCAGTTTTTCACCGGCGCGCAGCGGGATAACGGTCAGCTCGCCAAACGGCAGGCTGGTAGGGGCGGTCCATTCTTCACGGACCAGGGTGATGCGATCGGTGTTGGCCGGCAGGCCATAGAAGCGCGGGCCGTTGAGGCTGGCGAAGGCTTCGAGCTTGTCCAGTGCATTGCGCTGTTCAAAGGCTTCGGCATACATCTCGATCGCCGCATAGGCGGTGTAGCAGCCGGCACATCCGCAAGCGGCTTCCTTGGCATGCTGGGCGTGGGGCGCCGAGTCGGTGCCGAGGAAGAACTTCTCGCTGCCGCTGGTGGCGGCGTCGAGCAGGGCTTCCTGGTGGGTATTGCGCTTGAGGATCGGCAAGCAATAGAAGTGCGGCCGAATCCCGCCCACCAGCATGTGGTTGCGGTTGTACAGCAGGTGATGAGCGGTGATGGTCGCGCCGACGTTGGCCGAAGCCGAATTGACGAACTGCACGGCGTCAGCGGTGGTGATGTGTTCGAACACCACTTTGAGCGTCGGGAAACGCTCGACCACACGGCGCATGTGCTCATCAATGAAGATTTTTTCGCGGTCGAACACGTCGACATCGCCACGGGTGACTTCACCGTGGATCAACAGCGGCATTCCAACTTCGGCCATGGCTTCCAGCGCAGGGAATATCTTGTCGATGCTGGTAACGCCAGAGTCCGAGTTGGTGGTCGCGCCGGCCGGGTACAGTTTGGCGGCATGCACGAATCCGCTGGCCTTGGCCTCGCGAATTTCTTCTGGCTGGGTGCGATCGGTCAGATAAAGGACCATCAAGGGTTCGAACGGGCTGCCGGCCGGGCGGGCAGCGAGAATCCGCTGGCGATAGCCGTCGGCTTCAGCCGCGTTGCGTACCGGTGGTACCAGGTTGGGCATGATGATGGCGCGACCAAAGGTGCGCGCGACATCCGCGACGGTATTGGTCAACACGGCACCATCGCGAAGATGAATATGCCAGTCGTCGGGACGCAGCAGGGTCAGGCGGTCGGACATGAGGGGATTCCAGGCGGGTCAAACTCAGGGGAATGCTACCGGAAAAGACTCTTGCAGGCACTCGCTATCAAGTTTTGTGGCAAGCGTCCGATATCCAACAGGTATGCCGTAATGTCGGTCTTTCAGTAGTAGAAGCCAGTGGAGCCTGCCGTGCGCCAGCGTTATTTTGCCTTGCTCAGTGTGTTTGCCAGCCTTCCCGCGATGGCGCTGACTTTCCAGACACCTCTGGAAAGCATTGAGTGGCGGGTCGAAGGGGACAAGTTCGAATGCCGCCTGGCTCAGCCGGTCGCCGATTTCGGGGCGGGCGAGTTCGTGCGTCGCGCCGGCGAGCAGGCGACATTTCGTCTGAAAGCCTACAACCCGATGATCGGCGGCGGTTCAGCGACTTTGCTGGCAGCAGCTGCGCCATGGCAGCCGGGGCGTGGCGATATCAATCTGGGTACGGTGAGAGTTGGCAGCGGCGATGTGCTGTTCAACAGCTCGCAGGCTCAGGCCGGGCGTCTGATCAGCGGCCTGATCGACGGCCGCAGTCCGGTGGTCCGGCACACTTCGGGTGATGGCCGGGTGTCGGAAGTCCGCTTGTTGCCGGTCAGGTTCACCAAGGCCTTTGCTGATTACCAAGGCTGTGTGGCCAAGCTGTTGCCTCAGAATTTCGAACAGGTGAAGCGATCCGCTGTGGGCTTTCCCGGTGGCGGGATTGAACTGGATGCCGCAGCGAAAGGCAGACTGCAGGTGATGGTGGAGTACATGAAGGCCGATCCGACGGTTAATCACATCGAGCTCGACGGCCATTCCGATAACGGCGGCAACCGCCTGACCAATCGTGACCTGTCACGGCGTCGGGCCCTGGCGGTCATGGACTTCTTCAAGGCCAACGGCATCCAGGAGTCGCAGATTACCTTGCGTTTTCATGGCGAGCGCTATCCATTGGCTCCGAACAACAGCAATGCCCACCGGGCCCAGAATCGCCGGGTCAATGTGCACCTTGCGCGGGTAGCCCCGATTGAAAAACCGGCCCCGGAAATCACCGCCTCGGCGACCACCGCTTCAGCGTCTTGATGCTGTTTTTTCGTCGCCAGCTCGACATAATCTGTCGCTTCGTCGTCATAAGCTGTCGCGCCACTGTAAATTATTCTGCATGAGCGGTAGACTGCCCGGCTTTCCGTAGAACCCCGTGGAGTGATGGCATGGCGGACGTAAACAAGGTCGTTCTGGCGTATTCCGGCGGCCTGGACACTTCGGTGATCCTCAAGTGGCTGCAGGATACTTATAACTGTGAAGTGGTGACTTTCACCGCTGACCTGGGTCAGGGCGAAGAGGTCGAACCTGCACGCGCCAAGGCTCAGGCCATGGGCGTCAAAGAGATCTACATCGACGACTTGCGCGAAGAGTTCGTGCGCGATTTCGTTTTCCCGATGTTCCGCGCCAACACCGTTTACGAAGGCGAGTACCTGCTGGGTACTTCCATCGCTCGTCCGTTGATCGCCAAGCGCCTGATCGAAATCGCCAACGAAACCGGTGCTGACGCCATTTCCCATGGCGCCACGGGCAAAGGTAACGATCAGGTTCGCTTCGAACTTGGCGCCTATGCCCTCAAGCCTGGTGTAAAGGTGATCGCCCCTTGGCGTGAGTGGGACCTGCTGTCCCGCGAGAAGCTGATGGACTATGCCGAGAAGCACGCGATCCCGATCGAGCGTCACGGCAAGAAAAAATCCCCGTACTCGATGGATGCCAACCTGCTGCACATCTCCTATGAAGGCGGCGTGCTGGAAGACACCTGGACCGAGCACGAAGAAGACATGTGGCGCTGGACCGTTTCCCCGGAAAACGCACCAGACAAGCCGCAGTACCTGGAACTGACCTACCGTAACGGCGACATCGTTGCGCTGGACGGCGTCGAGATGACTCCGGCTACCGTGCTGGCAACGCTGAACCGTATCGGTGGCGAACATGGTATCGGCCGCCTCGACATCGTCGAGAACCGTTACGTTGGCATGAAGTCCCGGGGCTGCTACGAAACTCCAGGCGGCACTATCATGCTGCGTGCCCACCGTGCGATCGAGTCCATTACCCTGGACCGTGAAGTGGCTCACCTCAAAGATGAGCTGATGCCAAAGTACGCCAGCCTGATCTACACCGGTTACTGGTGGAGCCCTGAGCGTCTGATGTTGCAACAGATGATCGATGCCTCCCAGGCCCACGTGAACGGCGTTGTGCGCCTGAAGCTATACAAGGGCAATGTGATCGTTACAGGTCGCAAATCTGATGAGTCGTTGTTCGACGCCAACATCGCGACCTTCGAGGAAGACGGCGGTGCCTACAACCAGGCGGACGCTGCGGGCTTCATCAAGCTCAACGCCCTGCGCATGCGCATTGCTGCAAACAAAGGCCGCAAGCTGTTCTGAGACCTTTGAAGTCGTGATGGAGTGTGTGGCCTCGTTGCGAGGCCACACATCCGAAATGGGGGCTCTGTGTCTGCCATTGCGATCCTGTTCCTGCCTGCTCGCCCTTTCAGGCTTTCGCACTTTTATTGGTCTTCAACCGCCATGGTTGTCGTGTGCCTATCCTTCAGCCTGGGTCGATAACCGCCAGTCGTTGTGAGTACAAGTTGTACACGACGGGGTAGGTGGTGTTGCCTCTGGTTTTCTGTTTCAGGTGTTTAAGAACACTCGCCTTCAGTAAATTCTCCGATTCGGTACATGTGATAAACATGATCACCTGCGCCGCTTTATCCTGTGGCACCCGGATGCTCTCCAGTAATTCGCTGACCTCGGCTTTTTTGCTGGTTCCGCGAACGTCAACTATGTGCAGCTCTTTCGCTTCTTCCGGCAACTGGATGTGGTTCGGGGCGCAATGGGTTGCCTCCAGGGTGATCTCCACAGGCGGGCCTTGGGCATTGCAGGGCGATGTGACCGAAGTCGCTCCATTCATCGAGGTGCTCGAGAGCGATTCTCCAAACTGTCGCTTGGCGACGTTGTTCTCCGAGTCCTCGGCGTGGTCCGTTGCCTTGACGAAGTGTTTTTCATCGTCAAAGTCCGAGGGGGCATACAGTGAGCGGTAGTTAAAGTTTAGTGTGGCAAAGAAAAGCAAGAGCAGGTAAAACGGAAAACTGATCAGGAACCAGACATACAGATCTCTTTCGTCGTCGTCGAGAAAAGGCAGGGTAACGGCTGCTGAAGTTTCGGAAAGTGTCGCAAACATCGCAATAAGGGTCATTGGGTTAGTGATTTTTTTTTTGAAATTTTTTCATGTTTGTTTGCTCTCTGAAGTTTGGGTCACCTTGAGTTTATAATAAGGCTCGGTGTGGAGGGGCGTTTGCGAAAGTAATTGCGTTAGTAATTATGTGATTTGCCAGTGGGTGCCGGTATTGCGTATGCAGTGCTTTTGTTGTCTGTCTTTTCTGTCGGATGTGCCATTGTCGTGAGTATTGATAAGTTACTTGCTTTTAAGCGTGATCGCGCAAGTGAGAGTGTTTACTCTGATGTGAGTATTGATTGTGGTAGTGTTCATTGGTTTTCAGTATTTTGGAGGAAGCTAATATCCATACAAGGTTTATGAGTCTGGCTATCGAGAATTTTGGGTGTAAATAGATACAAAAAATTTTCATGAAACGGTCGATGTTCAAGGAAATCCAGTTCTCAGCAGGGGTCGCTTGACGGTTTTTTGTAAGATAAATCCGTAATGTTTGTAGGGAACGTCTCTCGCTGCGACTGGCCGGGAGGTGCGGCATGCCATGGGTGAAACGACTAGGCTATTGTGCTGGCTCTCAAAATTCGAACAGCGAAATTGGACTTGCCCATGAATAAAGTGCTGATCGTGGATGATCACCCCGTCATTCGTCTTGCGGTGCGTATGCTGATGGAACGTCATGGCTACGAAGTCATTGGAGAAACGGATAATGGAGTGGATGCTTTACAACTGGCTCGCGAACTTTTGCCGGATATTGTGATATTAGATATCGGCATTCCCAAACTCGATGGTCTGGAAGTCATCGCGCGACTATCATCTACCGCAATGCCGATAAAAGTGTTGATATTGACTTCCCAGGCACCGGGGCATTTTTCCATGCGCTGCATGCAGTCGGGGGCTGCCGGCTATGTTTGCAAACAACAGGATCTGACCGAGTTGCTCAGCGCCATAAAAGCAGTCCTGTCAGGCTACAGTTACTTTCCGAATCAAGCCTTGCATACCGTGCGCTGCAGTCTGGGAAACGCCAGCGAAGCGGATATGGTGGATCGTTTGTCGGGGCGAGAAATGATGGTCTTGCAGCAATTGGCCAGAGGCAAGACCAATAAAGAAATTGCCGATGGGATGTTCCTCAGCAATAAGACCGTCAGTACCTACAAAACGCGCCTGTTGTTGAAGCTGAACGCGCGTTCCCTGGTCGATCTGATTGAACTGGCACAGCGCAACGGCCTGGTGTGACGACGTCGTGGTAAGGTCGGGAAGGGGGCTGCGGTCGATTTTATGGGGTGGGCATTAAGTAAAAAGCCTCCGTTGCGGGGAGGCTTTCAAGTGTCATAAATCAAAATCGTAATCGGCCAATTGCTTTTGCAGTCGGCGCTCCTCCAGCAGATTGTCGATGGTGCGGCGTTTGTCCAGGTTCGTTTTCGCTACTTCAACCACCGGGTCGGTGTCATCGCTTTCAGTGGCGGCGAAGTCGTCCTCTACGTCCAGATGCTCTTTGCCAGTACTCATTTAGTTACTCCAGGCTAAGAAGGCCTTTGGCGCTCCTTATATCGACAATCTCCCGGCGGGTAAAAAAGTTTTTTTCAATCGGCAATCACCAATCGCAATAGAGCCTCAATCGTCGGAGGTTTTGTGCTTGTATTCGCACAGGTCTTCGATCCGACAACTGCCGCAGCGGGGCTTGCGCGCCAGACACACGTAGCGCCCATGAAGGATCAGCCAGTGATGGGAATCGAGCAGGTAATCTCTGGGTACGAATTTCATCAGTTTTTTCTCGACCTCGACCACATTTTTTCCGGGGGCGATGCCAGTGCGGTTGCTGACACGAAAGATATGGGTGTCCACAGCCATGGTCAGTTGACGGAAAGCAGTATTGAGCACCACGTTGGCGGTTTTACGCCCGACCCCGGGTAGTGCTTCGAGCTCTTCGCGGGTTTGCGGTACTTCACCGGCATGGCGCTCCACCAGCAAACGGCAGGTCTCGATCACGTTTTTCGCTTTGCTGTTGTACAGGCCGATAGTCTTGATGTACTCCGACAGGCCCTCTACCCCCAGGGCGTAAATGGCTGCCGGGGTATTGGCGACCGGGAACAGTTTTGCGGTGGCCTTGTTGACGCCGACATCAGTCGACTGAGCGGACAGGATCACGGCAATCAGCAATTCGAAGGGCGAGGAATAGGCCAGTTCGGTCTTCGGTTCCGGGTTGTCTTCATGCAGCCTGCGGAAAATTTCCAGACGTTTTGCGGCATTCATTTGCAGAGGGTTTCCTCGAAAACGGTCAGTGTGAAGGGGCGGGGCGCAAGGCTTGCCAACCGGCGATCAGCAGACCCAGCAGAATGAATCCGCCGGGTGCCAGCGTGGCCAGGCGCAGGCCGCCGTCGGCTGATAGCATCCAGGCCTGCCAACCCGGCTGTGCGCCTGGCAGCCATGACAGATGGTTACCGAGTGTTGCGTTGCCGATGAGTTCGCGCAGCAGGCCAAGGCCGATCATCAACGTGCCAAACAGAATGTACAGGCGCAGACGCTCGGGCCAGGCGGTTTGAAAGTGCCCGGTGTCTTGCAGCACGACGCACTGCAAGGCGATCAATGCACCATAGAACCCCAGGTGCTGTTGCCATTGCAGTGCCCAGGCCTGCGCTGCGATCTCTACGCAGCTGCAGAGCGTGGCCGCCAACAGGATGCTGGCCGGCAGATGCGCGGTCGAGACCAGCCGGGGCCGTAAAACGCCGAATCCCAGCCCAAAGAGATTGACCACAACGATGAACATTAGCCACAGCCCAAACGCGGCTACCAACGAATCGGTGGCGCCGATCAGCGGCACCAGCATCAAGGTGTTCAGCAGGGTCTCTGGTCTATTCATGGGAAGAATCCCCGAGCAGTTGTTGCCGGTGTTCATCGAAGTAGCGCAAGGCGTCGTGAATGGCATTTATCACCGCTCTTGAGGTGATGGTCGCCCCGGCGATCTGATCAAATTGGCCCTGATCCTTTTTCAACGCCCAGCCACTGTCGCCGGGCTCAGTTCGGGACTTGCCGGAAAAAACCTTGAGCCAGTCATTTGGCCAATCCGCAATCTTTGCCCCGAGCCCGGGCGTTTCCGCCTGTTTGAGGGTTTTGACCCCAAGCAACCTGCCGTTGCTATCGATGGCGATCAGCAGTTCGATGGTATTTTCATAGCCCGGAGTCTGGCTGCGCAGCAACACTGCATGGGGTTGCTCGGCCTTGCTCGCCAGATAACCTCCCAGCAACCTGCTATTGCCCAATGCCGGGTCATCGAGCTTGAGCGGGTGTTCCAGCGGCTGATTGTCATAGCTGTCTGGCGCCAGCAGGTCCAGCAGGTTGCGGCTGTCTATCAGGCGTTGCCCGGCCGCGATCCGCGGCGCGCTGCTGAATTGCACAAACCAGGTCGCGCCAAGGCCTGCGCCAGCCAGTAGCAGCACAATCGCAACACTCGATGCGCGGCTCATGGTGCAACCGATTGCTGTCTGGACAGTACCAGGCGCTCCAGCGCCGGTACACACAGGTTCATCAACAGCACCGCAAAGGCGATGCCGTCTGGATACCCGCCCCAGGTGCGAATCAGATAGGTCAGCAGGCCCACCCCTGCGCCGAACATTAGTCGTGCAGCGGGGCTTCTGGCACCGGAAACCGGTTCGGTGATGATAAAGAACGCCCCCAGCATGGTCGCACCGGTGAGCAAGTGAAACAGGGGAGAGCCATGGGAGTCGGAGCCCGAGCCGTTCCAGCACACAAGGCTGATGATGAACAGGCTGGCGAGCATGCCCACTGGCGCATGCCAGCTGAACACCCGGCGTTGCAGCAGAAACAGGCCGCCTGCCAGAAAGGCCAGGTTCACCCATTCGACACCACGGCCACCAAAGTGGCCGAATGCGGGGTTGCCGGCGAACAGTTCGTCCATAGTCAGGCTTTTATTGATCCGCAGGCTGTCCAGCGCCGTGGCCTGGACCCACGCATCCGGCGCCAGGCCGTAGCCGAACACCTGCTGCATACCACCCAGCAAGTCCATGCCATGGGATGACGGCCAATGTGTTATTGATTGGGGGAACGCGAGCATGACCAATGCAAAGCCGAGCATCGCGGGGTTGAACGGATTTGAACCAACACCACCGTACAGATGCTTGCCAAAGAGCATGGCGACCACGCCAGCACTGATCGTCAGCCACCACGGGCAGTACGGTGGCAAGGCCAGGGCCAACAAGGTTGCGCTGACCAGCGCGCTGCCGTCACTCAAGGTTGGTTTGAGCGGGCGCTTGCGCAGTTGCAGCACGGCCGCTTCGACCGACAGTGCGGCAACGCCTGCCAGAGTCAGGTTAATCAACACGCCCCAGCCATACATCCAGAACGCCGCGAGCACTCCCGGCAGGGTGGCCAGCAGTACCAGCTTCATGGCCTGCTGCAGGCGATCGTCAACCGCTTCAAGGGCTGGCATAGGCATCCACCTGGCGCTCGGCCTCGCTGATCGCGTGCTCCAGGGCCGCGATCTGGTGTGCCGGCGTCTCACTGCCTTGAGCTTTCTTGAGTTCGGCGCGGCGCATGGCCAACTGGATTTTGGCCCGTTTCAGTTCTGCATCCTTCGACGCCGCAGGTGCAGCGGGGGTAGGCGCCGGTACTCGCGGCAGCGTGCTTTCCAGCTGCGCCAACGTCTGCTCGGCGGCTTCGAACTGCTGTTGCAGGACGACCAGTTGAGACTGCTGCTCGAAGGTTGGCGGATGGCCGAAAGCCTTCAGGGATTTATGCAGTTGCGCCCGGCTCATCGCCAGGTCGATCCTGGCTTTTTTTAGCGCCGCGTCTGCGTTGGCGGCTTTTTGCGCACGAACACGTTCGAGGGCGGCCTGCACCGGGTCAAGCGTCTCCACGTTGGGTTGTGCGGCGCGTTGCATACGGGCTTGGCGCTCAGCGAGCTTGTGTTGCTCTTCGCGCAACAGCCGGGCGTTGCGCTGCTCGAAGCGGCGCCGGGCATGATTTCGTTTGCTGGCGCGTGCCTGCTGCTCGGCAAGGGTAAAGGCCAGGCCGCCGACTACCGGCAGCGTGGTCTGTGGCAATGGACGCATCTCGATGCAATCCACTGGGCATGGCGCCACGCACAGGTCGCAGCCGGTGCATTCATCGATGATCACGGTGTGCATCAACTTGGCTGCGCCGACGATGGCGTCGACGGGGCAGGCCTGGATGCATTTGGTGCAACCGATGCATTCGGCTTCGCGGATGTAAGCGACCTGTGCAGGCGCCGACCCGCGGCTGTGATCCAGTTCCAGTACGGGTACTTTGAGCAACTCGGCCAGGGCCGCGATGGTTTCACTGCCGCCGGGCGGGCACTTGTTGATCGGCTCGCCGCTGGCGATTCCTTCGGCGTAGGGTTTGCATCCGGGATGCCCGCATTTGCCGCATTGGGTTTGCGGCAAGAGCGCATCGATGCGTTGAATCAGACTCATGTTTTGATCAGTCCGCTGAATCCGAGAAAGGCTACCGCGATCAGACCGGCGCTGATCAGTTCGATCGGCAGGCCACGAAAGGGCAGGGGAACATCGTTGTCGAGTGTGCGTTGACGCAAATCGTTGAATAGTACCAGCACCAGCCAGAAACCCAGTCCAGCCCCGAGACTCAAGGCTGCTGCGTGAAAAAGACCTTTATCTTCCCCGGCGTTGAGTAATGTGAGGCCCAGCACGCCTGCATTGCCCAGCAGCAATGGCCAGAGGTCCTCGAACGACAGCGTCGAAAATACCCGTGCCAGCAGCTTCAACAACGGAGCGATCAGCAGCACGCTCAGCGGCAGGAACACGAACAGACGCAGGGAGGTTAATTCCAGTGGCACCAGTAACCAGTGGTGCAGCGCATAGCCAAGTACGCCCACGACCAGCATCAGGCACGCTGTCGAGATGCCCAGCGCATGGACCTGGCGGCGTTCGCTGCCCAGCAGCGGATCTACGCCCAGCGGCCAGTGCAACACGAAGTTGTTGATCAGGGCGGTGCTGATAAGCGTAAGCAGGATTTCGGTCATGGTCGTGCCGGCAAGAACGGGGCTTTTCAACGCAGTGATCTAAAAAGCTTAGGCATTATCCGGCATGGGCGAAGGGTGGGCCAGACATGAAAATCCCACAGTCGCGCCAGGCGCGACTGTGGGATCGATTTACCACGGGTTTTACTTGATCCGCTGACCTGGCTTGGCACCGCTGTCAGGGCTGAGCAGGTAGATTTCTTCGCCGCCGGGGCCCGCCGCCATCACCATGCCTTCGGAAATGCCGAACTTCATTTTGCGCGGCTTGAGGTTGGCAATCATCATGGTCAGGCGACCATCGAGTTTGGACGGGTCCGGGTAGGCGCTCTTGATGCCGGAGAACACGTTGCGTTGCTCGTCACCGATGTCCAGGGTCAGGCGCAGCAGCTTGTCGGCACCTTCCACGTGCTCAGCCTTGACGATCAGGGCGACACGCAGGTCGACTGCGGCGAAGGCGTCGAACTCGATTTCCGGCGACAGCGGGTCCTTGGCCAGTTCGCCATTGCCGGCAGGTGCGGCGCCGCCGGTGTCGGTCTGGCTGGCGGTCAGGTCTTCCTTCGAAGCGTCGCTCATGGCTTGTACCTTGACCGGATCGATTCGGGTCATCAGCGGCTTGAACTCGTTCAATTGATGGTTGGCGAGCCAGATCGCGTGGTCGTTCCAGGTCAGCGGCGCGACATTCAGGAACGCTTCGGCGTCGGCAGCCAGCAACGGCAGGACCGGCTTGAGGAAAATCACCAACTGGCGGAAGAGGTTGACGCCCGTGGCGCAGATGGCCTGGACTTCATCCTGCTTGCCTTCCTGTTTATTCAGCGACCAGGGTGCCTTGTCGGCGATCCAGGCGTTGGCACGGTCGGCCAGGCCCATGATTTCGCGCATGGCGCGGGCGAAGTCGCGGGCTTCATAGGCGTCGGCGATGCCTGGCGCAGCGGCCAGGAAGGCTTCGGTCAGTTCCGGCGCGGCGTTGGTGTCGACCATCAGGCCGGCATTGCCCTTGTGGATGAAACCGGCACAACGGCTGGCGATGTTGACGACTTTGCCGACCAGGTCGGAGTTGACCTTCTGCACGAAGTCTTCGAGGTTCAGGTCCAGGTCATCGACGCCACGGCTCAGCTTCGCCGCGTAGTAGTAGCGCAGGTATTCCGGCGACAGATGATCCAGGTAGGTCCGGGCCTTGATGAAAGTACCGCGGGACTTGGACATTTTCTGACCGTTGACGGTCAGGTAGCCGTGCACGTTGATGCCGGTCGGCTTGCGGTAGCCGGCGCCTTCAAGCATGGCTGGCCAGAACAGGGCGTGGAAGTTGACGATGTCCTTGCCGATGAAATGATACAGCTCGGCGGTGGAATCCTTGCCCCAGAACGCATCGAAGTCCAGCTCCGGCGTACGGTCGCAGAGGTTCTTGAAGCTGGCCATGTAGCCGATCGGCGCGTCCAGCCACACGTAGAAGTACTTGCCCGGTTCGTCGGGAATTTCAAAACCGAAATACGGCGCATCGCGGGAGATGTCCCACTGTTGCAGGCCGGCATCCAGCCATTCGGCGATCTTGTTCGCCACGGCGTCCTGCAGGGTGCCGCTGCGGGTCCAGGTTTGCAGCATTGCCTGGAAGTCCGGCAGCTTGAAGAAGAAGTGCTGGGAATCCTTGAGCACCGGGGTGGCGCCGGAGATCGCCGACTTCGGATCCTTCAGGTCGGTGGGTGCGTAGGTCGCGCCGCATTTTTCGCAGTTGTCGCCGTACTGGTCTTCGGTGCCGCATTTCGGGCAGGTGCCCTTGATGAAGCGGTCGGCCAGGAACATTTTCTTTTCCGGGTCGAAGTACTGCGTGATCGAGCGCTGGGCAATGTGCCCGGCGTCGCGCAGCTTCAGGTAGATCTGGCTCGACAGCTCACGGTTTTCTTCGGCGTGAGTGGAGTGGAAGTTGTCGAAATCCACCAGGAACTCGGCAAAATCGGCGCTGTGTTCAGCCTGGACGTTGGCGATCAGTTGTTCCGGGGTGATGCCTTCCTTTTCCGCGCGCAGCATGATCGCCGAACCGTGGGCGTCGTCGGCGCAGACATAAATGCATTGATTGCCGCGGTGCTTCTGGTAGCGCACCCACATATCGGTCTGGATGTATTCCAGCATGTGGCCAAGATGGATCGAACCATTGGCATAGGGCAGGGCGCTGGTGACGAGGATCTTGCGTGGCTCGGACATGGGGCTCGGCTACTTGATGAAACGGAGGTCGGCCACTATAAAGCGCCGGCGCATATTTTTCACCCCTGCGGCCCAGGGAGTTGTGTTGCAAACAGGCTTTGAGTGGCGAGTGGTTTACCTGTGGCGAGGGGGCTTGCCTGTGGGGAGCGGGTTTGCCTGTGGCGAGGGGGCTTGCCCCCGCTCGACTGCGCAGCAGTCGCATTTCCGCAAGCAAAGAGTTTCTGTCAAGAAAAGCCGGGGCGGCTTCGCCACCCATCGGGGGCAAGCCCCCTCGCCACAGGCAAACCCGCTCCCCACAGGCAAACCCGCTCCCCACAGGCAAGCCCCCTCCCCACAGGGAACCCCCCCCGCCACAGGAATGCGTTCGCGACAATTGATCTTCGGACATGCCGACAGGAGGGCAGAACGGTTAGGATACCCGTCTGATTTTCCAGTCTTGTTATCGGAGTTGCCCATGAGCGCCGTCAATCGCGCAGCGGTGGAAGCCGTCCTTCGCCAATACACCGACCCCTATCTGAACCAGGATCCGGTCAGCGCCGGTTGCGTGCGCAATATCGAGATCCAGGGCGAGCGCGTCAGCGTGCAGCTGGAACTGGGTTACGCCGCCGGTCTGTTCAAGAGCGGCTGGGCGCAGATGTTGCAAATGGCCATTGAAGGTCTGGATGGTGTCAGCGCTGCCCGCGTCGACATCACCAGTGTGATCGCCGCGCACAAGGCCCAGGCCCAGATCCCGGGCCTGGCCAACGTCAAGAACGTCGTGGCCGTGGCGTCCGGCAAGGGTGGTGTGGGCAAATCCACCACCGCCGCCAACCTGGCCCTGGCCCTGGCCCGGGAAGGCGCCAAGGTCGGGATTCTTGACGCGGACATCTACGGTCCGAGCCAGGGCATCATGTTTGGCATCGCCGAAGGCACCCGGCCGCAGATCAAGGACCAGAAATGGTTCGTTCCGATCCAGTCCCATGGTGTGGAAGTCATGTCCATGGCCTTCCTGACCGACGACAATACGCCGATGGTCTGGCGCGGACCGATGGTCTCGGGCGCCTTGTTGCAACTGGTGACGCAAACCGCATGGGGTGACCTGGATTACCTGGTGATCGACATGCCACCAGGCACCGGCGACATTCAGCTGACCCTGGCGCAAAAAGTCCCGGTGGCCGGCGCAGTCATCGTGACCACACCACAGGATCTGGCTCTGCTGGACGCGCGCAAGGGCGTGGAGATGTTCCGCAAGGTCAACATCCCGGTGTTGGGCGTGGTGGAAAACATGGCCGTGCACATCTGCTCGAACTGTGGACATGCCGAGCATCTGTTCGGTGAGGGCGGCGGGGTGAAACTGGCCAATCAATATGGCGTCGAGCTGCTGGCCTCGTTGCCGCTGGCGATGGCTATCCGCGAGCAGGCCGATGGCGGCAAGCCGACGGTGATCGCCGAGCCGGACAGCCCGATTGCGCTGGTCTACCAGGAACTGGCCCGCCACGTCGGTGCGCGGATCGTGCTGCAGGAAGCTGCGACGCCGGCGATGCCGAACATCAGCATCAGCGACGATTGATACCTGGCAGATAGACGCTGTCTTAATGTGGGAGCGGGCTTGCTCGCGAAAGCAGTGTGTCATTCAACAGATAAGTTGACTGATCTACCGCTTTCGCGAGCAAGCCCGCTCCCACAGTTGCTTCGTGTCGGGCGTTAGATACGCAACCCGCCATCCATTTCCAGGATCCGACCGGTGTAGTAGTCGTTCTCGAAAATATACGCCGCCGAATGGGCGATCTCTTCAGGTTTGCCCATGCGCTTGAGCGGAATCCCGGCGGTCATCTTTTCCAGTGCGTCGGGCTTCATGCCCAAGGTCATTTCGGTTTCGATGAAGCCCGGTGCAATGCCGGCCACGCGAATGCCGTAGCGCGCCAGCTCCTTGGCCCAGGTCACGGTCGCGGCAGCCACACCCGCCTTGGCGGCGGAGTAGTTGGTCTGACCGACGTTGCCCGCGCGGGAAATCGACGAGATATTGATGATTGCGCCGCGGTTTTCCAGCTCGATCATTTTTGCCGCCACTTCACGGGTGCACAGGAACACGCCGGTCAGGTTGACGTCGATGACCGCTTGCCACTGGGCCAGGCTCATCTTGGTCATTTCGCCATCCTTGACCTTGAGCAGCAGGCCGTCGCGCAAGATCCCGGCGTTGTTGATCAAGCCATGGATCGCACCGAAATCTTCAGCGACCTGAGCGACCATGTGGGTCACTTGCTCTTCGTTGGCGACGTTGCACAGGTAGGCGCGCGCTTCGACACCCTTGGCCTTGCAGGCTGCCACAGCGTCGTCGAGTTTTTCCTGGTTCAGGTCGACCAGCGCGAGTTTCGCCCCTTTACCCGCGAAATACTCGGCCATGGAGCGGCCTAAACCCTGGCAACCGCCAGTGATAATGATTACTTTGTCAGTGAGTTGCATTCGCAATGCCCCGGTAGGTCTGGGTGTTTTTAATAGGCATCTTCTCCATCACGCCTACCTTGGCACATGAGAACCTGCCCCCAATGGTGTGCTGGTACGTTGACCAGCTGCTGATCCGTTTTTCTGACGGATTCTTGTTAAGGAGTCATAAATTGAGCGTCGAAACGGCTAAGCATGCACGAGAGTTGCTTCTCAAGGAATACCGCGGGGTGCTCTCCACGCATTCCAAGTCGATGCCCGGATTTCCATTTGGCTCGGTCGTTCCATACTGCCTGGACCCGCAGGGCCGGCCGTTGATTCTGATCAGCCGTATCGCTCAGCACACGCATAATCTGCAAAAAGATCCGAAATGCTCGCTGTTTGTCGGTGAACGTGGCGCCGAAGACGCACAGGCTGTCGGCCGCCTGACCTATCTGGCCGAGGCGAAACAAATCGAGGACGAAGCTGCGATCGAAGCCGCCGCAGAGCGCTATTACCGCTACTTCCCTGATTCACAGAACTATCATCAGGCCCATGATTTCGATTTCTGGGTGCTCGAGCCGGTGCGCCATCGTTATATCGGCGGGTTCGGGGCGATTCACTGGGTCAACGACCTGACGCTGGCCAATCCGTTTGCCGGCAAGGCCGAGGTGAGCATGGTCGAACACATGAACGCCGACCACGCCAAGGCAATCGCCCATTACGTCGATCTGGCAGGGCTGCCGAAAACCTCCCCGGCGCAGATGGTCGGTATCGATGCCGAAGGCATGCACCTGCGCATCGGTCAGGGCGTACACTGGTTGCCGTTCCAGGCCCCTTGCAACACGCCGACACAAGTCCGGGAAGCCTTGGTTTCTCTGGCTCACGCTCAACATTGGCCAAAAAATGAAGCGGCTGACGCTTGATTTCACGCAATGGCGACGTCATCTACGTTGAACTGGCAAGGCATTCTTGCGTTGAGGAACCATTTGATGCGCCCTTTTTTGTTGCTCTTTCTGCTGTTCCCGGTGTTGGAGCTGTTCGTATTCGTCAAGGTGGCAGGGGCTATCGGGTTTTTCCCGGCCTTGCTGTTGGTCATTCTCGGCTCGATGTTTGGTGTGTTCGTGCTGCGTATCGCCGGGCTGGCCACGGCGCTGCGCGCTCGGGAAAGCCTGAACCGTGGCGAGCTGCCCGCCCAGACCATGCTCGAAGGCCTGATGCTGGCGTTGGCCGGTGGCCTGTTGATCCTGCCGGGTTTCATCAGCGATGTGATCGGCCTGATCATGCTGCTGCCGTTCAGTCGCCGTCTGCTGGCCAATAAAATGCGCCAGCGCGCCGAGGATCAGGCCATGCGTCAGCGCGCTTTCGCCGACGACCTGCAACCACGCGGTGGTCCCGCGCCCCGTGAGCCGCTGGGACGTGAACCGGACGTGATCGAAGGCGAGTTCGAACACCGCGACCCCAAGTAAGACATCACGGCACACGGCACCTTCGGGTGCCGTGTTCATTTGCGCGGCATCGACATGAAAAATTTTCGATCCACGCCCTTGTAATAAGCTTATGCGCCCTTATGTAACGGTCACCGCAAGGTTTCTGGTGATCACGCCAGACAGACTTCCGCGGTTCGCTTGACGAACCGCACCCGGCAACGCCGGACTTTGTTAAACCCGCCGGGAATACACCGGCCGATGAAAACCACAATTAGGAGAGATCGACAATGAAGCTTCGTCCTCTGCATGACCGCGTCGTCATCCGTCGCAGCGAAGAAGAAAAGAAAACCGCTGGCGGTATCGTCCTGCCAGGTTCGGCTGCTGAAAAAGCCAACAGCGGCGAAATCCTCGCTGTAGGCACCGGCCGCGTACTGGATAACGGTGAAGTGCGTGCACTGTCCGTGAAAGTGGGCGACAAGGTTGTGTTCGGTCCTTACTCCGGCAGCAACACTGTGAAAGTCGACGGCGAAGACCTGCTGGTAATGAGCGAGAACGAAATTCTCGCCGTTGTCGAAGGCTGATTCCCCGCTCATTTTCCCGTTACTACAAAGTATTTAAGGAATATCGATCATGGCTGCTAAAGAAGTTAAATTCGGCGATTCCGCCCGCAAGAAAATGCTCACCGGTGTCAACGTCCTGGCTGACGCAGTAAAAGCGACCCTGGGCCCGAAAGGCCGTAACGTGATCATCGAGAAGAGCTTCGGCGCTCCGACCATCACCAAAGACGGCGTTTCCGTAGCCAAAGAAATCGAACTGGAAGACCGTTTCGAAAACATGGGCGCGCAGCTGGTCAAAGACGTTGCCTCCCGTGCCAACGATGACGCAGGCGACGGCACCACCACCGCTACCGTTCTGGCTCAATCGATCGTCAACGAAGGCCTCAAAGCCGTCGCTGCCGGCATGAACCCGATGGACCTGAAGCGCGGTATCGACAAAGCGACCATCGCTATCGTCAAAGAGCTGAAAGCCCTGTCCAAGCCATGTGCTGACACCAAGGCCATCGCTCAGGTAGGCACCATCTCCGCCAACTCCGACAACTCCATCGGCGACATCATTGCCGAAGCCATGGAAAAAGTCGGTAAAGAAGGCGTGATCACCGTTGAAGAAGGCTCGGGCCTGGAAAACGAACTGTCGGTTGTTGAAGGCATGCAGTTCGACCGTGGCTACCTGTCCCCGTACTTCGTCAACAAGCCAGAGACCATGGTCGCTGAGCTGGACGGCCCGCTGATCCTGCTGGTCGACAAGAAGATCTCGAACATCCGCGAAATGCTGCCAGTGCTGGAAGCCGTTGCCAAAGCCGGCCGTCCACTGCTGATCGTGGCCGAAGACGTTGAAGGCGAAGCCCTGGCGACTCTGGTTGTGAACAACATGCGTGGCATCGTTAAAGTCGCAGCCGTCAAGGCTCCAGGCTTCGGCGACCGTCGCAAGGCCATGCTGCAGGACATCGCTGTTCTGACCGGCGGTACCGTAATCTCCGAAGAGATCGGCCTGAGCCTGGAAAGCACCACCCTGGAACACCTGGGCAACGCCAAGCGCGTTACCCTGTCCAAGGAAAACACCATCATCGTTGACGGTGCTGGCGTTGAAGGCGACATCCAGGCGCGTATCGCTCAGATCCGTGCTCAGGTTGCCGAAACTTCCTCGGACTACGACCGTGAAAAACTGCAAGAGCGTCTGGCAAAGCTGTCCGGCGGCGTTGCAGTGATCAAGGTTGGCGCTGGTTCCGAAGTAGAAATGAAAGAAAAGAAAGCCCGCGTTGAAGACGCCCTGCACGCTACCCGTGCAGCCGTTGAAGAAGGCGTGGTACCTGGCGGTGGCGTTGCCCTGATCCGTGCTCTGCAAGCACTGTCCGACCTGAAAGGCGACAACGCCGATCAGGACGTGGGTATCGCTGTTCTGCGTCGCGCTATTGAAGCGCCGCTGCGCCAGATCGTTGCCAACTCCGGTGACGAGCCAAGCGTGGTTGTCGACAAGGTCAAGAACGGCGCTGGCAGCTTCGGCTACAACGCTGCTACTGGCGAATACGGCGACATGATCGAAATGGGCATCCTGGACCCAACCAAGGTAACCCGTTCGGCCCTGCAAGCTGCAGCCTCGATCGGTAGCCTGATCCTGACTACCGAAGCTGCAATTGCTGACGCACCGAAGAAAGACAGCGGTGCTGGCGGCGGTATGCCAGACATGGGCGGTATGGGCGGCATGGGCGGCATGATGTAAGCCAGCCTTACCCCTGTACTAAAAACCCCGCCTGCGAAAGCAGGCGGGGTTTTTTATTGGGTGTTGGTTCGGCTGCAGATCGTGTTACGTCCATTGCGGGCAAGCCCGCTCCCACAAGGGTCAGCGCTAACCCCGTGGGAGCGGGCTTGCCCGCGAATGCGTCAGGTCAGGCACCGACCGGCTCGGTGTTGCCTGCAAGTTCAACGTTCACCGCCGGGCGATACAGAATCCAGTAATACGAGCCCAGACAAATCAGCCAGCAAAACACCGCCGTCCAAATGTTGTGCGAAAAGAAGTGCGCCCCCTGCATCATCCGGCCGATGGAGAATATCGAACCCAGAGTGAAGGCGAAGACAAACGCCGCGCGGGCCATGCGCGGACGGCGATCACGCAGCACAAAGAACAAGGCAAACAGCGTGAAACCGGTTGCCGCATGCCCGCCAGGCCAGCAGCGGCCCGGCTTGTCCGTTTGCGGCCGCGGGCTCAACAACTCGCTGTAGGTTTCGTGACCACCGAACTGCTCGAGACTCCACGGGCATTGCACTGCCGTCACCGCTTTCATGGGCGTGACAAAGGCGGTCGCCAGGCCCAGCGACAGCACCAGGCAACCCAGTTCCCGTTTGAAGGGCTTGAGCCTGATCAGGAACAACGAGCCGATGAAACCGATAATGGCAAACACCGAGAACGCGATGACCACCTGCTTGGCCCGGTCATGCAGGATATCTTCCAGAAAGTAACTGTGCCGACCGATGAACTCACCCGCGACCGGATCGTAGAACAGCCTGGCCAGGTCCATGTCCAGCGAAGTCAGTTCGAGCAAGACCAGAATGATCGCGGTAATGGCGGGAATCCCCAGGCACACCCATACATTGAGCGGGCGAGAGGCAGGGCGGGTAAGGATCGAAACCATGGCAGTTCCTTGAGGCGAAGTGTTCGGAGAATGCGCAGCCGCACGGAGTGTCACCCCGGCCCTGTCGGCAACCTGTGAATCGATAGTGAAAAAGTCGTCAAGGCCGGCACTGGCTCATTGGTGGGATTAATAGCCCGACGCAGTCCTAGCCGTGAGCCACACTTGGCCTTAAGCTGCGCGAGCCATGAAGGCTGTTACTGTGTACGGAGAGATGCCGATGCGAATTCTATTGGTTGAAGACAACCGCGATATCCTGGCCAATCTGGCCGATTATCTGGGGCTCAAAGGCTATACCGTAGATTGCGCGCAGGACGGTTTGTCGGGCCTGCACCTGGCGGCCACCGAGCATTACGACTTGATCGTGCTCGACATCATGCTGCCCGGTATCGACGGCTACACCTTGTGCAAGCGCCTGCGCGAAGACGCCCGCAGCGACACGCCAGTGATCATGCTCACGGCTCGCGATCAGCTGGACGACCGCCTGCAAGGCTTCAAATCCGGAGCCGACGATTACCTGATCAAACCGTTCGCCCTGTCTGAACTGGCGGCGCGTATCGAGGCGGTCATGCGCCGGACCCAGGGTGGCGGCCGCCGCACCTTGCAGGTCGCCGACCTGAGCTATGACCTCGATACCCTGGAAGTCACCCGCGAAGGTCGCTTGCTGAAACTCAACCCGGTCGGCCTCAAGTTGCTGGCCGTACTCATGCAAAAAAGCCCCCATGTGCTGCGCCGCGAAATTCTCGAAGAAGCACTGTGGGGCGATGATTGTCCGGACAGCGACAGTTTGCGCAGTCACGTCCACCAATTGCGCCAGGTGATCGACAAGCCGTTCACCAAACCGTTGCTGCAAACCGTGCATGGCGTGGGTTATCGCCTGGCCGAGGGCCGTGATGGAGTTTAAGCAGAGCCTTGCTCAACGGATCATCATCGCCTTTGCGCTGATGAGCGCACTGGTAGCGGGTGCTTTCGCCGTGGGGATTGTCTTCACCGTGCACCTGGTGGAAGAAAAACTGATTTCGGCTGGACTGGGCGGCGATCTGCGGCGTCTGTTGCTGATGGACAATGTGTCGGACTGGAGCCATCGCCCGGAGCCGGACCAAATATTTTATTTCAGTGGCGGGCCGGGTGACTTTGAGCTGCCCAGGGATCTGCGCCACCTGAATCCCGGTTTTCACGAAGTGTTTCGAGAGCATCTGTCCTATCACGCCATGGTCGAAATCGTCGACGGCCGGCATTACGTGCTGTTGCAGGATCAGAGCGATTTCGAAGAGCGTGAGCGGATTCTGTTCGCCGTGGTTCTGGTGGGTTTCGTGCTGAGCCTGGTGCTGGCGGTATTTCTTGGCTGGGTTCTGGCGCGTAAAGTCATGGCGCCGGTAGTGCGTCTGGCTCGTCAGGTACGCCATCGCGATCAATTGCTGGGGCTGGCACCGCCGTTGGCACCCGATTACGCCGCCGATGAAGTGGGCGAACTGGCCGTTGCCTTCGACGCCACCCTCGGGCGCTTGCGCCAGGCATTGAACCGCGAGCGATTGTTCACCAGTGACGTCAGTCACGAATTGCGCACACCCTTGATGATATTGGCCAGTTCCTGCGAACTGCTGCTGGAAAATCCTGGCCTTGACCAGCGTGGCCGCGCTCAGGTCGAGCGTATTGCCCGGGCCTGTGCAGAGATGCGTGAATTGGTGCAGACCTTCCTGATGCTGGCTCGAGCTCAACATGAAGATGCCAGTATGTCGCCGCAACAGACCTTGAGCGAGGTGGCCGATGGTCTGGTCAGCCTTTGGCGCCAGCCGATCGAAACCAAAGGGTTGAAAATGATCTTTGAGCCAGGGGCACCGCAGAGTATCCGTTACAACGCAACGCTGCTGCATGCGGTAATGGGTAATTTGCTGCGCAACGCGCTGCACTACACCGAAAGCGGGTTCATTCGCCTGGCCCTGACGGACACGGGCTTTGTGGTCGAAGACAGTGGAGTGGGCATTCCCGAGGAAAAACGTGAGGCAATGTTCGAACCTTTCGTGCGGGGCAATGAAAAACGCGGGGAGGGCCTGGGGCTGGGCTTGTCATTGGTGCAGCGGATCTGTGAAAACCAGGGCTGGAATGTCAGCCTGGCCAATATGGAGCCCAACGGCTGTCGGTTCCAGGTTGACCTGACTCAATCCACCTAAACTTTTCTGTGAGTAATTGAGTTTGCTATGTAAAACTCCGTAATGATTCAGGGTCTCCATCAACACTTTTTTCACAAGGGCATGACCTGAAACTGACGCGTGGCTACTTACGGTGGCGTGATCAGATGGCAGGAGACTGTGATGACGGACGGCCCGATTAAATTAGAATTTTCCGAAAAGTACGACGATCAACATGCGCAACGTTACCTGCGCAAACATCAGGATGGGTTTGGGCGTCGATTGTCCCACTGGCGTGATGAGCAGTTGGCGCGCAAGGCCCTGTCACTGGCAGGCGAACCGGGTCTGGTCCTGGATTTGCCTTGCGGTGCAGGGCGTTTCTGGCCATTGCTGGCAGAAAAAGCCAACCGTGCAATCATCGGTGCGGACAATTCCGAATCAATGGTGAAGACTGCAACTCAGGCCCAGCCGCCGGAAGTGGTGAAGCGGGTGCAACCCTTGCACACTTGCGCATTTGACATTGCCTTGCCTGATAACGCCGTCGACAGCATTTTTTGCATGCGTTTGCTCCACCACATCGGTGAAGCGGGGCATCGAATGAAGATATTGCGCGAGTTCGAACGTGTCAGCCGCGACAGCGTGATTCTTTCGTTGTGGGTAAATGGCAATTTCAAAGCCTGGAAGCGCAAACGCGCGGAGAAAACCCGTGGACAGGAGGGTTATCAGAACCGATTCGTGCTCCCGGTTTCTACCGTAGAGAAAGAATTTCGGCAGGCGGGTTTCCGTATTCAGGAACGACTGGACTTTTTACCGCTCTATGCCATGTGGCGAGTTTACGTATTACGCAAGAGGTAACGGGATGGCAGTGCAGTGTGCAGCAGAAAAGGAAGTCGCTCCCCAGGAACGCTTCGATTATTTTTGGAACCAGCGCGGTGAGTGGGTAGAAGAACCCAACGTTCGCCGCGGTGGTGAAAGTGGCGTTCAGCGTGTCTTGGGCAGCGACGGTCAACTGCTTTATGTGAAGCGTCAGACCGGGCATATCTATCGCAGCTTGCTGCACCCGTTCGGTCGGCCCACTGTGTTGCGCGAGCGTGATGCACTGACTGTCATGACCGCGCTGGGTGTTCGCGTTCCGCAAATCGTGTTCAGCGGCGCACAGCGCGATCCAGTGCACAAATGGCGCGCCTTGCTGGTGACCAAGTCCCTTGACGGCTTTGAGGAAATTGAACACTGGTACGCTGGGGGAGGCCGCGAGCGTCATGGTGAGGTCGTGCATGATCGGGTGTTGAAGGATTTGGCCGAAAACCTGACGCGTATGCACAAGGCCCGCTGGCAACACAGTTGCCTTTACATCAAGCACGTGTTTGTTCGCGTCACCGGTGAAGGTGACTCGGCCAACGTCGAGGTTGCCCTGATCGATCTGGAGAAGTGCCGGCTGCGTCTGACTGCACGGCGCGCCGCTGCACATGACATGAAGCAGTTGCGTCGCCATTCGTCGTTCAACGCTGCAGACTGGAAGAAGCTCGTCTACTTTTATCAGGCGGCGTTTGGCAGCGCTATCAAGGGTTTATAACAATGAAACTCGAAATTGCACGAGGTTTGTTTTTAGTTGGAGCCTTGGCAGTTGCGTCTCTCGCGATGGCGGCCTGGGAGCAACCCCGCACCCAGGTCCTCAGCTCGATGAGCGCAGAAGAGCATTGTCCGGTACCACGGGTTGCGAAGGCATCCGTGGCCACTCAACCCGATCATGATTTATTGCTCTTCATGTTCGGGCTTGCTCAAGGATTGAGGCCGCAAAGTTGATCCGATTGAAGCCAAAATAAAGGCCTCGCACTGCTGCGAGGCCTTTTTTTTACTCGTCTGAATCAAGGTTTATCGGGTTTTGCCAGCAGCGTATACACACACGGCAACACGAACAGCGTGAACAAGGTCCCGATGGACATGCCCGTGGCGATCACCATGCCGATGTCGAAGCGGCTGACGGCACCCGCCCCCGTGGCAATGATCAACGGAACCATGCCAAATACCATCGCCGCAGTGGTCATCAAGACCGGCCGCAGGCGAATGGCAGCGGCTTCCTCCACGGCTTCCCGCGCGGTCAGGCCCTTGTCCTTACGCAGCTGGTTGGCGAATTCGACGATCAGGATCCCGTGTTTACTGATCAAGCCGATCAACGTCACCAGGCCAACCTGGGTATAGATGTTCATGCTCGACCAGCCCAGGAACAGCGGAATCAACGCACCACAGATGGACAGCGGCACGGTCACCAGGATGACCAGCGGGTCGCGGAAGCTTTCAAACTGCGCGGCCAGCACCAGGAAAATGATCGCCAGTGCCAGGGCAAAGGTGACCCACAGCGCGCTGCCTTCCTGCACGTATTGTCTCGATGCGCCTGCATAATCGAAGGTAAAACCGATCGGGGCTTCTTCTTGGGCGATCTGGCGCACCAACTCGATGGCTTCACCCATGCTGACCAGCGGCACGCCGGAAAGGATGGCCGAGTTGAGTTGCTGGAACTGATTCAACTGCCGAGGGCGCGCGCGATCAGAGACGGTAATCAGGGTCGACAGGGCCAGCAGTTCACCCTTGTTGTTCTTGACGTAATAGTTGTTAAGCCAGTCCGGGTTGTCGCGGAAGGGCCGTTCGACCTGGGCGATGACTTTGTAACTGCGCCCCTCAATGGTGAACCGGTTGATCTCCGCTTCGCCCAGCAAGGTTGCCAGGGTGCCCCCCAGATCCTGCATGGAAACCCCCATCTGCGCCGCCTTGGCGCGGTCGATATCCACCACCACTTCGGGTTTGTCGAAGGCCAGGTCGACATCGGCAAAGGCGAATTTGCCGGAATCCATCACGCGTTTTTTCACCCGCTCGATCACTTGCAGCAGCAGGTCATAATCGCTGGCGGAGTTGATGACGAACTGGAACGGCAACCCCTCGCCGGTGCCCGGCAGGGAGGGCAGGTTGAAACCGAAAACCTGCAGCCCGGAAATGCTCGCAAGTTTGCCCTGGACCTCGGGCAGGATCTCCATCTGGGTCCGGCTACGGTCGTTCCACGGCTTGAGCAGGAAGCCTCCGACACCCGATTGCACACCGTTGAAACCGTTGATCTGGAACGATGAGTAATACTCGGGGAACGCCTTGAAGATCTCGATGAACTCGTCGGTGTAGGTGTTCAGATAGTCCAGGTTGGTCGGTTGCGGGGCGTTGGCCAGCATGAAGATGATGCCCTGGTCCTCGTCCGGCGCCAGCTCCGTCTTGGTGAACTTGAGAAACACCGGAATCAGGCACAACACGATCACGGCGAACACCAGTACGACAGGTCGCGTATTGAGCGTGCCGTGCAGCATGCTCTGGTAGCGGCGCTTGAGGCTTTCAAAAATCACGTCCAGGCGGTGGGCCAGGCCGCTAGGGTTTTCATCGTGGCGCAGCAGGAAGGCGCACATCATCGGCGACAGGGTCAGGGCGATGATGCCGGAAATCACCACGGCCCCGGCCAGGGTCAGGGCAAACTCCTTGAACAGCGCCCCGGTGAGCCCGGTCAGGAAGCCGATTGGCGCATACACGGCCGCCAGGGTGATAGTCATCGACACCACCGGCATGGCGATCTCCCGGGCGCCTTCGATAGCAGCGTCCAGGGGCGTCTTGCCTTCTTCGATGTGCCGGTGGATGTTTTCCACCACCACAATGGCGTCGTCCACCACCAGGCCGATGGCCAGCACCATCGCCAACAAGGTCAGCAGGTTCAAGGAGTAACCCATCATCTGCATGAAGAACATCACCCCGATCATCGACAGCGGGATGGTGACCACCGGGATCACCACCGAGCGCAGTGCCCCGAGGAACAGGAAGACGACGACTATCACGATCAGCACCGCTTCGAACAACGTCTTGACCACTTCGTCGATCGAGGCCTGGATGAACAGCGTGGCGTCGTAGGCAATTTCAGCCTTGAGGTTGGGCGGCAACTGGGCTTCCAGCTCCGGCATGATCTTGCGCACTTCGCGGATCACATCCAGCGGGTTGGCGGCCGGGGTCGCCTTGATGCCGATGTAAACCGAAGGCGTGCCGCCGAAGGAACTGATGGTGTCGTAGTTTTCCGCGCCCATCTCGACCCTGGCGACATCGCTGAGCAGCACGCGGCTGTCGCCATCGACCTTGAGGGGGATTGCCCCGAAGGCTTCGGCAGATTTGAGCTCGGTATTGGCGTTGATGCTGGTGACCACGTACTCGCCTTTCACTTCACCGGCGGCAGAGAGGAAGTTGTAGCGGCGCACTGCATCGGTCACGTCGCTGGCGCTCAGGCCGAACCCGGCCAGCTTGACCGGGTCCAGCCACAGGCGCATGGCAAACACCTGGTTGCCGAGAATCTCGGCTTCGGCCATGCCCGGCAGGGTCGCCAGCTTCGGCTGGATCACCCGGGACAGGTAGTCGGTAATTTGTGGATTATTCAGTTCCTTGCTGAAGAAACTGATGTACATGAGTGCCGAGGCGTCAGCCGACTCCTTGCTCAACACCGGGTCTTCGGCGTCCTGGGGCAGCTGGTTCTTGACCTCGTTGGCCTTGGCCAGCAGTTCGGTGAACAGACGGTCGCTGTTGGCGCCGATGCGGGCGTAGATGGAGATCACCGAAAAATTCTGGCGACTCACCGAGGTCATGTAGTCGATGCCCTCGGCGCTGGCCAGGCTCTGTTGCATCGGCTGGGTGATGTAGCCCTGGATGGTCTCGGCGTTGGCCCCGGGGTAAGCGGTGGTTACCGTGATCAGGGCGTTTTCCATTTGCGGGTACTGACGCAGTGGCAGTTTGCTCCAGGCCTGGAAACCCAGTAATACAATCAGCAGGCTGACCACGGTTGCGAGCACCGGGCGACGGATGAACGGGTCGGTAAAAGCCATGGCGGTTCCTTGATCAGTCCGCGCCTGGCGGGCCGTTCTTCTTGGCTAGGGTCTTGTCGTCGCTGATGGCAATGTGTGCGCCGTTGTCCAGTTTGATCTGGCCGGCGGTGACCACTGCTTCGCCCTTCTGCACGCCCTTGGTGATCATCACCTGCCCATCACGACGTTCGCCGGTTTCGACGTAACGCCGTTCGGCGATGAGGATCGGCTGGTCTTTGTCGTCTTTTTCCAGGCTGCCGTCTTCGGCCTTCTTCTGCACGGCGACATATACCGAGTTACCGTAGAGCGTGTAGGTGATCGCGCTTTCCGGCACAACGATGCGCGGCAGGGGATTGGGCAACAGCACCTGCAGGCTGGCGAACATCCCTGGCAGCAGCTTGCCCTCGGGATTGGCCAGGGTTGCACGGACCTGCACGTTGCGGGTGCTGTTCTCCAGCTTCGGGTTGATTGCACTGATGGTGCCGGGGAAAGTCTGCTGCGGGTAGGCTGCGACAATGACTTCTATCTTCTGGCCGATAGCGATCTTCGGTACCGCCTGCTCGGGCACGAAGAAGTCGGCGTAGAGGCTGCTGAGGTCTTGCAGGGTTGCGATCATGGTGCCGCTGGCCACGTAGTCGCCGACATCCACCTGGCGAATGCCGATGGTCCCGCTGAACGGTGCCAGGATGCTTTTCTTGCCGAGCGCCGCCTTGAGTTGATTGACGGTGGCCTTGCTCTTTTTCAGTACCGCCGAGAGACGGTCGAACTCGCCTTTGGAAATGGCCTGGCTGCCGACCAGTTGACTGCCGCGGGTGTAATCGAGTTGGGCAAGTCCGAGATCGGCCAGGGCGGTTTCCAGCAGGGCGCTCTCCACGGCGCTGTCGAGCTTGACGATCGGCTGGCCGGCCTTGACCGTCTGCCCGGACTGGAACTGCACATCGGTGACGGTGCCGTCAGTCTCCAGGCTCAGGTCTACTCCTTGCAGCGCCTTCAGCGTGCCGACGGTGGGCAGGCGAACTTGCCACGGCCGCTCGGTGGCGGTAGCCACGGCGACGCTGATCGGCGGTTTAGGCGCCGAGAAGCCTTGAATCATCGTGTAGACGGAGAAGGCCTTGTAAGCGCCCAGGATCACCACGATCAGCAAGACAACACCCAACATGATCAGCATGCGGCGACGCAGCATATTTCCAGTTCCTTGGAGAAATCAGGTGAGACAGTAGGGCACATTACCGCGAGTCGGTGGGGGAATCCAACTGGCACTTTTTACGAGTGGCCCCGCCGATGACTGCTAGCCAGGGAATAGAGCGGCTGAACACAAAAACCGGGAGGCTTGCTGTGGTGAGGGGGCTTGCCTGTGGCGAGGGGGCTTGCCCCCGTTGGGCTGCGCAGCAGCCCTAAAAACGGAGAGCACGATGTAGTGGTTTATCTAAAAAACCCGCGGTGGTGGTTATGGGGGTGGCTTCGCCACCCATCGGGGGCAAGCCCCCTCGCCACAGGCAAGCCCCCCCACAGAAGGCAAGCCCTCTCACAGAAGGCAAGCCCTCTCACAGAAGGCAAGCCCTCTCACACAAGGCAAGCCCTCCCACAGAAGCTCAGACTAGATGAAGATGGTTGTCCCAGAGCCCTGCCGGAAGCTCCAGGGGTTTTGCCAGCAGCTCGGACTGGCGACAATCGTAGTAGCGGCAACGTCCCTGGCCCGAGGTCACGACGAAGCCATCGGCCACCGCACCGACTCCGGCGCAATCGGGCAAGGGTGCGTCCAGGCGTACTTCGCCGCTGTCCAGGTCCCAGATGAAAAAGCGGTTACCCCGTGGTGCAGTCAACGCCACCAGTCGCAAGTCGCTGTGCACCGCGACACTGGCGGTGTAGTGCCCCATGGCCTGCAATTGGTGTTCCGGCACCGGGAACGCGACAAAAGGCCGGCCGGGGCGCTTGATCGCCAGCAGCTCCGACGACTCATGGGCCGCCCCCATGAATTGCTGACCGGCGACGATGGTGCCGTCGCTGGCAATCCCCAGGTGACGCACGCTGTTCATCTGCTGGGCGAGGGTTTCGTTGCTCAACAGTGTGCCGTCACGCTGCATCAGCACCAGGCTCGGCTCCATGGCATCGAGGTTCATCTCGACCCGGCTTTCGGCCTCGGTGCGGATTCCGCCGTTGGCCACTACCAGGGTTTCGCCGTCGGGCATCCAGGACACCTGGTGCGGGCCGATACCGTGGGTGGAAATCTCACCGCTGTGCACCAGCCGTGCGCCTTCGAACTTGTACACACCAAGCAAGCCGCGACCCGGCTCGGTGGTGTCGTTTTCGGTGGCATACAGCCAGTCGCCGCTCTGGTGAACTACCGCGTGCCCGTAGAAGTGCCGGTTCGGCTTTGACGTCACGGTTTGCAGCAGCGAACCGTCGCGCAGATCGATCAGGTAGCTCTCGGTGCCCGGGCGGCGGGCGACAAACAGCGCAATCGGCTGAGTCGGGTGGTTGATGATGTCGTGGCAACGCTGGCCGACCTGGGTGGCAAACACCCGGGTGCCATCCAGTCGATAGCCGACGGCGTAGTGCTTGCCGTCGGTATCGTCCCGCGCCGATAGCAGCAGCGGGCTTTTATCCTTTTGCTTGAACAGCGTCCAGCCGCCCAGTGTCACTGCTCCCAGCAGCAAGCTACCTAAAGTCAGAGCCTGACGTCGCAGCATGGCACTCGTCCTCATCAGTCACCATCGTTGGCGTTGAAGCCCAGTTGGATGCCCAGCGCCTTGGCCAGCTCGCCTTCGTGCAGGCGGTGGACGACGTTGAGGCTGTCGTAGAGCTCGTTGAGCTGCTGGCGACCGGCATCGTCACCGAGCATATCGGTCAGCGAGCGCTGGTTGCCGGCGAACAGTTTCAGCGAAGCGGCATAAGCGGCGTCGATCTTGTCGGCCAAGGGTTTCTGCTCGCTCGGCAACAGACCGCGCAGGCCTTTGTTGTCGACACCTTCCCATACCGTTTTGGCGGCGGCGAGGCTGGCTTCGAGACTGGCCAGGGATGATTGGCTACGCCAGGCATCGGCCTGGAACGGCTGCGGCACGCCCTTGCTCTGGCGGCCCATCGGCGTGCCGAGCTTCTTCTTCAAGGTGTCCAGGGCGGTCACTTGCACGCGCAGCAGGTCAGCAATGGCTTCGTGGGAATCGGCGTAGCGCTGATTCGGGAATTTGCTCATTTGCGCGAGCATGCCGTCGGTGTTGTTCCAGCTTTGCAGGATCTCTTCGGCCAATTGCTTCTGACGCTCGCCGATCGCGACCAGCAGGGGGCAGAACCTGGCTTTCTGTTCAGCCTTGGCAACATCGGGCTTGCTGTCGAACAGGACGTACTCATAGGCCGACAGGCCTTGCACCACAACGCTGGACTTGGCCAGGGTGGCAGCATCGATCTGCGGTTGCGCGGTGACCAGTTGCTCGACCTGACGGCCCACCAGGTTTTTCTTGTCCGGCCAGAACTGTACTTGCCAGGCACGGTTGCCTTCGGCCAACGGCCCGATCAGCAAAGGTTGCAGTTCGGCCCAGGCTTTTTGTGCGTGAAGGAAGTCGGCGCGGGCCGTTTCCAGGGTTTGCTTGCCCTCACAGTACGCGAGAGCGCTGACGGCCAGCTGACGGTCGGCCTCAACCCAGCGGGTGTAGGTCGGCAGGATCACCGATTTGGCGATCGCCGCCGAAGTGACCGCTTGCGGGTCCTGGGGCGAGCAGGCGCCCAGGGCGAGGGCGGCGAGGCTGGTGAACAACAACTTGGGACGGAACATGTCGGGCTCCCGCTGAAGGAATGCGTATTAAAGGGAATTCAAAAACGCCAGCAGCGCAGCACGCTGCCCGGCATTGAAAGACAAAACCTGTTGCTGCGCCGCTGTCGCTTCGCCGCCATGCCAGAGCACCGCTTCGAGCAAGTTGCGGGCACGGCCGTCATGCAGGAACTGAGTGTGGCCACTGACCGCCTGTGTCAGGCCGATGCCCCACAACGGCGGGGTGCGCCAGTCGCGGCCACTGGCCTGGAATTCGCTGCGGTTGTCGGCCAGGCCTTCGCCCATGTCATGCAGTAGCAGGTCGCTGTACGGGCGAATCACTTGATTGGCCAGTTCAGGTTCGGCGGCGTTGGCGGCAGTAGTGTATTTCGGTGTGTGACATGACTGGCAGCCAGCCTGATAGAACAGATTTTTGCCGGCCAGCACTTCAGGCGCGCTGACGTCGCGGCGGGCCGGTACGGCGAGATTGCGGCTGTAGAACAGCACCAGGCGCAGGATGTTATCGCTGACTTCCGGCTCGCCATTCGGGCCGTTACCACTCGGCGCCTGTTTGCAGGCGGTTTGCGCGTCGGTGCAGTCATCAAAGGGTCTCAGGCTGGTCGTGAGGCCCATATCACCGGAAAACGCGTGGACATTCTGTTGGTTGAGGTTCGGTTGGCCGGCTTTCCAGCCAAACCGCCCGAGTACGGTTTTCTGTTGGACATCATCCCAGACCCGGTTCGGGCGTCCGGCGATACCGTTTTTCTCCTTTGCCTGCGCCTCGGCGTTGGCCAGGATCGCCTCGTCGGGGATCGCTTCGAGCAGGCCCAGGCCGATCATCGGCGGCGCCACCCGTGCAGAAAAACGCGTGTCGGGATGCATCGGGCCGTAGCCCAGTTGGCTGATGTTCAGGCTTGGCTTGCGCAATATCACTTCGGTGCCGTCCTTGAAGTGAATCGGCACGGGTGTGTAATCAACCCGCACTTTGCCTTCCGGTGCCACGCCGGGGACGGCCATGTCCTGGAATTGGCCACCGTAGACCGGTTCAGGCAGCACGCCGATCTGTTCGATTACCTTGGCGTAGGCTGGGTCATTGGGAATCGACAGGCGCACCAGCATCGACACGGCGTTCTGCGCCCCGGGCTCCGGCGGGTGACCGCGGCCGTCCTTGATGTGGCAACCCTGGCAGGCATTGGTATTGAACAGTGGGCCCAGACCATCACGCGCGGTGGTTGTCGCCGGAGCGATCACCCAGGGATTGCGGAAAAAGCTGTTGCCGACGCTAAAGTCCACGCGCCGGGACGGCGGCAGGTTGGCCGAGGGCAGGGAAAAGGCATTCTGATCGCTCTTGCGCACGGTCGCGCTGCCACCGGAGCGGGCTTCGCCGGGTTCGGCTTCGGTGAAACGCGGGGCGTCATCGCAGGCACTCAGGCCCAGGGCCAGAAACAGTGCGGACAAGCGAAGAGGCAGCGAGGGCATCAGACATCCTGCAAGACGAGCAAAACAAGGGCGCAAAGTCTAACAGGGCAGGGGAGATTGAATAAGAGGAATTATCGTTTGGTTGATGTGGGGCAGGGGATTTGCGCAACAGTGATCCCTTGTGGGAGCGGGCTTGCTCGCGAAAGCGGTGTCACATTCAACAATAGTGCTGACTGACACACCGCTTTCGCGAGCAAGCCCGCTCCCACATTGATGGTGTTGCGCCAGAATAAAAAAGGCGACCCGCAGGTCGCCTTTTTTCACTCAGCCAGCGTTGATCAGAACTCGTGATCAGCGTTGTCCGGGTTCAGGTCGCTGATGCCCAGCTTGCCAGCGGCGGCTTCGATCGAACCGGTCTGCTTGACCAGGGCGGCGATAGCGTCGCGAACGATCTGGTTGCCAGCGGTGTTGCCGGCGGCGATCAACTGGTCGTAGTGCTCACCCTTGTTGGCGTGGTCGACGATCACCTGCATCTTCGCTTCGGTGGCTGCCAGGTCGGCTTTGAGCGCGGTGTCGGCAGCCGGGTCGGCTTTGGCCACCAGGGACGACAGGCTGGCGCCGGTCATTTTGCTGCCGTCGACGCGGGTGTATTCACCCAGGTAGACGTTACGAATGCCTTTGGCATCGTAGAACTGCGAGTTGTGGGTGTTATCGCTGAAGCAGTCGTGTTCGTCTTCAGGGGAGTTGGCTTCCAGGGAAACCTTCATGCGCTCGCCCGCCAGTTCGCCCAGGGACAGGCTGCCCATGCCGAACAGCATTTTGCGCAGACCGGATTCAACCGGTTCGGCTTCCAGGGTGGCACGGTAGTTGTCGGCCACGTTGGGCTTCCAGTTACCAACCATTTCTTCCAGGTCGCTAACCAGCAACTGGGTCACGGACTTCAGGTAAGCACGGCGACGATCATTGTGACCGCCGGTTGCGCCTTTGCCTTCCAGGTAGTCGGAGGCTGGACGGTTGCCGGCGCCAGGGCCGGTGCCATTCAGATCCTGGCCCCAGAGCAGGAATTCGATGGCGTGGTAGCCGGTGGCGACGTTGGCTTCGGAGCCGCCCAGCTCGTTCAGGCTGGCGAGCTTTTCCGGGGTGATGTCTTTGACGTCAACCTTGTCTTCGCCGACCTGGATTTCAGTGTTGGCGATGATGTTGGCGCTGGCACCCGGGTTGCCCAGGGCGTGTTCGTAGGATTTGTCGACGTAGTCGATCAGGCCTTCGTCCAGTGGCCAGGCGTTAACCTGACCTTCCCAGTCGTCGATGATGGTGTTGCCGAAGCGGAACACTTCGCTCTGCAGGTAAGGAACACGAGCGGCCACCCAGGCGGCCTTGGCGGCCTTCAAAGTGTCGGCGTTCGGCTTGGCGAGGAAGGCATCAACGGCGGTTTGCAGGGTCTTGGCAGTGGATTCGGCATCGCTGTAAACGGCAAAAACGATGTCGGCGTAATGGGCGACAACGGCTTTGGCGGCGGCTTCGTCGACCTTGCTGGCAGCGGCAGGTGCGACGGCTGGAGCAGCCGGTGCAGCAGCGGCGCTGGCAGCCGGCGCAGGCGCGGCAGCAGTTTCTTTGTCTTTACCTTCACCGCAGCCGGCGAGGGAAATAGCGATGGCCAACAGACTGGCGGTAGCCAGAGGCATACGAATCATGGCGAACATCCTGCTTCGATAGGGGGTTGAATGGCGCCTTGGGCGCGCAAAACTGCGACATAATGCAAATCTTTCGCATTATGTGTAAAGGGTTGTACCTGTAAATATTTCTTATTCACACAGGGGCGTGCTTCACCCTGCAGGAGCATGCTCGCTCCTACAGGGGTTACAGAATTACCGCGTTGCTACGCTGCGCCTGTTTCAGGTAAGCACTCAATTCCCGTGCCGACAGCGGCTTGCTGTAGTAATAGCCCTGACCTTCGTGGCAACCTTCGGAGATGATGTAGGCCTCCTGCTCGGCGGTTTCCACACCTTCGGCAATCACCTGCATGCCAAGGCTTTTACCCAACTGGATGATGGCCCGGACGATGGTCGCATCGTCGTCGTCATCGAGCAGGTCCTGAACGAAGCTCTTGTCGATCTTGATCTTGTCCAGGGGCAGGCTTTTCAGGTAGCTCAGGGACGAATAGCCGGTCCCGAAGTCGTCGATGGCAATCAGTGCCCCGGAGCGGCGCAGGCTGAGCAAGTGCTGGGCGGCAGTGCTGATGTCTTCCATCAGGCCGGTCTCGGTAACTTCCAGTTCCAGGCTGCGTGGAGGCAGGCGGTACATCTGCAACAGGTTGTTGACCACCCTTGGCAACTCGGCGTGGTGCAGTTGCACCGTCGACAGATTCACCGCCATGCGCAAATCGTTGAAGCCCTGGTCATGCCAGTCGCGCAGCTGCTTGCAGGCCTGGTCCAGTACCCATTCGCCAATGGCAATGATGGTGCCGTTCTGCTCAGCCAGCGGGATGAACAGGTCTGGCGGTACCAGCCCGTGCTCGGGGTGCTGCCAGCGAATCAACGCTTCGACACCGACTACCCGATGATCGCGGTAGCTGATCTGCGGCTGGTAGAGGAGGTAGAACTGGTTGCGGGTCAGGGCATCGCGCAGGTCTTTTTCCAGTTCGCGCCGGCGGCGCATTTCGGTATCGACACTGGCAATATAGAACTGATAGCGGTTGCGCGAGCGGGTCTTGGCCAGGGTCATGGTCTGCTCGGCCTTCTGCAACAACTTCTCGGTGCTGTCGCCGTCCTCGGGAAACAGAGTGATGCCGATGGTGGCACGCAGGCGGATTTCCTGATGATCGAGGGCGAACGCCGCTTCCAGATCATCAAGAATGCTTTGCGCCAGTTCGGCGGCTTCGTAGGGTTGTTCCAGATCGGCCTGCACCAGGGCGAACTGGTCGCCACCCAGGCGGGCAAGGGCACCGAGGCGACCACTATGGCCGCGCAGGCGGTCGGCCAAGGCCAGCAGTAATTGGTCGCCGGTCTGATAGCTGAACTGTTCGTTGATGCCCTTGAAGTCGTCGAGGCCTACACACAGCACAGCGACCCGGCGTTGCAGCTTGCCGGCGTCGATCAGGATCTTGTCCAGCTGATACTGCAATTGCTGCCGGTTCGGTAAACCGGTGAGAAAGTCGTATTGGGCCATGCGCAGCAGGCTGTTTTCCGCTTCATGACGCAGGTGAGTATTGCGCTCGATGGATTCAAGCAGCTGATTTGCCGTGTTGATCCAGATGCCCAGCTCGTTTTTCTCGTGCCCCTTGAGCAATGGGATTTTGTGCTCGCTGGGGCGATCCGGGTTGATTTCCGTGAGGTGCTTGATGATCCGCGACAACGGCTTGGTCAGCAGCCAGTGATAAACCAGGTACAGCACAAGCCCCATCGCCAGGGCGCGCAACACGCCGGAAATGAAGATGATCACCGAGCTGACGATAAAACCTTGCCCGTAGGTGGCGGTATCGAGGGTAATGCTCAGGTCGCCGTAATACTCACTGTACGGCCCGCGACCCACCAGTTGGGTGGTGAAAGTGCGTTCCTTGCCAAGAATCAGGTCGGTCAGCCAGCGACTGCTCGATTGCTGCAACTCGCGGGTTTTTTGCGCGAGCATGGGCTCGTTGGGGTGGCCGATGGACGCCTGGCGTACGGCGTCATCCTGAAACAAGCCCTCGATGACCTGCATGCCCATTTCCCGGTCCAGGCTATAGACAGCCTGGGTCGAGGGGTCGCGAAACATATCGAGGATGCGCTCGGCATCACCGGCGACGGCCTGGCGTGTTTTATAGGCATCGAAAACAATCTGCGCGCAGCTCAAGACTACGCCGACGATCAATGCCGACAGGAGCACAACCCGGAGCAACTTCACCGACAAGCTGTTCTTGAGTTCCAGCTTCAAAGGGCTATTCCTTGTTCCGTGCGGGCAGCATCAAGTTGCATTGAGTATTGGCAATCCCGTAGGGGCAGTCAAAGGGACAATCGGCCACAGGCGGGTTTGCCTGCAGCCTGGCCGATTTTTCGTTGCCCTGAGCCATTTGCCTATTAGTACTGTGTCGGTTGTCGAGTCCTTCAACTTGAGGGGCTGGGTGGAGAAAATTTCCATTTGGTTGATGTTAGACGTCTGTGGCTGTGCGGCAAGAGGCGCGCGGCTTGTTTCATTGTGGGAAATTGGCTTGGGTTCGATAGCGGCATGACGGTCGCGATGTGGAGCATGATTTACCTTGCATGGCGGCCTTGTAACCGACCTATCTCTTGCGGCGATCCCCAATTCTTGTGGGAGCTGGCCTGCCGGCGATGGTGGCCTGTGAGCCGACCAATCCCTCCCGGATGTACCCGGACAAATGTGAGGCTTGCTCGCGAAGAGGCCCCATCAAACCGAAAAATCCCGGGCAATAAAAAACCCGGCTGAAAAGCCGGGTTTTTTGACTGGCGTCGGACTTAAGCGGTGAAGGTCTTGCCTTCGAACTGCTCAGCCACGAATTTCCAGTTGACCAGGTTCCAGAACGCTTCGACGTACTTCGGACGAACGTTGCGGTAGTCGATGTAGTAAGCGTGTTCCCAGACGTCGCAGGTCAGCAGCGGAGTGTCGCCGTTGGTCAGCGGGTTGCCGGCGCCGATGGTGCTGGCCAGGGCCAGGGAACCGTCAGCCTTTTTCACCAGCCAGCCCCAGCCGGAACCGAAGGTGCCGATGGAAGTCTTGCTGAACTCTTCCTTGAACTTGTCGAACGAACCGAAAGCAGCGTTGATCGCGTCAGCCAGTGCGCCGGTTGGTTGGCCGCCAGCATTTGGTGCCAGGCAGTTCCAGTAGAAAGTGTGGTTCCAGACCTGAGCGGCGTTGTTGAAGATACCGCCCGAGGAAGTCTTGACGATTTCTTCCAGGGTCTTGCCTTCGAACTCGGTGCCTGGCACCAGGTTGTTCAGGTTCACGACATAGGTGTTGTGGTGCTTGTCGTGGTGGTATTCCAGGGTTTCCTTGGAAATGTGCGGCTGCAGGGCGTCGTGTGCGTAAGGCAGCGGCGGCAATTCGAAAGCCATGATGATTCTCCTAATCAGGTCAGTTGCGGTGAGCGCAAGGCCGATCACGGGCGGCCAGACTAGCGCCGGGGAGTTTGTACTCTTTGCGGCGCAGGGATTCGGATCATAGCACCGGGGTGGCGGCATAACCACGCAACAACTGTGTGGAATAGAGGTTCCAGGGCTGTGCGGAACAATTTACCCGGCGGTAATTAACTGGACGGCTACGGCAAACATCATCACCGCCACCAGCAGGTCGAGAATTCGCCAGGTACTCGGTCGAGCCAGCCACGGAGCCAGCCACGCCGCGCCCAGCGCCAGGGTGAAAAACCACAGCAGCGAGGCACTGGCCGCGCCCACCACATAGGCGCCGGGTTCGGTTTGTTGGGCGCCGAGTGAGCCGATCAGTAAAACGGTGTCCAGGTAGACATGCGGGTTGAGCAGCGTTACCGCCAGGGCGCTGAGCATCACCGCCCGCAGCGAACGCACGGTCTGGTTTTCTCCTTGTTGCAGGCTCTGGCTGGAAAAAGCCCGGCGCAGCGCCTGGCTGCCGTACCACAATAGAAACGCCGCGCCGCCCCAGCGAGCTATGGCCAACAGCGTCGGATTTTGTGCCAGCACCGTCGCCAGGCCGAATACCCCGGCGGCCACCAGCAATGCATCGCAGGCCACGCAAAGCGCGGCCACCGGCAGGTGATGTTCACGCCGCAGGCTTTGCGCCAGAACAAACGCATTCTGGGTACCGATTGCCATGATCAGTCCGAAGGCCACCAACAGGCCGTTCACGTAGCTTTGCCACATATCGTTTACTCCGCGTTGGCCGCCAGGTTCCGCAACACCTGAAGGGCACGGTCGGCGTCGGCCTGGCCGACGAACAAATGGTCGTGGTAATAGCCGGCGATCACGTTGCAGCTGATGCCGGCGTTGCCCAGTGCGCTGGCAAACGCGGCAGTCAGGCCGACGGCTTCCAGGGCCGAGTGCACGTTCAGGGTGATCCACGCAGCCACGTAGTCGAAGCTGAATCCGGCTTGTTCGGCGCGGGAACGTTCGAGAATCACGGTCAGACCTTCCTGCTCGCGAAAGCTGCCGACAATCTCCAGACCTGCCGGCAAATGGCCGTCGCGCAGGGTGCAGAACACATATTCGCCAGCGTTGAGTTGCGGGCTCATGCTGCGCAGCAGCGTTGCCAGTGAAGTTTCGCCAGCCATGGGGTAATCCTTGTTCAGAAGTTCATGCTGGTCATTCTCCGTTGGAAGCCTGTATAAGAAAAACAAATCATGCTGATCGCTCATTAGGAAAACTGATGTTCGACTACAAATTGCTTTCCGCCCTGGCCGCAGTGGTCGAGCAGGCCGGTTTTGAACGGGCCGCGCAGGTGCTGGGTCTGTCGCAATCGGCGATTTCCCAGCGCATCAAGTTGCTCGAAGCCCGGGTCGGGCAACCTGTGCTGGTGCGGGCTACTCCGCCCACGCCGACGGAAATCGGCCGGCGCCTGCTCAACCATGTGCAACAGGTGCGCTTGCTTGAACGCGATCTGCAAAGCCTGGTACCGGCACTGGATGAAGAAGGCTTGCCGGAGCGCCTGCGGATTGCCTTGAATGCCGACAGCCTGGCCACCTGGTGGGCGCAGGCGGTGGGGGAGTTCTGCGCGCAACAACACTTGTTGATGGATCTGGTGGTTGAAGACCAGACCGTCGGCCTCAAACGTATGCGTGCCGGAGAAGTGGCGGCTTGCCTCTGTGCCAGCGAGCGCCCGGTGGCCGGGGCGCGCAGTGTATTGCTGGGGGCCATGCGTTATCGTGCGCTGGCCAGCCCGGCCTTCATTGCCCGGCACTTTCCCGAGGGCGTTCGCGCTGATCAGCTGGCTCGAACCCCGGCGCTGGTATTTGGCCCGGACGATTTCCTGCAGCATCGCTATCTCGCATCCCTGGGGGTCAACGGTGGATTCGAACACCATCTCTGCCCATCGTCTGAAGGCTTTATCCGCCTCACCGAAGCGGGACTCGGCTGGGGGCTAGTCCCGGAGCTTCAGGTGCGCGAGCAACTGGAGCGCGGGGTATTGCGCGAACTGTTGCCAGATAAACCGATCGATGTGCCTTTGTACTGGCATCATTGGCGCAATGGCGGTGAGTTACTGGGTTTGCTGACCGATCAATTGGTGCTCGCGTCGAAGCAATGGCTGGTGCCCTGGGTGCAGCCTTGAGCGTCAAGCTGCGAGCGGCAAGTAAAGCGCGTGTGCACTGTTTTAACTTGCGGCTTGCAGCTTGACGCTTGCAACTGCATTTCTAGGAGCAATAAATGAAGATTCTGGTTACCGGCGCAAGCGGCTTCATTGGCGGACGCTTTGCGCGTTTCGCCCTGGAGCAGGGCCTGGACGTACGGGTCAACGGTCGCCGGGCCGAGAGTGTGGAGCATCTGGTACGTCGTGGTGCCGAGTTCATCCAGGGCGACCTGAGCGACCCGGAACTGGCACGCGAGCTGTGCTCGGACGTCGAGTCCGTGGTGCATTGCGCCGGAGCGGTGGGGTTGTGGGGACGGTATCAGGACTTCCATCAAGGCAACGTCCAGGTCACCGAGAACGTTGTCGAGGCCTGCCTGAAACAACGGGTTCGACGGTTGGTGCACCTGTCATCGCCGTCGATCTATTTCGATGGCCGCGATCATCTGGGCCTGACTGAAGAACAGGTACCCAAGCGTTTCAAGCATCATTACGCCGCTACCAAGTACCTGGCCGAGCAAAAGGTCTTCGGTGCCCAGGAGTTCGGTCTCGAAACCCTGGCCCTGCGCCCGCGTTTCGTTACCGGTGCTGGCGATATGAGTATCTTCCCGCGTTTGCTGAAGATGCAGCGCAAAGGGCGCCTTGCGATCATCGGCAATGGCCTGAACAAGGTTGATTTCACCAGCGTGCAAAACCTCAACGAAGCCCTGCTCAGTAGCTTGCTGGCCAGCGGCTCTGCCTTGGGCAAGGCTTACAATATCAGTAACGGCACGCCGGTTCCCCTGTGGGACGTGGTCAATTACGTCATGCGCGCAATGGAAGTCCCACAGGTTACCCGCTACCGTTCCTATGGCTTGGCCTACTCCGTTGCGGCGCTTAACGAAGGCGTCTGCAAGCTATGGCCGGGGCGTCCCGAGCCGACCTTGTCGCGCCTGGGCATGCAGGTCATGAACAAAAACTTCACCCTGGACATCAGTCGCGCCCGGCATTATCTGGATTACGATCCCAAGGTCAGTCTGTGGACGGCGCTCGATGAATTCTGTGGCTGGTGGAAGGCTCAGGACATTCGCTGATACTCAAGTCACGGTCGCTTTCTGAACCGATGGCGGGCGTTCAGGGTCAACCTGTGCGGCTGTGGGGTTTATACTGCGGCGCATCAAGCCATCACGTGTTTCACAAAGGTTGATTGAATGTCCATGCGTAACGATGCCCACGACGACTTTGACGATGTACCGAGCTTGCGTGCAGACGTTCTCGACGACGATGAGTTTGTGCCCACTGTGCGCAAGGTCGTGCATGCGCGCACGGCCCCGGTGGTCAAGGTCAAGGCGGCGAGCACCGGCCCGCTCTGGGCGCTGGTTGGCGCCTTGTTCATTGCTTTTGCCGTTCTTGCCTGGTGGAGCTTTCAGCAGATCTCACTGATGGAGCAGCAACTGGTGGCGACCCAGGAAAGCTTCGCGCGAATCAGTGAGGAAGCGGCAGGGCGCTTGCAGGATATTTCCGGCAAGGTGGTCGCCAGCCAGACCAGTGTCAGCAGCGACAGCGAAGCCCTGAAGCTGCAAATCAGACAGCTGGAAAGCAAACTCCAGGATCAGAATGCGCAGCAACTGGGCGTTGCCGGCCAGGCGTCGGAGCTGGACAAGCGTCTGGCACAGATGAGCGCGCAAACCACCGATCTCGATAAGCGCCTGGCACAGATCAGCGCCCAGAACACCGAGCAGCAGAGTGCCAACGGTCAGTTGCAGGCGCAAGTCAAAGCATTGAGTGGCGACCTGGCGGCACTCAAAAGCGCCTCTGCCGACAGCGAGAAGCTCGACGCGCAGATGAAAAGCCTGGGGGCCGATATCGTCGCACTGAAGAAACAGGGCAATCCGAGCGCTGCCATCGAGCGTCTCGAACAAGAAATCATTGTACTCAAAAGCGTACAGGACAATCGTCCAGCCCCGGCTCAGGGCGCGACCAATACCGCCGAATTCGATGCCTTCCGCGGCCAGGTAACCCGCAACATCAACACCCTTCAGGCGCAGATTCAGAATCTTCAGCAGCAACTGCGCGCCCGGCAGTAAGTAGTCAGGTCTTTCCGGATGCGCCGGGAATGATTGGCTGACAACACTCAATACCCATACATGCCCCATTGCCGTCTACGCTCTTGTAACACCAATGAGAACGAGGGATGGGCAATGGGGTTTGTGCATAAATTCGTCTTGCTGTGCGGCATGCTTTTAATGGGGCTGGGCCAGGCGCAGGCCGCCGCGACAGAGAAGGAAGACAGTCAGGCGGCCATCGCCTTGCTGGAAAAAGCCCTGGCCTACTATCACCAGAATGGCGACAAGGCCTTCGCGGCATTCAGCCGCCAGGGCGAGTTTGTCGACAAGGATCGTTATGTCTTCGTGGTTGACACCAAGGGCGTGATGCTCGCCAGCGGCGGACCTTCTGCAGCACTGATAGGCCGGGACGTGTCGGAAACCCTGCCCCCGGACTTGCAGAAAACCTTCAAGGACGCCCTGAAAGTGCCGGAGGGCAATGGTATCCAGCAGGGGGAATATCGCTGGCAGAACTGGTCGGACGGCAAGGTCGAACGCAAGCGCGTCTACTACCAGCGCATTGGCCAGCGCATCCTGGCCGTCGGTTATTACCTGCCACGGGCGTCCGCGGAGCAAGCCATGGCGCTGCTCAACAAAGCGGCGATCGATCTGACCAAGGACGAGAAGGGCACCCTGACGGCGATCAACTCACTCAAGGGCGGTTACCTGCAGGATGATTTGTACGTGTTTGTCGTCGACCTCAATACCCGGCGTTACGTCGCCCATGGCACTAACCTGCGGCTGATCAATACCGACTTCAGCAGCATCAAGGATCCAGAAGGCAATCCGGTGGGCGAGCCGATCCTGGCGCTGATGGCCAAACAGGACTATGGCGAATACGAGTACCGCTGGAAAAACCCGGTGACCACCAAGGTCGAGAACAAGCATGCATACCTGAAGAAGGTCGGGCATTTTCTGGTCGCAGTCGGGTATTACAGCCCTTGATAATTTGCTGTTTGTCATGACGCATTCGCGAGCAAGCCCGCTCCCACAAGGACTGCGAAAATCCTGTGGGAGCGGGCTTGCCCGCGAATAAAGGCGACTCGCTTTGCCTATCGAGCCTTGTCCTCACGCCCGCGCAATAACATGTTCGGCATGGCAATCGCCGCCGCCAGCCCCAGCAACGACACCGCTGCACTGACCGTCAGCAAATGCCGGAATGTCAGCAACAACTCGGCACGCAAGGCGTCCTGGGCATCCCCCGGTGCGGCGTTCAAACCGTCCAGCAAGACGTTCCCCGAATGCCCTTCGGCGATCAGCGCGGAGCCAGCCAGGTGGGCGAAGCTCGAGTCCTGCAGCAACGCCAGCAGCAGTGCCGACATCAGCGCCACACCCACCGCGCCGCCCAGCGAGCGGAACAGATTGGTGGTGCTGGTGGCGACGCCGATATCCCGTTGCTCCACAGAGTTCTGCGTGCCCACCAGAGAAGTCGGGAACTGCATGCCGCCGGCGATCCCGCTGAGCAACATGAACAGGCTGCTCAATACCAACGCCTGTGGCGGGGTGAACGCCATGCCCAGGATCGAAATCGGCATCAGCACTGCACCGGTGAGTATCATGGGTTTGTAACGACCGGTCACCGAGGTGCGGCGGCCGGCGAAATAAGCGCCTATCGGCAATCCGATGGCCAATGGCAGAAGGTGCAGGGCGGCGCTGTCGGCCCCGGCGCCGGTCACGCTCTGGAAGCGCAACGGCATCAGCACGATCAGGGAAATGGTCTGGAAGCTGGTGAAAAAAATCGTGCACCAGCACAGGATCGCATTGCGATTGGCAAACAGATGCATGGGCAACAACGGTTCCCGCGCCCGCCGTTCATGGGCGACGAACAGCGCCAGCACCAGCAGCGCACAGGCGAGCAGCGAGAGTACTTGGCTGCTGCGCCATGAATGACCCTGGCCAACCTGGGTGATCCCGAGCAGCAACGCCGTCAGGCCTATGACCATCAGCAGGGTGCCGAGATAATCGATGATCGGTTTGCGCTGGGGAATGGGCAGCCCCACCAGTGTTCGGTTGGCTACCAGCCACGCACCCAGGCCCAGCGGCAGGTTGATCAGGAACACCCAGCGCCAGGACAGGTATTCGGTCATATAGCCGCCGAGCACCGGCCCCGCCACGCTGGCCACCGCGTACATGCTGCTGAAATAGCCCTGGTAACGACCGCGTTCCCGGGGCGGCACGATGTCGCCGATGATCGCCTGGCTCACCGAAATCATCCCGCCAGCACCGATGCCCTGGAAAATACGCGCCAGCACCAGTTGTTCCATGCTCTGGGCCATGCCGCAGAACACCGAAGCCAGGGTGAACAGAGCCATGCCGAACAACATCAGTTTGCGCCGGCCGTACAGGTCGCCCAGTTTTCCGTAGATCGGCACCGCCACGGTCATTGCCACCATATAACCGGAGATGACCCAGGCGAGCAGGTTGACGTCCTTGAACTGCGCGGAAATGGCCGGCATCGACACGGCAACGATGGTCTGGTCCAGTGCCCCGAGAAAGATCGCCAGCATCAAAGCGACCAGAATGCTGCGGATCGCCGGTTTTGGCGTTTCAGGCTGGTGGAGATTGGTCACGGGAAAACCTGCGGCAGTAATTGACCTGCAAGCCGCCAGGCGAGCAGGGAATGCTCGCCAGTGTAAGTCGATAGCAAGCTATTCGATAGTCTCGTACGGAAGGCCGACGTAATTTTCTGCAATGGTTTTTCGGCCGGCCTCGGAGCCGATGAAGTACTCAAGCTCTGACTCGACGATGCGCTGGTCAAAGGCGTCCTGATCATCGAAACGATGCAGCATCGAAGTCATCCACCAGGAAAACCGCTCGGCTTTCCATACCCTGCGCAGGCAGATTTCGGAGTACTTCTCCAACAAATCGAGGCGGTCTTCGCGATAAACCTTGAGCAGAATATTAAACAGCGTACTGACATCGCTGGCCGCCAGGTTCAAGCCCTTGGCGCCGGTGGGCGGGACGATGTGCGCCGCATCACCGACCAGGAACAGCCGCCCGTACTGCATCGGTTCGACCACGAAGCTGCGCAACGGCGCGATGCTTTTTTCGATGGACGGCCCGGTGATCAGCTTGTTTGCCAGGTCTTGGGGCAGGCGTAACTTGAGTTCGTCCCAGAAGCGTTGGTCGGACCAGTTATCGACGTGATCGCTGGTCGGCACTTGCAGGTAGTACCGGGTGCGCGTCGCCGAACGCATGCTGCACAGGGCAAAACCGCGCTCATGGCGGGCGTAGACCAGTTCTTCGTGGACCGGCGGGGTATCGGCGAGGATTCCCAGCCAGCCGAACGGATAGACCCGCTCGAACACTTTCAGGCAGTCGGCGGGTATGGACTGGCGCGCCACGCCGTGAAAACCGTCGCAACCGGCGATGTAGTCGCAGTCGAGGCGCCAGGCCTGGCCGTCCTTCTCAAACGTGACAAAGGTTTCTGCGCTTTTCATGCCATGGGGAACGACATCGCCGGCCTGGTAAATTGTCTGCGCGCCAGCCTCCCGACGAGCGGCCATCAGGTCGCGGGTGACTTCGGTCTGGCCATAGACCATCACCGTTTTTCCACCGGTCAGGGTGTGCAGATCGATGTGTACCTGACGGCCGTCGAGGGCCAGTTCAAAGCCGCCGTGGACCAACCCTTCGCGGTCCATTCGCTGGCCCACGCCGGCCTGGCGCAACAGCTCTACCATGCCCTGTTCGAGGACTCCGGCGCGGATTCGCCCGAGCACATAGTCGGGGCTCTGGCGTTCGATAATGACGTTGTCGATACCCGCGTTGTGCAGCAACTGGCCGAGCAGCAAGCCTGATGGGCCGGCACCAATGATGGCAACCTGGGTTTTCAGCGTTTTCATTGTTTTTATGACTCGCAAGCTTCACGCGACCAGGGCCGGTGAATGATTTTTATGGATCGAACGCTTGCATTTTTCCCTTGCGGGTCTGTCAATTGAAGGTGAAAACTGAGCGGATACCTGTACATTCTGCCAATCAGTGCGATTATCGCCCGCCATTTACTCGAGGCCTGGATTGACGTCATGAACAAGCCTGACCTGCCTTCGATTCCCGTGTTCAAGCTCTACGGTGAAAGCCTGGATTGGCCAACCCCGGACTTGCTGCACTGCGAAACCATTTCCAAACGCAGCCGCGAACATCATTGGCAAATCAAACCCCATCGCCATGCCGATTTATGCCAGTTGCTCTTCGTATTCAAAGGTCAGGCAGAACTTGAAATCGAAGGCAAACGATCGCAACTGACAGAACCGGCCATCCAGATCCTGCCACCGCTTTCGGTGCATGGCTTTCGTTTTTCCGAGGACGTGGAAGGGTTCGTGGTAACCCTGGCGACGCCACTGATCACCCATTTGCAAGGGCAGCTAGGGCAATCGGTGAATGCCCTGGCCCAGGCCGAAAGCTACCCGGCGGGCGAGAATGGCGAATACCTCAACAGCCTGTTCAGCGCATTGCACACTGAATACACCAGCCATGAGCCGGCGCGGGAAATGCTCATGCATTCGCTGGTCAGCGTGATCATGGTGTGGGTCAGTCGTCAGGTGATCCAGCGACGTACCGCACTTGCGCGACCACAGCGTGCGCGGGAATACCTAAACGGGTTTATTCAACTGGTGGAAGAGACTTATCGCCAACACGTCAAGGTCGAAGACCTGGCCCACCGCCTGGGGATTTCGGTGTCGCATCTCAATGGCACCTGCCGCGAGCTGGCGGGGCAACCGGCATTGCAGATCATGCACGAGCGTCAACTGCTGGAGGCCAAGCGCTTGCTGACCTATACCAGCATGACCATTTATGAAATGTCCGACGTGTTGGGATTTTCGGATCCGACCAATTTCACGCGGCTGTTCCGCCGTCGAGTGGGCATTTCGCCCAAGGCGTTCCGCGACCGCTTGAAGGCCGAACAGGACAAGGACAGCTGACTCCCGTCCTACCGCAGGGCGTTGAGCGTCGCGTTGTGGGGAACGCAGCGCTCGAAGTAACAGCTCGAGTATTCACGGGGCAGGTCGCGCAGTTGTTCCACGCGCCAGGCCGCAGCGCCATACAACCCGAGCGTGAACGCGCAGGTGATGAGAATCGCAAGGTATCTTCTTGTTTTGATGTTCATGGCGTTGACCTCTGAACGAATACCCTCGGGTATTACTTTGAGCATAGGTCAGGGTCGGTGAGTTGTGTAGGAGTTGCCGCAGGCTGCGATCTTTTGATTTTAAAACCCGGCATCCCACTCCGGTTCTTGCGCAAATCTCACCACCAGAAAATCCAGCAAGCTGCGCAGCGCCGCAGGCATGTGCTTGCGTGAGGCGTACACCGCGTACACGTTCAACTGCCGGGGCTCGACGGCAGGCAGCAAGCGAATCAGCTCGCCGCTGTGGATATGCACCCCGGCCTGATACGTGGGCAGCATTGCCACCCCGGCCCCGGCCAGGGTGGCGCGTAACAGGGTACTGGCTTCGTTGGCGCTGATGTTGCCTTGCACCGGCACAGATACCTGCTCGCCGTCCTGCTCGAAATGCCAGAGGTTTTTGCCGAAGTAGGAATGGGTCAGGCAGTTATGCAGGCTCAGGTCCTCGACCCGTTGTGGCGCCGGATGTTCGCGCAGGTAGGCGGGAGTGGCACAGACCACCGAGCGACAGACCGTCAGCCGGCGAGCGATCAGGTTTGGGTCCAGGTCGTTGCTGGTGCGAATTGCCAGGTCGATACGTTCATCCACCAGGTTCACCGTGCGGTCGAGCATCTGCATGTCGATGCTGACGCCGGGGTAACGCTTGACGTACGCCGCCATGGCATCGGCCAGTTGCGCCTGGCCGAACGACGTGCTGACGCTGATTCGCAGCAGGCCGCGCGGAGCGTCATCCGGTTCGCTGACGGCGGCTTGCATGTCGCTGGATAAATCGAGCATCTGCCGACAGCGCGGCAGTATTTCGCTGCCGGCAGCGGTCAGGCTTAATTTGCGCGTGGTGCGATGCATCAGACGCGCGCCGATCCAGTCTTCCAGTTCGGCCAGGTACCGCGACACCACCGGCCGTGACAGCTCCAGATGATCGGCGGCAGCGGACTGGCTACCAAGATCGACCACAGTGACGAACACCCGCATTGCTTGTAGACGATCCATGATTTGCCCGATTTTAGAAACAAACTATGTCAAAGGATCGCATTTTTTGTACTGAAGTACGCAATTAAGCTCTGTTGCATCGCCATTCGGACAACGGAGCAACAGATGATCGGTTTCACCACTCTCAAACGCGTTTTACTGGCCAGCGCCGCACTTGGCTTCGGTGCCCATGCCGCAGCGTCGACATTGACCCTGGACGTCTACAATCCCGGCGAACAAGCGATTTTCCCGGTGACCTCTGTACTGGTCAGCGGCGACAAAGAGGCGATTCTGATTGATGCGCAATTCGGCAAATCCCAAGCTGAAAAAGTGGTGGAAAAAATCCGCGCCAGCGGCAAGCTACTGACCACTATCTACATCAGCCACGGCGATCCAGACTACTACTTTGGCCTCGATACCCTGACCGCCGCATTCCCCAAGGCCAGGGTGCTGGCCTCGCAACCGACCGTCGAGCACATCAGGCACTCAGTCGAGGGCAAACTGGCGTTCTGGGGCCCGAAGATGGGCGCGGACGTACCGGCCAAAACCATCGTGCCGGATGTGCTCGAGGGCGACAGCCTGATTCTCGAAGGGCAGAAGCTGCAGGTAGTCGGTCTTGACGGCCCGCAGCCGGATCGCAGCTTCGTGTGGATTCCGTCGATCAAGGCCGTGGTGGGTGGTGTCGTGGTGGCGCAAAACATCCACGTCTGGATGGCCGACACCCAAACTGCGCAGTCCCATGCCGATTGGCTGACTACGCTGCATTCGATCGAAACCCTGAAACCGAAAACCGTGGTGCCGGGTCATTACCTGGGTGAGAGCGCGCGCTCACTGGCGGCAGTGCAGTTCACCGCCGACTACATCAAGGCGTTCGACGAGGAAACTGCCAAGGCGAAAGACTCTGCCGCGCTGATCGGCGCCATGAAAAAACGCTACCCGAGCCTCGCTGAAGAAAGTTCTCTGGAGCTGAGCGCCAAAGTCGCCAAAGGTGAGATGAAGTGGGGCGAATGACCGAGGCTTGAGATGATCGTTCCCACGCCCGTGAGAACGATCAGGGCTGCTTCAACGCGCCTGCGCCTGCTCCACCAGCCACCCCATCAGTTCACGCAATTTCGGCGAAGGTGCGGGTTTGTCGGGGAACACGATGTAGTACGCCAAACCGGTTTTCACCTTCAGCTCAAAGGGCATGACCAGCCGCCCGGCATTCAGGTCATCGCCGATCAACGACCAGTCGCCAATCGCCACACCCGTCCCCTGGGACGCCATCGACATCGCCAGGTCCAGTGTTTCGAAATGCTGGCCCTTGCTGACATTGGTCAAATGCACATCTGCTGCCTTCAACCAGGCCTTCCAGTCCCGTTCGTCGCGGGTCGGGTGCAACAACAGGTGCTGTTGCAAATCGGTCGGTGCCTGCAACGCCAAGGGACCTTCGAGCATGGGGCGGGAACAGACCGGCGTCAGTTGTTCGTCGAACAGGTGACAAGACGCCAGTGCATCGTCTGGCGGTGCGCCGTACATCACCGCCGCATCAAACTGCTCGCGATGAAAATCCACCCCGTGCTTGACCGTGGTGGTCAGTTCCACCGGCACATCCGGGCGCTCTTTCTGCCATTGCAGCAAGCGAGGCAGCAACCAGCGCATGACACAGGTCGGCGCCTTGAGTTGCAGGGTTTCGCGAGTCTCGCCGATCTGCTCCACGGCCTCGTCGATCAAACCGAAAATCTGCTGCACCCGTGGCAGCCATTCCCGTCCCTCGGTCGTCAGTTCAAGGCCCCTGGCCTGGCGGATGAACAGCTCATAGCCCAGATGATCTTCCAGCCCGGCGATCTGTCGGCTCACCGCACCTTGGGTGATGTGCAGTTGTTCAGCGGCCCGGGTGAAGTTGCAGCACTGCGCTGTAATCAGAAAAGTGTGCAGCGCCGGCAGGGGAGGCAGTCGTTTCATGGGTATCCAAGGTATGACGTGAGGACATGGCTAGTATGACTTTTTATCCATTGTTGCGCCTACGTGTCGCCCGTTCCAATGAGGCCATCCCCGGGTCATGTGGGAGCGGGCTTGCTCGCGAAGAGGGAGTGTCAATCGACATCAATGTTGTATGACACAACGCTTTCGCGAGCAAGCCCGCTCCCACAGCCCGGCGTCTCAAACGAACAAGAAGGGCAATTCACATGGCGACGTGCGGCGAAGTATTGGTCAAGTTACTCGAAAACTACGGGGTCGAGCAGGTGTTCGGCATTCCCGGGGTTCACACCGTGGAGCTGTATCGCGGGCTGGCTCGTTCGAGTATCAACCACGTGACTCCGCGCCATGAGCAGGGTGCCGGTTTCATGGCCGATGGCTATGCTCGCACCAGCGGCAAACCGGGTGTCTGCTTCATCATCACCGGCCCAGGCATGACCAACATCACCACGGCGATGGGGCAGGCTTACGCCGATTCGATTCCGATGCTGGTGATCTCCAGTGTGCAATCGCGCAGCCAGCTGGGCGGTGGTCGCGGCAAGCTGCATGAGCTGCCGAACCAGGGCGCACTGGTCGCCGGTGTCGCCGCATTTTCCCATACCCTGATGTCGGCCTCGGAGTTGCCGGGTGTGCTGGCCCGAGCCTTTGCGCTGTTCCAGGCCGGTCGTCCGCGCCCGGTGCACATCGAAATTCCATTGGACGTGCTGGTCGAAGAGGCCGACGACCTGCTCACCAGTATCCCCGTCAACATCGACAGTGCCGGTGCTTCGCCGAGCGCTGTTTCGCGCATGACTCAATTGCTGGCTGGTGCCAAGCGTCCGCTGATTCTCGCCGGTGGCGGTGCGATCAATGCGGCCGCCGAACTGACCGAATTGGCCGAACTGCTGGACGCACCGGTGGCGCTGACCATCAATGCCAAAGGCATGCTCGAATCCGCTCACCCGTTGCTGATCGGTTCGACCCAGAGCCTGGTCGCTACCCGCGCGCTGGTCGCCGAGGCCGATGTTGTTTTGGCCATCGGCACCGAACTGGCCGAGACCGACTACGACGTGACCTTCGCCGGGGGTTTCGAGATTCCTGGCCAACTGCTAAGGGTAGATATCGACCCGGACCAGACCGTGCGCAACTATCCGCCGCACGTGGCGCTGGTGTCCGACTCACGCAACGCCGCCCGCGCATTGCTCAGCGCCTTGTCGCACAAATCCCTGGCCGAGCGCCGCAACGATTGGGGGCAGGTGCGTGCCGCGCGATTGCGAGAGGAGCTGGCGGGCACATGGGATGCAGCGACCCTGGCCCAGACTCGTTTCCTCGAAACCGTCTTGCATGAACTGCCGGATGCAGTATTCGTCGGCGATTCGACGCAACCTGTGTACACCGGCAACCTGACCTTCAACCCGGAGCGCCCGCGCCGCTGGTTCAACTCCTCCACCGGCTACGGCACCCTCGGGTATGCCTTGCCGGCGGCCATCGGCGCCTGGCTCGGCGGCAGTGCCCACAACGGCGCCCGCCCGCCGGTGGTATGCCTGATCGGCGACGGCGGCCTGCAATTCACCCTGCCGGAACTGGCCAGTGCCGTTGAAGCGCGCACCCCGGTGATCGTGCTGCTGTGGAATAACCAGGGCTACGAAGAGATCAAGAAGTACATGGTCAACCGTGCCATTGAACCTGTGGGTGTCGACATCTATACCCCGGACTTCATCGCGGTGGCCAAGGGCCTGGGCTGCGCTGCCGAGGCCGTCGACGGTGTCGAGCAACTGCGCGCTGCCTTGCGTGTGGCCGCCGATCGCCAGGGTCCGACCCTGATTGAAATCGATCAGGCCCAGTGGATGCAGGCGGTATCGAAATGAGTTTTCCAACCACTCTGGACGGTCTGTATATCGACGGCCAATGGTCGGCCGGCAACGAACACCTGCGCGTGATCAACCCGGCGACCGAAGCCCTGTTGACCACCGTCAACGGCGGCGATGAGCGCGCCGTCGATCAGGCCGTGAGCGCGGCGAGCAACGCTTTCGCCGACTGGTCGAAAACCAGCGGGGCCGAGCGTGGCGCGATCCTGCGCAAAGTCGCTGCGGGCGTGCAGGCCGGTCGTGAACAACTGATGCATTTGCAGTCGAGCAACAACGGCAAACCGCTGTTCGAGGCGGCGATCGATGTCGACGATGTGATCGCCACGTTCGAGTACTACGCCACTCTCGTCGAAGGGCTGGATGCACAACAGGACAGTGCCGTAGAACTGCCGAGCGACGATTTCAGCGCGCGCCTGCGCCGCGAGCCGTGCGGTGTGGTCGGCCTGATCGTGCCGTGGAACTTCCCGATGGTCACCACCGCGTGGAAACTCGCCCCGGCCCTGGCCGCCGGCTGTTGCGTGGTGCTCAAACCTTCGGAAGTGACGCCGCTGCCGGAGTTGGAGCTGGCGGCGATCATCGCCGAGGCCGGGTTGCCCAAAGGCGTGTTCAACCTGGTCTGCGGCACTGGCCTGGCGGTCGGTGCACCGCTGTCGGCGGACCCGCGCATCGTCAAGGTGTCGTTCACCGGCAGTAACGCAGTCGGCGTGCAGGTCATGCAGCGGGCGGCGGAAACCGTCAAGGGTGTGAGCCTGGAGCTGGGCGGCAAGTCTTCGCTGCTGGTGCTGGCCGATGCCGATATTGATTTGGCGGTGGAGACAGCGTGCGGGGGTGGTTTCTTCAACGCCGGGCAGATGTGTTCGGCCACCAGTCGCGTGCTGGTTGCCGATGAGTTGTTCGATGATTTCATCGCTCGCTTGAAGACTCGCGCCGAAGCGATTCGCGTGGCGGCCCCGTTCGATCCGGATGTGGAAATGGGGGCGCTGGTCAATCAGGCGCAATACCAGCGTGTGCTCGGTCACATCGATCGTGGCCTGAGTGCTGGCGCCAAACTGGTTTGCGGCGGTAATCGTCCGGCCGATCTGCCGCGCGGATATTTTTTGCAGCCGACGGTATTCACCGACGTGCCTCTGGACAGTGCGCTGTGGTGTGAAGAGATTTTCGGCCCGGTGATTTGCGTGCGCAGTTTTGCCAGCGAGGCCGAGGCGATTGCCCTGGCCAACGACAGCCAGTTCGGTCTGGTCGCCAGCGTGGTCACACGCAATGCCGAAGCGGCGGATCGCGTCGCCAACGCTTTGCAGGCAGGGCTGGTATGGATCAACGCACCGCAAGTGATCTTCCCGCAGACCGCCTGGGGCGGCTACAAGCAGAGCAGCATCGGCCGCGAATTGGGGCCATGGGGCTTGCAGGCTTTCCAGGAAATCAAACACGTTATCCGCGCTGTTTGACACCCCCTTTGTAGGAGCGAGCATGCTCGCGATGGACGTCAACGATAACGTGGGGTCCTTGAATGAACGCGGTGCCCTTGCGCCCATCGCGAGCCTGCTCGCTCCTACAGGAAGCCATGCACCGGCGTCATGGCTTCAATGAGTTTTTATCGATAGTCAGGTGTTTTGCACGACCTCAGGATGAAGCCGGTCGAGTCAGCTCAAACCCCGTGGATTCGGGGGTTGGAAGCTGATATGGCGGCACAGACGCAATGATTGCGACCAACCTCATACCTACAAAAACAAAGGGAGTCCGTAATGGGCGAGCACGATCTGAACAGACGTCAATTCATCAAGACCGTGGGCGTAGCCTCGGTTGCCGCGGCCGCCATGAGCCTGCCGTTCGTCAAGGCCAACGCCAGCGACACCCGCTTTCAAGGCAAGACCTTGCGCCTGCTGACCTGGTCCGATGACACCGGCCTGGCTGCGCTGCGCAACATCGCCGCGACCTTCGAAGACAAATACGGTTGCAAGGTTATCGCTGACCGCACCGGCAGTACCTCGGAAATGGTCGCCAAGCTCAAGGCCGCGGGTGACCGTGCGCAGTACGACATCATCACCCTGGCGGGCGTTGGCGCCGAAGGTCTGGCCGCCGCCGATCTGCTGGAAAAACCTGACCTCAATCGCATTCCCAACCTGGTCGACGTACCGGAGAAATACCGTACCGGCGCCAACGGCCACGGCATCGGTTACCTGCTGTGGTGCAACAGCCTGGTCTACAGCACCCGCACCCAGAAAGAAGCCCCGACCAGTTACGCCTCGCTGTGGGACGCTGACGCGGCGCCAAACATTTTCCTGCCGCCGCCGAACTGGACCGAGGCCATGGACCTGATCATCATCGCCGCCAAACTGGCCGGTGGTGACGAGCACAACATCGAGCCAGGCTTCAAGAAACTCGCCGAGCTCAAGGACCGCGTGGTAACCCTGGGCGAGAACCCGAACCAGATCGCCGAGCTGTTCCGCACCGGCTCGCTGGACATGGGCGGTCTGTACGCCCCAGCGTTCTTCCCGAAACAGATCCGCGACCCGAATTACGGCCTGGGTGCCACGTTCGGCATGAAGGAAGGTTTCTATACCGACCTGATGCTGTCGGTGATGCCGAAGAATCGTCCGGGCGACACCGACATGGCCTATGCCTTCATCAACCACTCCCTGGATCCGCTGGTACAGGGCAAGATGGCTAAAGACATCTACAACGGTCCGGTCAACGCCAAGGCGATCATCTCCGCCGAAGCGCGCAAGAGCCCGTACATCCTCACGCCGGAGCAGATTGCCGAGAAGGCGATCATGCACGACAACGCCTTCCTGGCCAGTGTGCATGACCAATGGATTCGTCGTTACACGGAAATCTTTTCTTCCTGATCGCGTGACGAACACCGGCTCTTTGGAACACCACAAATCCAATGTGGAAGCGGGCTTGCTCGCGAATGCGTCAGCACATTCAAACATCCATGTGACTGACACACCGCTTTCGCGAGCAAGCCCGCTCCCACAGGGTTCACGGTGGTTTTGAAGGATGTGTTCTTCAGCTGCTTTCCATTGACGAGACCTTTGCTATGGAACACCAACCTTTGACCCATTCGGTCAGCGCCGCTGAGTCGCGCCCGAATCGGGGTGTTTCGCCGACGGCGCGCGCCTGGTTTTTTCTCTCGCCGTCGATGCTGTTTCTGGGAGTGCTGATTGCCGCCAGCCTCTTGGTGCTGCGCATGAGCGTGGGCACCAAGGGCGCGGAATGGTCCGGGTTCAGCCTGGCCAGTTACGCCCAGTTGCTCGAACCCTACTACCTCAAATCCCTGATGCTGACTCTGCGCCTGGCGCTGATCAGCGCAGTGATCGCGGTGGTGCTGGCGATCCCGGTGGCCTACACCATGTCGCGCCTGACGTCGCCTTTCGTACGTAGGATTTTCCTGGCAGCGGTGCTATTGCCATTGCTGGTCAACCTGCTGCTGCAAAGCTACGGCTGGCTGGTGATTCTCGGCCCCGGCGGGATGCTCAATCAGGCTCTGATGGGGCTGGGCCTGATCAAGCGCCCGATCATGCTGCTCTACAATCAGAACGGCGTGCTGATGGGCCTGGTGCAAACCGCTTTCCCGCTGGCCGTGCTGCCGATTGCCAGCGCCATGCGCGGCGTCGCCCGCAGCTACGAAGAAGCCGCTGCTACCTTGGGTGCAAGTCGCCTCCAAGTGTTCCGCCAGGTGGTGTTGCCGATGAGTCTGCCGGGGATCATCACCGGCGCGACCCTGGTGTTCGCCTACAACGCCAGCAGCTTCGTGGTGCCTCTGCTGCTCGGTGGCCGGCGAGTGCCGATGCTGGCGGTGATGGTGCATGACCAGATCGCCCCGCTGATGAACTGGCCAGCCGCATCCGCCGCCGGTGTGGTGTTGATCGTCACGACGCTTGCGATCATGACCTTGTCCGAGTTCATCACCGGCCGTCGCCGTCGCATGCTGGAGGCTTCGCAATGAGTACGCTGATCAAGAAACGCCAGTCGCTGTTGCCAGGGGATACCGGCAAGTTCGCCGGCATTCTCTCGGGCTTCATCCTGCTGCTTGCGGTGCTGCCGATCCTGACCATGATCGTCATGTCGTTCAGCGGCGCGTCGAACCTCGATTTCCCACCGAGCAGCTACAGCCTGCAATGGTACAAGGCGGCCTGGCACACCTTCGTCTCGCCGGATGCCAGCGACGTGCTGAGCCTGGGCAAAGCCATGACCACCAGCTTGATGGTGGCGTGCCTGACCATGATCTTCGCGACGATCATCGCGGTGCCGGCGGCTTACGCGCTGACCCGTTGCGAGTTCCGCGGCAAGGCCGTGGCCCTGCAGCTGATGTCGTTGCCGCTGGTGTTCCCCATGGTAGTGCTGGGCCTGGCATTGCTGCTGGTGTTCGACAGCCTGCCGTTCCAGATGACGACGTCGCGCCTGGTGATTGCCCACGTGATCCTGGCGTTGCCGTTCGTGGTGAAAAACTGCACGGCGGCCATGCTCTCGATCGGCAGCGAAGTCGAAGAGGCCGCGCAAATGCTCGGTGCTTCACCGCTGCGGGCAATTGTCGACGTGGTGGTGCCATTGATGAAGTCGGGGATTCTGGCGGGCATGCTGCTGGCGTTCATCGTCTCGTTCAATGAATTCACCGTGACCTATTTCCTCTACACCATCGACGTGATGACCGTGCCGATCTGGATGTACAGCCGCACCGTGTCTTCGCTCGACCCAACCGTTTTTTCGTTTGCCGTGCTGATCGTGTTGATCGACTTTGTCCTGATTTGGGCACTCGAGAAGCTGGTTGGTGAAGGTGGCGTTTCGTTCTGATTTCTTGAGGTGATTCTTATGTCTGGTCTGATTCTGGAAAACGTCGAGAAACATTACGGCTCGGCCTGCGCGGTAACCGATGTGAACCTGCATTTGCCCGAGGGCAAGCTGGTGTGTTTCCTCGGCCCTTCGGGCTGCGGCAAGACTACCTTGCTGCGCATGATCGCCGGGCTTGAAACCCTGACTGGTGGTGAGATTCGCCTGGACGGCGAGGACATCGGCAACACGCCGGCGCACCTGCGTAATTTCGGCATGGTGTTTCAATCCCTGGCACTGTTCCCGCACATGACCGTGGGGGAGAACATTGCCTATCCGCTGAAACTGCGTGGCGTCAGCAAGGCTGAGCAACAGGCGCGGGTGGTGGAGTTGCTGGAGTTGATCCAGTTGCAACAGATGATTGATCGCCCGGTGGCCAAGCTGTCCGGCGGTCAACGCCAGCGTGTGGCAATTGCCCGGGCGATCGCCAACCACCCGAAAATCCTCCTGCTCGACGAACCGCTGTCGGCGCTGGACGCCAAGCTGCGCGAGTCGATGCAGGTGGAAATCCGCCAGCTGCAACAGCGCCTGAACATCACCACCATCATGGTCACCCACGACCAGCGCGAGGCCATGACCATGGCCGATATCGTCGTCGTACTGGGTGAGCACCGGGTTCAGCAGGTGGGTACTCCGATAGAAATCTACCGCCACCCGGCCAACGAGTTCGTCGCCGACTTCATTGGCTCGGGCAACATCTTCCCGGCCACGGCGCTGGGCAATGGCAAGGTCAGCCTGCCGGGCGGCGATGCGTTGCAAGTGCCGATCTGCAGCAGCATCCTGGTGGGCGAAAAAGTGAAGATGCTGATCCGCCCCGAAGACTTGCAACTGTCGGCGCCTCAGGCAACAGCCGGCAACCGCTTGTTGGGCAAGGTGACGTTCGTGCGAGATATCGGCGCAACCATCGAGACCACGGTGGAATGTTCCGGGGTGTCGTTTACGGCGTTGAGCACGCCGTGTCAGGGGATTGGTTTGAGCATTGGGCATCCGGTGTCGGTGACTTTGCCGGTGGAGGCTTGTCGGGTGCTAGGCTCCTGAATTGAGTTGGCAGTCAGATCTACCCCTCACCCTAACCCTCTCCCGGGGGAGAGGGGACTGACCGTGGGTTTCTCCAGAAATACGGCGACCTGAACCTGTTGTGCCGAATCCCAAATCGACTCGATCTTTAAGGTCGATGGATAGCGTCAGACAGCTCGGGCGGTCCGAGGTTTCGGGAGGGCTGGGGTGAGGGTGTGGAAATGATGCGATCCAACCGTGTCATGCCGAATCCATAATCGACTCGATCTTTCAGGTCGATGGATAACGCCAGACCCCTCGGTCGGCTCCCTCTCCCTCCGGCGGTCCGACGTTTCGGGAGGGCTGGGGAGAGGGTGGGGAAATGATGCGATCCAACCGTGTCATGCCGAATCCATAATCGACTCGATCCTTCAGGTCGACGTATAGCGCCAGACACCTCGGTCGGCCCCCTCTCCCCTTGGGAGAGGGCTGGGGTGAGGGTAGCCGTTAGACACTCAACCGCAACCGCGCCAGATCCCGCAAAGGCGGTGCCCCGAACAATCGGCTGTACTCCCGGCTGAATTGCGACGGGCTTTCATACCCGACCCGATACCCCGCAGCCGAAGCCTCCAACCCCTCCGCCAGCATCAAGCGCCGCGCTTCCTGCAAGCGCAGTTGCTTCTGATACTGCAGCGGGCTCATCGCCGTCATCGCCTTGAAGCGGTGATGCAGGGTCGACACGCTCAGGTTCACTTCTTTCGCCAGATCATCGATGCGCAATGGCTGTTCGTAGTTGCCGTTGAGCCATTTGATCGCCTGGCTGATGCGGTGGCTCTGACTGTTGGCGATGGCGATTTCGTACAGCCGATGTCCCTGTTGGCTGCGCAACAGCCGATAGAGAATTTCCCGACGGATCAACGGCGAGAGCATGGCGATGTCTTTCGGTGTGTCCAGCAACCGCGCCAGGCGCAGCACCGCATCGAGCATGGCGGCGTCGAGCGGTTCGACATACAGCCCGCGGCCGGTGGGCCGGGTGGGAACGCCGATGGGGCCGGCATCGGCGATCAGCGCGCTGATCTGCGCCGGGTCAATGTCCAGGCGCAGCGCCAGGATCGGCTCCTCGGTCGAGACGTCCACCACTCGCCCGCTCAGCGGCATGGAAACCGAGACCACCAGGTAATTCAGCGGGTCGTAATTGAAGTATTCGTTGGCCAGCTGAACTTCCTTGCGCCCTTGGGCCATGATGCACAGCGCCGGTTGCGCGAGCACCGGGGCGAACTCATGGGATTGGCTGTGGCGGGACATGAACAGCGAGTCGACAGCGGTGGCGTAGCTGCCATCTTCGGCGGTGTTGCGACGGATGATTGCCGCCAGTTCCGCACGCTGCTTTTCCCTGTCGGCGTCCAGCGGGGGGTTAAGGTGTTCGAGTGACGACATGCGCGGCATCCTCGGCAAGGCACAGGTGTTGGGACAAGAGCATAAGTTTGTGCAAGCGGCAGCGGTAGACACATCCTGCCAAATGCTTGCCTGATTCTGCATGGGGGTGTTTTTTGCCCCGGACATGAGCGCATGCCCACAGGGAAACTTGCTTGAAACTCGTATGACAGAATCGTGACCGGGTGCTTCCCGTTGCGCAGGTGGCCGAAGCAGTTTCGCAGGATTGTGCAACGCGCCGGCAGGAATCGACTAACGGCACCTGTGCCGCGGCCCTTAACCTTTGATCCTGTCGCAGCTCGTCCCCTGGCTGCCACGCGACTCCCCGGGAGGGTTGAACATGTCAAAGCAGATCCCCGTCAGTCATATGGCCTTCGTTCGGGCGCGCGCCGGGCGTTCGGCGGAACTCGGCGTTCGCCTCAGCGCCCTGATCGAACCCTCCCGGGCAGCCCCGGGATGCCTTGGCTTTGCCTTGCAGCACTCGCAGTGCGATGCGGACCTGTGGCTGGTGTCCGGCTTCTGGAGCAATCAGCACGCCATGACCGCCTATTTCAGTACGCCGGCGATGGAAGTTTTTACCGAATTGGTGCAGGACTTGGTGGTCAACAGCCTGGATTTTCATACCTTCAAGGATGTGTCTGCGGCGCAAGCCCTGCATCAGTGCACGGGGTCGGTACACAAACTGGCCGGTTGAAGGTTTAATGGCAGCATTCTCAACCAGGCAGGATCCGCGATATGGCACGCAAAGCCTTTGAACACTTCGAAGCCGTTTCCGCTGTAGTACCGGGCGAGGGTGGTTACCACGCCGCTATCGCCGTCAAAGCGCTGGGTGGTTCCGGCGCCCCGCGTTTTCACAAGGTTCTGCAAAGCCAGACCTTCAGGACCGCCCATGAGGCCGACGAAGCGGCCGCCAAAGAGCTGACCCGCCTCAAGGACGTCAAGGAAAACACCGACCTGCTCTGGTAGTTCTTACCGCGTCGGGCGATGCATCTTGAACAACGCCTCAGGCCCCAGCTGGAAGTAGTCGGCCGGCCCACCGCCGCGCAGAATCGGCTCTGCCGCGGCGGTGTCGTACACCCCATCCTTGAGCAGCCACTTGGCGATATGCACGGCGACCACTTCGCCAAGAATCAGCCAGCTCGGCACTACGTTCCCGTCCGCGCGCTGCAACTGAATGATCTGCGTGACCTTGCACTCGAACGACACCGGGCTTTCGGCGATCCGTGGCACCGAAATGACTTTCGAGGCGACGGTGGTCAGGCCGGCCAGCTCGAACTCATTGACCTCAGGTCCGACCGGAGCACAGCTCTGGTTCATCTGCCCGGCCAGTGGCCGGGTTGCCAGATTCCAGGCGAACTCTCCGGTCTGCTCGATGTTGTTCAGGCTGTCTTTGCGCCCGACGCTGGAAAAACCAATGATTGGCGGGATGTAGTTAAAAGCGTTGAAGAAACTGTAGGGTGCCAGATTCAAGCGACCATTGGCGTCCTGGGAGGAAATCCAGCCGATGGGGCGAGGGCCGACGATGGCGTTGAACGGGTCGTGGGGCAGACCGTGGCCGTTGGCAGGTTCGTAAAAGTGAATATCGTCGGACATAGGGTGGGATTTCCATAGCTATCGGGAAGACGTGCATGGTGCAAGTACGCGCCGCAGATTTCCAGCGGGATTGAGTACTTGAGCTGACTAGATCCAGTGGAGCGGACTTGTGTCGACACAATGCAAAAGGGGGCAGACCCGCCAAGGTCTGCCCCCTTTGTTTGGCCGTCAGCGCACTCAGTCAGTGGTAATCCGCGAATGCTTGCGGGTGTCTTTCATGGTGATGTACACCAGCAACGACACGGCAATACATGCGGTGACATACCAGTAGTAACCGGTTTCCATGCCGATGCTCTTGAACCACAGCGCGATGTATTCAGCGGTGCCGCCGAAGATCGATACGGTCAATGCATACGGCAGGCCGACGCCCAGGGCGCGGATTTCGGTGGGGAACAGTTCGGCCTTGACCACCGCGTTGATCGAGGTGTAGCCACTGACGATGATCAGCGCTGCCATGATCAGGAAGAACGCACCCCACCAGGTCGTGATGGTGTGCAGGGTGGTGAGGATCGGCACGGTGAACAGCGTCCCCAGAACACCGAAGGCAATCAGGATCGGCCGGCGACCGATTTTATCCGACAGCCCGCCAATGACCGGTTGCAGGCACATGAACAGGAACAGCGTGGCGGCGGAAATGGTGGTGGAGTCGGAAATGCTCATGCCGACGGTGTTCACCAGGTATTTCTGCATGTAGGTGGTGTAGGTGTAGAACGCCAGGGTACCACCCATGGTCAGGCCGACCACGGTCATCAGTTCTTTGGGATGGCGCATCAAGGTGCGCATCGCGCTTTCCTTGGCCTTTTCCTTCTTGGTGAACGACTCGGTTTCTTCCATGCCGCGACGCAGGTACAACGCTACCACGGCACAAAGTGCACCGATGGCGAACGGAATGCGCCAACCCCAGGCGTACAGCTCCTCGGTGGTCAGCAGGTTCTGCAGGACGATCAGTACGCCCAGTGCTATGAGCTGGCCGGAAATCAGGGTCACGTACTGGAAGCTGGAGAAGAAGCCACGGCGTTCCTTGGTCGCCATCTCGCTGAGGTAAGTGGCGGAGGTGCCGTACTCGCCACCGACCGACAGGCCTTGCAGCAAGCGGGCGAACACCAGCAGGATCGGTGCGCCGATGCCGATGACTTCGTAGCCTGGGCTCAGGGCGATCAGCAGCGAGCCGAAGCACATCAGGTACACCGAGGCCATCAGGGCCTTTTTACGCCCGACTTTGTCGGCGTACAGGCCCATCAGCCAGCCCCCGATCGGGCGCATCAGGAAGCCAACCGCGAAGATCGCGGCGGTGTTCAGCAGTTGTGCGGTGGTATCGCCTTTGGGGAAGAAGGTCTTGGCGAAGTAGAGGGAGAAAGCGGCGTAGACGTACCAGTCATACCACTCGACCATGTTGCCGACGGAACCGCTGAAAATCGATTTGATGCGGCTGGAGGTGGTTCGTTCTTTTGTCGGCGCGGCAGCCGACCCACGGGGCAGGGTATTGGAGTTATCCATTGAAGGATCCTTCGTTTAATTATTTTTTGTGGAGCGCGCGTAAACGCAGCCTGCAGGGGCTATAGCAGGAGCTGTGCCAACAGAGAGAAGGCCGGTTTACAGGGGGGTTGTCGTGTAGGTGAGCGGAAATCCGCTTATTGGTAGTTGAGTGCGAGCGGAATATTGCTCATACGACTTCCGGATCGTTATTGTTTGTACCGGCTTCATCGCGGGCAAGCCCGCTCCCACAGTGTCCCGTGTCTCCACAAATGATGTGATCGCCCGCAAAACCTGTGGGAGCGGGCTTGCCCGCGAAGAGGTCGGTCCTGACGCTACAAGAACATCTCTCTAGTGAGTCCATGCCGCTGCATCTTTTCATTGAAAGTACGGCGAGGCAGTTGCAACTCTTCCAGTACCGCCTTGACGTCACCCTTGTGCCGGGTCAACGCCGCGCGCAGGCATTGCGCTTCAAACGCTTCCTGCTGCGCTGCCAGTGACTGACCGGGGTCGATACCGAGCGGCTCCGGTTCACCCAGCCCCAATACCTGTCGCTCGGCGGCGTTCGCCAGTTCGCGCACATTGCCCGGCCAGTCGTGGCTCAGTAAATGGCTCAGCTGCGGGCCGCCCAGTGGCACGAATGTGCGCCCCAGGCGCTCGGCGGCGCTGCGGGCGAAGGATTCGTACAACAACGGAATGTCTTCGCGACGGTCGCGTAACGGCGGCAAGCGCAACTCGGCAACATTCAACCGATAGGCCAGGTCTTCGCGAAAACGCCCGGCACGTGCTTCGTCGAGCAGATCTGGTTTGGTCGCGGCGATAATGCGCAAATCCACGCGGATACTCTGGTTCGAACCCAGTCGCTCAAGCTTTTGCTCCTGAAGCACACGCAGCAGTTTCACCTGCTGCGCCAGGGGCATGCTTTCGATTTCATCGAGAAACAGCGTGCCGCCGTCCGCGTATTCGAGCTTGCCGATGCGTTTGCCTTGGGCGCCGGTGAACGCGCCACTTTCGTGGCCGAACAACTCGGCTTCAAACAGTTGCTCGGGGATGGCCGCGCAATTCAATGCAACAAAGGGTTTGCCCGCCCGCGGGCCGAAGTCGTGCAGGCAACGGGCGACCAGTTCCTTGCCGCTGCCGGTTTCGCCTCGGATCAGCACGTTGACCGGCAGCGCCGCCAGGTCCAGCACTTGCCGGCGCAAGGTCTGCAAGCTGCGGGACACCCCAAGTAACGTGGCGTCGAGTTTGGCGCGGTTGTCTGCCTGTTCATGCAAGGCTCGGTTTTCCAGTACCAGCCGGCGCTTGTCCAGAGCACGGCGCAGGCTGCCGAGCAGGGTCTCGGGGCTGAAAGGTTTTTCAAGAAAATCGTAGGCGCCATCGCGCATCGCATCGACGGCCATTGGCACATCGCCATGGCCCGTGAGCAGGATCACCGGCAAGTCGGCATCGCGGCGCTGCACCTCGGCCAGCAGTTCCAGGCCGGTCATGCCGGGCATGCGCACATCGCTGAGAATTACCCCGGCGTAATGCCTGGGCAGTTGCGCCAGACATTCATCAGCGCGGCTGAACAGCTGCACTTCGAAACCCGACAGGCTCAGCCATTGTTCGACGGCGCTGCGGATGCTGCTTTCGTCGTCGACCACCATTACTGAGTTGAGCATGAGCCATGGGCCTCCAGGTCGATGGGCAAGGTCAGCGAAAACACGGCGCCGTTGGTGTGATTTTCTGCGCTGAGGCGGCCACCTGATTCGTGAACGATAGCGAAGGAAACGGCCAGCCCGATGCCCAGGCCATCACCCACCGGTTTCGTGGTGAAGAACGGGTCGAATACCTTGGACAGGTTTTCCTGCGCAATGCCATCGCCATTGTCGATGACGCTCAGGCGCCACAATTTTTCCTCGGCTTCGAGACGGATTTCCAGACGCTTGCAGGGTTTATCCTGCATCGCATCCAGCGCGTTGCGCAGCAGGTTGATCAGTACCTGTTCGAGGCGAATCGCATCGCCACGCACCCAGGCCGGACGCGTCAGGTGCAGAACGGTGCTGACCTGTTCGTCGCGTAGCCGGGTGTCGAGCAGTTGCAACGATTGGTCCACGACCGAGGCCAGGTCCAGGCGCTCGCGCAAGCCACTGGGGCTTTTGCGGGCAAAGGTTTTCAAGTGGCCGGTGAGGGCGGCCATGCGTGTCAGCATCTCGTCCAGTGGCTTGAGTGCCTTGTACGCTTCGTCGACCCGGCCATGGTCGAGCAGCAGGCGCAAGGTCGCCAGTTGCATACGCTGAGTAGTCAGGGGCTGGTTGATCTCGTGGGCCAGGGCGGCGGACATCTGGCCAAGTGCGGCAAGTTTGGCTGATTGCACCAGACCTTCCTGAGCCGTGCGCAGGTCGCGAGTGCGCTCCTGCACCAGTCGTTCGAGTTCTTCGCGACTGCGCTGGCGCAGTTTGGCCAGACGCCAGCGCTGATTGAGAAACAGCAACAGAAACACCAAAGTCAGCCACAGACCTGCCGCTGCGAGCGCGGCGTTGCGACTGTCTTCGAAGGCTATCTGCGGGCGACGCAGCAGGTGCAGCGTCCAGCCTTCGGCGCTCAGCGGCAGGGATTCCCACAGATAGTCCGCCTTGCCGTCCGGCCCATCGACCCGCACCAGCTCACTGTTGTCGTCGAAGCGTCGCAGCGATTCATAATCCAGCGGCGACAGCGGTTGTTTGTCGTATTGGCGGGTAGCCTTGAGTTCAGCGTGATCGCTGTCGCTCAGTGGTTTCAACAGGCGGTAGCGCCAGCCCGGCTGATTAGCGATAAAAACGATGCCGCGGGCGTCGCTGACCAATAGCGTGTCGCTGCCCTGGCGCCATTCCCTTTCGAGCTCGGGAAATTCCAGTTTCACCACCATCGCCCCGAGGAACTGGCCGTCGTCGTTGCTGACGGCGCTGGACAGGAAGTAGCCCGGTATGCCGCTGGTAACGCCCACGGCGTAAAAGCGTCCTGTGCCCTGGGTGCGGGTCTGGTTGAAGTAGGGGCGAAATCCGTAATTGTGACCGACGTAACTGCTGGGCAGGCGCCAGTTGCTGGCTGCCACGGCCAGGCCTGTGCGGTCGAGCAGTTCCAGCGTGGACGATTCGGCCGCACCGTTGATGCTTTCCAGTTTGCGATTGAGCAGGTCCTGTTGTTCGGCACTTACCGGGCCTTTGAGCGCCTGGCGCAATTGCGGGTCGAGTGCCAGCACCGCTGGCAGGGCGCGGTAGCGTTCGATCAGGGTATGCAGGGACGTTGCGTACAGCCCCAGTTGCTGATTGGCCCGGGCTGCGTCATCGACCAGTGACTGGCGCACGGTTTGACGAACGGCCAGGGTGGCTGCGAGGGCAGCGCCCGCGATAATCAACACGGTATAGAGCGCCATGCGCAAAGGGCGAGATGACTCAAACATGTTGGGCATCAAATATGTGTACGGAGGGGGCGCACCATACCATGGGCCCGCGCCGTCATCCCACAAAAGCGGCTCATGCAAAATGAGGCAATAAAAAAGGCGACAGGGGAATCCCCCTGTCGCCTTTTCGGGTCGCTGGAAGCGCTTACTGCACTTCTACCGCCAGGCTTTCACTGATCTTTTTCTGCCAGATGGCAGGACCGGTGATGTGTACCGACTCGCCATTGCTGTCGACAGCAACAGTGACCGGCATGTCCTTGACGTCGAACTCGTAGATCGCTTCCATGCCCAGTTCGGCGAAAGCTACAACGCGGGATTTCTTGATGGCTTGCGCCACCAGGTAAGCCGCACCGCCGACTGCCATCAGGTAAACGGCTTTGTGGTCCTTGATCGCTTCGATTGCGGTCGGGCCGCGCTCGGATTTGCCGATCATGCCCAGCAAACCAGTCTGCTCGAGGATCTGACGGGTGAACTTGTCCATCCGCGTGGCAGTAGTCGGGCCAGCCGGGCCAACCACTTCTTCGCGCACCGGATCAACCGGGCCGACGTAGTAGATGAAGCGACCTTTCAGGTCCACCGGCAGGGTTTCGCCCTTGTTCAGCATCTCGACCATGCGCTTGTGCGCAGCGTCGCGACCGGTGAGCATCTTGCCGTTGAGCAGGACGGTTTCGCCCGGCTTCCAGCTCTGTACTTCTTCTGGCGTCAGGGTGTCGAGGTTGACGCGACGGGCCGACGGGCCTGCTTCCCAGACGATTTCCGGGTAGGCGTCCAGCGGTGGCGCTTCCAGCGAGGCCGGGCCGGAACCGTCGAGCACGAAGTGCGCGTGACGGGTAGCGGCGCAGTTCGGGATCATGCACACCGGCAACGAAGCGGCGTGGGTCGGGTAATCCATGATCTTCACGTCGAGCACGGTGGTCAGGCCACCGAGGCCCTGGGCGCCGATGCCCAGCTGGTTGACCTTCTCGAACAGCTCCAGACGCATCTCTTCGAGGCGGTTCTGTGGGCCGCGAGCCTTCAACTCGTGAATGTCGATGGATTCCATCAAAACTTCCTTGGCCATGACGGCGGCTTTCTCGGCGGTGCCGCCGATGCCGATGCCGAGCATGCCCGGTGGGCACCAGCCGGCGCCCATGGTCGGAACGGTCTTGAGCACCCAGTCGACGATCGAGTCGGACGGGTTGAGCATGGCCATTTTCGACTTGTTCTCGGAACCGCCGCCCTTGGCCGCCACGTCCACTTCCACGGTGTTACCCGGAACGATGGAGTAGTGGATAACGGCAGGGGTGTTGTCCTTGGTGTTTTTACGAGCGCCCGCCGGGTCGGCGAGGATCGAAGCACGCAGGACGTTTTCCGGCAGGTTGTAGGCGCGACGCACGCCTTCGTTGATCATGTCGTCCAGGCCCATGGTGGCGCCATCCCAGCGCACGTCCATGCCCACGCGGACAAACACGGTCACGATGCCGGTGTCCTGGCAGATCGGGCGGTGGCCGGTGGCACACATGCGCGAGTTGATCAGGATCTGCGCGATCGAGTCGCGGGCTGCCGGCGATTCTTCGCGCAGGTAGGCCTCGTGCATCGCCTGGATGAAATCAACGGGGTGGTAATAGGAAATGAACTGCAGGGCGTCGGCAACGCTCTGAATCAGGTCGTCTTGCTTGATCACGGTCATGAGTCGCGCTCCTCTAAAAGACGGGAACATTCAATAAGGTGCTTGCAGCTTGGGTGTATCGGTCGGTTGCAAGCACCTTTCAAGGCACGCCGGGGCTGCTGGCGCGACGCTAAAAAGGCGCGGCAGTATAGCGCGCCTCGCAGGCCTGCACACGCGCCACCAGTCAATCGTTGGTCGCATAAGGGCGCAAGATGTTGGCAGGTAACAAGCGGCAGCAAAGGAGCCGTGAATGTGTGCTGTTTTCTGGGTCATGGTTTTGACGTCAGATTATCGGCCCTTAAATGAATGGTCATTTATCCGGAGCGCCACTAAAGTAATACCCGGCCTGTAGAGTAGGACACTCAAAACAGCATTCCTTCGCACGGTGAGTCAACGATTGACCCATAACGCCATTCAACGAGTTTTACTCAAACGCTTTGCCCTCGCCGCCGGTACCTATGCCCTGGCTTTACTATTGCTGTGGCTGGCATTTTTCACCGGCCACTACGATGCGCCATTGGCCAGCGTCGCCATCGGCAGCGCATTGGTAGTCTTCAGCCAGCTTGTACTGTTCGCGGTGTTTTATAGTGGGCGTAATCTGCAGCTTTCCGACCCTAGCCTGACCGAACTGCAAGTATTGCTGGGCCTGGGCTGGCAAACCTGGTTGATTGCCCATCTGGATGAGGCGCGCGGCGCCTTCCTGGTGTTTTACCTGCTGATTCTGATGTTCGGCCTGTTCCACCTCTCCCGCCAGGCCTTCATTCGCTGTGCATTGCTGGTGTTTTCAAGCTTCAGTGCGATCACGCTGTGGGAGGGCTACCACTTTGAACTGGCCGACCCGGCGCTGGCCGTATTGCAGGTGTGTGTGCTGTTCATTGTGCTGGTGTGGCTGGTGCTCTATGCCAGTCATGTCCAGGCTTCGCGGCAACGTATGCGTCAGCGGCGTTTTGCCCTGCAGGCGCATCAGGACACATTGCGCGGCATGATGCGTCAGCTCGAAGATCTGGTGGCCACCGATGAACTGACCGGGTTATTCAATCGCCGGCACTTCCTGCGTCTGGCTTCCCGCGAGCTGAACGCAATGGACGCCGGTGTCGCCCATGGCCTGGCGCTGATCGACCTCGACCATTTCAAGCGTATCAACGATGTGCATGGTCACGCCGCGGGTGATCAGGTACTGCAAGCCTTCGCTGGAGTGGCTTCCGCCTGCCTGCGTGAGGGCGATGTGCTGGCCCGTTACGGTGGCGAAGAGTTCGTGGTGTTGCTGCCCGATTGTGATACTGATCGCCTGACCGCTTGTTGCGAGCGGCTGCGTATCGCCTTCACCGATGTCGAGATGGTGGGGTTGAATGTACAAAGCCTCAGTCTTAGCGCGGGCATGACTTTGCTGGAACTCGGCGATGACCTGGACGAGGCCTTGCAGCGCGCCGATCAGGCGCTCTATCGCGCCAAGCGTGACGGTCGTAACCGCTGCGCGGCGGCGTGGGAGAACGCCGATGCCTGAGCTGCGGGTCGGTGAGCGGCAATGGTCGGTGGAGGAGGGCAGCAATTTGCTCGACGCGCTGAATTGTAACGGCGTGACGGTGCCATACAGCTGTCGCGCCGGTAGCTGCCATGCGTGTCTGGTGCAATGCGTGCAGGGTTTGCCAGGCGATAATCGCCCCGATGCCTTGAGCACCGAGCAGCGTCAGCAGGGCTGGCGCCTGGCCTGCCAGTGCCAGGTGATCGAAGACCTGCAAGTACACACTTTTGACCCGCAACAGGATGGCCGCCCGGCCGAGGTCGCTGCGGTCGATTGGTTGAGCTCCAGCGTATTGCGCCTGCGCCTGTCGCCTCAACGCCCGTTGCGCTATAGCGCCGGCCAGCATCTGGTGTTGTGGGCCGGTCACGTTGCGCGGCCGTATTCCCTGGCTAGCCTGCCGGAAGAGGACCGTTTCCTGGAGTTCCACCTCGACTGCCGCCAACCCGGGGAATTCAGTGACGCTGCGCGTCAGTTGAAAATCGGCGACCCACTGCGACTTGGCGAGTTGCGCGGCGGGGCATTGCATTACGATCCCGACTGGCACTTGCGGCCGTTGTGGTTACTGGCATCCGGGACAGGCCTGGGGCCGTTGTTCGGCGTCCTGCGTGAGGCCCTGCGACAGGAGCACCAGGGCGCTATCCGTGTCATTCATCTGGCCCATGATGCCAACGAGCATTATCTGGCCAAACCCCTGCAAGCCATGGCCGCCAGTCGGCCGAACCTCAACATCGAACTATGGACCCCGGCCGGGTTGCCCGCGGCTTTGGCGCAACTGCGCCTTGTTTCCCGACAAACCCAAGCCTTACTCTGCGGGTCCCCCGACAGTGTCGACGCGTTTGCCCGGCGCTTGTATCTGGCGGGACTGCCGCGCAATCAACTGCTGGCCGACGTATTCCTGCCTCGCGGTTGAACGCTGAATTTTCAGACGCGAGACCTTCCATGACCGATGCCATCCAGATTGAACGCGAACGCGGCCTGCTGACCCTGCGCCTGAATCGCCCCGACAAGAAAAACGCCCTGACCCGCGCCATGTACAGCCACCTGGCCGAGGCCCTCAATCAGGCCGATAACGACCCTGACATCAGGGCCGTACTGATCACCGGTTCCACCGAGTGTTTTACCGCCGGCAACGACATCGCCGACTTCATCCAGCAACCACCGGGCAATCTCGACAGCCCCGTGTTTCATTTCATGCTCAACCTGCTTGAATGCCGCAAGCCGGTGGTCGCTGCCGTGGCCGGCGCGGCGGTGGGCATTGGCACGACGATGTTGCTGCATTGCGATCTGGTCTACGTCAGCCGTGATGCACGGTTGCGCATGCCATTCGTGAATCTGGGCCTCTGCCCGGAATTCGGCTCCAGCCTGATTCTCCCTCGCCTGCTCGGCCAGGCCAAGGCGGCGCAGTTGTTGCTGCTGGGTGAGGGTTTTAATGGTGAGCAGGCGGCCGCGTGGGGCATTGCGTCAGAAGCGTTGGGCAGTGGCGAGGAGGCGCTGGCCAAGGCGCGGGAGATGGCATTGCGCTTCGAGGCGCTGCCACCCGAGGCGGTGCGCATCAGCAAGCAACTGATGAAAGCCCCGGACCAGGAATTGTTGCGCAAGGTGATAGAGGAAGAGGGCGCGTTGTTCACCCAGCGGCTGCGCTCGCCTGAAGCACTGGCGGCGTTGTCTGGGTTTATCAAGCGGCATTGAATTTTTTTGCCGATCGGGCGGGCCTCAAAGCGAGCAAGCTCGCTCCCACAGGGAATTGGGTTGGTTAGACGATGTACGAACAACTGTAGGAGCGAGCCTGCTCACGATGAGGTTGGCCGGTACGACACAACTATCGGATCAAAAAGTAAAAAGCGAACGGGATGGTGTAGACGCCACGGAGCAGCGCCGCGCGAGCCGGGCGTTGTCGGGTTTTTCAACAGGCGTTGAGATTCCCGTGCGGGAGCACGGGAATGGAAAGCGAGTGCGTCAACTGTAGTAACGCACAACAATACCCTTTTTGTTGGAAACACCGCCAATGGCAATTTTGTCGTTTTGTACAACGACGGCATTAGCTCCATGGGAGAGGGCGCTCAAACGTGTTCGTGCCCAGCCGAGTCCATCATTGAACTCCGTGTCCAGGTGTCCCGTATTATTAAAACGGGCGATGACGATGTCGAAATTGAAGGAGTCTTTTCGTTTGTCTATCGCCCCGGCGACGACAATTTTTTCGTTGGTTTGACAGGTGAACGCTCTCCAGATCGTGCTGCTTTCAGCCAACTGTGTGTAGACCGGTTTACCCAAGTTGAAGCCGGGATCCAGTTCGCCGTCGTTTTTCAGCATCAACATTTGGCCAACGTAGGGATCATGAACGGAACTGCCGAGGCTTAAAACTCTCCCCCCCTGTAATGGAATAAGCGCCGTGGCCCGTGCTCCGCCAAGGAGATCCTCCGGGCTCTGGATAATCTTGAATCCTTTCGGTCCGAACGATGTATCGGGTTGGCCTTCAGGGCTATAACGAGCAAAGAAGGTACTCAGGGGCGATGAGCCCAAGTCGTAGAGCCCGCCACACACTAGGTATCGACCTTCTGTATCGATTGAGACACTTTCGACCTGTGTCTGGCCGTTCTCAAAGCCGGGAGCGACGACGGTGAGATAGCCGCGCCCGGCGAATTCAGTGTCTAGTGAACCATTGGCGTGGGTGCGAATGATCAGACCATGGTTTGGCAGGCCAGGCCTGAAAAAATAGTGAGAAAGGAGGACCTTCCCGTCAGCAAGAATGTTCGCTGAGCCTTTGCCTGTGTCACCGCTGTTCGTTGCCTCGAGTGTAAAGGGGTCTGGACGATCCTGGTCAGAGGATGTGCCTGGTGGACTGGGAAGATGGATAACAATTTTGCCGCTTTGGTTTTCTCCGAACGTTGGGTCAAAGTTGCCTTGTAGATCCAGTTGGGCCAAGGCGGGGAACAGGTCGCGACCGATATAGGAAGATCCAAGCAGCAACAACTTTTTATCTGTCAGGGCAAGTTGACCCGCATGTGAGAATTCATTTTCCTCAAACACGTCGATGACGTAACCGTTGTCGCCAAAGCCGCTGATGACTGTGCCTGTTGAATTCAGGGCAGTGATGAAAAACTTTGAAGAACCTTGGATTCGTGCATCCCCACACACGTACAGGGTGCCGTCAGGGCCGTTGATAACTCCATAGACGTTTGATCCCGTTGCTCCAGGTACGTCGATAGACGCGACGCCGTTTACCCCGAAGGTCAAATCGATTTTACCGGCCATGTTTGCTGACCGGGTTGGGTCTGAAATGGGCATTTTTACTCTCCTTAGTGTGCGCGAAAAACATTTGTAGAGATCCGCAGATGCCCATTAATAAAACTGTGGAGGGAAAATAGATACTGTCAAAAATGACAGTTAATGCATGGGGGGGTACCGTGTTCAGACGCCCGGGTAAACGCAAAAAGCCCGCCATTCACATGGCAGGGCTTTGGTTTTTCAGCAACCGCTCCCTATCAGGATGTTCGCAGTTGTTCTAGGCATGGTAACCACTGACTGAAGCTTCCGTTTTGTGCCCGGCGACAATGATTCGAGTCTCACTCTGCACGCAGACACTGGTTGTTACATTGGGTGTGTCCGCAGCAAATGGATCACTCAACCCCGTGGGGGAGAACGTAGTGTCAGCGCGCCCATCTTCGGTAATACGACCGACTACGCAGAATCGCTGGTCTATTTCACCCGCCACCACGATCGACCCTTTCAAATCCAGGTCTGCCGAGTTCAACCGCAGGTTTCTAAGAGGGAATTGAATGATGAATTCGTTGCCATCATTGAAAGTGTCGTCCGTAGCTCCTTTGCTGAGTGTTCGTGTTGCCCATCCGCGCTGAGGAGCTGTTGTCAATGTGCCGACAGCAACCAGTCGGTTATCGGGTTGCACAAGAACCTTGCTGAGCCTGATCGTACCCTGGGTGGATACCAATGTTTTGCTACCCCCGCTTCCAAACGTCGGATCGATCTCGCCACTGGAAGTGAATCCAGCCAAAAAGCTTTGGCTCGGCGTGTATCCCGCCAAAACTATTCCGCCGTCAGCCTGTGTCACTACGCCAACCGTTGCGGTATTTTCGTTGTTGTGCCGACAGTAGATGTACCCCCGCCCGTCGAGGTCCTTGTCCAACTCACCATTGGCTGTCAATTGAATCAGTAACCCCCAATGACGGTAAGGGCTGGGGAGGTCGTTGTTGACGGTAAACCGGATTTTCCCGGCCTTATCTTGAATGGGACTCAAGTCATCCAGAACACTCGATTCCAGGTGGAGTGCAGGTGGCGCTTCTTCAAACTTGAAAGTGCCAAAAACCAGGTTCGGCGTTCCATTGCTATGGAACAGAACGGCAGCAGGGTAGCTGGGATCCAAACTGGATTGGCGCACATGCCCTGTCACTAGAATACTGCCATCGTCGGTGACGGTTAGCGCACTGGGTAACGACGTGGTTGTATCTGCGCCAAAGCTCCCCAGTGTATAACCCGTTCCGTCTGACCCGAAGGAACTGTCCGGCCGTCCTGACCTGTCGAGTCGAAACAGCCGGAATGTAGAGCCATTGCGGATGACACCGATGATTTTTCCTTGATGGGCGCCGTCACCTTTCAAAACAGTCAGGGCTTCTACCCTTGATCCTTGCAGCAAGACCGTGCCGTTTTGTTTGTCGCCAAAGCCCGGGTCCAGCATGCTGGGCTGTCGAAGTGTCTGAGTGGCATTTTGAGTCGTCATGGATTCGCTCCGTCGAATGAGTTCCCATGCGGTCACACGGGAACGCTCATTCAGCCTGCAAATCGCTTAACCGTGTACTGTCAAAGTTGACGGGTGGCGCATGGCTATCGCTGGATTCAGGTGCATCTGTAACGCAAAAAGCCCCACCATTCACATGGCAGGGCTTTTGTTTTTCAGCTGATGACTCAGACCTGAGGATCGCCAACGTGCAGGATTTTCATCCCGTTGGTGCCGCCGGTGGTGTGGTAGCTGTCGCCCTTGGTCAGGATGACCCAGTCGCCTTTTTCCACGACGCCGCGCTTGACCAGCTCGTCGATCGCCTTCTGGCTGACTTCATTAGGCGCCAGCGAAGCCGGATCGAACGGAATGGTGTACACGCCACGGAACATCGCCGCGCGAGCCTGGGCTTCGCGGTGTGGGGTGAAGGCGTAGATTGGCACCGAAGAGCGGATGCGCGACATGATCAACGGCGTGTAGCCACTTTCGGTCAAGGCAATGATCGCCTTCACGCCCGGGAAGTGGTTGGCGGTGTACATGGCCGCCAGGGCGATGCTCTGGTCGCAGCTTTCGAAGACCTTGCCGATGCGGTGGCTGGAGGTCTTGCTGGTCGGGTGCTTTTCAGCGCCTACGCAGATCCGCGCCATGGCCTGGACGGCTTCCAGGGGATACAGACCGGCAGCACTTTCGGCCGACAGCATCACGGCGTCGGTGTAGTCGAGCACGGCGTTGGCCACGTCGGAGACTTCGGCGCGGGTCGGCATCGGGTTCTGGATCATCGACTCCATCATCTGGGTCGCGACGATCACTGCCTTGTTGTGGCGGCGTGCGTGCAGAATGATTTTCTTCTGGATGCCCACCAGCTCGGCGTCGCCGATTTCCACACCCAGGTCGCCACGGGCAACCATCACCGCGTCGGAGGCTTTGATCAGGCCGTCGAGGGTTTCGTCGTCGGCCACGGCTTCAGCGCGTTCGATCTTCGCCACCAGCCAGGCAGTACCGCCAGCTTCGTCGCGCAGTTGACGGGCGTATTCCATGTCGGCGGCGTCACGTGGGAAGGACACCGCGAGGTAGTCGACTTCCATTTGCGCAGCGAGCTTGATGTCGGCCTTGTCTTTCTCGGTCAGGGCCGGTGCGGTCAGGCCGCCACCGCGACGGTTGATGCCTTTGTGGTCCGACAGCGGGCCGCCGATGGTCACGGTGCAGTGCAGTTCGGTGGCGGTAGCGGTATCGACGCGCATCACCACGCGACCGTCGTCGAGCAGCAGTTCGTCGCCCACGCCGCAGTCCTTGACCAGATCCGGGTAGTCGATGCCGACCACTTGCTGGTTGCCTTCGGTCAGCGGATGGCTGGTGGAGAAGGTGAATTGATCACCGATCTTCAGCTCGATCTTCTTGTTGGCGAATTTGGCGATACGGATTTTCGGGCCTTGCAGGTCACCTAGCAGGGCGACGAAACGACCGTGCTTGGCGGCGAGGTCACGGACCAGCTTCGCGCGAGCCTTATGCTCGTCGGGGGTGCCGTGGGAGAAGTTCAGGCGGGCGACGTCCAGGCCAGCCAGAATCAGCTGTTCGAGAACTTCCGGCGAGTTACTGGCCGGGCCAAGGGTGGCGACGATTTTGGTACGACGGACGGACATGCAAAGACTCCTGAGTTCAAGCGCTGAGTGAGGCTACTATGCTCTCGAGGTGTAGTCATTGTTCGTTTGCACTACTTTTTTTGAGGCACCTGGTTTTTTGGAAGCACCTGGTTTTTGAGTAGGACCTGCTGATTGCCTTCTTTATTGACCCCGGCAACTTTGCTCGCCTCAGCCTGAAGATTTCCGTGCGCAGGTCGATACAGCGTTCAAGACAGGAGATCCCCCCATGCGATTCATGCTCATTGCTGCCCTTGCCCTCAGTGTGACGGGCTGCACCCGTTGGTCGATGAACCATCATCTCAATAATGCCTACAGCGCCTATGACCGGGGCAATTGCGAGCAGGTGACGCGGGAGCTGTCCAAGGTCGAGCGGGCCAGCCGGGCGCGGCCTTATGTGTGGCCGGAGGTATCGATGTTGCGCGGCCTGTGCCTGGAGCGAACGATGATGTTCATCGATGCGGCACAGACCTATCAATTCATCATCGCTACTTATCCACAAAGCGAATACGCCTACCGCGCCCGTGCCCGCCTGGAAACCTTGCAGAGCCTGGGCCACTACCCGCTGCGCAGTGCCGCCGCGGTACGTCCGACGCAGTTCTGATGGTGGTGAGCAGCCAATGGCTGGCTCCCCGGCGCTGGTGAGCTATAGTCGAAGAAACCGGTTTGAGAGCCCAGGCTCCAGACCGGGCATCACCTGTGACCGGCACAAGTAATCCACAGCATCGTAATGACTGATGCACCGGGAACGGGGAGAGCGGGCATCGATAAATCCAGACCCGTTCCGAAGCAGTAGTGCGGCTCTGCTTAAGAGCCTTGCATGGCGAATCTCACATGTTCACCCATCGCCGGATTGAGCGGCATCAGCTGCCGTATTATCTCAAAGTGTTCAACAGCGTCACTGGCAAACCCATAGGTTTCCTGGGCAACGTTTCCAAAGACGGGCTGATGCTGATCAGCCAATTGCCGATGATGATCGGCGCCGATTTCGATTTGCGCCTCAAGCTTCCTGCCAGCAAGGACTGCACGCCAGTCATCGATCTGCGGGCGCGCTGCCTGTGGTGTCATGAAGACGCAACCCCTCAGCACTACGACGCCGGATTCAGCGTTCAACAGGCGCCGCCGGAGTATGGGCAACTGGTCGAGGCGCTGAGGCAATACTTCAGCTTTCAACCGTTACCGGCGTCTGTCTGAAGGCACTGTGAGCGCAGCGCCTGCGTATTGGCACGCCATGACAGGACCTGGTCGGGATATCCCTGTTCGATGCTGGCAGCCTCGCCGGGGAACACGACATAACTATGTATTGCATGAGAGTGCGTACAAGGTGCTCCAATGACAAGATTGCTGGCCGGGGCGGGATGTGAACGCCTAGACTTTGCCGATCTTCAGTTCAGGAAGCGCCCGTGACCTCCATCTTCTGGTACGACTACGAAACCACTGGTATCAATCCCCGTTGCGACCGACCTTTGCAAATGGCCGGGTTGCGCACGGATTTTGATTTAAATGAGGTAGACGAACCGGTCAATCTTTACTGTCGACCCAGTGACGACATCCTGCCGCATCCAGCGGCCTGCGCGATTACCGGGATTACCCCGGCAATACTGGCCGAACACGGTTTGAGCGAAGCGGATTTCATGACCCGGGTACATGCCCAGCTGGCTGCACCGGGCACCTGTGGCGCAGGGTACAACACCTTGCGTTTCGACGACGAGATGACTCGCTATAGCTTGTACCGAAACTTTTTTGATCCCTATGCGCGCGAATGGCAGGGCGGCAATAGCCGCTGGGACCTGATCGATGTAGTGCGCGCAGCCTATGGCTTGCGCCCTGATGGCATCCATTGGCCGACGGATGAAGAAGGGCGGGTAACGCTCAAGCTCGAACGTTTGACTGCTGCCAACGGTATTGACCATGGCAATGCCCACGAAGCGCTGTCTGACGTTCGCGCCACAATCGCCCTGGCTCGGCTGATCCGGGAAAAACAGCCAAAACTATACGACTGGTTGTTCCAGCTGCGCAGTAAGCACAAGGTGATGGAGCAGATTCGCCTGCTGCAGCCGTTGGTGCATATTTCCGGGCGCTTCTCTGCGGCACGTCATTACGTCGGCGTGGTGCTGCCGCTGGCTTGGCACCCGCGCAACAAGAATGCCTTGATAGTCTGTGACTTGCACCTGGACCCCCAGGGCCTGTTCGATCTTGATGCCGAAACCTTGCGCCAGCGCCTTTACACCCGCCGTGAAGATCTGGCGGAAGACGAATTGCCGGTACCGCTGAAACTTATCCACATCAACAAATGCCCGGTGGTGGCGCCATTGGCGGTGCTTCGCCCTGAGGATCAGCATCGTCTCGGGCTGGATATGGCTTTGTATCAACAGCGTGTGCTGCGGCTAAACGACGCGCAGAAAGTTTGGCAGGATAAAGTTTCGGCGATTTATGCGCGGGAGGATTTTTCTCAAAACCAGGACCCCGAGCAACAGTTATATGACGGTTTTATTGGCGATCGGGATCGGCGTTTATGTGAACAAGTCAGAACCGTGGACCCGGCACAATTAGGTCAGGATCAGTGGCCGTTCGATGATGAACGTTTGCCTGAATTATTGTTTCGATATCGCGCACGTAACTTTCCAGACTTGTTGAGTAGCGAAGAACTGGAGCGCTGGAGAATATTCTGTCAGAAGCGTCTGTCGGATCCTGAATGGGGAGCGCCAAATACCCTGGAAAGTTTTCTCGCGGCCCAAAGCCAGTTGAACCTTACTGCTACTGCGCCTCAGCGAGAGGTACTGAGCGAGTGGCAGGGGTATGTCCAGCAATTGCGCCAACGTTTGAATCTTTGAGATCGAACAGCCGCAGGTTGGATTTCGCGCATAAAAAAACGCCAGCATTTGCTGGCGTTCTTTTATCGTCACGGATCCGTCTGCGACAAGCTTTGCGGCTTAGCCCAGCAGGGTAGCCCAGCCTTCAACCACATCACCGCCCCACTTGGCTTTCCACTCTTTCAGAGTTTTGTGGTTGCCACCTTTGGTCTCGATGACTTCGCCATTGTGCGGGTTTTTGTATTGTTTAACTTTGCGAGCACGCTTGGTGCCAGTAGTTTTTACTGCGCCGCCGCGTGGTGCTTTGGTTTTGGACTCTGGATCCAGCAGCGCGATGATGTCGCGCAGGGACTTGGAGTATTCACCCATCAGGGTGCGCAGTTTGCCTTCGAATTCCAGCTCGGTTTGCAGTTTGTCGTCTTGGGACAGGTTCTTCAAACGGGCTTGCAGCTCTTTGATAGCTTCTTCGGTGGCGCGATATTCGTTGATCAAGGACATGGTGACTACCTTATGTAGGACGCTGGATGGCAGGTGACAGTGCGGCAATAATAGTCAGGGTGTTTCATCAAGTAAACAATTAACCCCGGTTTTATTTATTTTAGTTGCACTGCAAGCGAGCGCATTGCCTGAGCATTTTAAAAGTGTGACCCGATCCTTTACGAATGTTTACAAACAACAACCGCAATGGACAATCAAGAGCATCCGCGCGGGCAGGCGCGAAGCCGATCACCCGAGCTTGCGTGCGTTCTTCGCAGCCTGGGCATCATCAATACTGCAGTTTTGCTGCGTAATCGCTAGAATGGCGGCCTTTGCGAAGTTCTGGAGTTTCCCCCTCATGCGCACTTTTCGCCTGGTGATTTCTTGCCCGGACCGCGTCGGCATCGTTGCCAAAGTCAGTAACTTTCTGGCGTCACATAATGGCTGGATCACCGAAGCGAGCCATCACTCGGACAATCTCAGTGGCTGGTTCTTTATGCGTCACGAAATTCGTGCCGACTCTCTGCCATTCGGTATTGAAGCGTTGCGCGAAGCTTTTGCCCCGATCGCCGAAGAATTTTCGATGGACTGGCGCATCACCGATACCGAACAAAAGAAACGTGTCGTACTGATGGCCAGTCGCGAGTCGCACTGCCTGGCCGATTTGCTGCACCGCTGGCATAGCGATGAACTGGACTGCGAAATTTCCTGCGTGATTTCCAACCATGATGACCTGCGCAGCATGGTGGAGTGGCACGGTATTCCGTATTACCACGTTCCGGTCAATCCACAGGACAAGCAACCGGCGTTCGCTGAAGTATCGCGCCTGGTCAAGCAGCACGATGCCGAAGTGGTGGTGCTGGCCCGCTACATGCAGATCCTGCCGCCGGACTTGTGCAGCGAGTATGCGCACAAGGTCATCAACATCCACCACAGCTTCCTGCCATCATTCGTTGGCGCCAAGCCTTACCATCAGGCTTCCATGCGTGGTGTGAAACTGATCGGTGCTACCTGCCACTATGTGACCGAAGAGCTGGACGCCGGTCCGATCATCGAGCAGGACGTGGTACGCGTCAATCACGGCGACAGCATCGAAGACATGGTGCGTTTCGGTCGTGACGTCGAGAAGATGGTTCTGGCCCGGGGCCTGCGTTATCACCTGGAAGACCGGGTGCTGGTGCACGGCAACAAGACCGTGGTGTTCTGACAGCCCAACGACAGGGTTGAAATTCGAAGGGCCTGGGCGTTCAATCGCTTCAGGCCCTTCGCCGTTTCTGCACTGAGGACATGAACATGGCTGATCCGCTCGACAAAGCCACTTCCAAAGCACCAGCCACATTGGGCGAAGGCTGTTTGAGTCGCTACGACCCTGATGATCTGAGTGCTGAAGACGGAACCGATTTTCCTGGGGCTGCCCAGTTGTGGGAGCAACTGCAACAAGAGTCTGAGGACAAACTTACGCCTCCTTGAACCTCATCAACTTCTTCAGCAATGGCCGCCCGACCATCAGCAAAAATACCGGGCCACCCACCAGCAAGTAAAAGTAATACGTCACCGCGCGCCAAATCAGAATCGCCGCAGCCGCTGTCGATTTCCCCACCATGGGCGCCAGCAACGCCGCCGAGGTCAATTCCGCCGCCCCGGCACCACCGGGCAACAGGCTGAATTGCCCCGCGCTCAGCGAAAGCATCTGGATCAGAAAACTCCAGGCCCACTGCAAATCCGCTCCCAGGCCCCGTAGCGCTAGGTACAGCACGCTGTAGCGCAACCCCCAGTGCAGGCAGGTCAGGGCGAACACCATGATCAACGTCTGAAAAGGTAACCTGAGGGTGTCGGTAAAAGCCGCCAGAAAATGCAGGAGCTTTCGTGCCCAGCGCATTCGGGTGCTGCTTTTAACCTTCAGGCGCGCCAGCAAACGACCGCTATGACGAATCAGCAGCCGATGATAGCGGGCCAGCATCACGCAACTGAACAACCCGCCGAACATCGATATGGCGCTCACCATCAGCAGCCACTCCATGCGTTCGCTGAGGTGCTGGAACAGTGCGTAAATCAGGATGCCGCTCAGTGCGCAGAGGAAAAACAACAGGTCACTGAGCTGGTCCATGGCAAACACCGCGCTGCTCCTGGCCGGGCGCACGCCGTGACGGGCGAGCAAGCCCATGATGGTCAGCGGTCCGCCGCTGCCGCCAGGAGTGGCGCAGTAGGCGAATTCGGCAGCCATCACCACGCCAAGGCTTTTCAATGGACCCAGCTTGTCGCGCTGGTCGGCGAGCAACAGGCGCAAACGCAGGGTATTGATAATCCAGCACAGCAGGATCATGGCGAACATGATCAGCAGCCAGTTCAGCGGGAAGCCCTGCAGTCTCGACCACGTCTCGTTACCGCCCAGCAACAACGGAATCAGCACCGCAGCGAGCAGGCCGACAACCAGCACAATCACCCGACTCATGCGGCGCGGCCAAAACAGTGGCTGTGCTGCGCCAACCACTGCGCCTTGGTCAATGGCACACGTCCGTCCTCGAGCAGGCGCTGGAGAGTTTGCAGCCAGTAAGTGCGGGAGAACTCATGTCGCATGTCCACCGGGTGCAGACCAAGGCGAATTACGGGGGCATCCTGCCAGCGCTGCTCACGGCGATCGCTGACAATCTTCGATATTCCCCGCCGCCAGGCACTGCGGGCACTCCACACCAGCCCCGGGGCATCAATCACCGTGAATTCTGGCAGGCGATATAAATGCTGCGCATCGCTGGTGTAACTCAACGGGAGCTGGCGCAGCGCGTCCCGGGTGCCTTCGCTCATCAGCCAGGCAGGCGCGACGAAACCCTGTAGCGGCCAGTCGTAGCGTTGGAACAGTTCGACACCGGCGTGGAGTCGGCTGAGGGCTGCTTCCCGGGACAAGCTGTAAAACTCGCCTTCGTGGGTGTAGATCCGGCGCATGAACCAGTCGCGGGGATTGCTTGCCCTTGGACCGTCATCACAATGGAAATAGCCATGCAGGGCCAACTCGTCGCCCCGCGCGATCCGTGTGCCGAGCAGGCGGCGCATTTGCGGATGGGTGTCCAGATTGCTGTGACGGTGGAAGTCCGGTACCACCAGCCAGGTCATCGGTATGTCGCCCAAGGCATCGACGGCTTCGACGAACGGCTGGTAATCACTCCAGGTCGGCGGCGCGACGTCATGCAGCACAAGTAACAGGCCGCGATTGTTCATGGGCTCAACCATTAGCCGTCAGCGGCCAGTGACTGCCCAGTACGGCGTGGTAGTGCCCCAACAGACTATCGACCACCGCGTCCCAGGCGTAATGCCGTTCGACATGGCTGCGAGCCTGTCGACCCAGTATCGCGCTGGCGCCATTGAATAATTCACGCACTGCATTGGCCATTGCTGCGGGATCGTTGGGCGCGCAGAGCAGGCCGCATTCTTCGGTGACAATCTCCTGAAAGGCACCGGCCGCCACCGCTACCACCGGAATGCCGCTGGCCATGGCTTCGAGGATCACCAAGCCAAAGGTTTCCTGATCTCCGGCATGCAACAGCGCATCGGCACTGGCCATCAGCCGCGCGACCTGGGCGGCTGGACGAAACCCATCGATTACCGTGACATTACCCGGCACCGCGGCGGGCATCGACGAACCGACCAGCAGCAGGTGATAGCGCCGGCCCAGGCGTTTCATGCAGTCCAGCAGCACGGGCAGGTTTTTTTCCTTCGAGCCACGCCCCGCGAAGATCAGCAAATGAGTATTTTCATCAATGCCCAGTTCGGCCCGCAGTTCCGGGTCCCTGGCACCGGGATGGAAGGTTTGCAGGTCGACCCCCAGCGGTTGCACGAAAACGTTCTTCACTCCCAGCCCGACCAGCTTGTCGGCCATGATCCGGCTTGGCGCCAATACCCGGTCAAAGTTGCCATAGAGCTTGCTGACATAGGCTTCGACGTTGGTCGTCACCCAGTTGCCCATGCGATTGCTCACCAGTAGCGGCAAGTCTGAGTGATAAAAACCGATGACCGGGACATCAAGTTGCCGACGCGCATCAAGCGCCGCCCAGGCGGTGAGGTAGGGGTCGCCGACTTCGATCAGGTCAGGTTGCAAATCGTGCAAGACATTGCGCCAGGGCGCGAGGCGAAGAGGGAAGCGATAGCCTTTGCCGAAGGGCAGGGCGGGGGCCGGAACCTTGTAGATGCCATCCTGTTCACTCAAGGATGATCCGGGAATCAGCAAGCTGTGGCGAATGCCTGGCCTGATGCCCAGGCGACGGTGCTTGGCATCCAGATAAGTTCGCACGCCCCCACTGGCAGGGGCGTAGAACATGGTTATGTCAGCGATATGCACGGTGAACATCCCTCCGGTCCGGTCCTGGTACTCCCTTGGTTGACCTTTATGAAGAATAGATGTTCGGTTGGGGTTTTGCGGGTGGGGGGCAGCCGGGCTGTATATAGAGTTCTTGATGGCCTCTTCGCGAGCAAGCCCGCTCCCACAGATTATCTGCGTCGTACACAAAACCTGTGCCCGATGAGGATCCCTGTGGGAGCGGGCTTGCCCGCGAAGAGGCCCGCAAGAGCGCCTTAAATCCGGAAACTACCTACCAGTTGCTTCAACCGCGCCGCCTGCTGCTCCAGATCCGAGCACGCCCGCAACGTCGACTGCAGGTTTTCCACACCTTCCTGGTTCAGCGTATTGATCTCGGTGATATCGACGTTGATCGACTCGACCACCGCCGTCTGCTCCTCGGTCGCAGTGGCCACCGATTGGTTCATGCCGTCGATTTCACCGATGCGCAGTGTCACGCTGTTGAGGCGCTCGCCCGCCAGGTTGGCGATTTCCACGCTGTCCTGACTGTGGCGCTGGCTGTCGCTCATGGTGCTGACCGATTCCCGGGCGCCGACTTGCAGCTCCTCGATCATGGTCTGCACCTGTTGCGCCGATTCCTGGGTACGGTGCGCGAGGTTGCGAACTTCGTCCGCCACCACGGCGAAACCACGACCCGCCTCACCGGCACGGGCAGCTTCGATCGCGGCGTTGAGTGCCAGCAGGTTGGTTTGCTGGGAAATGCTGGTGATGACTTCGAGGATTTGCCCGATGTTCACGGTTTTGTTGTTCAGCGACTCGATGTTGGTACTTGAGGCACTGAGCATGCTCGACAGCTGATTCATCGCGACAATGCTGCGGTCCACGACTTGCTGGCCGTCTTCAGCCAGGCTGCGGGCGTCGCTGGCCTGTGTCGATGCCTGCGCGGCGTTGCGCGCGATTTCCTGGGTGGCGGCGCCGAGCTGGTTGATCGCTGCCGCCACGCTGCTGGTGCGCGAGGCTTGCTGGTCGGAGTTGAACATCGACGAGTTGGAAGCGGCCACTACGCGCAACGCCACTTCGTTCACTTGCCCGGTCGCCGAGGACACTTCGCGGATCGAGGTGTGGATACGCTCCACGAAACGGTTGAATGCGGTAGCGAGGCTGCCGAATTCATCGTTGTTCTCGATGGTCAGGCGTTTGGTCAGGTCGCCTTCGCCGTCGGCAATGTCGGCCATGGCGCGGGTCATCACGTGCAGCGGCTGGATCAGGATGCGGATCAACATGCCCAGCAGGGCAATGATGATGGCCACTGCGATAACGGTGGCAACGACCGCCGAAGTACGGAATTCGCTGAGCATCGAGAAGGCTTTTTCCTTGTCGACCGACAGACCGATGTACCAGTTGACCGAAGGCAGACCTTTGATCGGGGTGAAGGAGACAATGCGTGTCTTGCCGTCGACCTCTACCTCGGCAAAGCCGCTGCCGATGCGCGGGGTATCTTTCGGATAGGCCTCGCTCAGGGTTTTCATGACCAGCGCTTTGTCCGGGTGAACCAGGATCTTGCCGTCGGCACTGACCAGAAACGCATAACCCATGCCGTCGAAGTCACGGGCGCTGAGGGTGTCGATCAAGGTTTGCAAGCTCAGGTCACCGCCCACCACTCCGACACTTTGTCCGGCTTTCCTCGAGGCCGTGGCCATGGAAATGATCAGCTGCCCGGTCGCCGCGTCGATGTAGGGTTCGGTCAGGGTAGGCGTGCTGCTGCTTTCTGCACCTTTGTACCAGGGGCGAACCCGCGGATCGAAGCCATCAGGCATCTTCGCATCCGGACGAATGGTGAAGTGCCCGGTGGCGTCACCCAGATAGGTCGCCATGAACGTCGACGTCAGGGCTTTCTGTTCCAGCAGCGCCGATACGTTGGCCTGCTCTGGATTGATCGCAATATTTTGCGAGAGGTTGTCGATCAGCAGAATGCGGCCGGTCAACCAGGTCTGGATATTGTTGGCGGTCACATCGCCCATCTCGTTGAGATAATTATCCAGGTCCTGGCGAATGGCATTGCGCTGCAAATAGTCGTTGTACAGCGTAAATGAGGCGAAGGCGGCAATCACGATAAGAGCCGCAGCTAGCAGGATCTTATGGCTGAAGCGCAGATTTTTGTTCATGGCTTGAGGTTCCGCTAAGGTCTTAATGTCCAGTGCGTGCTTTTTATAAAAGCGCGCGGATTGGGCAGTGTTGAAACAAGCTGATATTTCCGTCTTTCCTTAGGGGAAATGTCCTACTCGATTTTCAGACTGGTCTGTCGTTACCTCTATCGGCCGTGCAGGATTAAAGATTAACCATGGGTGACCAAATGCCTGATTCATTGCAACTCGTTATCGGTGCCGACCTCGCCTGTCAGCCGATTGCCCAGGCAATGCGCCTGGCGAACCGCCACGGTTTGATTGCGGGTGCCACCGGCACCGGCAAAACCGTCACGTTGCAACGCTTGGCCGAAGCCTTCAGCGATGCCGGAGTGGCGGTGTTCGCCGCCGACATCAAGGGTGACCTTTGCGGTCTGGGCGCTGCCGGCACCCCCCAGGGCAAAATTGCCGAGCGCATCGCCGGGATGCCATGGCTGAACCACAAGCCTCAGGCATACCCGGTGACCTTATGGGATGTTCACGGTCAGTCAGGTCATCCATTGCGCACCACCCTGAGTGAAATGGGGCCGCTACTGCTGGGAAGTCTGCTGGAGCTGACGGACAGCCAGCAGTCGGCGTTGTATGCCGCATTCAAAGTCGCCGACCGCGAAGGCTTGTTGCTGCTGGATCTCAAGGATCTGAAGGCGTTGCTCAATCACCTGCGCGACAACCCGCTGTTGCTGGGTGACGACGCCGCGCTGATGACAACAGGCTCCAGCCAGGCGCTGCTGCGGCGCCTGGCGACCCTGGAGCAACAGGGCGCCGAAGCCTTGTTTGGCGAACCGGCGTTGCAGCTCGAAGACATTCTGCAGCCAACCGCCGACGGTCGCGGGCGAATTCACCTGTTGGATGCCAGCCGCCTGGTGCACGAGGCGCCAAAGGTCTACGCGACCTTTCTGTTGTGGCTGCTGGCCGAACTGTTCGAGCAACTGCCGGAGCGCGGTGATGCCGACAAACCGTTGCTGGCGCTGTTTTTCGACGAAGCGCACCTGCTGTTCAACGGCACGCCCCAGGCGTTGCGTGATCGCCTGGAACAGGTCGTGCGCTTGATTCGTTCCAAAGGTGTGGGCGTGTATTTCGTGACCCAGTCCCCGGGTGACTTGCCGGATGATGTGCTGGCGCAGTTGGGCCTGCGTATCCAGCACGGGTTGCGCGCGTTCACCGCCAAGGAACAGAAATCCCTGCGCGCGGTGGCTGAAGGTTTCCGGCCGAACCCGGCGTTCGACAGCCTGTCGGTCCTCACCGAGCTGGGGATTGGTGAAGCCCTGGTCGGCACTCTGCAGGAAAAAGGCACACCGGCAATGGTCCAGCAGGTGCTGGTGGCACCGCCGCAATCGCGCATCGGGCCGCTGAGCGCCGCAGAACGCACCGCGCTGATCGCCGGTTCGCCATTGCAGGGGCGTTATGACAAGCCGATCGATCGCGAGTCAGCCTATGAAGTGCTGATCGGGCGCAAGGGGCTGGCGCCTGAGGCCCAAGCCTCGCCCGAAAAACCGGCGGCTGCAGAGCCGAGCTTCACCGAACAGGCCGGGGAGTTTCTCGGTACGGCGGCAGGGAAGGCGCTGAAATCGGCGATGCAACAGGCGGCCAATTCGCTTGGCCGACAGCTGGTGCGAGGCTTGATGGGGTCGTTGCTAGGCAGCAAAAAACGCAGGTAGCGAGTGGAAACAATCTAACTGTGGGAGCGGGCTTGCTCGCGAAGGCGGTGTGTCATTCAACATTGATGTCGGCTGACCCACTGCCTTCGCGAGCAAGCCCGCTCCCATATTGGATTTGTATCAGGTCCTGGGTCTGGCATGCGCCGCCAAGCGCTCCAGCGCCGCCCGCAGATTGGGGTCGCTGATGCCATCGGCCGTGGCCTGAATGGTCGCGGCCGCATCAACGGACAAATCCATCGTATGCCCGGTCGCGCCTCGCTGAACGGTAGGCGGCTGCACCTTGAACAGGATGCGCGTCAGATTGGCGAACTCGTCGAACATCTGCAGTTGCCGTTGCAGGCGTTTTTGCTGGTAACGCAGGCGGGTGGCCCAATGACCGTCGGTGACAATCAGCAACAAACTGCCTTCGCGCCAGGACGCGACATGACAATGCTCACGGGCAGCAGGCTGCAACTGGCTTTCCAGCAGGCGTTGTAAATGCCCCAGGCGTTGTGCGTGACCGAGAATGGCTTTGAGCGGCTTGGCTTCGCGAAGCAGAACGGCGGGTGCTCTGGCCGTAAGAGGGCGAAATGCCATGATCAGACACCTGAAGTAACAGAGGCGCCATGGTAGCAGAAAGCAGGGAATGCACCTGCCCCATTGCTTTGCGCGCGCTTTACCCATTAAATCAACAAGTAACTTCTGCCATGAGTGGGTTGAAGTTCAGCAAAACGCCCCTATTTTAAGTGAGCCCCGTCACAGCGCTGTGCCAGCATCGTGGAATAACGCCACTTTCCTCACCACCGTTTCCGGGTAGAATGCTCGTTCGCATGCGGCCATGAGGGCTGCACGGGCGACTCACGGGGCCGCCCTCCATCCCTTTAGTGTGGAAGATCCTGCCGATATGTTTGCGCCTTTGTTAAAGAAACTTTTTGGAAGCAAGAACGAGCGTGAAGTCAAACGCATGCTCAAGACGGTGCAATTCGTCAATGCCTTCGAAGAGCAAATGGTGGCCCTTTCGGACGATCAATTGCGTGCCAAGACAGATGAGTTCAAGGCCCGCTTCGCCAAAGGGGAAACCCTCGACAAGCTGCTGCCAGAAGCCTTTGCGGTCGCCCGCGAAGCCGGCAAGCGCGTCATGGGCATGCGTCACTTTGACGTCCAGCTGATCGGCGGCATGACCTTGCATGAAGGCATGATCGCGGAAATGCGTACCGGTGAAGGCAAGACCCTGGTGGCAACACTGGGCGTTTACCTCAACGCGCTGTCCGGCAAGGGCGTGCACGTTGTGACGGTGAACGACTACCTGGCCCGTCGTGACGCCAACTGGATGCGCCCGCTCTACGAATTCCTCGGCCTGACGGTCGGCGTGGTCACGCCGTTCCAGCCGCCGGAAGAGAAGCGTGCTGCCTACGCTGCCGACATCACCTACGGCACCAACAACGAATTCGGTTTCGATTACCTGCGCGACAACATGGCGTTCAGCATGGAAGAAAAATTCCAGCGCGAACTCAATTTTGCCGTGATCGACGAAGTCGACTCCATCCTCATCGACGAAGCCCGTACCCCGCTGATCATTTCCGGTCAGGCAGAGGACAGTTCCAAGCTGTACATCGAGGTCAACAAGCTTATTCCGCAGCTCAAGCTGCACGTCGAAGAGGTGGAAGGCGAAGTGACCCAGGCCGGTCACTACACCATCGACGAGAAGAGCCGTCAGGTCGAACTCAACGAAGCCGGTCACCAGTACGTCGAAGAAACATTGACCAGCATCGGCCTGTTGGCTGAAGGCGAAAGCCTGTACTCGGCGCATAACCTGAGTCTGCTGACACACGTGTATGCCGGTCTGCGCGCGCACAAACTGTTCCACCGCAACGTCGAATACATCGTGCAGGATGGTCAGGTTGTTCTGGTCGACGAGCACACCGGTCGCACCATGCCGGGCCGTCGCTTGTCCGAAGGCCTGCACCAGGCCATCGAAGCCAAGGAAAACCTGAACATCCAGGCCGAAAGCCAGACCCTGGCGTCGACCACCTTCCAGAACTACTTCCGTCTGTACAACAAGCTGTCCGGCATGACCGGTACCGCAGACACCGAAGCGTTCGAGTTCCATCAGATCTACGGCCTGCAGGTCATGGTCATTCCGCCGAACAAGCCGTTGGCCCGTAAGGACTACAACGACCTGGTGTTCCTGACTGCCGAAGAGAAATACGCGGCAATCGTCGCCGACATCAAGGAAAGCATGGCGGCCGGTCGCCCGGTGCTGGTGGGTACTGCGACCATCGAAACCTCCGAGCACATGTCCAGCCTGCTCGTGAAGGAAGGCATCGAACACAAGGTTCTGAACGCCAAGTTCCACGAAAAGGAAGCCGAGATCATCGCCCAGGCCGGTCGCCCGGGTGCACTGACCATCGCCACCAACATGGCCGGTCGTGGTACTGACATCCTGTTGGGCGGCAACTGGGAAGTGGAGGTTGCCTCCCTCGAAGACCCGACCCCTGAGCAGATCGCCCAGATCAAGGCCGACTGGCAGAAGCGTCACCAGCAAGTGCTCGAGTCGGGTGGTTTGCAGGTGATCGCCTCCGAACGTCACGAATCGCGTCGTATCGACAACCAGCTGCGTGGTCGTGCCGGCCGTCAGGGCGACGCCGGTTCCAGCCGCTTCTACCTGTCGCTGGAAGACAGCCTGATGCGCATCTTCGCCTCTGACCGGGTGAAGAACTTCATGAAGGCCCTGGGCATGCAGCCAGGCGAGGCGATCGAGCACCGCATGGTGACCAACGCCATCGAAAAGGCCCAGCGCAAGGTTGAAGGCCGCAACTTCGACATTCGTAAGCAACTGCTCGAGTTCGACGACGTCAACAACGAACAGCGTAAAGTGATCTATCACATGCGTAACACGTTGCTGGCTGCGGACAACATCGGTGAAACCATCGCTGACTTCCGTCAAGACGTGCTCAACGCTACCGTCAGCGCACACATTCCGCCGCAATCGCTGCCTGAGCAGTGGGACGTGGCCGGTCTGGAAGCTGCATTGCAGAGCGATTTCGGCGTGGCATTGCCGATCCAGCAGTGGCTTGACGAAGACGATCACCTGTACGAAGAAACCCTGCGCGAGAAGCTGATGCAGGAACTGATCGCTGCGTACAACGAGAAAGAAGACCAGGCGGGCGCCGAGGCGCTGCGCACCTTCGAGAAGCAAATCGTTCTGCGCGTACTGGACGACCTGTGGAAAGACCACCTGTCGACCATGGACCACCTGCGTCACGGCATCCACCTGCGTGGTTATGCCCAGAAGAACCCTAAGCAGGAATACAAGCGCGAGTCGTTCACGCTGTTCTCCGAGCTGCTGGATTCGATCAAGCGCGACTCGATTCGTGTGCTGTCGCACGTGCAGGTTCGTCGCGAAGATCCGGTCGAAGAAGAGGCGCGCCTGCGTCAGGAGGCCGAAGCACTGGCGGCACGCATGCAGTTCCTGCATGAAGAAGCTCCAGGCCTGGAGCAGCCGGAAGTGTTGGGCGAAGAGGTCGATGTGGCCCTCGCCGCCGCACCGGTACGCAACGAGCAGAAGCTGGGCCGTAACGAATTGTGCTACTGCGGTTCGGGCAAGAAATACAAGCATTGCCACGGGCAGATCCAGTAAACCCGTTTCAATCGCTGAAATACCCGCGCCGCGACCGGCTTATGCCGTCGCGGCGTTTTACCATTTCAATCACCGTTTTCCTGAAGCGGTGCTGACTTTACTCATTGAGGAGCGCATTCATGGCTGTTGGTCTTGGTCCTTTGCCAACGTTGCACCCGGTTGCCGGTTTTGAACTCGGTATTGCCTCGGCCGGCATCAAGCGTCCGGGACGCAAGGATGTTGTGGTCATGCGCTGTGCCGAAGGCTCGACCGTTGCCGGCGTGTTCACCCTGAACGCCTTTTGCGCAGCTCCGGTGATCCTGGCCAAGCAGCGTGTGCAAGGCCCTGTCCGTTATCTGCTGACCAACACCGGCAATGCCAACGCCGGTACCGGCGAGCCAGGCCTGGCGGCTGCCGAGCGCACTTGCGCGAAGCTGGCCGAGCTGACCGGTGTCGATGCCAGCCTGGTGCTGCCGTACTCCACGGGTGTGATCGGCGAGCCACTGCCGGTCGAGAAAATCGAAGGCGCGCTGCAGGCCGCCCTCGACGACCTGTCGATCAATAACTGGGAAGCTGCCGCCACCGGCATCATGACCACCGATACCCTGCCCAAGGGTGCCAGCCGCCAGTTCCAGCATGACGGCGTGACCATCACCGTCACCGGCATCAGCAAAGGCGCCGGGATGATTCGTCCGAACATGGCGACCATGCTCGGCTACATCGCCACCGACGCCAAAGTTTCGCGCGATGTGCTGCAAAACCTGATGCTGGACGGCGCCAACAAGTCGTTCAACCGCATCACCATCGATGGCGACACCTCGACCAACGACTGCTGCATGCTGATCGCCACCGGTCAGGCGGCGCTGCCGGAAATCACCCGCGCCGAAGGTGAGCTGTTCGCCAAGTTGAAGCAGGCGGTGTTCGAAGTGTGCATGGACGTGGCCCAGGCCATCGTTCGTGACGGCGAAGGCGCGACTAAATTTGTCACCGTTGAAGTCAACGGCGGCGGCAATCATCAGGAATGCCTGGACGTTGGTTACACCGTGGCCCACTCGCCGCTGATCAAGACTGCATTGTTCGCCTCCGACCCGAACTGGGGCCGTATCCTCGCCGCCGTCGGCCGTGCCGGCGTACCGGACCTGGACGTGAGCAAGATCGATGTGTTCCTCGGTGAGGTGTGCATCGCCAGCCGTGGCGCGCGTGCTGCGACCTATACCGAAGCCCAGGGCGCGGCGGTGATGCAGCAGCAAGAGATCACCATCCGCATCGAGCTGGGTCGCGGGGACTGCAGCGAAACCATCTGGACCACCGACCTGTCCCATGAGTACGTGAAGATCAACGCCGAATACCGTACTTAAGACCGAGTCGTCCCCATCGCCAGCAGGCTGGCTCCCACATTGGATTTGTGTACACCTCGATCCAGTGTGGGAGCTAGCCTGCTAGCGATGGCGGTTTGTCAGTCATTTACTAGACTGGCTGTCCCTACCTTCAAAGGTCCCGAACATGAGCCTGCACCTGATCATCGGCGACAAACTGCTTTCCTCCTGGTCCCTGCGCGGCGCCCTGGCCCTGGATCTGACTGGCGCCCCCTACACCGAAGAGCTGATCAAGCTGAACCAACCCGACACCCGTGAGCGCTTGCTCAAGCATTCGCCGACCGGCAAGGTACCGCTGCTGCAAACGGCTCGCGTCACCATCGCCGACTCATTGGCGATTGCCGAATACCTGGCGGAGCAGTTTCCTGGCGAACAACTCTGGCCGACCGACATCGTCGCCCGTGCTCAGGCCCGATCCGCCTGTGCGCAAATGCACAGCGGCTTTTTCGCCATGCGCAACCATATGCCGTTCGATCTGAGCCACGACGCACCGCTGAACCCGGTGCCGCCTGAAGTGAGCGCCGATATCGAGCGTATGTTGGCGTTATGGGCTGAATGCCGTGCCGTTGCCACCGAAGCCGGGCCGTACCTGTTTGGTCGCGTGAGCCTGGCCGATGCGTTCTTCGCCCCGATCGCCGTGCGCCTGCGTACCTATCAGGTATCGCTGCCGGCTGCCGACGAAGCTTATGTCGAAACCCTCTACCAATGGCCGGCCTTCAAGGCCTGGCAGAAGGCAGGACTGGAGGAGATGCAACAGTGAAACCTGTACACGTCGCCGCCGCCGTCATCCGTGACAGCAGTGGCCAGATCCTGATTGCCCGCCGTGCCGATACTCAGCACCAGGGTGGTCTGTGGGAGTTTCCGGGCGGCAAGGTCGAGGCCGATGAATCGGTAGAAACCGCGCTGGCCCGTGAGCTCCATGAAGAACTGGGAATTGTGGTCGGTGCGGCGCGTCCGCTGATCAAGGTCCGCCATGATTACCCGGACAAGCAGGTGTTGCTGGATGTCTGGGAAGTCTCGGCGTTCACTGGCGAACCCCACGGCGCCGAAGGGCAGCCACTGGCCTGGGTTGCGCCTCGCGACCTGTCGAGCTATGAGTTCCCGGCAGCGAATCAGCCAATTGTCGCCGCAGCGCGGTTGCCGGCACAGTACCTGATCACTCCCGAGGATCTGGAAACCCCGGCCTTGCTGCGCGGTATCCAGAAAGCCATTGCCAGCGGCATCAAGCTGATTCAGCTGCGGGCACCGAACGGCTATGACCCCAAGTATCGCGACCTGGCGGTGGATGCCGTGGGCCTGTGTGCCGGCAAGGCGCAGCTGATGATCAAGGGGCCGTTCGAATGGCTGGGGGACTTTCCGGCTGCCGGTTGGCACATTACTTCTGCTCAGCTGCGCAAGTACGCCGCTGCCGGCCGGCCGTTGCCCGCATCGCGCTGGCTGGCGGCTTCATGCCATGACGCTGAAGAGCTGGCACTGGCGGAGCAGATGGGGGTGGATTTTGTGACGCTGTCACCTGTGCAGCCGACCTTGACTCATCCGGGGGCTGAGCCGTTGGGGTGGGAGCGGGCTTCGGGCTTGATCGATGGCTTCAGCAAGCCGGTGTTTCTGTTGGGCGGTGTTGGCCCGGCGGAGCAACAGAAGGCTTGGCAAGCAGGTGCACAAGGTGTGGCGGGGATTCGGGCGTTTTGGCCTGAAAGCTGATTCGGTGCCCATGCAGCCGGCCTCTTCGCGAGCAAGCCCGCTCCCACATTAGATCGAGTTCTTATAGTAGAAATACGATCCACTGTGGGAGCGGGCTTGCTCGCGAAGACGGCCTGACAGGCATCGCCTAAACCCCAGGCTTCGCCGCCGGTTGCCAGAGGATCTCGACAATCCCCTGACGCTTGGCAATCAACCGCGCCACCACAAACAACAGATCCGACAACCGATTGATATACGCCAAGCCAACCCCGGTCAGCGGCTCGATCGCATTCAACTGCTGACACCGCCGCTCGGCACTGCGCGCCAGGCTACGGCAGACATGGGCCTGGGCAATCAGCGCAGAGCCTCCTGGCAGAATGAAGTTTTCCAGCGGCCCCAACTCTTCGTTCCACACATCGATCGCCGCTTCCAGCCGTTCGATTTCCAGCCCATTGAGCGCCTGATACACCGGCATCGCCAGTTCACCACCGAGATCGAACAATCGATGCTGACACGGTGCCAGCACCTCGATCACTTCATTCAAGCCTGGATACTCGGCACTTTGCGCCGCCAACCCGGCAAGCAGTACGCCAACCTGACTGTTCAGCGAATCGACTTCGCCAATGGCCTCGATCCGAGGGTGGTCCTTGGGCACGCGACGGCCGTCGCCCAGGCCGGTCTCGCCTTTGTCGCCGGTGCGGGTGTAAATCTTCGACAGGCGAAAGCCCATGGTTACCTCGAAAGCTGTTTGATTTCCTGGGAGACAAGCGGGGTGCCGCTCGCCAAGGGCAGGCGCAAGGTGAAACAAGTGCCCTGGCCCACGGACGATTGCACTTCCATCTGGCCCTTGTGGTTGTTGGTGATGATGAAGTATGACACCGACAGGCCAAGGCCAGTGCCCTGGCCGATTTCCTTGGTGGTGAAGAAAGGCTCGAAGGTGCGTTTACGTACGTTTTCGGTCATGCCGATACCGTTGTCCTCGACCTGGATTTCCGCCCAGGGCGGGTTGAGCCGTGTGCGCAGAATGATCCGCCCCGGCTCACTGTCGTCTTCACGCTGGTGGATGGCCTGGGCTGCGTTTTTCAGTAGATTGAGCAGCACTTGCTCCAGTTCGTTGGCGGTGCCGGGCACCGGGCCCAGCGCGGGATCGAACTGACGAATGATTGCCTGGCCCTTGAAGTCAAAACCGATGGCCAGGTCGAAGTCGTTACCGGCGATTTCAACGGCCTGGTCGATCAGCGCCGGCAGATCACAGGGGGCCATTTGCCGGGTGCTGCGACGGCTGAAGCTGAGCATGTGGGTGACGATCTTTGCCGCCCGGGCCCCGGCCTGCTGGATGCCGTCGAGCAACTGTGGCACTTCGCGCACTTGCAGATACTGGTTGACCGTCGCCAGATCGATGCCTGCCTGCTCGGCCATTTCGAGATTCTTCGGCAGTTCCGGTGACAGGCGGCGACGGATGTTCTGTACGTTGTGCAGGATCGCCCCCAAGGGGTTGTTGATTTCGTGGGCCATGCCGGCGGCCAGGCCGCCCACCGATAGCATTTTTTCCGACTGCACCATCATTTCTTCCAGCGACAGGCGCTGGGTAATGTCGTCGATCCGGATGACCACGCCACGCCCGGCGCCGCCCATCAACGGGTAGAACGTCAGGGCGTAGTGGCGGGGCTCGTCGTCCTTGACCCAGGTAACACGTTCGATTTTCGCCACTGTATGTTGTTCGACGGTTTGCTTGAGCTGGGGTAAAAACGGCTTGAGCGGTTCGAAAGCGAGGTAGACCGGCTGATTCAAGGCTTCATCCAGGCGGGTCCCGGACAGGGCGCTGGCCTCCTGGTTCCATTGGGTCACGTAGAGCTGCTCGTCGAGGGCAATCAGCGCCGACGGCATGGAGTCGATGATGCTATTGAGGTAGTTCTGGAAACCGGTGAGCTTCTTCTCGATCTTGCTGCGCACCTGGACTTCGAGTTCCAGCTTGCGGTTGGTATGGCGGGTTTCCTCGGCGAGCCCCTGGGCCTGGTCATAGGCTTGCTGTGAGTCGTCCCGGGCCCGTTTGAGCTGCTGCTCCCTTGCCTCGATTCGCGAGAGCATGGTGTTGAAGGCTTCGGCGAGGCTGCCGATTTCGTCGTGGTTGCCACGGGACGCGCGCAGGGCGTAGTTCTCTTCGCGGGTCACCTGTCGGGACAACTCTTCGAGTTGATGGATCGGCCGGGTAATCAGACGCTTGATCTGGCGGGCAATCACCAGCCACAACAGCACACTGAAGATCAGGATGCCGAGGCTGGCGGTCAGGGTTCCGGTGTAGAACGCCATCGGCAGCTCACTGCTGGCCACCAGCAACAGGTGGCCGGGCGCGGCGCCGGGGCGGGGCAGGGTGATGACTTGATTGCTGCGAAACTCGGTGGTCTGCCAGGCTTCGATGTGCCGGGAATGTTTCGGCAGTTCGAGTTTGTCGCCGTGCTGCAGCTGCGCAAGGCGTTCACCTTTGCCGTCGTATATCGCTGCCGCGCGTAGCGGAGAATAGCTATTGAGTTCATTGAGCAGGCGTTCGGCGCTTTGCGGTGACTCTACAGCCTCTGATGCCAGGCTCGGGTTGGAAACCAGTCGGCCGATGGTCTGCAGGGCCTGGGGCGCCATGCTCTCCTGGGAGATGTAGTAGGCGGCGCTGATAAACGTCAGGTTGGCGACCAGCAGAACAGTGGTCAATAGCACCAGCAGGGCGGCCAGCAGTTTCTGACCGACAGGCAGGTTTTCGAGGCGCTGGCGCAATGGCATCAGGTTGATCGCTGCAAAGGAACAAGTGGCCAGCGTAGCCGCTGCTCAGTCGCTGGGCAATCCAAGGCGGTGCAGATGATCGATCAACCTTGCTTCAAGCCCATTGAGGTGGGGCAGGTTCAACTGGTGACGGGTTGCAACTTTGCAGGCGTAGCCCAGCAGGTAGTTGATCTCGGTACGGCGCTGACTCGCCACGTCCTGGTGCATCGATGAGAAATTGGCGGCGGTTGCCTGTATCACCCGTTCAACTTCCTGTTGCAGATTCTCTGCCGCGGCCGGCTGGCCGCAACGCTCAAGCAACTCTGTCAGTTCGCCGCAGAGGGTGGCGACCTCACAGTGATGATCTTGCAAACCGCCATTGCGACAATCGTGAAGCACCGTCAGTGGATTGATCGCGCAGTTGAGGGCGAGCTTTCTCCACAGTCGCGTGAGAATTTCTGTGCTCCACTCGTGCGGGATGCCGGCGGCGTTCAGATCGTCCAGCCAGATGGGCGCCACTGGATGGCTGACGTCCCCCAACCAGGTAAAGCCGTGCCCGGCGAACACCACTCGCCAGTCGCCGTCGCGAAATGCGCCTTCGGTACTCGACGCGTAAACACAGCGCGCCTGTGGGACCTGCGCCGCCACGGCGTCCTGACTGCCAAGACCGTTTTGCAACAGGATCAACTCGGCGCCGGGTGCCAGGCGTGGAGCCAGACGGGCCACCGCGCTTTGCGCATCGTAGGCCTTACAGGCCACCAGCAGGCGGTGGATCGGTTCGCTGCTGTCGGGTGTCTCGGCGGGCACGGCGTAGCGTCGGGCTTCACCGTTTTCTACCAGCGTCAGCCCGCCGGCCGCCTCATAGGCCCGCAACCGCGCGGCGTCGCGCAGTATAAGGCGGACCGGGGCTGCGGCCCGGGCCAGACGAGTCGCCCATAACGTGCCGAGGCTGCCGGCGCCCAGGACATGCCAGGTAGTGGACATCAGCTTTTTGCTCTGTTTAAGGCGCGCATCCGAGGCTCGCAGTGAATGATGGGAAAGACCCGTTATAATCAGCGCGGATTTTAACCGCAAGCCAGGCGTGTTCCACCGACGCGCCTTAATATTTGGAGAGATTACATGCCGTCGTTCGACGTGGTATCCGAACTGGACAAACACGAAGTCACCAACGCGGTCGAGAACGCCATCAAGGAACTCGATCGTCGTTATGACCTGAAAGGCAAGGGCAGCTTCGAGTTCAAGGAAAAAGACCTGACCGTCAACCTCACCGCTGAAGCGGATTTCCAGCTTGAGGCGATGATTGAGATCCTCAAGCTGGCGCTGGTCAAGCGCAAGATCGATGTGCAGTGCCTTGAGGTCAAGGATGCTTTTGCCTCGGGCAAGCTGATGAAGCAGGAAGCCGTCCTCAAGGAAGGCATCGACAAGGAGATGGCGAAGAAAATCGTCGCTCACGTCAAAGACGCCAAGCTCAAGGTCCAGGCCGCCATTCAGGGTGAGCAAGTGCGCATTACCGGCAAGAAGCGTGACGATCTGCAGGAGGCCATTGCAGCGCTGCGCGCCAAGGAGTTCGGGATGCCGCTGCAGTTCAACAACTTCCGCGACTGACCTTCGGGGTGGGAACCTCTCGGCGTTTTTGGCGTCGGAGGCCCAAGCAACGGCAGAAACGATTGAGCCCGTAGCGGTTCGATCTTTCTGCCGCTTTATTTTTCGCGTGCCGGTTAGCCGCAAACAGTAGCCGGAAACAGGAGTAAGCAGATGGACTTAAATGCCGAAGTAGACAATCTGGTCAAGGTGTCCCAGACCTGGATCCCGATGATCATGGAGTACAGCAGTCGTGTGCTGCTGGCCGTGCTCACCCTGGCCATTGGCTGGTGGCTGATCAACAAGGTCACGCAAAAACTCGGAGGCCTGTTGGCGCTACGCAACGCCGATCTGGCGTTGCAGGGTTTTATCAGCAGCCTGGCCAACATCATTCTCAAGGTTTTGCTGATCGTCAGCGTGGCGTCGATGATCGGTGTGGAAACCACATCGTTCGTGGCGGCAATCGGTGCCGCGGGCCTGGCCATTGGTCTGGCGCTGCAGGGCAGCCTGGCGAACTTCGCCGGTGGCGTGCTGATTCTGTTGTTCCGTCCGTTTCGTATCGGTGACTGGATCGAAGCCCAAGGTGTTGCAGGCACCGTCGACAGCATCCAGATTTTCCACACGGTACTGCGCACTGGCGACAACAAGACCATCATTGTGCCCAACGGCAATCTGTCCAATGGCATCATTACCAACACGAACCGTCAACCGACCCGCAAAGTCGTATTTGATGTGGGTGTCGATTACGAAGCGGACCTGCAAAAGGCCCGTCAAGTGTTGCTGGATCTGGCCAAGGATCCACGTGTGCTGACTGATCCGGAACCTCAGGCGGTGATTTCGACCCTGGGTGACAGCTCGATCACTGTATCGCTGCGTGTTTGGGTTAAAACTGCCGATTACTGGGATGTGTTGTTCATGTTCAATGAGCAATCCCGTGATCGCCTCAGAGATGCCGGCATCGATATTCCATTTCCACAGCGCGTTATTCGTGTGGTTCAGGAATCTGCCGTGCAGTAATGCGGGTAGTCGTCACTGCCTGACTTTGTGGTCAGGCAAGCAATAAAAAAAGGCCCATCCGAAGATGGGCCTTTTTGTTTGTTACCGCAAACTAACTGGATGCGATTACAAAACCGACAGCGGGTAGTCGACGATGAAACGGAACTCTTTCACGTCGCCTTCGCCCTGGTCGGCGTTAGCGAAGTGCCATGCCTGACGAATACGGAAGGACAGGTCTTTTGCCGGGCCAGTCTGTACAACGTACTTGGCTTCGAAGTTGGTTTCGTTGTGCTTGCCATCTGCACCGTACAGGCCAGCGTAAGCGCTGTTGGCCGGAGCGTTGGTACCGTCGATGTCCCAGCCTTTCACGTAACGGGTCATGAAGCTCAGACCTGGAACGCCGTACTCAGCCATTTTCAGGTCGTAACGAACCTGGGCAGACTTCTCGTTTGGTGCGTTGAAGTCAGAGTACTGGATGGAGTTGGCGAGGAAGATCGAGTCGCCACCGCGGTTGTTCTTGCCCACACCGATGTAGTCGAACGGAGTGTCGCCGTTGACCTTCTGGAAGCCCAGGGTAATGGTGTGTGCTTTCAGGAACGAGAAAGCAGCAGCCAGGGAGAACGTGGTGTTGCTGATATCGCCGGCTTCGGCATCACCAGTGTCTTTGGTGTTGTAGATGTTACCGTCCAGGTTCAGCGACTCACTGTCGGTGAATGGGATGGTGTAGTTCAGGTTGGCGTAGTACTGGTTCCAGATGTCTTCCAGCTTGGCGCCGTACAACGATGCGGTCAGGTTGTCGGTGAAACCGTACTTGCCACCGAAGTAGTCGATCTTGTTGGCGGCAACGCCGGCGTAGTTTGCCCACAGGTCGCCGTCACGGGCGTTTTTGTCCTGGCTGCTACCCGAGTAGAAGTGACCGGCTTCGAGGTCGAGGTCTTTGATCTCGCTGCTCTGCAGTTGGATACCAGTGGCAGTTTGCGGCAGGATACGGGAACCGCCTACAGCGAACACTGGGGAAGTGCTTGGCTGCATGTCGCCGAATTTCAGCTCGGTTTTGGAGATGCGGGCTTTAATAGCGCCGCCGGCTTTGCCCTGGCTGTCGTTGACTTCGCCATCAGCGCCACGGCTCATGTTGCCGGTGCCACCGGTGCCGTCGCCACCGTCCAGTTTGATTGCCAGGTAACCGTAGGCATCAACGCCAACGCCGATCAGGCCCTGGGTGTAACCGGAGCTGTAGTTGCCCCAGATGCCCTGGGTCCAGTCTTTCTGGTCGTTGCCGCCATCTTTGTTATCACGGTTGAAGTAGTAGTTGCGAACCAGCAAGTTCAGCGTGCTGTCTTCAACAAAACCTTTGGCTTCAGCCTGGTCACTTACAAAAGGTGCGGCCGTAGCCAACTGAGTACTGGCTGCTGCTGCAACTGCCAGTGCGATCATGCTCCACTTCATCACGCGCATCGTGATTTGCTCCTTTGGTTTTAGAAGAGTACTGCCGTCCCACCTGTTTTATTATCTGGGCGGCTCTTTCTTTTTGTGTCGGCGCAAACTTATATCACGCCGACAATGTTGGCGATACTTGCGCATCCATCCTTTCGGCTTCTTTACGACCCTGTCGCAAAGAGCTTGGTAGATGTCGCAAATCTACAACCCCGACGCATCCGGGTTGACAACGTCAATACTTTTTTTCTGAATCTGAGTGCCAAAAAGAGTCCCTGGTGAAACGCTGAATCTCCCTTGGGCTACCCTGCCACTGTGTTATTTGCCTTCAATGAATCCACTTCCAGCGGATGCATCGCAGGCGATGTGGGTGTGAATGCAACAAACGTGCACAAATCATGAATCTGTTGCCAATTTTTTCTGATGCCCCGCCAAATGCCGTAAAGACCTCATGAAACCGGGGGGATCAAGGGGGCGTCGTTATGGCTTGACGTCGAACTTTGCATCATGTTGCGCAGTCGGGTCGAAACCTGACACGCAAAAATGTTACCGGTTCACACCGCCAGTGGGTATTCGGCGGATGTCGAAGCATCCAGCGTAGACCGTCTGTGCGATTTTGGTGCAAAAAATTTCAACGCTCGTGGTGAATTTACCCAGAATACCCATGGGTGTGAAGCGAACACTTCCTTATTGTTCAGTCATTTGCACGCTTTTTTTCACAAGATGGTTCTGATGTGGTGCGTCCTGGCAAAAAGTGTTTCAAGTCGGGGCGCGGTTGTGGGTTCCGGTTAGACCTTTGCAGGGTTCGTCGTGAAGCCGGCTGCGTTCGCAGGTATGCTGCCGTCCAGTCGCTTGGTGCGCGATCCTTCGGGAGGGGCGCTAAGCTGAAAATGATGATCCGACCGGAGTGCGCACAGTGTTCGCCCTAGATCCACGACTTCAACAAGACACATTGCCGATCGGGGACTTCCCCTTGTGCCGGCTGCTGCTGTCCAATGACTCGAACTATCCCTGGTTCATCCTGGTGCCTCGTCGTGAGGCTATCAGCGAAATATTTCAGTTGGATGTCGCAGACCAGCAGCTGCTTTGGCAGGAAACCAGCGCTCTGGCGCAAATACTCAAAAGCTTGTTCGACGCGGACAAGATGAACGTTGCGACCCTGGGTAATATGGTCAGTCAGTTACACATGCACGTCATCGTACGCACTCAAGGGGATGCCGCCTGGCCGGCTCCGGTTTGGGGCAAACACCCGGCCAAGCCCTACGCTGGCGAGCAAATTGCGGCTATTCGCGAACGTTTGCGTCTGGTGTTGACCAATGACTTTACGTTTCTGGAGGTTTGAGCCATGAGCCTGGAAGAACGCGTTACCGATCTGGAAAGCCGCCTGGCTTTTCAGGATGACACCATCCAGGCATTGAATGATGTACTGGTGGCGCAACAACGGGTGGTCGAGCGCCTGCAACTGCAGATGGCCGCGCTGCTCAAGCGGCAAGAGGAAATGGTCGGGCAGTTCGACTCGTTCGAGCAAGAGGCGCCTCCACCGCATTACTGAAACCCGGGTAATAAAAAACCGCGAACAGCCTGGCTGTTCGCGGTTTTTTTCAGCCCTGGATCAGCGTCGCGGCAGAGCGGCGATCACGTCCTCGGCTTGCAGGCCCTTGTCTCGATTCATGACCGAGAACTCCACGCGCTGGCCTTCGACCAGGACGCGGTGGCCTTCACCACGAATGGCCCGGAAGTGCACGAAGATATCGTCGCCGGAATCGCGGGAAATAAAGCCGAAGCCTTTGGAGGTGTTGAACCACTTGACGGTGCCGGTATCACGGTTGCTCATGTCGTAGCTGGATGACGCGGCTGCCGGTGACGATTTGTAGAAACTGATGGCCAGGTGCAGGGTTACGGCGATCAGGGCTGCGACCAGACTGAACAGGACGGCAGGTTGACCGGCGATTTCCGGCATTGGCGCGATCAATGTCAGGGTTTGCAGGACCACGGCGAGAATCAGCAGGGCGCTGACCAGATTTTGCAGTTGATGGCGCGGACCTTTGTTCCAGTAAGGGATAACCGGAGCAAGAGTGAGGTTGAGCAAGCCAAAAAAGGCCAGGTACAGAGCATCGGGTTGTTGCAGGTAAGGCAAGCCTTCGGATTGCAGGCTCGGGATAAAGGACAGCAGCAAGGCCGCTGCACCTATCAGCAGGTGGACGATTTTCAACATTTTGATTAACTCACGTTAAGACAGCTCACAAGGAAGAGCTGATGGCGCACGGTTCGCTTCAGAACAATAAGAGGCGTTGGACACGTACCCGGTATCAGCCTATGCGCCCACGCCCGAAAAAATAGGCACTGACGACACGCTGCCTATTTAACAGCAAAGCTGCAAGCTACTCAAATCAAGGCGTCCGGCGGTGTATGGGGGGCGATTTGTCGCAGCTTGCCGGTCATCTTAGGTGTTCGAAGAGCAATACAACGAATTGGCCCTGGCGGTCGATTCGATTGCCGAGCGCATTCGCGCCCTCGGGTTTCCTGCTCCCGGTGCCTACTCTGTTTATGCGTGGCTCTCCTCTATAAAAGGAAGAAGTGGGCGTGCCCGCCGCCGAGGACATGATCCGGCAACTGGTCGAGGGCCAGGAGGCTGTAACTCGTACGGCGCGGGGACTCTTTCCGTTGCTCGACAAGGTCAGTGACGAACCCACGGCTGAACTGCCTTCCTACCCTGCCAATACCTTGCTAGTTGGAGGAATGAGCGCCGCGTTGTGTGGGAAATGTCCGGGAGTAGGACGTGCTCCATGATCGCTCTCTTGTTGTCGGCTTCTCCTACGTGGAGGGTCATAAAGTCATCTGGATATACCTTTGTCCCTGCGTTTTTATAGGTCGACAGACAGTTGCTCTTGTAAAGATGCAGTGATGGCAAAGGAGTGTCAGCGATATGGTTTATGGCAGAAAGGACGAGGATATAAGGATTGATCCGTTTGTCCGTGAGTTCGATATGGGGCTGGTCCGGCCCCTGTCCCGATCGGTACGTTTGAATGGCTTCGCGACCTGTTTGCGCCTTGAGCAGGTTTACTGGGATATTCTGGCGGAAATGGCCCGGCTCAATCGTTGCACCATCAGTACCCTGTTGTCCCACGTGGACCGCGAAGTTCACTTGCGTCATGGTGGGGTGAAGAACTTCAGCGGTCTGGTGCGGGTTGTCTGTGTTGTACACAGCCTCAGGGAAGGGCGATGCATGGCAATGGCCTAGCGGCGTAGTTAAAGCGGCAGAGTGTCGGTCTGTGCAGTCTTACGGCTGCACAGGCAGCATTTAATGGATATAATCCCGCTCTTTGCCGCGAAACCCTGCGTGTGCGGTAGCAATCTGATCGCCGAGACAACCTCCATGCCGATGTACGATTATCAATGTGCTTCCTGTGGTCATCAGTTGGAAGCCATTCAAAAGATCAGCGACGCACCGCTGGTCGACTGCCCTGCCTGCCAGGCGCCAGAGCTGAAAAAGATGCTGTCCATGCCGGGCTTTCGCCTGAGCGGCAGCGGCTGGTACGAAACCGATTTCAAGACCGGTTCCAAGAAGAACCTGGCCGGCGGCGATAAAGCTGACTAAGGTCTGGAACCTGAGTTGAACGACACGTGAGCTTTTGCATCACCCGGCGTCTTGATCAAAGGCGAGGCTGCTGCAGGATCTCCACCGAATTTCGAATTACGAGAAGTGAAACCACTACCATGATGCGCAGCCATTATTGCGGCCAACTGAACGAAAGCCTGGACGGCCAGGAAATTACCCTTTGCGGATGGGTCCACCGTCGCCGTGACCACGGTGGGGTGATTTTCCTCGATATCCGTGATCGTGATGGTCTGGCGCAGGTAGTGTTCGATCCGGACCGCGCTGAAACTTTCGCCGCCGCCGACCGCGTGCGCAGCGAGTACGTCGTGAAGATCACCGGCAAGGTCCGCCTGCGTCCGGCGGGTGCCACCAACGCCAACATGGCGTCGGGCATGATCGAAGTGCTCGGCTACGAGCTGGAAGTGTTGAACGAGTCGGAAACCCCGCCGTTCCCGCTGAACGAGTTCTCCGACGTCGGCGAAGAAACCCGCCTGCGCTATCGCTTCCTCGACCTGCGTCGTCCGGAAATGGCCGAGAAGCTGCGTCTGCGTTCGCGCATGACCACCAGCATCCGTCGTTTCCTTGACGAGAACGGCTTCCTGGACGTCGAAACGCCAATCCTGACCCGCGCCACCCCTGAAGGTGCGCGTGACTATCTGGTACCGAGCCGTACCCACGCCGGTAGCTTCTTCGCCTTGCCGCAATCGCCGCAGCTGTTCAAGCAACTGCTGATGGTCGCCGGCTTCGATCGTTACTACCAGATCGCCAAGTGCTTCCGTGACGAAGACCTGCGTGCCGACCGCCAGCCGGAATTCACCCAGATCGACATCGAGACCAGCTTCCTCGATGAAAAAGAGATCATGGGCCTGACCGAAGAAATGATCCGCAACCTGTTCAAGGAAGTGCTGGGTCTGGAATTCGGCGAATTCCCGCACATGACCTTCGAAGAGGCCATGCGTCGTTATGGTTCCGACAAGCCGGACCTGCGTAACCCGCTGGAACTGGTGGACGTTGCCGATCAACTGAAAGAAGTTGATTTCAAAGTGTTCAGCGGCCCGGCCAACGACCCTAAATGCCGTATCGCCGCCTTGCGCGTTCCAGGCGGGGCGAGCATGCCACGCAAGCAGATCGACGATTACACCAAGTTCGTCGGCATCTACGGTGCCAAGGGCCTGGCTTACATCAAGGTCAACGAGCGCGCCGCCGGTGTTGAAGGCCTGCAATCGCCAATCGTGAAGAACATCCCTGAGGCCAACCTGAATGTGATCCTCGATCGCGTCGGTGCGGTCGATGGCGACATCGTGTTCTTCGGTGCCGACAAAGCCAAGATCGTCAGCGAAGCCCTGGGCGCGCTGCGCATCAAGCTCGGCCATGACCTCGACCTGCTGACCTGCAAGTGGGCGCCAATGTGGGTCGTCGACTTCCCGATGTTCGAAGAAAACGACGACGGCAGCTTCAGCGCCTTGCACCACCCGTTCACCGCGCCCAAGTGCACCCCGCAAGAGCTCGAAGCCAACCCGGCTGGCGCTCTGTCCCGTGCCTACGACATGGTTCTGAACGGCACCGAGCTGGGTGGCGGTTCGATCCGTATCCACCGCAAGGAAATGCAACAGTCGGTGTTCCGTCTGCTGGGTATCAATGAAGACGAACAGGAAGAGAAATTCGGCTTCCTGCTTGACGCCCTCAAGTACGGCGCGCCGCCACACGGTGGTCTGGCCTTCGGTCTGGACCGTCTGGTGATGCTGATGACCGGCGCCCAGTCGATCCGTGAAGTGATCGCCTTCCCGAAAACCCAGAGTGCTGCGGACGTAATGACGCAAGCACCGGGTGTGGTGGATGCCAAGGCACTGCGCGAGCTGCACATTCGTCTGCGCGAAACGCCTAAGGCTGAGTAAGGCTGACCTGAAGGCGCATCTTCGGATGCGCCTTTTTTCTATCTGTAATGGTCGAAAACAGACCGGGATTTTTGTTTGCCGGCTGGCGCGTCATGGCGCGGCGGGCAATGTTTCAAAGAGAATACGGAGCGAGTTATGGCAGGTCATTCCAAGTGGGCGAACATCAAGCACCGCAAAGAACGTCAGGATGCCAAGAAGGGCAAGATTTTCACCAAGTGGATTCGTGAGCTGACCGTCGCTGCCCGTCAGGGCGGTGGTGATCCAGGTTCCAACCCACGTTTGCGCCTGGCCCTGGACAAGGCCCTGGGTGCGAACATGAGTCGCGATATCATCGATCGCGCGGTGGCCCGCGGTGCCGGCGCAGCCGATACCGATGATATGGTCGAACTGACCTACGAAGGTTACGGCCCGGGCGGCGTGGCGGTAATGGTCGAGTGCATGACCGACAACCGCAACCGTACAGCGGCAGCCGTTCGCCACGCATTCAGCAAATGCGGCGGCAACCTCGGTACCGATGGCTCGGTGGCCTACCTGTTCGAGCGCAAGGGGCAGATTTCCTTCGCCGCCGGCGTGGATGAAGATGCGCTGATGGAAGCGGCCATGGAAGCCGATGCCGATGACGTGGTCACCAACGAAGACGGCTCGATTGACGTGTTCACCTCGTTTGCCGGGTTCTATTCCGTGCGTAACGCGCTGGAAGCGGCCGGGTTCAAAGGTGATGACGCCGAAATCGTCATGCTGCCGACCACCAGTGCCGAACTGGATCTGGAAGGTGCCGAGAAAGTCCTCAAGCTGATCGACATGCTCGAGGATCTGGATGACGTGCAAAACGTCTACTCCAATGCGGATATCCCGGAATCGGTGGCCGCACAGCTCGGCTAATGCTAACGAAGTCCGGCGAGGAAGCGAACCTGCGTGGTGAGGTAGCTCATGAGGTGAGGGGCCCCTTGAAGTGAGGGGACTCATGAGGTTAGGTAGCTCATGAGGTGAGGTAGCTCATGAGGTGAGGGGGCTTTTGTGGCGAGGGGGCTTGCCCCCGTTGGACTGCGTAGCAGGCCCAGGTTTCTGGGGCCGCTGCGCGACCCAACGGGGGCAAGCCCCCTCGCCACACAAGCCCCTCACTACAGCCCCTATCTACAGCCCCTCACTACACAAAGCCCCTCACTAATCAGGCTCGCTCCCACATCTATTATTCGTGTATTAAGTATCGTGGTTTTACTTAACCCGCAGGCGTTATGACTTTAATTCTTGGTATCGACCCCGGTTCGCGCATCACCGGGTATGGTGTGGTGCGTGACACCGGCCGTGGCTGCGAATACGTGGCTTCGGGCTGCATCCGCACTGGCGCCGGCGAACTGCACGAGCGTCTGCAAATTGTCTATCGCGGAGTGCGCGAGATCATTCAGACATACCACCCCGTGACCATGGGCATCGAAAAGGTGTTCATGGCGCGCAATGCCGATTCCGCCCTGAAGCTGGGGCAGGCCCGTGGCGCGGCCATCGTGGCGGGTGCGGAGGAAAGCCTGGAGATCGCCGAGTACACTGCAACCCAGGTCAAACAGGCGGTCGTTGGTACTGGTGCGGCCAACAAGGAGCAGGTGCAGATGATGGTCATGCACATGCTGAAGCTCACCAGCAAGCCGCAAATCGATGCTTCCGACGCCCTGGCCATTGCCATTTGCCACGCTCACACCCGCTCCAGCCTGCTACCTCATGGTCTGGGAGCTGCACGCAGTCGTGGCGGGCGCCTGCGTCTCTGATAGCATCAGCAATCATTTTTATCGAGCGAGGGATTTGCGCCTGATCTGTCGGCGTCATTTCCTCGCTCTTTCAGTCGCTGGCCCAGAGCTGGCCAACGCTCAAGGATTTGTAACGTGATTGGACGTTTGCGCGGCACCCTGGCTGAAAAGCAGCCTCCGCATCTGATTCTGGATGTGAACGGTCTGGGCTATGAACTTGAAGTACCCATGACGACGCTTTATCGACTGCCGTCGGTCGGTGAACCGCTGACCCTGCACACCCACTTGGTCGTACGCGAAGATGCGCAATTACTCTATGGTTTTGTCGGCAAGCGTGAGCGAGACTTCTTTCGCGAGTTGATCCGCCTCAATGGCGTAGGGCCGAAACTGGCCCTGGCCTTGATGTCCAGTCTGGAGGTCGATGAACTGGTGCGCTGCGTGCAGTCCCAGGACACTTCGGCGCTGACCAAGGTACCGGGTGTGGGCAAGAAAACTGCCGAACGCCTGCTGGTTGAGCTCAAGGATCGCTTCAAGGCCTGGGAAACCGTGCCGGCCATGTTCGCCCTGGTGCCGAACCAGCCGGATGGTCCTGCCCCGGTGAACACCGCGGAAAACGATGCAGTCAGCGCGCTGATCTCCTTGGGTTACAAGCCGCAGGAAGCCAGCAAGGCGGTTTCTGCAATCAAGGAGAAAGGTTTGAGCAGTGAAGACATGATTCGCCGAGCCTTGAAGGGAATGATCTAAGTGATTGAAGCAGATCGTCTGATCGCCGCCACACCGGGCCCGCGTGATCGCGAGGAAGTCCAGGACCGGGCGATTCGTCCTGTCAGCCTGGCCGAATACATTGGCCAGCCGACCGTTCGCGAGCAGATGGAGTTGTTCATCCAGGCTGCACGTGGGCGTAACGAGTCCCTGGACCACACGCTGATTTTCGGCCCGCCGGGTCTGGGCAAGACCACCCTGGCCAACATCATCGCCCAGGAAATGGGCGTGTCGATCAAGAGTACCTCGGGACCGGTGCTGGAACGCCCGGGCGATCTGGCGGCGCTGCTGACCAATCTCGAGCCTCATGACGTGCTGTTCATCGACGAAATCCATCGGCTGTCGCCGATTGTCGAAGAAGTGCTATACCCGGCCATGGAAGATTTCCAGCTCGACATCATGATCGGTGAAGGCCCGGCGGCGCGGTCCATCAAGCTTGATCTGCCGCCATTCACCCTGGTCGGAGCGACCACGCGTGCGGGCATGCTGACCAATCCGTTGCGGGACCGATTCGGCATTGTTCAGCGTCTGGAGTTCTACAGCAACGCCGATCTGTCGACCATTGTCAGCCGTTCGGCAAGCATCCTCGGTTTGCCGCTGGATCCTGAAGGCGCCTTCGAAATCGCCCGGCGGGCCCGTGGTACGCCGCGGATCGCCAACCGTTTGTTGCGCCGGGTCCGTGATTTTGCCGAGGTTCGTGCCAAGGGCCACATCACCAAGCCGATTGCCGATCTGGCGCTGAACCTGCTGGATGTCGACGAGCGTGGTTTCGATCACCAGGACCGGCGTCTGTTGTTGACCATGATCGAGAAGTTCGACGGTGGTCCTGTCGGAGTCGATAGCCTGGCTGCCGCCATCAGTGAAGAGCGTCACACCATCGAAGACGTGCTGGAGCCTTACCTGATTCAGCAGGGCTACATCATGCGCACGCCTCGGGGTCGAGTAGTGACGCGGCATGCCTATCTGCATTTCGGCTTAAATATTCCGTCACGATTGGGCGAAATGCCCGTGGTAGACGAGTTTCTTGATGCCGCGGATGATTAATTAACTTTGCGCGCTGATTTTTTCGGGCAATGTAGGGTCCCAGGACCGTACTTTCGCGAGAAAGCCGCAGAACATTGAAAAACAGTTGCCTGTCCGGATTGGCAACCTGAGGAGTAAGCACTAGAGTATGCGCGCGCAAAACGGGCTTGACCTTTTCGCACATCGTTGTCGCGTTTATTACGAGGACACCGATGCGGGCGGCATCGTGTATTACGTCAATTACCTCAAGTTTATGGAACGGGCTCGAACCGAGCGGCTACGAGAACTGGGCTTTGCCCAATCGCAGCTTGCCGGGGAGGACCTGTTGTTCGTCGTGCACTCCAGCGAAGCGCGCTACCACGCGCCGGCGCGACTGGATGACGAACTGCTGGTAAGCGCTGAAGTAATCGAATTGAACCGTGCCAGCCTGCGCTTCAAGCAGCAGGTCAGGCGGGCTACGGATAATGTGCTGCTCTGTGAAGGGCAGTTTCTGGTGGCCTGTGTGCGCACTGAAAGTTTAAAACCCCGGGCCATTCCCGAAGCTCTACGAGCGGCCTTTGCCGACGTGAGCGGCGCGGGTACACACTCAAAGCAGGAGATAAAGCGTGGAAGCTAACGTCGTCGACCATTCCTCCATGTGGAGCCTGGTCAGCAATGCCAGTATTGTGGTGCAACTGGTAATGCTGACCCTGGTAGCCGCATCGGTGACCTCATGGATCATGATCTTTCAGCGCAGCAATCTGATACGCGCCGGTCGACGTGCCCTGGAAAGCTTTGAAGAGCGTTTCTGGTCGGGTATCGACCTGTCCAAACTGTACCGCCAGGCCGGCAGCAACCCGGACCCTGATTCGGGTGTCGAGCAGATCTTCCGCGCCGGCTTCAAGGAGTTCTCCCGTCTGCGTCAGCAGCCAGGCGTAGATCCGGAAGCTGTCATGGAAGGCGTGGCTCGTGCCATGCGCGTAGCCATTTCCCGCGAAGAAGAAAAGCTCGAGCAGAGCCTGCCATTTCTGGCTACCGTCGGTTCCGTCAGCCCGTACATCGGTCTGTTCGGTACCGTGTGGGGCATCATGAACTCCTTCCGTGGTCTGGCGACCGCCCAGCAAGCGACCCTGGCCACTGTGGCCCCGGGTATCGCCGAAGCCCTGATTGCCACCGCGATCGGTCTGTTCGCCGCGATTCCTGCCGTTATCGCTTACAACCGCTTCTCTGCTCGCAGCGAAACCCTGCTGAGCCGTTACTACACCTTCGCCGATGAATTCCAGGCGATCCTGCACCGCAAAGTGCACACCAGCGAAGAATAAGCAGGTAATTTCCAATGGCTTTAATCGCTCGAGCTCGACACAAGCGCAAGCCGGTTGCCGAGATGAACGTGGTGCCTTACATCGACGTGATGCTGGTGCTGCTGGTCATCTTCATGGTGACCGCGCCGATGCTCAATCAGGGCGTGAAAGTTGATCTGCCCAAGGTTTCCAGCGAAGCCTTGCCGCAGGACAACAACACCCAGGTCCTGACCATTTCGATCAAGTCTGACAAGACCTACTACTGGAACCTTGGCAGCGAAGTCGACACCGAAAAGCAGCAGGATCGTGCCATGACCCTGCCGCAGATGACTGACGCCGTGACCAAGATCATTCGCGTCGGCAACGAAGGCGGCAAGCGTACCCAGGTCTTCATTCGCGGCGACAAGAGTGTCGATTATGGCTCCGTCATGGGCGCCATGGGCGGATTGCAGAAAGCCGGTGTCGGTAATGTCGGCTTGATTACCGAGGCGCCCTGATGCAGCAACAGCGAGAGCCCTCCGCCTCGGAAAGCTACTTCTGGCCTAGTGTCTGGGCGATTGGCTTGCACGTGCTGGTGTTCGGCATGCTGTTCGTCAGTTTTGCCTTTACCCCTGAGCTGCCGCCGGCCAAACCGATTGTCCAGGCGACCTTGTACCAGCTGAAATCGAAAAGTCAGGCAACCACCCAGACCAATCAGAAGATTGCGGGTGAGGCGAAGAAATCCGCCGCGCGCCAGACCGAAGTCGAGCAGCTGGAGCAGAAAAAGGTTGAGCAGGAAGCGGTGAAGGCTGCGGAACAAAAGAAAGAAGAGGCGGCTCAAAAGGCCGAGGAAGCCAAGAAGGCCGACGAGTCGAAGAAAGCGGACGAGGCGAAAAAGGCTGATGAAGCCAAGAAAGCCGACGAAGCGAAGAAGACCGCCGAAGCCAAGAAGGCAGAAGAGAAACAATTGGCTGATATAGCCAAGAAGAAATCGGAAGAAGAAGCCAAGAAGGCTGCGGAAGAAGAGGCCAAGAAAGCGGCCGCTGAAGAAGCGAAGAAAAAGATCGTCGAAGACGCGAAGAAGAAAGCCGCGGAAGACGCCAAGAAGAAAGCTGAAGCTGAAGAGGCGAAGAAGAAAGTCGCCGAAGACGCGAAGAAGAAAGCTGCTGCCGATGCTGCGAAGAAGAAATCGCAGGAAGCGGCACGTAAATCCGCCGAAGACAAAAAGGCCCAGGCCCTGGCAGATTTGCTTTCCGACACGCCGCAGCGTCAGCAGGCCCTGGCTGATGAGCAGGGCGACGAAGTCGCCGGTGATTTCGACGACCTGATTCGTATGCGTGCAGCGGAAGGCTGGGCTCGTCCACCTTCGGCCCGCAAAGGCATGACGGTCGTATTGCAGATTGGCATGTTGCCTGATGGTACGGTGACGTCGGTCAGCGTGGCCAAGTCCAGTGGCGACGGTCCGTTTGACGCTTCGGCTGTAGCAGCGGTGAAGAATATTGGACGTTTGACAGAAATGCAGGGAATGAAGCCGAGTGATTTCGCTCAGTATCGTTCATTCAAGATGACATTCACGCCTGAGGATTTAGCTCCGTGAGAAACCTTCTACGAGGAATGCTAGTCGCTATCTGCTGCATGGCAGGGATGGCGATGGCAGATGAGAAAAACATTCTGGTCACCAGCGGCAGTGATCGGGCTACTCCGATCGCGGTCGTGCCGTTCGGTTTCCAGGGCGGCAGCGTGCTGCCGGACGACATGGCGGAAATCATCGGTAACGACCTGCGCAACTCGGGTTATTACTCGCCGATTCCAAAACAGAACATGATCAGCCAGCCGAGCCAGGCCAGCGAAATCATCTTCCGTGACTTCAAGGCACTGGGTGCCCAGTACGTCATGGTCGGCAGCATTGTTCCAGCCGGCGGTCGCCTGCAGGTGCAATACGCGCTGTTCAACGTCGCGACCGAGCAGCAAGTGCTGACCGGTAGCGTCTCGGGCGGTGTCGATCAACTGCGCGACATGTCGCACTACATCTCCGACCAGTCGTTCGAAAAGCTCACCGGTATCAAGGGGGCGTTCTCGACTCGCCTGCTGTACGTGACGGCCGAGCGTTTTTCCGAGAAAAACACTCGCTACACCTTGCAGCGCTCGGACTATGACGGTGCCCGCGCCGTGACCCTGCTGCAATCGCGCGAGCCAATTCTCTCGCCGCGTTTCGCTCCCGATGGCAAGCGCATCGCCTATGTCTCGTTCGAGCAGAAGCGCCCGCGTATCTTCATGCAGAACATCGATACCGGTCGCCGCGAGCAGATCACCAACTTCGAAGGCCTCAATGGTGCACCTGCCTGGTCGCCGGATGGCAATCGCCTGGCGTTCGTGCTGTCCAAGGACGGCAACCCGGACATCTACGTGATGAACCTGGGTTCGCGCCAGATCACTCGTGTCACCAACGGCCCGGGCATCAACACCGAACCGTTCTGGGGCAAGGATGGTTCGACCATCTACTTCACCTCAGACCGTGGCGGCAAGCCACAGATCTACAAAACCAGCGCCGGTGGTGGCGGTGCCGAGCGTGTGACTTTCGTCGGCAACTACAACGCCAACCCGAAGCTTTCGGCTGACGAAAAAACTCTTGTAATGATTCACCGACAAGATGGTTTTACCAATTTCAAGGTGGCGGCCCAGGATTTGCAGCGCGGTAGTGTAAAAATCCTCACTGATAGCACTCTGGACGAGTCGCCTACTGTCGCGCCCAACGGCACCATGGTAATCTACGCCACCCGCCAGCAGGGCCGGGGAGTCTTGATGCTCGTGTCCATAAATGGACGCGTGAGGCTCCCGCTTCCTACCGCACAAGGCGAAGTCAGAGAACCGTCCTGGTCCCCTTACCTGAACTGACGCGGCGCTATACGTTTTACTTAACACACTGGGGTTCATTAGGAGTTTCACGATGGAAATGCTGAAGTTTGGTAAATTTGCTGCGCTGGCTCTCGCCATGGCTGTAGCTGTAGGTTGCTCGTCCAAAGGCGGCGACAATGCCGGTGAAGGCGCAGTAGATCCAAACGCTGGTTACGGCGCAAACACTGGTGCAGTTGACGGCTCCCTGAGCGAAGAAGCTGCTCTGCGCGCTATCACCACTTTCTACTTCGAATACGACAGTTCGGACCTGAAGCCAGAAGCCATGCGCGCTCTGGACGTTCACGCCAAAGACCTGAAAGCAAACGGCGCTCGCGTTGTTCTGGAAGGCAACACCGACGAACGTGGTACTCGTGAGTACAACATGGCACTGGGCGAGCGTCGTGCGAAAGCCGTTCAGCGCTACCTGGTACTGCAAGGCGTTTCCCCAGCTCAGCTGGAACTGGTTTCCTACGGCGAAGAGCGTCCAGTTGCTACCGGCAACGACGAGCAGTCCTGGGCTCAAAACCGTCGCGTCGAACTGCGTAAGTAATTCGATATGCGAACGTGCCGTCGTGCTGTAACTGTTCTGGCTCTCAGCCTCGCACCGCTTGCGGTGTGGGCTGCGGTTCCTGTAGTCGAGGACAACTCCGGCTATAACAATAGCGGGAGCAGTTATCCGCCTGCAGGTTACGGTACGAACGGCGCCTATGCCGGGGGAGGGGTTTCGACCCCTGTCTCGGCACAGGGCCAGCTGTTCAACCAACTGCAACAAATGCAGGATCAGATTTCGCGCCAGCAGGGTGTGATTGAAGAACTGCAAAATGATGTATCGCGCATGAAGCAAGAAAGCCTGGAGCGATATCAGGATCTTGATCGGCGCATAGGAACCGGCGTTGCACCAGCCGCGACTCCTGAAAATTCTTCCACCGGTGGCGATTTGAACGCACCCGGTGCAGCAGCTGGTGCAGGGGCAGGCGCAGCTGCCGCTCAAGCACCTGCCGCGGGTGGCGAACCGGCGGATCCGGCGAAGGAAAAGCTCTATTACGATGCTGCCTTCGACCTGATCAAGGCCAAGGATTTCGACAAGGCCAGCCAGGCTTTTGCCGCTTTCCTGCGCAAATACCCGAACAGCCAATACGCGGGCAATGCCCAGTACTGGTTGGGCGAAGTGAACCTGGCCAAAGGCGATCTGCAAGGTGCAGGTCAGGCGTTTGCCAAGGTTTCGCAGCTGTATCCAAAACACGCCAAAGTGCCTGATTCGCTGTACAAGCTCGCTGATGTAGAGCGCCGCCTGGGTCATACCGACAAGGTCAAAGGCATTCTGCAGCAGGTCGTGTCCCAGTATCCGGGCACTTCGGCTGCTCAGTTGGCCCAGCGTGATCTGCAGAAAATGTAAGGGCTGCTTGAGCCGTTTTGAAGAAACCCGCGCTTGTCGCGGGTTTTTTCGTTAGAATTCACGCCCTTTTTATGAAACACGCTTTTTGCGGCCTGCGCGTTGGCGGGGTCTCTTGAAGTGCCTGACGGAGGCGGACAGCCTGTTTAGCTGTTACGCCCGTGGCGACTATGCAAGACACATTGAGAATCACCGAAGTTTTCTACTCGTTGCAGGGTGAAACGCGGACTGCCGGCCTGCCCACGGTTTTTGTGCGCCTGACCGGTTGCCCATTGCGTTGCCAATACTGCGACAGCGCCTATGCCTTTACAGGTGGGACTCTGCGCACCCTCGACGATATCCTCGAGCAGGTTGCCGGTTTCCGCCCGCGTTATGTCTGCGTCACCGGTGGCGAGCCACTGGCGCAACCCAATGCCATCCCATTGCTCAAGCGTTTGTGCGACGCCGGTTACGAAGTGTCACTGGAAACCAGTGGCTCTATCGATATCTCGGCGGTAGATTCCCGGGTCAGTCGCGTTGTCGACCTGAAAACCCCGGGTTCGAAGGAAGCACACCGCAACCGTTACGAGAACATCGAACTGCTCACGCCTAACGATCAGGTGAAGTTTGTCATCTGCTCGCGTGAAGACTACGACTGGTCGGTGTCCAAGCTGATCCAGTACGGTCTCGACCAGCGTGCCGGCGAAGTCCTGTTCTCGCCAAGCCATCATGACCTGAATGCTCGGGACCTGGCGGACTGGGTGGTAGCGGACAACCTGCCAGTGCGTCTGCAATTGCAGTTGCATAAATATCTTTGGAATGACGAGCCGGGGCGCTGATATGACTGAGCAACTGAACACTACTGAAAAGCGTGCGGTCATCTTGCTGTCCGGTGGCCTGGACTCGGCAACGGTCGTCGCGATGGCGCGTGCCGAAGGCTATAGCTGCTACACCATGAGCTTTGACTACGGTCAGCGCTCTCATGCTGAGTTGTACGCCGCCGAGCGCGTTGCGCGGGATCTCGGTGTGGTCGAGCACAAGGTGATCGGTCTCAACCTGAACGGCATGGGTGGCTCAGCGCTGACTGACAGCAGCATCGACATTCCGGAAGAGTTGGGCGAGGGCATTCCGGTGACTTACGTGCCAGCGCGTAACACGGTGTTCCTGTCCCTGGCCCTGGGCTGGGCTGAAGTGCTCGGCGCACGGGACATCTTCATTGGTGTCAATGCGGTGGATTACTCCGGTTACCCGGACTGTCGTCCCGAGTTCATCGAGTCGTTCGAGCGAATGGCCAATCTGGCGACCAAGGCCGGTGTAGAAGGCAATGGCTTCCGCATTCAGGCGCCGCTGCAAAACCTCAGCAAGGCGCAAATTGTTCAGGCTGGCGTGAAGCTGGGTGTGGATTACAGCCTCACCGTTTCCTGCTATCAGGCTGACGACAATGGCCGCGCTTGCGGCAAATGCGACAGCTGCCGCCTGCGCGCTGAAGGCTTCGTGGCGGCCGGAATCAGCGATCCAACCCCTTATTTTTGAATTATTTTAAAATAGGTGTTGAATAGTCCTTAAAAATCAGTATTATACGCGCCACCACACAGCGGGTCGTTAGCTCAGTTGGTAGAGCAGTTGGCTTTTAACCAATTGGTCGTAGGTTCGAATCCCACACGACCCACCATATTTGGCGGTTTAGAAAATCCGGAAGGCCCACGAAAGTGAGGATTTCCGGGTTTTTTTTTGCCTGCGATTTGCGCTTTCGCCGCTCCCGGCCAGCGCTGCGCCGCTCAGGCCAGAATCATCTTTTGCATCCTGCGGTTATTCTGTAGCCTTGCGCATCTTCAAAGCTCTGATGATTACTCACTCTCCCGGCGGTACCCTCAAGGGTCTGGAGCCGGGGTGTATACTCGACTTTCGCGCTTAAGCGCCTGCAGGTCTTGCGAACATGACGCAGATTTCCGAACGCCTTCTGGTTCAAGCCCACCTCGACGCCAAGCAGCCCAAGCCGCTGACCGCTGACGAAGAGGCTTACTACCGCGCTGCCATCGCTGCCGAGCTCAAGGCTCAGGATGCGGTGCTGGTCGCACACTTCTATTGCGATCCGGTGATTCAGGCTCTGGCCGAAGAAACCGGTGGTTGCGTTTCCGACTCGCTGGAAATGGCTCGCTTCGGTAATGCTCACCCGGCCAAGACCGTGGTCGTCGCCGGTGTGAAGTTCATGGGCGAGACGGCCAAGATCCTCAACCCTGAAAAACGCATCCTGATGCCGACCCTGGAGGCGACCTGCTCGCTGGACCTGGGCTGCCCTGTGGACGAGTTTTCGGCGTTCTGCGATCAGCACCCGGAACGTACGGTGGTGGTCTACGCCAACACTTCGGCGGCGGTCAAGGCGCGGGCGGACTGGGTGGTGACTTCAAGCTGTGCGCTGGAGATCGTCGAGAGCCTGATGGATAACGGCGAAACCATCATCTGGGGCCCGGACAAGCACCTGGGTACTTACATCCAGCGCAAGACCGGTGCCGACATGCTGCTGTGGGACGGTGCCTGCATCGTCCACGAAGAGTTCAAATCCAAGCAGCTCGAAGACATGAAGGCGCTGTACCCCGATGCTGCCATTCTGGTGCACCCGGAGTCGCCCACTTCGGTGATCGAGCTGGCGGATGCCGTCGGCTCCACCAGTCAGCTGATTGCAGCGGCACAGAGCCTGCCGAACAAGACGCTGATCGTCGCCACTGATCGCGGCATCTTCTACAAGATGCAGCAGCTTTGCCCGGACAAGGTGTTTATCGAAGCTCCAACGGCGGGTAACGGCGCGGCGTGCCGCAGTTGCGCGCATTGCCCGTGGATGGCGATGAACACCCTTGAGCGCACGCTGAAGAGCTTGAAGGAAGGGGCGAATGAGATCTTTGTTGATCCGGCGCTGATTCCGCAGGCGATTCGGCCGTTGAAACGCATGCTTGATTTCACTCAGGCTGCGCGGATGAAACTGGCGGGGAACGCCTGAGATCTATCAGGCAGGTCGCATAAAACTGTGGGAGCGGGCTTGCCCGCGAAGGGGGCGTATCAGTCGACTTTGATGTTGTCTGACACGCCCCCCCTTCGCGAGCAAGTCCGCTCCCACATTGGTTTGTGCTTGCTGGAAATTACTTGGTCTTCTTGGGAATGCGCACCAGCTGGGTATTGGAGTACATGTCATGCCAGCTGCGTTTTTGCTTGTCGAACAGCGGCCAGAAGAATCCCAGGCCCACGCACAGCAACGACGCGATCGACACCACAAAGCGCAGCAGCGCCTGCCACAGGCTGATGGATGAGCCATCGGCATTCTGTACGCGGATGCACCAGACCTGCATGCCCAGCGTCTGGCCGGTATAGGTCCAGAACTTGGCGAAGAAACCGAACAGCGCGAACAGCAGGATCGTCGAGAGCAGCGGGTCACCGTCCAGCGCGCCAGCTTCGGTCAGGGTGCGCATCCGCTCTTCGCCGATGATCGCCATCTGCACCATCTTGTAAACGCCGCTGGTAACGATCAACAGGGCCGTGCACAACAGGAAGTCATAGAACATCGCAGCCAGACGACGACCCAGGCCAGCGGCGGGAAATTCGCCCTGGGGGGTAAGCAGGTGTTTCGACATGGCGGGCTCTCGGCGAAAAAAAGAAGCCATTTTACGGATTTACGCACACAAAAAAGCCCCTGATGTCAGCATCAGGGGCTTTTTCGTTACAGAAGATTAGGCTTCTGCTTGTACTTCGTCAGCCTGCATGCCTTTCTGGCCCTGCACAGCGATGAAAGTCACTTTCTGGCCCTCTTTCAGGCTCTTGAAGCCGTTGCCCTGGATGGCGCGGAAGTGGACGAACAGATCCGGACCGCTTTCAGGAGTGATAAAACCAAAACCTTTCTCGTCGTTAAACCACTTGACGGTACCGCTCTGACGTTGGGACATTTCTTATTTCCTTTGACGCAAAAATTGATGACAGTCTCTTTCTCATGAAAGAGTACTGGGGCTGGTTGCAGGAGAGTAAGAAGACGTCGAACGGGATGTAGCTAACTTGTAGGCTACTGCCCAGGTCACGATTCCAAGCGACCCATGCAAACACAGTGAACAAACTCTACGCCAACTACGGGAGTAAAAACAAGCCCCCGCGAGGGCCCGTATTTGCTCAGGTTGATGGCATTTAGTCAGTTCACTAGTGGAGCCTTATTCACTAACCTTGTTCAATTGTTTTCGATCGTTATAAGCAAAGTTCATAATCGAAGCTTAGAGCTAAAACCATGCACTATTTTATGGCGATTGCGTTACACATTAGTGCGCTGTTAACGCAATCGCGTTACTTATAGGAACAATTAATCAGCCACGGTAGTAGCGTTGTGGAACAAATGGCATTTTGCTTACAACCAAAGGCACCTTTTTCCCACGTACGATCGCCCACACGGGAGTGTCCAGCGCAGTGTAGGCGCTGTCGACGTAACCCATGGCCAGCGGCGCACCCAAGGTCGGTCCGAAACCACCGCTGCAGACGCTGCCGATGATCTCGCCCGCTTCATTGACGATCTCGGCGCCCTCACGCACCGGGGTGCGCTCCTGCGGTAACAGGCCGACACGCTTGCGGCTGACACCTGATTGTTGCTGAGCGAACACGTTTTCGGCGCCAGGGAAGCCACCGGCCCGCGCACCATCGGCACGGCGAGGTTTCGAGATCGCCCACAGCAGGCTGGCTTCGATTGGCGACGTTTCGGTGTTCATGTCGTGGCCGTACAGGCACAGGCCCGCTTCCAGACGCAGGGAGTCGCGTGCGCCCAGGCCAATGGCAGCCACTTCCGGTTCAGCCAGCAGCGCGCGAGCCAGCGCTTCAGCATTGGCGGCCGGCACGGAGATTTCGAAACCGTCTTCACCGGTATAACCCGAGCGGCTGACGAAGCAGTCCACGCCCAGCAGTTTTACCCGGGCGAACTGCATGAAGGTCATTTTTGCAGCTTCTGGTGCCAGACGCGCCAGCACGGTGACCGCCGCCGGACCTTGCAAGGCGAGCAGCGCACGTTCTTCGAACAGCGGCTCAATGGTGCACTGGTCGCCGATGTGTTGGCGCAGGTGCGCCAGGTCCTGATCCTTGCAAGCGGCGTTGACCACCAGGAACAGCTCGTCGTTGCCCAGGTTGGCGACCATCAGGTCGTCAAGGATGCCACCGGTCTGGTTGGTGAACATGGCGTAGCGCTGCATGCCCACCGGCAGGTCGATGATGTCCACCGGCACCAGGGTCTCCAGGGCCTTGGCAGCGTTGGCACCGGTCAGGCGGATCTGGCCCATGTGCGAGACATCGAACAGCCCGGCTTGATCACGGGTGTGCTGGTGTTCCTTCATCACGCCCAACGGGTATTGCACGGGCATGTCATAGCCGGCGAACGGCACCATGCGCGCACCGAGTTCGATGTGCAGAGCGTGCAGCGGGGTTTTCAACAGTTGTTCGGTGGACATATTCAGCTCCTGAAAAAGTGTGCAGACGTGGTGAGCACATCAGCACTCGATAATGTTGACCGCCAAACCGCCACGGGCGGTTTCCTTGTATTTGCTTTTCATGTCGGCGCCGGTCTGGCGCATGGTGCGAATGACCTTGTCGAGGGAGACGAAGTGTTGCCCGTCGCCGCGCAAGGCCATGCGCACGGCATTGATGGCCTTGACCGAACCCATGGCGTTGCGCTCGATGCAGGGCACCTGCACCAGTCCGCCGATCGGGTCGCAAGTCAGGCCGAGGTTGTGTTCCATGCCGATTTCCGCGGCGTTCTCCACTTGTTGCACGGTGCCACCGAGCACCTCGCACAAGGCACCGGCGGCCATGGAACAGGCAACGCCGACTTCACCCTGACAGCCGACTTCGGCGCCGGAGATCGAGGCGTTTTCCTTGTACAGAATGCCGATGGCCGCAGCGGTCAACAGGAACCGCACCACGCCGTCGTCAGTCGCGCCGGGGATGAAGCGCATGTAGTAATGCAGTACCGCCGGAATGATCCCGGCCGCGCCGTTGGTCGGTGCCGTGACCACGCGCCCGCCATTGGCGTTTTCTTCGTTGACCGCCAGGGCGTAGAGGTTGACCCAGTCCAGCACCGACAGCGGATCGCGCAAGGACGATTCCGGGTTCTTGCACAATTGTCGGTGCAGCGCGGCGGCCCGGCGCTTGACCTTCAGGCCACCGGGCAGGATGCCTTCGTTACGGCATCCGGCCGCAACGCAGTCTTGCATGACTTGCCAGATGTTCAGCAGGCCGGCACGGGTTTGCGCTTCCGGGCGCCAGGCGCTTTCGTTGGTCAGCATCACCTGGCTGATCGACAGTCCGTATTTGACGCAATGACCGAGAAGATCCTTGGCGCTCTTGAACGGGAAGGTCAGGGGCGTGGCGTCTTCGACGATACGGTCGGCGCCGGCGGCGTCTTCATCGACGACAAAACCACCGCCCACCGAGTAATACTCGCGGCTGCGGATTTGCAGGCCTGCGGCGTCGAACGCGCGGAAAATCATGCCGTTAGGGTGATAAGGCAGGGGTTTGCGAATCATCGCCAAGTGTTCTTTCTCGTTGAACGCAATGCTGTGTTCACCGAGCAGGTTCAAGCGTGCGTTGCTGCGAATCTCTTGCAGGCGCGCAGCGACGGTTTCCGTGTCTACGGTATCCGGGTGTTCGCCTTCCAGGCCCAGCAGCACGGCCTTGTCACTGCCGTGGCCCTTGCCGGTGGCGCCGAGCGAGCCGTACAGCTCGACTTTGACGCAGGCGGTTGAGGTCAGCAGGTTCTCGCGACGCAAGCCTTCGGCAAACCGCACAGCCGCGCGCATCGGGCCGACGGTGTGGGAACTGGAGGGGCCGATGCCAATCTTGAACAGGTCGAACACGCTTAACGACATGGTTGTTCTCCGGTTTCTTGTTATTGGATATCGACGCAAATCTTGTGATGAGACTGGACCCTGTGGGAGCGGGCTTGCTCGCGAAGGCGGCGTAACAGGCAGCACATTTGGCGCCTGACACACCGCCTTCGCGAGCAAGCCCGCTCCCACAAGGGGAAGGCGGTGTTCTTGAACAGTGGGGGCGAGTAAACCCACCCCCTCATTCGTTTAAGCGTAGCTTTCGATCGACGGGCAGGCGCAAACCAGGTTGCGATCGCCAAACACGTTGTCGACGCGACCGACCGGCGGCCAGTACTTGCCTTCGATCAACGACGCTACCGGGTAAACCGCTTGCTCGCGGCTGTACGGATGCGTCCACTCGCCAACGATTTCCGCTGCGGTGTGCGGGGCGTTCTTCAGCGGGTTGTCGTCCTTGTCCAGGGTGCCGTTTTCCACCGCGCGGATTTCTTCGCGAATGCGGATCATGGCGTCGCAGAAACGATCCAGTTCTTCCTTGGACTCGCTTTCGGTCGGCTCGATCATCAGTGTGCCGGCCACCGGGAACGACATGGTCGGGGCGTGGAAGCCGAAATCGATCAGGCGCTTGGCGACGTCATCAACACTGATGCCGCTACTGTCTTTCAACGGACGCAGATCCAGGATGCATTCGTGCGCCACCAGGCCATTGCTGCCGGTGTACAGCACTGGGTAATGCTCTTCGAGGCGACGGGAAATGTAGTTGGCATTGAGGATCGCCAGCTGCGAAGCGCGCTTGAGGCCGGCGCCACCCATCATACGAATGTACATCCAGGTGATCGGCAGAATGCTCGCGCTGCCGAACGGTGCCGCGCACACAGCGCCTTCCTTGCGTGCCATGTGGGCGTGGCCCGGCAGGAACGGAGCCAGGTGCGACTTGACGCCGATCGGGCCGACGCCCGGGCCGCCACCACCGTGTGGAATGCAGAACGTCTTGTGCAGGTTCAGGTGCGACACGTCGCCGCCGAACTTGCCTGGTGCACAGAGGCCGACCATTGCGTTCATGTTGGCGCCGTCGATGTACACCTGGCCGCCGTTGTCATGAATGATGCCGCAGATTTCGCGGATGCCTTCTTCGAACACGCCGTGGGTCGACGGGTAAGTGATCATCAGCGCGGCGAGGTGTTCGCGGTGCTCGATAGCCTTGGCGCGCAGGTCTTCGATGTCGACGTTGCCTCGGGCATCGCAGGCGGTCACGACAACGCGCATGCCGGCCATTTGTGCGGTGGCCGGGTTGGTGCCGTGGGCCGACGACGGGATCAGGCAGATGTCGCGACGGTCTTCGCCACGGCTCTGGTGATAGGCACGAATCGCCAGCAGACCTGCGTATTCGCCTTGGGAACCGGCGTTCGGTTGCAGGGAGATCGAGTCGTAACCGGTGGCGGCGCAGAGCATCGCTTCCAGTTCATCGGTCAACTGCTGGTAGCCAGCACTTTGCTCGGCTGGGGCGAACGGGTGCAGGGCGCCGAATTCGGCCCAGGTCACCGGGATCATTTCGCTGGCGGCGTTGAGTTTCATGGTGCACGAACCCAGCGGGATCATGGTGCGATCCAGTGCCAGGTCCTTGTCCGCCAGTTTGCGCAGGTAGCGCATCAGCTCGGTTTCCGAGTGATAGCGGTTGAACACCGGGTGGCTGAGGATTGGCGACTGACGCACCAGGGCGGCCGGCAGAGTGCTGGCGACCGAGGCGGCGAGGGCGGCGAAGTCCGGCAGTGCCTTACCGTCGGCGAAGATTGCCCACAGGGTTTCGATGTCGGACTGGGTGGTGGTTTCGTCCACCGACAGACCCAGGCGTTCGCCATCGACCACACGCAGGTTGATGCGCTGGGCGCGAGCCTGGTCGTGCAGGGCTGCAGTGTTGGCAGCGGTGGCGAGGGTCAGGGTGTCGAAGAAGCTTTGCTGCTCGACGTTCAGGCCCAAGGCGCTCAAGCCCTTGGCCAGAATCGCGGTCAAGTGATGCACGCGATTGGCGATTTGGGTCAGGCCTTTCGGGCCGTGGTACACGGCGTACATGCTGGCGATGTTGGCCAGCAGTACTTGCGCGGTGCAGATGTTGCTGGTCGCTTTTTCACGACGGATGTGTTGTTCGCGGGTCTGCATGGCCAGGCGCAGGGCCGGCTTGCCGAAACGGTCCACGGAAACACCGACCAGACGGCCCGGCATGTCGCGCTTGAACGCATCTTTGGTGGAGAAGTACGCCGCGTGCGGGCCACCGAAGCCCAGCGGCACGCCGAAACGTTGGGCGCTGCCGATAGACACGTCGGCGCCGAATTCGCCCGGCGGAGTCAGCAGGGTCAGGGCCAGCAGGTCAGCCGCCACGGCCACCAGCGCGTTGGCGGCGTGGAAGCGCTCGGTCAGTTCGCGGTAGTCGAACACGTCACCGTTGCTGGCCGGGTATTGCAACAGGGCGCCGAAGAAGGCGCTGACGTCAGTCAGTTCGTGCTCGTCGCCGACAACCACGTCGATGCCCAGCGGCTCGGCGCGGGTGCGCAGTACGTCGAGGGTTTGCGGGTGGCAATGCACGGAAGCGAAGAAGGCGTGGCTGCCCTTGTTCTTGCTCAGGCGTTTGCAGAAGGTCATGGCTTCGGCAGCGGCAGTGGCTTCGTCGAGCAGGGAGGCGTTGGCGATCGGCAGGCCGGTGAGGTCGCTGATCAGGGTCTGGAAGTTCAGCAGCGCTTCGAGACGGCCCTGGGAAATTTCTGGCTGGTATGGGGTGTAGGCGGTGTACCAGGCCGGGTTTTCCAGGAGGTTGCGCAGGATCGGCGAAGGCGTGTGGGTACCGTAGTAGCCCTGGCCGATGTAGGTTTTGAACAGCTGGTTCTTGCCGGCGATGGCCTTGATCGAAGCCAGCGCGTCGGCTTCGCTCAAGCCGTCTTCCAGGCCGAGCACGCTGGTGCCCTTGATGCTGTCGGGAATGACGCTGGCGCTCAGGGCTTCCAGGGAGTCGAAGCCGAGGCTGTTGAGCATCGCTTGTTCGTCACCGGCGCGAGGGCCGATGTGACGGGCGATGAATTCGTTGGCGGTTGTCAGGTTGACTTGAGTCATGTCAGTGCTCCTCAGGCTTCGGCTTGGGCTTTGATCAGGCGGTCGTAGGCGTCCTGATCGAGCAGTTGAGCGACAGCCGAGGCGTCGCTTGGCTGGAAGCGGAAGAACCAGCCTTCGCCCAGCGGATCTTCGTTGACCAGCTCGGGGTTGGCGTCCAGCGCCGGGTTCACTTCCAGCACTTCGCCGTCCAGGGGCATGTATACGCCACTGGCTGCTTTGACCGATTCCACGGTGGCGGCTTCGGCGCCTTTGTCGTAGGACTGCAGCTCGGGCAGTTGAACGAAAACCACGTCGCCCAGGGCGTTCTGTGCAAACGCGGTGATGCCGACAGTTACGCTGCCGTCAGCTTCGGTGCGCAGCCATTCGTGATCTTCAGTAAAACGCAACTCGCTCATGGAAACTCCTGGGGGCCAGACTGGTCTGGTGGATGCTATTGAATGCTGGGGCGGTGCCCGGTTATGCAGGAGTACATAGCAAGAATGCGGCCAGACTTTATAAATTCGTTATTAATCAATGACTTGTATGTATATGTCGGGCAAGTAAATTCAATCACTGTAGCGATATCGATACGGCGCGGGCACGAGAAGAAAGCTGAGGCGGATCAAAGCCTTGCACAGCCGTGATCGGGGAGAGGTGTAGCGATATCGTTCCGCTGTAGCGCTTTCAGTACAGGTGGAGGTCGCTTTTGGAGAGATTTTCCGACGGGACACAGAACCTGTGGGAGCGGGCTTGCTCGCGAAGGCTGTGTGCCAGTCAACATATTCGTCGACTGATACACCGCCTTCGCGAGCAAGCCCGCTCCCACAGGGTTCGCGTGAATCAGAGATGAACGGTTTCAGGCCTTGTTGGGAATCCCGTACTTGCGCAGCCGATGGGCGATAGCGGTGTGGGAGGTTTGCAGGCGGTTGGCCAGTTGGCGGGTCGAGGGGTAGCTGGTGTAGAGTTTTTCCAGCAGGGTTTTCTCGAACTCCTCCATGGCCTGTTCCAGGCTGTCGACTTGCTGGTCGTTCTGGCGGGCCACCGAGGTGCCGGCGATGTCGAGGTCGCCGATGTCCACCAGCGTGCTTTCGCAAATGGCCGCGGCGCGGAAGATCACGTTCTGCAACTGCCGCACATTGCCCGGCCAGCGATTACCCAACAGCGCCGGATAGGTGCCCGGTGCCAGGCGGCAGACCGGGCGCTGGATTTGTGCGCAGGCCTGCTGCATGAAATGGCGGGCCAGCAGCAGAATGTCCTGGCCGCGTTCACGCAGTGGCGGAACCTCGACATTGAGCACATTGAGGCGATAGAACAGGTCTTCGCGGAACTGGCCTTCGCTGACCATTTTTTCCAGATCGCGGTGGGTTGCGCTGAGGATCCGCACGTTGACCTTGACCTCGCGATCACCGCCGACCCGGCGAAAACTGCCGTCGTTGAGAAAACGCAGCAGTTTCGCCTGCAAATACGGCGACATCTCGCCGATCTCGTCGAGAAACACCGTGCCTTGGTTGGCCAGTTCCATCAGCCCCGGCTTGCCTCCCCGTTGCGCGCCGGTGAAGGCGCCCGGGGCATAACCAAACAGCTCGCTCTCGGCGAGGTTCTCCGGCAACGCCGCACAGTTCAACGCCAGGAATGGTGAACTGTGGCGTGCGCTGATGGCGTGGCATGCGCGAGCCACCAGCTCCTTGCCGGTGCCGGTTTCGCCCTGAATCAGCAGCGGTGCATCGAGGGCCGCTACGCGCTGGGCGCGGGCCTTGAGGGTGCGGATCACCGGGGATTCGCCGAGCAGCGCGTCAAACCCTTCGGCATGATCATGGTGCAACGCCGACAGGCGCTCGCCGATGCGGTTCGGTTGATACAGAGTCAGCAGGGCACCGGCATCGGTGATTGGCGTGGCGTCGAGCAGCAAGGTCTGGCCGTTTACGGTGATTTCCCGCAGTGGCAGGCGGAAGCCCTGCTCGAGCAACGCGTCAAGCAAGGCCGGGTCGTTGAACAATTCAGCGATGCTTTCCCCGGCCGGTTCACGGCCGTACAGGGCGATCAATGCCGGGTTGGCCAGCAACACCTTGCCGGCACTGTCCAGCGCCAGCACCGGGTCGGTCATGGCCGCCAGCAAGGCATCGAGCTGCAAATGCCGACGCTGGCCGGGCAGGATATCCACCACCGTCACCGCTTGTACGCCGCGCACGCTGAACAGGGCATCGCGCAGCTCTTCGAGGACTTGCGGGCTCAGGGTCGGGGCGTCGATGTAGACATTGGGCGGAACCATCTCCACCGCATCCAGATTGAGATTGCGCCCGCCGAGCAGGGCCAGGACTTCCTGGGTGATACCGACGCGGTCGATGAAGCTGACGTGGATACGCATGGGGCGTTTTTGGTTCTGAGGTGCGGAGGGTGGCAATTATGCCTTGGTGCGCAGGGAAGGTGAAATTCAGCGCAGGACTTGGGGGGGTTGATACGACCCATGTGGGAGCGGGCTTGCTCGCGAAGGCGGTGTGTCAGTCACTATCTGAATCGACTGGCACACCGCCTTCGCGAGCAAGCCCGCTCCCACAAGGTCGGGGGTTATTCGAAGTGCTCGGGGTTTACCGGGTCGCCGGATTTCATGTTCAGCTGCTCCCGGATGTCTTCAAACATCATGTCGTAATGCTTGTGTACCGACGCAATGGTGCTCTTCTCCTTGGGAATGCCGTACTTCTCGGCGATTTTTGTCACGTTGTTGGCGAAGTTGTACGCTTCCTCCTTGGGCAGGAAGAACGGCTCGCTCATGTCCTTGCCCTGAATGTTGCCATGCATGGTGAACTGGATGCCTTTGTCCCCTTTGGGGCCCTTACTGACTTCGTAGTCGATGTGCAGGTTGTAGCTGACATCATCCGGGGTCAGTGCGTGACGCTCGATGTGTAAATGACCTGGCTCAAACTGTGCCATAGACGTCTCTCCTTATGAGTAAGTAATGCCAGGTGTCGCTGTGCTGATTCGGGTGCCGGCGGTGCCCTGGACGATGGCTTCAATGTCCGAGAGTGAGCCGATGACCGCGACTTTTCCAGTATGGCGCGCAAATTCGCAGGCTGCCTGCACCTTCGGCCCCATGGAGCCGGCGGCGAAGCCGAGTTTTTCCATTTCATCCGGGTGAGCCTGGACGATGGATTTCTGCGTCGGTTTGCCAAAGTCGACAAATGCAGCGTTGACGTCGGTGGCAATTACCAGCAAATCACCTTCAAGCTGTTCGGCCAACAGCGCCGAGCACAGGTCCTTGTCGATCACCGCTTCCACGCCCTCGAGCTTACCGGGGCTGGTATACATGGTCGGGATGCCGCCACCGCCGGCGCAGATCACGATGCTGCCTTTTTCCAGCAGCCACTTGATCGGGCGGATTTCGAAAATTCGTTTCGGTTTCGGGCTGGCGACCACTCGGCGATATTTATCACCGTCCGGGGCGATGGCCCAACCTTTTTCGGCGGCCAGTTGTTCTGCTTCGTCCTTGGCATACACCGGGCCGATGGGCTTGGTGGGATTCTTGAACGCCGGGTCGTCGGCATCGACTTCGACCTGGGTCAGCAGGGTCGCGAAGGGCACCTCGAAGTCCAGCAGGTTGCCCAGTTCCTGTTCGATGATGTAGCCGATCATGCCTTCGGTTTCAGCGCCGAGCACGTCCAGCGGATAGGGTGAAACCGGGGTATAGGCCGCCGCTTGCAGTGACAGCAGGCCTACTTGCGGACCATTGCCGTGGGCAATGACCAGTTGGTTGCCGGGATGGATCTTGGCGATCTGCTCGGTGGCGATGCGGATGTTGGCGCGCTGGTTGTCAGCGGTCATGGGCTCGCCCCGGCGGAGCAGGGCGTTACCGCCCAGAGCAACGACGATACGCATGGTGCATGTCCTTCTAAGCAAAGAGTTTGCAAGTAACGCGGTCTCCCGGTTGAAATCGGGCCAGTGTGGGAGCCGAATCAGCCGTTAGAGGTCAGCCAGGGTCGACACCAGAATCGCCTTGATGGTGTGCATGCGGTTTTCCGCTTGCTCGAAGGCGATGCAGGCCGGCGACTCGAACACGTCATCGGTCACTTCGATGCCGTTTTTCAGGTTCGGGTACTGCTCGGCAATCTGTTTGCCGATCTTGGTGTCGCTGTTGTGAAACGCCGGCAGGCAGTGCATGAACTTGGTGCGCGGGTTGCCGGTGGCCTTCATCAGTTCGGCGTTGACCTGATACGGCAGCAGTTGCTGGATGCGCTCGGCCCAGGCTTCGACCGGTTCGCCCATGGATACCCAGACGTCGGTGTGAATGAAGTCCACGCCCTTGACCGCGGCTTTCGGGTCTTCGGTGAGGGTGATGCGGGCGCCGCTTTCTTCACCGTACTTTTTGCAGCGGGCTACCAGGTCGTCCAGCGGCCACAGGGCTTTCGGCGCGCAGATGCGCACGTCCATGCCGAGCTTGGCGCCGATCAGCAGCAGCGAGTTGCCCATGTTGTTGCGCGCGTCGCCCAGGTACACGTAGCTGATCTCATGGATGGGCTTGTCGGCGTTTTCACGCATGGTCAACACGTCGGCGATCATCTGGGTCGGGTGGTATTCATCGGTCAGGCCGTTGAACACCGGCACGCCGGCGAACTTGGCCAGCTCCTCGACGATTTCCTGCTTGAAGCCACGGTACTCGATGGCATCGTACATGCGCCCCAGCACGCGGGCGGTGTCCTTCATGCTTTCCTTGTGACCGATCTGCGAGGAGTTCGGGTCGATGTAGGTGACGTTGGCGCCCTGGTCGTAGGCTGCAACTTCGAACGCACAGCGGGTGCGGGTCGAGGTTTTCTCGAAGATCAGTGCGATGTTGTTGCCTTTGAGGTGTTGCTGCTCGGTGCCGGTGTACTTGGCGCGTTTGAGGTCGCGGGACAGGTCGAGCAGGTAGCGCAATTCGCGAGGGGTGTGGTGTTCCAGGCTCAGCAGATTGCGGTTATGAATATTGAACGCCATTTTGCTTCTCCTAAAAAGTATCGGTTGTCCCCCTGGCCGCGCTTGCTTTGGGGCAGCGCGGGCCAAGGTTGTCAGGTTAGTAGTCGATCGGGTCGCGGATGATCGGGCAGGTCATGCAGTGACCGCCGCCACGGCCGCGGCCGAGTTCTCCGGCGCTGATGGTGATCACTTCCACACCTGCCTTGCGCAGCAGGGTGTTGGTGTAGGTGTTGCGGTCGTAGCCGATGACCACGCCCGGTTCCACCGCCACCACGTTGTTGCCGTCGTCCCATTGCTCGCGTTCGGCGGCGAAGCTGTTACCGCCGGTTTCAACCACACGCAGCTCCTTGAGGTTGAGTGCCTTGGCCACGGTGTCGAGGAAGTTGGTTTCCTCGCGACGAATGTCGATACCGCCCGGCTTGCTTTCGTCGGGACGCAGGGTGAAGGCGACGATCTGGTTCACCACTTCCGGGAAAACGGTTACCAGGTCGCGGTCGCAGAAGCTGAAGACGGTGTCCAGGTGCATCGCCGCGCGGGATTTCGGCAGGCCGGCGACTATCACTTTCTCTACGGCTTTTTTCTGGAACAGATTCACCGCCAGTTGGGCGATGGCCTGGCGCGAAGAGCGTTCGCCCATTCCGATCAACACCACGCCGTTGCCGATAGGCATCACGTCGCCACCCTCCAGGGTGGAGTTGCCATGATCCTGGTCCGGGTCGCCGTACCAGATCTCGAAATCGGCTTTGGTGAACTCGGGGTGGAATTTGTAGATGGCGGTGGTCAGCAGGGTTTCCTGACGGCGTGCCGGCCAATACATCGGGTTGAGGGTAACGCCACCATAGATCCAGCAGGTGGTATCGCGGGTGAACTGGGTGTTGGGCAGCGGTGGCAGAATGAAGCTGGTGTGGCCGAGGAAGTTGCGGAACATCTCGATGGCCTTGCCACCGAAGCTGTCCGGCAGATCGTCACCGGAGACGCCGCCGATCAGGAACTCGGCGATATGGCGCGGCTCCAGGCTGCGCAACCACGAGTTGGTTTCATTGATCAGGCCAAGGCCCACCGAATCCGGGGTGACCTTGCGTTGCAGAATCCAGTCCAGGGCCTCGGGAATGGCGACGATATCGGTCAGCAGGTTGTGCATTTCCAGCACGTCGATATTGCGTTCACGCATTTTGGTGACGAAGTCAAAGTGGTCGCGCTTGGCTTGTGCCACCCACAGCACATCGTCAAACAGCAGTTCGTCGCAGTTGTTCGGGGTCAGCCGCTGATGGGCAAGTCCTGGGGAGCAAACCATGACTTTGCGCAGTTTGCCGGCTTCGGAATGGACGCCGTACTTAACTTTTTCCGTGGTCATTTCAGTGATCCTCCAGATGACAAAACAGTTGCATTACAGGGTCAGGAAGCCGTCATAGAGTCCGTAGGCCGCCACCAAGGCGCCCACGACGACTGCGGCGAACATAAGCTTCTCGACGTTGGTGAAAACCGGTTTGTTGAGTTCCAGCTTGGCCTTGGCGAACAGGATCACGCCGGGGGCATAGAGCAAGGCGGAGAGCAGCAAGTACTTGATACCGCCGGCATACAGCAGCCAGACCGCATAGATCAGGGCTACGGCGCCAATGATCAGGTCCTTGCGCCGCTGGCCCGCGGCACCTTCATAGGTTTCGCCACGCACTGCCAGCAGCAGGGCATAGGCCGCAGACCACAGGTAAGGCACCAGAATCATCGAGGTGGCGAGGTAGATCAGCGACAGGTAGGTACTGGCGGAGAACAGGGTGATGACCAAAAACACCTGGACCATGGCGTTGGTCAGCCACAGGGCGTTGACCGGTACGTGGTTGGCGTTTTCCTTGCGCAGGAACTCCGGCATGGTGTGGTCCTTGGCTGCGGCGAACATGATCTCCGCGCACAGCAGTACCCAGGACAACAGTGCACCCAGCAGCGAGATGATCAGGCCGACGCTGATCAGTATCGCGCCCCAGGGACCGACGATATGTTCCAGCACGGCGGCCATGGACGGGTTCTGCAGTTTGGCCAGTTCCGGCTGAGTCATGATGCCCAGCGACAGCACGTTCACCAGCACCAGAAACAGCAGCACGGTAACGAAGCCTATTACCGTGGCTTTACCCACGTCGCTGCGTTTTTCCGCGCGGGCGGAAAAGATGCTTGCGCCTTCAATGCCGATGAACACCCACACGGTGACCAGCATCATCTTGCGCACCTGATCCATCACGCTGCCCAGGTCCGGGTTTTTCAAGCCCCAGATGTCAGCAGTGAAGATATCCAGCTTGAACGCGAACAGGGCAATCAGCATGAACAACAGCAGCGGTACGATCTTGGCGACGGTGGTCACCAGGTTGATGAACGCCGCTTCCTTGATCCCCCGCAGCACGAGGAAGTGCACGGCCCAGAGCAACACCGACGCACCAATCACAGCTGCTACGGTGTTGCCTTCGCCGAAAATCGGGAAGAAATAACCCAGGGTGCTGAACAGCAGCACGAAGTAGCCCACGTTGCCCAGCCAGGCACTGATCCAGTATCCCCAGGCGGACGAGAAACCCATGTAGTCGCCGAAGCCGGCCTTGGCGTAGGCGTAGACCCCGCCGTCCAGATCAGGCTTGCGGTTGGCCAGCGTCTGAAAGACAAACGCGAGAGTCAGCATGCCGACGGCGGTGATCGCCCAGCCAATCAAAATCGCGCCGACATCAGCACTGGCGGCCATGTTCTGTGGCAGAGAAAAGATCCCGCCACCAATCATCGAACCAACGACCAGCGCCACCAACGCGCCGAGTTTCAGTTTTCCGGGAGCTTCCGACATTGCATGACTCCATGCGGGAGAAAAGAGACAGCAGACTAGGTCTGTTAGCCATTCAAACAACTGATTCAGATCAGTGCTTGTTCACATTCCGTTGCTTAACTCCGAGACGTTGCCACGCGCTGGAGCGACTCGCTGAAATGCCTGTTCCAGAGGCCTCTGTAGTGTTTGATAAACTTTTTATAGTTACCGCGATTAATGAAGCTAGTTCTTTTTGGTTAATCCGCAAATTTTCCCGGATCTCTAGTACAAATTCGGCATGCCTGCAGAAAATGTTTGAAGAAAAAATTATAAAAGTGTTTTTTCTGAGATTGTTTTTATATAAGGAGCTTTGGTTGGCGTTATTCGATAAAGGTTATTACGCTTCCCTACATAGTTAACGCCCGTTATATGACGATTTTGCGGCGCCTTGCCGCTCCCCGGGATCTGGAGACCGCATGTCGCAACCGACGCAAAAACTTCGCCTGAACGCATTGATCGCGCTGGTAGTGGGGTCGATGATTGGCGGCGGGATCTTTTCCCTCCCGCAGAACATGGCGGCCCGCGCCGATGCCGGTGCGATCCTGATCGGCTGGGCGATCACCGCCGTTGGCATGCTGACCCTGGCCTTCGTGTTCCAGACCCTGGCCAATCGCAAGCCCGAGCTGGACTCCGGGGTGTATGCCTACGCCAAGGCCGGGTTCGGCGACTACCTGGGGTTTTCCTCGGCCTGGGGCTACTGGATCAGCGCCTGGCTGGGTAACGTGGGCTACTTCGTGCTGCTGTTCAGCACCCTCGGTTATTTTTTTCCGGTGTTTGGCGAAGGCAACACACCAATCGCCATCGCCTGCGCTTCGTTGTTGCTGTGGACCGTGCATTTTGTGGTGATGCGCGGAATCAAGGAGGCGACGTTCATCAATCAAGTGACCACGGTGGCCAAGATCGTGCCGCTGATCATGTTCATCGTCATTGCCGCCGTGGCGTTCAAGGCGGACATCTTTACCCGGGACATTTGGGGCCACAGCAATCCGGAGTTTGGCAGCGTGATGGACCAGGTGCGCCACATGATGCTGGTCACCGTGTTTGTATTCATCGGGATCGAAGGCGCCAGCGTCTATTCAGCCCGGGCAGAGAAACGTTCGGACGTGGGGCGGGCGACGGTCATCGGATTTATCGGAGTGCTGGCGCTGCTGGTGCTGGTGAACGTGCTGTCACTGGGGATCATGAGCCAGCCGGAGCTGGCGAAGCTGCAAAACCCGTCGCTGGCCGCCGTGCTGGAGCATATCGTCGGCCCGTGGGGTGCACTGCTGATCAGTGTCGGTCTGGCGATTTCACTTTTGGGTGCCCTGTTGTCCTGGGCGCTGCTGTGCGCCGAAATTCTCTTCGCCACGGCGAAAGACAAAACCATGCCGGCGTTCCTGACCCGGGAAAACGCCAACCATGTACCGGTCAATGCATTGTGGCTGACCAATGGGATGATCCAGCTGTTCCTGCTGATTACGCTGTTTTCCGCCGGTACCTACACCAGCCTGATCTACCTGGCATCTTCGATGATTCTGGTGCCTTATCTGTGGTCGGCGGCCTACGCGTTTTTGCTCAGCGGGCGCGGTGAAACCTACGAACAGGCTGCGGTCGAGCGCAGCAAGGACCTGGTGATTTCCGCCATCGCCCTGGCCTACGCCGTGTGGTTGCTGTATGCCGGCGGATTGAAGTATCTGCTGCTCTCGGCGTTGCTGTATGCCCCCGGGGTGATCCTGTTTGCCAAGGCTCGACACGAGCAGGGCAAGCCCCTGTTCACCCTCGTGGAGAAAGGCATATTTACCTGTGTGATCAGCGGCGCGGGCCTGGCGGCCTACGGCTTATATAGCGGCTTGTTGAGTTTATGAGGTTGCGGCTGGCCTACCAGCCGGCCCGGGATAGGCCGGCGGTTTTTTTCGTTGACGGTCGGACCGCCGCATTGCCCCGTTGGACTACGCAGTAGTCCCGGATTACTGTTTTGGGGCCGCTTCGCGACCCAACGGGGCGATGCGGCGTTCCGACAAGCCCCCTCGCCACACAAGCCAGCTCCCACATGTGCCTCGTTAATGCGATTGATGAACGACGCTAATTGCTGTGGGGGCTGGCTCGCTCGCGATGGATTCAGGTGCGAGCGTTCATCGTCGGAGCGCCCCCCCGGAGCAAGCTTGCTCCTGCCAAGCAGCCGTTAAACCCGGAACTGATCCATCAGTTTCATCTGGTGGGTGGTCAGGGCATTTAGCTGGCCGCTGATCTGCGCCGATTCGGTGGCCTGGCCGGTCAGGGTTTCGGTGACGGTGCGGATCGCCGAGACGTTGCGGTTGACCTCTTCGGCCACGGCGCTTTGCTGTTCAGCGGCGCTGGCGATCTGCAGGTTCATGTCGCTGATCACAGTAACGGCGTCACTGATTTTGCCCAGAGCCTGAACCGCCTGCTGGATCTGTCCGGCATTGCTGTGGGCCTGGCTCTGGCTCGAATGCATGGTAGCGACGACACCGCGGGTGCCGCTCTGGATGCGTTCGATCACCAGGCGAATTTCTTCGACCGAATCCTGGGTACGCTTGGCGAGGTTACGCACTTCGTCGGCGACCACCGCAAAACCGCGACCGCTTTCACCGGCGCGGGCAGCTTCGATCGCCGCGTTGAGTGCCAGCAGATTGGTTTGTTCGGCGATGCTGCGAATCACTTCCAGGACCGAACCGATCTGTTCGCTGTTGACCGCCAGGGCTTCGACCTCCGTCACCGCCTTGCTGACTTCGTTGGCCAGTTGATTGATGTCATGGGTGCTGCGCTCGATGATCGACATGCCGTCGCGCGCCGACTGATCGGCACCCCTGGCGGCATTGGCGGCGTTCGACGCACTGTTGGCAACGTCATGGGCCGTGGCGCTCATTTCGTTGGACGCGGTGGCCACCTGGTCGATTTCGCGGAACTGTACCTGCATGCCTTCGCTGGTCTTGCGGGCGATTTCCGAAGATTGGTCGGCGGTGCCGCGGGCGTCGGTGATGCTCTGCTTGATCTGCGCGATGGTCGGTTGCAGCTTGTCGAGGAAGCGGTTGAACCAGCTGACCAGTTCGCCCAGTTCGTCTTTCTTGCTGTAGTGCAGGCGCTGGGTCAGGTCGCCGTCGCCGCTGGCAATCGCCTTGAGCATTTGCGCCACGCTATCAATTGGCCGGGTGACGCCGGACGCGGTGAGCCAGATCAGCAGCAGGCCGACCAGACCGGCAGCGATCGCCACCGTCAATGCTTTGATCGTACCGCTTTGCTGAGCGTCATCGAGCACCGCTTGCAGCTTCTGCGAGTCGGCCAGCAGCATCTGCTTGGGCAGGTCGATCACCACGGCCCAGGGTTTGGCGTCAGGAATCGGGCTGACCGGGTATACCGCGCGGATCAGGTCTTCCTGATGCAGAATCTTCGGCGCACCGTGACCGAGTGATTGCAGAATGTCCTGCCCTTGAGCACCGAGGGTATCGCCGATGCTCTTGCCTACTTTCCCGGCGTCGACGCTGTAGGCGGCCAAAACGCCAGTGCCGGAGACGATCAGCATGTGCCCGGCGCCGTTGAACAGTTCCTGCTGAGAATTGACGACAGCTGCTTGCAGGACATCGAGGGCGATGTCGATGCCGACCACACCGATCGCCTTGCCATCCACCAGCAGCGGCACGGAAATGCTTGTCATCAACACTTCCTTGTCACCAACGGTATCGGCATAAGGGTCGAGCAGGCAGGTTCGTTTGCTGTCCCGCGGGCAGGTGTACCAGACGTTGTACGGTGTACCGCTGAGATTCAGGGTGGTTTTGGTCAGGTCCTCCTCGACCATGATTGTGTTCAGCGCGTTCCCCCCGGCACGGCTCCAGTAAGTGGCGAAACGCCCCGCCTCGTTGGATTGACGGGCTGCGTCGTCGACGAATTCACTGTCCTTGCCGTCCAGGCCATTGGGTTCGAACGCCAGCCAGATCCCCAGCACTTTGCCGTTGCGCTCGAAAGCGCTTTTGAGGCTCTGGTTCAACTCTTCACGCAGGGCGCCGGGCTCAAGGGCGCGCTTGGCGGCCAGAGCGCGCAGGTCCTGGATCTGATCGGCCAGTGCGGTCACCACGGTCAGGGTTTCACCAAAGGCTTTCTGCACCCGCACCGCTTGTCCGGCAGCCTTGGCCTGGAGCAGATCCTGCACGCTGGCGGTGAGCATTGTGCTGCTGGAATCATTGACCAGTTTGTCGTTCTGATCGGTCTGGTAGATGTTCATGCCCACTATCAATGCGACTACACCCAGCAGGCACAGACCGGACAGCAAGACGATTTTCAGGCGGATGGACAGTGAGTCGAACATAGGGCGAACTCGCGAATGAATGAAGGGTTGGCCGTGAGCCGTTGCGGCTCCACACGCTAAATCCATTTAGCGCCATTCAATGCTCATCGGCTTGACAGTGAGGTTGCATGAGTCGCGTCCCGATGAACGGTAACAGTTGATCGTTTGCGCGGAAAAATGTGCCGAAATGAGGATAGAAAACGAGTAAAAATCGCGGTGGGGTTCAGGAGGGTTGCGGCAGCGATTCCGGACGTGACCAGATCCACAGATTGCCCAGGCTCATGCCGGCGATGGCCAAGTAAACCGGCCAGCCGTGATCGAGCATCACCAACATCACCGTGGCGCACAGCAGCATGCTGACCGTGGCGCTGATCTTTGCCCGGCGCGTGATGATCTTGCCGTTGCGCCAGTTAATGAGGATGGGGCCGAACAGACGATGGTTTTCCAGCCAGGCGCTCAGGCGCGGCGAACTTCGGGTAGCGGCCCAGGCGGCGAGCAGGATGAACTCGGTGGTCGGCAGGCCGGGAATGATGATGGCGATCAAGCCGATGCCGAGGCTGACGTAAGCCAGCAAGCCGAAGAGCAGGCGGGTGAGTTTTGAGGTGGCGGGCATGGGCTCAGAGGAGTCGGGCTTGATCGGAATGCTACAGACTTGAACCAGCCCCTGTGGGAGCGGGCTTGCTCGCGAAAGCGGTGTATCAGTCAACATCTTCACTGGCTGACACGCCGCTTTCGCGAGCAAGCCCGCTCCCACAAGGGGACGGTGTCGGGTCAGGCGGCTTCGGTGGTGTACGCCTGCTCGAGCAACACGGTAAAGCGGTTGAACGCGTCGATCGCACCTTGTTCCACTTCAGCTTCTTCCTCGGCGCTGAACTGGAGGCCATCAAGGGTCTTGATAAAGCGCTTCCAGCCTTCAGCACGACCGCCGGCCGGTTCGCCGAGGTGTCGGGCGCCGAAGGTGTCGCTCAGGCCAAGGCTCACGGCACGCTTGATCAGGAACGCGGCGCCCAGCTTCGAGCCCTCCGATACAAAGATCCAGCCCAGTGCCCGGGCTCTGCTCGGGTTGTGCAATGCACCGGCGACGGGGTCCGGCACTTCGGTTTCCAGGTCCGCGAGGTCAGCCTTGGCCTCATCGGCGCGGCAACGGGCCGGCAGGTCCGGGACTATCGCGGTGAGTTCAGCATCGTTGTACAGCGACACCAGCTCCGACTGGAACAGATACTGCGCCACCACGAAGCGGGCGAAGTTGGCCTGGGTTTCGAACGGCGAGTGGGCTTTGACCAGGGCGTCGAGTTTGCTGTGCGGTTCGTGGGTGATCTGGTTCAAACGTTGCGAACGCAGGTTGGAGCGTTGAGCGGTGTCCTGGGTGGTCATGGCAAATCCTTGGGAAAGAAGAGGCGCTTGGTAACGAGACGAATAAGCTGGCGCCTGACAGTAAAAAATCCCCGGCGGGCGGTTTCCTCAACCGCCGCCGGGCGCGACCGGATCAGATATCCCAGATCAGGTTGATCGCGAAGTTGCGACCCGGCTGGGTCAAGCGATCCAGGTTGGCCGGTTGCGTCACCGAGGCTTCGCCGACACTGTCGTAGCCGCGCACGTCATCCCACAGCCAGTACTTCTTGTCGGTCAGGTTGTAGACGCCGCCGCTGACGGTCACCTCGTCGGTCACCTTGTAGAAGGCGCTCAGGTCCACAATGCCGAAGCCCGGAGTCTTGAACTGGGTGCTGGTGCCGTCCGGGGTCTTGAAGCTGCTGCTGTCGACGCGATCTTTTTTCTTCACCAGGGTCCAGCTGAGCAGGCCGCCATAATTGTCCTGGTCGTAGCCGAGGCCGAACACGCCGGTCAGTGGGTTGACGCTGTTAAGCGGCTCACCGTTGTCGTCATTGCGACCGTAGGCATAGGCCACCGAGCCCTGGGTATACAGACCCTGGGGTGCGCCGAAGGCATCGAGGTTCAGGCGGCCCTTGATTTCAGCGCCCTTGATGGTGGCGTGTTTGATGTTGTTGCTCTGGAAAGTCATCTCGGTGTAGCCGGGAGTGATGGCGTTCTCGTCAATGAAGTCGCGGTATTTGTTGTAGAACACCGCCACATCGAAGGTGCCCGCTTCGAACTGGCCACGCAGGCCGGTTTCATAACTCTTGCTCTTTTCCGGTTCCAGATCCGGATTCGGTGCGACCTGATAGCCGCCGGCGAGGTTTTCGAACCGTCCATACAACGCCTTGGCGGTTGGTGTACGGAAGCCTTCTGCGTATTGGCCGTACCAGGTGTAGTGGTCGTCGAAGCTGTAGGTGGTGCCGAATTTCGGCGACAGTCGATGCCAGGTTTTGGTTTTGTCGCTCACTTCGCCGTTACGGCTCTGGTCGGCGGTGGCCAGGAACTCGTCGGTAATATGCGGCTTGAGTTCGGTGTAGTCGTAGCGGGCGCCGGGCAGGAAGGTCCAGTTGCCCCAACTGATCTGATCCTGGGCAAACAGGCTATAGCTGTTGATGGTCGGATCCGGGAAGTCGCTGGCGGGTGTCAGCGTGTCGGCAGCGCTGGGTGCACCGATGAGTCGGCAGGCTCCCGCTACGGTCAGGCAGGTGCCGGTACCGGTACGCAAGCCGGTGACTTTGTCCTGCTTGATGGTGGTGCCGTAAGTGACGAGATGGTCGGTGTCGGCGATGGCAAACGACTTGTCAGCCTGGGCATCGAATACCCATTGGCGATCCTTGTAATTGGTATCGCGGTTACGCAGCACTGTTCGAGATGGCGCGTAGATTTCTTCGGTGCTCTGGTCGGTCTTGGCGATCTGGTAGTTCAGCGACCACTTGATGTTGTCGGCCAGTGCGCTGTCCAGACCGAAGCTGTGCTGCAGGCCAAAGCGTTCGCGGGTGATGGTGTCGTTGCCGGTGCGAGCTTTATAGAAGCCGAAACCGCGTCCGGCGTTGAACGGGCCGCCCACAGCGCTCAACTGATTGGTATCGCGGTCATCCTTGTACTTCTCGTACGTCAGGCCAAACCGAGCGTCGTCAGCGTAATTCCAGCCCAACTTGGCCAGTACGTTGGTTGTGCGTACGTCCTGGGGGTTGGCTTCGGTGCGGTTCAGGCCCGTACCGCCGGTTTCGCCATAGGACTCTGTTTCATGGCCGTTGCGCTGACTGAGGTGTAACAAGCCATCGAACTCACCGGTGCGGCCAGCCACTGTGCCGGAGGTCAGCCAGCTGTCGTCGGCCGAGCTATAGCCGGTTTTCAAACGCGCGCCGACATCCTTGCCAGGTTTGATGATGTCGTCCGGATCCAGTGTGTAGTAGCTGACCGCACCACCAATGGCATTGCTGCCATACAACACGGACGCAGGGCCGCGAAGGATCTCCACGCGCTTGACGATTTCCGGGTCGACATAGTTGCGGTTGGTCTGGGCGTAGGGGCCGTTGAAGAAACTGTCGGGTACTTGTACCCCGTCGATTTGGGTCAAGACGCGGTCGCCATCGATGCCGCGAATGTTGTAACCGCTGATACCGGCGCGCTGGCCTGTGCCGCCCACCGACACACCAGGTTCGTAGCGCACCAGTTCCTTGATGGTATTGACGTTGTTGCGGTCGAGATCTTCGCGGGTGTAGACGGAGACCGTACTCGGCACGCTGTTCACATCTTGCTCATTACGGGTGGCACTGATGGTCACCTGTTGCAGATTGAGCGTGCTGCTACCGCTGCGCTTTTCCAGGACAATGCTGTTACTGCCCAGTTTGCGATAACTCAGGTCGGTTCCCACCAACAGGCGCTCCAGGGCCTTGTCCGGTGACAGGGAGCCGCGCACACCCGGTGAGGCCACGCCTTGTGCCAGCTCGGCGGAAAATCCGACCTGCCAGCCTGTTACCGCAGTAAATGCATTGAGTGCTGACACCAGTGATTGCTGGGGAATGGCGAACGCGTAGTCGCCCATTTTGCGGGTCTGCTGTTCGGCGGTGGTGGCGGCCATCAGCGACGGGGCACCGGCCATCAGGATGGCCGCGGTCAACAGCGACAGCACGCGCGAAGGTGAAGAGGCTGGGCGGGTAAGGCGAGAGGACATCGATAGCGCTCCGTGTCGCACGAATCTTTATAGGTGCTGATTGGCATGCTGAGATGCGAATCAATTGCATTGGCTATAACGAGACGAACGGCGTTTGGCTATCGAGTAAAAATAATTCTCATTCAGTTAAGAATGACCAGGGCCGGGTATTCCTGGAGTTTTGCCGAGGTGATGTGGGCCAGCGAGCGAACCACGTCCAGCGGTTGGTCGAGGCGGTAGTTGCCGGTCACGGCGACATTGGCCAACTGTTCGTTGTTGTTGATGATCCAGCCGGGGTAATAGCGACCAAGTTCGGCCAGCACCTGGTTCAACGGGCAGTTTTCAAACACCAGTCGACCCTGGACCCAGGCCAGTTCGGTGGCGGCATCGAGTTTGGTCGGCCGGTCAAAGCCGTTGGGGCCGATGCGGATACTTTCTCCGGCGCTCAAGCGCAGCCGCGCATTGTCACGGGTGGCACGCAAGTCGACATCGCCACGTTGCACCCTGACCTGCGCCACGCCGTCGAGGTAACGCACGGCGAACGCAGTGTCGTGAACGCTGGCCTTGACCGGCCCGGCGTCGATTTCCAGAGGCTGGCTTCGGTTGGCCTGCACTTCGAAAAACGCTTCGCCCTGATACAGGCGGGCAATCCGTTGTTGATCGTTGATGGTGCTGGAAAACGCCGTGCTGGTATTGAGCAGGACCTTCGAGCCGTCTTCCAGCTGCAGGCGCTGGCGCTCGCCGACCACGGTCAGGTGATCGGCCTGCAGGCGCACCGGCAGGTTGCTGAAACTGAACAGTCCGAGTATCAGCACGGCGGCAGTGGCCAGCGGTTTCCAGTGCGGATGCAGGCGCCTGAGCAGGGTGACTTTCGCTGGAAGCACCGCCAGGTTTTGCGCGCACTGCGCTACTTGCGGGCCATCCCAGAGCGCCTGGGCCTTGGCGAACGCCTGTGCATTCAACGGATCGGCGTCCAGCCATGCCTGGAACTGGCGGGTCTGCTCCTCGTCGGGTTTGCCGAGCACGATGAGCCAGTCCAAGGCCTGATCCATCGCAGTTGCGGCGTCCTGTGCCTGGGCGGGCGCAGGGGAGCGGTGGTTGTCCGTCACGGTGTTTCCTCGGCAGTGTCTGTGCACGGCTGTTTTTAGTGAGGCGTAAGGGTAGCAAAGCCCGATTATCAGCGCAGGCGATCCCGGCAGATAGCGAAAAGACCTACAGAATCAGTCGCCATTCAAACGTTCGGCAACGCCGATGCAAATCGACATGATCAGTTTCAGCTCTTTTTGCACGGTGCTCAGCGACACGTTCAACTCGTCGGCGATTTGCTGATAACTGTGCCCGTGCAAGCGGCTGAGGATGAATATCTGCTGCTGGCGGACGCTGAGTTCACTGAGGCTCAGGTTCAGGCGCTCCAGCAGTTGCTCGGCATGGGCGGCGTCTTCGGCGCAGCTGGCAGGGGCGGCGACGCTGTGCATCACTTCCTGGGGAACGTCTTCGACCATGGTGCGCGAATGGATGCGGCGGGCGCGCAGATGGTCCAGCGCCAGGTTGCGCGCCGTCTGGAAGACGAAGGGCTCGAGATGATCGATCGCCCGTTCGCTGAGCGCCCGGGTGACCCGCAGGTAGGTTTCCTGCAACAGGTCCTCGGCGGTGCTGTGATTGTTGACCATCCGTTCCAGCGTGCGCAGCAGGGTCGTGCGCTGGGCGAGGAAAACGTGGTTGAAGCGCGATTGACTCACGGGGGAACCTGATCCATTTCGATTTGAATGATAATGCTTATCATCCGCTTCGGTGGTCAAGCACAGATTTGTGAAAGACTACGCACCCCTGTAGGAGCGAGCTTGCTCGCGATGAGTGCGAAGGCACCGCGTGCCTCCAGGCAGCACGTGTAATCGTTAGCGACCATCGCGAGCTTGCTCGCTCCTACAGGACTTTTGTGGGAGCGAGCCTGCTCGCGACAGGTAAAGTCATTGCGCGTTACACAGCGCCAGGCAGTTATCGAGCATGCGGTTGGAGAAGCCCCATTCGTTGTCGTACCAGGCCAGTACCTTGAGCAGCTTGCCGCTGACCTTGGTGTGGTTGGCGTCGAAAATCGACGACAGCGGGTTGTGATTGAAGTCGCTGGAGACCAGCGGCAGGGTGTTGTAACCCAGGATCTTGGAGTGCCGGCTGGCTTCTTTCATCAGCGCATTGACCTCGTCAGCCGTTGCGTCGCGCTTGAGTTGTACGGTCAGATCCACCAGCGACACATTGATCACCGGTACGCGCACCGCCATGCCGGTCAGCTTGCCTGCCAGTTCCGGCAGCACCAGGCCGACCGCTTCAGCGGCGCCGGTCTTGCTCGGGATCATGTTCTGGGTGGCGGAGCGGGCGCGGTACGGGTCGCTGTGGTAAACGTCGGTCAGGTTCTGGTCGTTGGTGTAGGCGTGAATAGTGGTCATCAAGCCGCTTTCGATGCCCAGTTCCCGGTGCAGCACCTGCGCCACCGGGGCCAGACAGTTGGTGGTGCACGAAGCATTGGAAATAATCTGGTGCGACTGGCGCAGAATGTCGTGGTTGACCCCGTAAACCACGGTGGCGTCGGCGCCCTTGGCCGGGGCCGAGATGATCACTTTGCGCGCGCCGGCCGTAATATGCGCGGCGGCTTTGGCCCGGTCAGTGAACAGACCGGTGCATTCGAATACGACATCAATCTTTTCCGCGGCCCAAGGCAGGTCGGCCGGGTTGCGAATCGCGCTGACGGCGATGCGGTCGCCGTTGACTGTCAGGCTCTCCTGGTCGTGCTGAACATCGGCTTCGAACGTGCCGTGAACGGTATCGTATTTCAGAAGATGCGCGTTGATCGCGCTGTCGCCCAAGTCGTTGATGGCGACGATCTGCAGGTCCTGGCGATAGCCTTGGGTATAGAGTGCTCGCAGGACGTTACGACCGATGCGGCCAAAGCCATTGATTGCGATTCGAAGAGTCATTGATCAGCGCCGCCGTAATTTTGTTGTTGGAATTACAAGATTATTCGCAAAAAAATAGAAAACAAGCGTTTTTAATGGCAATATTTTATTCAATCTACAACGAGTGACCTGAATAAACTGGTCCGACCGATCAAGAAAACCGTCTGTCATTGCATCGACACCCGGCTTTGATCAGCATAGACAATCAGGTCGCCACATCCGTTAGCCTGGAGTTCTACACATGCATCCCCGCGTCCTTGAGGTCACCGAACGGCTTATCGCCCGTAGCCGCGCCACGCGTGAGGCTTACCTTGCGCTCATTCGCGGTGCGGCCAGCGACGGTCCGATGCGCGGCAAGCTGCAATGCGCCAACTTCGCCCATGGCGTGGCCGGTTGCGGCACCGAAGACAAGAACAGCCTGCGGATGATGAACTCCGCGAACATTGCGATTGTTTCGTCATATAACGACATGCTCTCGGCGCACCAGCCGTACGAAGTGTTCCCTGAGCAGATCAAAAAAGCCTTGCGCGAAATCGGCTCGGTCGGTCAGTTCGCCGGTGGCACCCCAGCCATGTGCGATGGCGTGACCCAGGGCGAGCCGGGCATGGAGCTGAGCCTGCCGAGCCGCGAAGTGATCGCGCTGTCTACTGCCGTGGCCTTGTCCCACAACATGTTTGACGGCGCACTGATGCTCGGCATCTGCGACAAAATCGTGCCGGGCCTGATGATGGGCGCTTTGCGCTTTGGTCATCTGCCGACGATTTTCGTGCCGGGCGGGCCGATGGTCTCGGGCATTTCCAACAAGCAGAAAGCCGATGTGCGCCAGCGCTACGCCGAAGGCAAGGCCAGTCGCGAAGAGCTGCTGGAGTCGGAAATGAAGTCCTACCACAGCCCCGGCACCTGTACCTTCTACGGCACTGCCAACACCAACCAGTTGCTGATGGAGGTCATGGGCCTGCACTTGCCGGGCGCGTCCTTCGTCAACCCGAACACGCCATTGCGCGATGCCCTGACTCGCGAAGCGGCGCATCAGGTCACGCGCCTGACCAAGCAGAGCGGCGATTTCATGCCCATCGGCGAAATCGTCGACGAGCGCTCGCTGGTCAACTCGATCGTCGCCCTGCATGCCACCGGTGGCTCGACCAACCACACCCTGCACATGCCGGCGATCGCCATGGCGGCGGGCATCCAGTTGACCTGGCAGGACATGGCCGACCTCTCCGAGGTGGTGCCGACCCTGAGCCACGTCTACCCGAACGGCAAAGCCGACATCAACCATTTCCAGGCCGCCGGCGGCATGTCGTTCCTGATCCGCGAACTGCTGGAAGTCGGGTTGCTCCACGAAAACGTCAACACCGTGCTGGGTCATGGCCTGAGCCGCTACACCAAGGAGCCGTTCCTCGATAACGGCGAGCTGGTATGGCGCGAAGGCCCGACCGAAAGCCTCGACGAAAGCATTCTGCGTCCGGTCGCTCGCGCGTTCTCGCCCGAAGGTGGCCTGCGGGTGATGGAAGGCAATCTCGGTCGTGGCGTGATGAAGGTGTCCGCCGTTGCCCTGGAAAACCAGATCGTCGAAGCACCGGCCATGGTGTTCCAGGATCAACAGGACCTGGCCGATGCCTTCAAGGCAGGCTTGCTGGAGAAGGACTTTGTTGCCGTGATGCGCTTCCAGGGCCCGCGTTCCAACGGCATGCCGGAGCTGCACAAGATGACGCCGTTCCTTGGCGTGCTGCAGGATCGCGGCTTCAAGGTGGCGTTGGTGACCGACGGCCGCATGTCCGGCGCTTCGGGGAAAATCCCGGCGGCCATTCATGTCAGTCCCGAAGCTTATGTGGGCGGCGCTTTGGCACGGGTGCAAGAGGGCGATATCATCCGCGTCGATGGCGTCAAAGGCACTCTTGAACTCAAGGTAGACGCCGAAGAATTTGCAGCGCGTACGCCAGCCAAGGGCCTGTTGGCCAACAACATCGGCAGCGGACGCGAACTGTTTGGTTTTATGCGCATGGCCTTCAGCTCGGCGGAGCAGGGCGCCAGCGCCTTTACTTCTGCCCTGGAGACGCTTAATTGAAACTGGCTTTGGTCGGTGACATCGGTGGCACCAACGCTCGTTTTGCGTTGTGGAAAAATCAGCAACTGGAATCGGTCCAGGTGTTGGCGACGGCAGATTTCGCCAGCCCGGAGCAGGCGATCAGCCTCTACCTGAGCGGGCTGGGCCTGGCGCCGGGGTCGATCGGCTCGGTGTGCCTGTCGGTGGCAGGCCCGGTGAGCGGCGATGAATTCAAGTTCACCAACAATCACTGGCGCTTGAGCCGCAAGGGTTTTTGCCAAACCTTGCAGGTTGAGCAACTGTTGCTGGTCAACGATTTCTCGGCCATGGCATTGGGCATGACCCGCTTGCAGCCGGGTGAGTTTCGCGTGGTTTGCGAAGGTACGCCGGAGCCATTGCGCCCGGCGGTGGTGATCGGTCCGGGCACTGGCCTGGGCGTGGGTACGTTGCTTGACCTTGGCGAAGGGCGCTTCGCGGCGTTGCCGGGGGAGGGTGGTCACGTCGATCTGCCTTTGAGCAGCCCACGGGAAACCCAGTTGTGGCAGCACATCTTCAACGAGATCGGCCATGTCAGTGCGGAGACTGCCTTGAGCGGTGGTGGCTTGCCGCGTGTGTATCGGGCCATCTGTGCGGTGGACGGCCATGAACCCGTTCTCGAAACCCCGGAGGCGATCACCGCTGCCGGGCTGGCTGGCGACCCGATTGCCCTGGAAGTGCTTGAGCAGTTCTGCTGCTGGCTCGGCCGCGTGGCCGGCAACAACGTACTGACCACCGGTGCGCGCGGCGGCGTGTACATCGTTGGCGGAGTGATTCCGCGCTTTGCCGATTTCTTCCTCGAAAGCGGTTTCGCCCGGTGCTTTGCCGACAAGGGCTGCATGAGTGATTACTTCAAGGGCATTCCGGTGTGGCTGGTGACAGCACCGTATTCCGGCTTGATGGGCGCAGGGGTAGCGTTGGAGCAATCAATCCCGGCCTGAAACACGAGCAAGCCCGCTCCCACAGTTGTTTCTGTGGTGTCTGTGAAATCGATGCTTAAGGCATAATCCGCCCAATTCAAACAACAAGGACGCCTCCGTGAGCTCAGTCAACAAGTCGATTTTGTTGGTCGATGACGATCAAGAGATACGCGAGTTGCTGGACACCTACCTGACTCGCGCCGGGTTCCAGGTACGCACTACGCCCGATGGCGCCGGTTTTCGCCAGGCGCTGAACGAGGCGCCGAGCGATCTGGTGATCCTTGATGTGATGCTGCCGGACGAAGACGGCTTCAGCCTGTGTCGCTGGGTTCGTCAGCACCCGCGCCAGGCCCAGGTACCGATCATCATGCTCACCGCCAGTTCCGACGAAGCCGACCGCGTCATCGGCCTTGAACTGGGCGCCGACGACTACCTCGGCAAACCGTTCAGCCCAAGAGAGCTGCAGGCAAGGATCAAGGCATTGCTGCGCCGTGCCCAGTTCGGCCAGGAGCGTAACGGCGGTGAGGTGCTGGCCTTCGATGACTGGCGCCTGGACATGGTCAGCCATCGTCTGTTCCACGTCGACGGCGAAGAAGTGATTCTCTCCGGCGCCGATTTTGCCCTGCTGAAACTATTCCTCGATCACCCCCAGGAAATCCTCGATCGCGACACCATCGGCAACGCCACCCGCGGCCGGGACCTGATGCCCCTGGACCGTATCGTCGACATGGCGGTCAGTCGCCTGCGCCAGCGTCTGCGCGACACCGAAAAACCGCCACGGCTGATCCGCACCGTGCGTGGCAGTGGCTACCAACTGGCAGCCAATGTGGTTGCCAGCAATGGCCACTGAGTTTCTGCGCACGCTCGCGACCAAGGTGCCGATGCCGCGTTCGCTGCTCGGGCGCATGTTGCTGTTGACCTTGCTGGCGGTGTTGTTTGCCCAGACGTTGTCGAGCGTGATCTGGGTCTCGCAATTGCGCGCCACGCAGCTTGAAGGCCTGGTCACCAGTGCGCGCAGCCTGGCGCATTCGATGACCGCCAGCGTCAGTTACTTCCGTTCGTTGCCGGTGGCGTTCCGGCCCTTGGTGCTCGACCAATTGCGCAGTATGGGCGGCACCCGGTTCGTGGTGACGCTCAACGACAAACCGCTGGGCATGGAATTGCTCCCGATCACCCCGCGCAAAGAGGCGGTGATCAACGCAGTGGACCAGGTATTGCGCCAGTCCCTCGGCCAAGACACGGACATTTCGGTGGCCTTCGTCAGCCCCGAAGACCTGCGGATTTTCAATGGCGGCCTGAAGCTCGACGAACTGCCGCGCTCCTGGGCGCATTACGCGCTGACCCTGGAGCCGGTGAACCCGCCAGTGCTGGTCACGCAGATCCAGATGGCGCCGGGGGAATGGCTGTACATCGCCTCGCTGATGCCCGAGCCCTACACCAGCCTTGAAGAACAGGGCCTGCCGGCGCAGCAGGTATGGTTCATCTTCCTCACCAGCGGCTTTCTGCTGTTGTTCATTGGCTTGCTGGTGCATTGGCAGAGCCGGCCGCTCAAGCGCCTGGCGCGGGCGGCGCGGGATTTGTCACTGGGGGCTGACGTTGAACCGGTGGCCGAGGGCGGCGGCAGTGAAGTGGTCGAGGTCGGGCGTGCCTTCAACACCATGCGCGAGCGGATCAGCCGTTATCTGACCGAGCGCAGCCAGTTGTTCAGCGCAATTTCCCACGACCTGCGCACACCGATTACCCGCCTGCGCCTGCGGGTCGAACTGCTCGAAGATGAAAAACTGCAAGCCAAGTTCGGCCGTGACCTGGATGAGCTGGAACTGTTGGTCAAGGGCGCGCTGCAATGTGTGAAAGACACCGATATCCACGAAAACATCGAGCCGGTGGATCTCAACCACGTGCTCGATTGTCTGGTGGAACCGTATCTTGCACCCAACGGTAATGGCCGCGTCACCCAGCAAGGGCGGGCGCTGGCGGCGTATCCAGGCAAACCCCTGGCGCTCAAGCGCTGTATCGGCAACCTGATCGACAACGCCTTGAAGTACGGGCAGAACGCGCACCTGCACATCGATGACGATGACAGTGCGTTCATTCTGCATGTCGATGATGAAGGTCCGGGTGTGCCGGAGCAGCGACTGGAGCAGGTCTTCGAACCGCACTTCCGCCTGGCCGGGCAACAGCAGGGGTATGGGTTGGGGCTGGGCATTGCGCGCAACATTGCCCATAGCCATGGGGGTGAGGTGAGTTTGCAGAATTTGCGCGAGGGGGGGTTGCGGGTGACGTTGCAGTTGCCTCGATCGGTGGATTGAGTTTTCGAAGTTTGTGTTTAATCCGAAATCGCTGCCCTCACCCTAGCCCTCTCCCGGAGGGAGAGGGGACCGATTGGGGGATGCTCCAAAATCCATCGACCTGAAATTTTTGTAGCGAATCCATAATCGACTCGATCTTTCAGGTCGATGGAGAGCATCAGACACCTCGGTCGGCTCCCTCTCCCTCCGGGAGAGGGTTGGGGTGAGGGTGCTTTTAAAAAGCGATTTGTCACTGCATGGTGACAATCCATGCCCCCTTCGTTACAAGCCCGCCACCCCCCGTTGTTTAGACTGCCCTCCAGTCATAACAACAAAAAAGGCACCCCATGGACACCTTCCAACCCGCTTTCAGCACGTGGCTGAACGCCCCGGCCCACCAGCAATGGCTTGCCACCGAAGGCCTGCGCCTGCTGGCTTTCGCCAAGGCATCAAGGCTCCCTGAAGGCTTCGGCAACCTCGACGAGAAGGGTCGTCTCGCGCCTGACGCGCAAGCCCAGACCATGAACACCGCGCGCATGACCCACAGCTTTGCCATGGCCCACATCCAGGGCCTGCCAGGGTTTGCCGAGCTGGTGGATCACGGTATCAACGCGCTTCGCGGGCCGTTACGCGACGCGCTGCATGGCGGCTGGTTTGCCGTTGCCGAGCACCGCGACGGCAACACCGGCAAGAACGCCTACCTGCATGCCTTCGTGGCGCTGGCCGCCAGTTCCGCGGTGGTCGCGCAACGCCCCGGTGCGCAAGCCTTGCTCGATGATGCCATCGATATCATCGACACTTATTTCTGGAGCGAAGAAGAGGGCGCGATGCGCGAGTCTTTCAATCGCGACTGGAGTGAAGAGGAGGCGTACCGAGGCGCCAACAGCAACATGCACGCCACCGAAGCCTTCCTCGCCCTGGCCGATGTCACCGACGACAACCGCTGGCTGTGCCGCGCCCAGCGCATCGTCGAGCGGGTGATTCACGAGCAGGCAGCGGCCAACGACTACCTGGTGGTCGAGCATTTCGATCGCGACTGGCAGCCACTGCGCGACTACAACCACGACAACCCTGCCGACGGTTTCCGTCCCTACGGCACTACACCGGGTCACGGCTTCGAGTGGGCGCGGCTATTGCTGCACCTCGAAGCGGCACGAGTACGCGCCGGCATGCTCACTCCGGGCTGGCTCGCCACGGACGCGCAAAAACTTTTCGAGAACAACTGCCTGCACGGCTGGAATGTCGATGGCGCCCCAGGGATTGTCTACACCCTCGACTGGGACAATCGCGCGGTGGTCCGCCATCGTCTGCACTGGACCCATTGCGAAGCCAGCGCTGCCGCCAGTGCCCTGCTCAAGCGCACCGGCGATGAGCAGTACGAGCAGTGGTATCGACAGTTCTGGGAGTTCTGTGACAGTCATTTCATCGACCGTTGCGATGGCAGCTGGCACCACGAACTCGACCCGCAAAACCGTCCCAGTGCCGATATCTGGCCCGGCAAACCCGACCTTTATCACGCCTGGCAAGCGCTGCTGATTCCGCGTCTGCCTCTCGCGCCAAGCATGGCCAGCGCCTTGGCGCAGTTGTCCCAGAGCGGTTCTATGTAACCATGCTGTGACATTCACACGTCCCTTCGTTACCTGCGCGGGGATGACTCCTGTTTAAAATCCTATGCAGCGCAAGCACCAGACTTGCATGCATAACAACAAGAAAGGTACTTCTAGATGAATGCGATTTCTCGCCTTGCTACTGTCATTTCTCTCGTCTCCCTGTCTGCGCTCCCTCTCAGTGTGCTTGCCGCCGAATCCAAAGGTTCCGTGGAAGTCGTTCACTGGTGGACCTCGGGTGGTGAAAAGGCAGCGGTCGATGTGCTCAAGGCCCAAGTCGAAAAAGACGGGTTCGCCTGGAAGGACGGCGCAGTCGCCGGCGGTGGCGGTTCCACGGCCATGACCGTACTCAAGAGTCGCGCCGTAGCAGGCAATCCGCCGGGTGTTGCACAAATCAAGGGTCCGGATATCCAGGAGTGGGGCAGCACTGGCCTGCTCAGCACCGACGCGCTGAAAGACGTTTCCAAGGCGGAAAACTGGGACGGCCTGCTGTCGAAGAAAGTCTCCGATACCGTGAAGTACGAAGGTGATTACGTCGCCGTGCCGGTGAACATTCACCGCGTCAACTGGCTGTGGATCAACCCTGAGGTGTTCAAGAAAGCCGGGATCGACAAGGCCCCGACTACCCTCGAAGAATTCTATGCCGCCGGTGACAAGCTCAAGGCCGCCGGCTTCATTGCGCTTGCCCACGGCGGTCAGCCTTGGCAGGACAGCACCGTATTTGAAGACATTGTGTTGTCGGTGATGGGTGCCGATGGCTACAAGAAAGCCCTGGTCGACCTGGATCAGAAAACCCTCTCGGGCGCCGAGATGACCAAGGCTTTCACCGAGCTGAAAAAGATCACCACCTACATGGACCCGAACCGTGCCGGTCGTGACTGGAACATCGCTGCCGCCGAAGTGATCAACGGCAAGGCCGGCATGCAGATGATGGGCGACTGGGCGAAGAGCGAGTGGACTGCCGCGAAGAAAGTAGCGGGCAAGGACTATCAGTGCGTAGCCTTCCCGGGCACCGAAAAAGCCTTCACCTATAACATCGACTCCCTGGCGGTGTTCAAGTTGAAAGCTGATCGCAAGGGCGACATCGCCGCTCAGCAGGACCTGGCCAAGGTCGCGTTGGGCACCGACTTCCAGAAAGTCTTCAGCATCAACAAAGGCTCGATCCCGGTTCGCACCGACATGCTCAACGAAATGGACAAGCTCGGTTTCGACTCCTGCGCGCAAACCTCTGCCAAGGACTTCCTGGCGGACGACAAAAACGGCGGCCTGCAACCGAGCATGGCGCACAACATGGCCACCACCCTGGCTGTGCAAGGCGCGATCTTCGACGTGGTCACCAACTTCATGAACGACAAGGACGCAGACCCGGCCAAGGCCAGCGCCCAACTGGCTTCGGCTGTCAAAGCTGCCCAGTAATTCCTGACACAGCCTGACCCAATGTGGGAGCGGGCTTGCTCGCGAATGCGCACTGACATTCAACATTGATGTCGATTGCCACACCGCTTTCGCGAGCAAGTCCACTCCCACAGGGGATCACTGTGTCGGTTCATTCCCTTCACCTGGATTATCCCGATGAGCTCTGTGGCGGTTTTCAGCAAAGCCTCACCGTTCGATGCGCTGCAACGCTGGTTACCCAAGTTGGTACTCGCGCCGAGCATGCTGATCGTGTTGGTTGGTTTCTACGGTTACATCATCTGGACGTTCATTCTGTCCTTCACCAATTCCAGCTTCATGCCGAGCTACAAGTGGGTCGGCCTGCAGCAATACATGCGCCTGATGGACAACGACCGCTGGTGGGTCGCGAGCAAGAACCTGGCGCTGTTCGGCGGCATGTTCATCGGTATCAGCCTGGTGCTGGGCGTGTTCCTCGCGGTGCTGCTGGACCAGCGCATTCGCAAGGAAGGCTTCATCCGCACCGTGTACCTGTACCCGATGGCGCTGTCGATGATCGTCACCGGTACCGCGTGGAAATGGCTGCTCAACCCGGGCCTGGGCCTGGACAAGATGCTGCGTGACTGGGGCTGGGAAGGCTTTCGTCTCGACTGGCTGGTGGATCAGGATCGCGTGGTTTACTGCCTGGTGATCGCCGCCGTCTGGCAAGCCTCAGGCTTCGTCATGGCGATGTTCCTCGCCGGCCTGCGTGGTGTCGATCAGTCGATCATCCGTGCCGCGCAAGTCGACGGCGCGAACCTGCCGACCATCTACCTGAAGATCGTGCTGCCGAGCCTGCGCCCGGTGTTCTTCAGTGCCTTCATGATCCTTGCGCACATCGCGATCAAGAGCTTCGACCTGGTCGCGGCGATGACCGCCGGTGGCCCTGGCTACTCGTCCGACCTGCCGGCGATGTTCATGTATTCCTTCACCTTCAGCCGTGGCCAGATGGGCATCGGTTCGGCCAGCGCCATGCTGATGCTCGGCGCCGTGCTGACCATCCTCGTGCCGTACCTGTACTCCGAGCTGCGAGGCAAACGCCATGACTAATCAACTCGGCAAACCAGCCCTGAGCCTGAGCCGCATCGCCATCTACGCAACCCTGTTGCTGGCCGCTGCGGTGTACCTGATCCCGCTGATCGTTATGCTGCTGACCAGCTTCAAATCCCCGGAAGACATCCGCACCGGCAACCTGCTGAGCTGGCCGACCGTGATCGACGGCATCGGCTGGATCAAGGCCTGGGACGTGGTCGGCGGCTACTTCTGGAACTCGGTGAAAATCACCGTGCCGGCAGTTTTGATCTCGACCTTCATCGGTGCCATGAACGGCTACGTGCTGTCGATGTGGCGCTTCCGTGGTTCGCAGCTGTTCTTCGGCCTGTTGCTGTTCGGTTGCTTCCTGCCGTTTCAGACGGTGCTGCTGCCGGCTTCGTTCACCCTCGGCAAGCTCGGCCTGGCCAACACCACCACGGGCCTTGTGCTGGTGCACGTGGTCTACGGCCTGGCGTTCACCACGCTGTTCTTCCGCAACTACTACGTGAGCATTCCGGATGCGCTGGTCAAGGCCGCAAGGCTCGATGGCGCGGGCTTCTTCACGATCTTCTGGAAGATCCTGCTGCCGATGTCGATTCCGATCGTGATGGTCTGCCTGATCTGGCAGTTCACCCAGATCTGGAATGACTTCCTGTTCGGCGTGGTCTTCGCCAGTGGCGATGCCCAGCCAATTACCGTGGCCCTGAACAACCTGGTCAACACCAGCACCGGGGCCAAGGAATACAACGTTGATATGGCCGCCGCGATGATCGCCGGGCTGCCGACACTGCTGGTCTACATATTCGCTGGCAAGTATTTCCTGCGTGGGCTGACGTCCGGCGCGGTCAAGGGGTAGAAGATGGCAACTCTCGAATTACGCAACGTCAACAAGACTTACGGGCCGGGTTTGCCGGACACCCTGAAGAACATCGAACTGAAGATCGATGACGGTGAGTTCCTGATTCTGGTCGGCCCGTCCGGTTGCGGTAAGTCCACATTGATGAACTGCATCGCCGGCCTGGAAACCATCAGCGGCGGCGCGATCCTGGTGGACGACGCCGACATCAGCGGCATGAGCCCGAAAGACCGGGACATCGCCATGGTGTTCCAGTCCTACGCGCTGTACCCGACCATGAGCGTGCGCGACAACATCGCCTTCGGCCTGAAGATTCGCAAAATGCCGATCGCGGAAATCGACGAAGAAGTCGCTCGGGTATCCAAACTGCTGCAGATCGAACACCTGCTCAGCCGCAAGCCTGGCCAGCTCTCCGGTGGTCAGCAACAGCGCGTGGCGATGGGCCGTGCGTTGGCGCGGCGGCCGAAGATTTATCTGTTCGACGAACCGCTGTCCAACCTCGACGCCAAGCTGCGGGTCGAGATGCGCACCGAAATGAAACTGATGCACCAGCGCCTCAAAACCACCACGGTCTACGTGACCCACGACCAGATCGAAGCCATGACCCTGGGCGACAAAGTGGCGGTGATGAAGGACGGGATCATCCAGCAGTTCGGCACGCCGAAGGATATCTACAACAACCCGGCCAACCTGTTCGTGGCGAGCTTTATCGGCTCGCCGCCGATGAACTTCATCCCCCTGCGCTTGCAGCGCAAGGACGGTCGTCTGCTGGCGCTGCTCGACAGCGGCCAGGCCCGTTGCGAGTTGCCGCTGGGCATGCAGGACGCCGGTCTCGAAGACCGCGAAGTGATCCTCGGCATGCGCCCGGAGCAGATCGTGCTGGCCAATGGCGAAGCGAACGGTCTGCCGACCATTCGCGCCGAAGTCCAGGTCACCGAACCGACCGGGCCGGACACCCTGGTCTTCGTCAACCTCAATGACACCAAGGTCTGCTGCCGCCTGGCACCGGATGTTGCGCCAGCCGTTGGCGAGACCCTGACCCTGCAATTCGATCCGGCGAAAGTGCTGCTGTTCGATGCCAAGACCGGGGAGCGCCTGGGGGTGGCCGGTGTACCGAAAGCCGAGCCGCACGCTGCCAACGTAGCGCAATTCAAAGGCCGCTGAAGAACAAGTGTGGGAATGCGGTTGTGTGGGAGCTGGCCTGCCAGCGATGCAGACGACTCGGTTCAACGTCGAACCGAGTTGATGCTATCGCCGGCAGGCCAGCTCCCACAAAGGCCGGTTCCTGCAGGGGGATATGCGGTGCGCGGCCTGTCGCGCATCGCAACTGATGTAACCGCGTTAGAAAAAGAAAAGTTAATAACAAAAAAACGAGGATTTAGGGATGACGAAGAACAACAACGCTCAGCTTATCTGCCAGTTGTCAGCGGTAGCGGCAATGATGCTGGCCGGCAGCGTGCACGCAGCTGATGCGTTCAGTGCCGACTCCGAATGGATGACCGGTGATTGGGGTGGCGAGCGGACCAAGCTGATCGAGCAGGGTATCGACATCAAGATGGACTATGTCGGCGAAGTCGGCGGCAACCTCCATGGCGGCTTCAACGACGACAAGACCGCGCGTTACGCCGACCAGTTCGGTCTGGGCGCGGCACTGGACCTGGAAAAACTGTTCGGCTGGGACAACACCCAGGCCAAGATCCAGCTCACCAACCGTAACGGCGAGAACATCTCCAACGACCGCATCGGCGACCCGCGTGCCGGCACCTTGAGTTCCTCCCAGGAAGTCTACGGCCGTGGTCATATGGTTCGTTTGACCCAGTTGTGGATCAAGCACCAGTTCCTCGACGGCAAACTGGACGTCAAGGCCGGTTACTTCGGCGAAGGCGAAGACTTCAACACCTTCCCTTGCGAGTTCCAGAACCTGGCGTTCTGCGGCTCCCAGGTGGGTAACTGGGCCACCAACATCTGGTACAACTGGCCGGTCATGCAGGCCGCTGTCCGGGTGAAGTACAACTTCTCGCCTGAGTGGTATGCGCAGATCGGCGCGTACAACCAGAACCCGTCGCAACTGGAGCACGGTAACGGCTTCAAGCTCAGCGGCAGCGGTACGGAAGGCACGGTGTTGCCGGTCGAACTGGTCTGGTTGCCGAACCCGAACAGCCTGCCGGGCGAATACCGTGTCGGTTACTACAAAAGCACCGCCAGCGCCGATGACGTCCTTAAAGACGACAACGGCAATGATGCGGCAACCAGCGGCAACGCCTATCGCAGCCACAGCAGCAAGCACGGTTACTGGTTCGTTGCCCAACAGCAACTCACCAGCCATAACGGTGACAAGTCTCGCGGTCTGAACATTGCGGCCAACGCCACTTTCCACGACAAGGACACCAACTTCGTCGACAACTACCAGTCGCTGATGTTTGTGTACAAAGGGCCGTTCGACGCCCGTCCGAAAGATGACATGGGTATCGGTTTCTCGCGTATTCACGTTAACGAAGACGTGAAGAAAAACTCCGAGCTGGTCAACGCTGGCAACGGTGTCACGGACTACGAGAACCCACTGTTCGCACCACTGCGTGACACCGAGTACAACTACGAGCTCAACTACGGTTTCCATGTAACCAACTGGCTGACCGTGCGTCCTAACCTGCAATACATCACCCATCCAGGCGGTGTGGAAGAAGTTGATGACGCGCTGGTGGCCGGCCTGAAAATTCAGTCGGTGTTCTAACGCTGTTGCGATAAGCTCCCCCTCTATGTGCGCATTTTTGCGGGCAGCCCAGGCTGTCCGTTTTTTTTTTGCGGGGAGCGCACCCCGGTGACGATGTTTTTCAGGACAGTGGCACATGCTTGAGCATCCGCTACAACGCTTCTTCAAAACCCTGCGTGAACGACCGGTGTTTGCGTGGGAGCGCTATCAAATGCGCGACGTGCTGGTGATCGATCATCCGCTGTGTCAGGCGGTGTTCAGTCGGCAGGGCGCGCAGTTGCTGCACTTTCAGCCCAAGGGGCAGAAACCCTGGCTGTGGTGCGCGGCGAAGTGGCCGCAGGTCGGTGCCATTCGTGGTGGTGTGCCGGTGTGCTGGCCATGGTATGGCCGGCATCCGAGCGAAAACGCCTGGCCGTCCCATGGCTGGGCGCGGTTGCTCGACTGGAAGTTGCTCGACAGCAATAGCGACGACGATGGCGTGCGCCTGCACTGGCAATTGAAGTTATGCGACTGGCAGGTTGACCTGCACGCGCATCTGGGTGAACGCATGGATCTGCGCCTGAGCACTGAGCATCAGGACGACATGCCGTGCCAGCTGAGCCAGGCTTTGCACGCCTATTGGCGTATTGGTGATGTCGGTGAGGTAGCGCTGTCTGGGCTCGAAGGTGCGCAGGGTTATGACCAGTTGAGCCGGCAGGTTTGTCAGCAGGAAGGCGAGTTGCGGGTCGATGGGGGTTGTCAGCGGGTGTTCCAGCATGACGGTGAATTGCAGTTAAACGACCATGCCTGGGACCGGGCGTTGTGCATTGATACCGGGGATACGGCAGACACGGTGGTGTGGCATCCCGGCTCGCGGCCGTTGCTGGGGGTGAGCTGGAACGAGATATCCGAGTTTGTTTGCGTGGAGGCGGCGAGTGGTGGCACTGACAGCCTGAGCCTGGCGCCGGGAGAACGGGCGCATTTGAGTTTGCAGGCGCGGGTGGGGGTGTAGGTGTGTCAGTGAGGTGCGGCCCTCACCCTAGCCCTCTCCCAGTGGGAGAGGGGACTGACCGAGGTGTCTTGCGTTATACATCGACCTGAAAGCTCGAGTTTAACTCAGGTTCTGAAAGGCATTTGACCAGCTCGCTCCACATTGACCTGAATGCCCGGTCGAACTCAGGTTTTGAAAAGCATGATATCGGCTCCCTCTCCCTCCGGGTGGTCCGACGTTTCGGGAGGGCTGGGGTGAGGGCAGCTTTTGAAACCTCAGTTGAACTCATCCCCTACCGGATACCGGCTGGCATTCAAACTCTCCTTGATCTTGCGCAGATGCGGCTGGAAATCCACTCCACGACGCAAGGTCATACCAGTAGCGAGCACATCGAGCACCGTCAGCTGAATGATCCGCGAGGTCATCGGCATGTAGATGTCGGTGTCTTCCGGCAGCGGAATGTTCAGGCTCAGGGTACTGGCCTTGGCCAGTGGTGAATTCTCGGCGGTCAGGCCCAGCACCGACGCGCCGTTTTCCCGGGCGATGCGCGCCACTTCCACCAGTTCGCGGGTGCGCCCGGTGTAGGAAATGATCACGAACAACTCGCCGGTATGCGCCACCGAGGCAATCATGCGCTGCATCAACACATCGGCATGGGCGGTGACGGCGAGGTTGAAGCGGAAGAATTTGTGTTGCGCATCCAGCGCCACCGGGGCCGAGGCGCCGAGGCCGAAGAAGTGGATTTGCCGGGCCTGGATCAGCAGGTCGACGGCGCGGCTGATCAGGTTCGGGTCCAGCGCCTGGCAGGCGCTGTCCAGCGAGGCAATGGCGCTGCCGAAGATTTTCCGGGTGTAGGCCTCAGGGTTGTCATCGGCTTCCACGGCCCGGCTGACGTACGCCGCGCCGCTGGCCAGGCTCTGGGCCAGTTGCAACTTGAGCTCGGGATAGCCGCTGACGCCGAACGAACGGCAGAAGCGGTTGACCGTCGGTTCGCTGACTGAAGCTGCCTGGGCGAGGGCGGCAATACTGAACCGGGTGGCCTGCTGCGGGTTGAGCAGGATCACCTCGGCGACTTTGCGTTCGGCCTTGTTCAGCTCTTCAAGGCGATTCTGGATTTGTTCCAGTAAATTTCGCACGCGGTCCATATGAGTTTCCTTGATTCACCGGCGTGGATAAAGCGCGCGGCTAATGCAAAAAGGGCCTTTGGTGAGGCCCGTAACGGTGGCCTATCCTACTGTTGGCTCCGACTGACCACCACTCGGAATCTGTATTTTGCGAAAATGTTGTGGTTATTACTACATTTTCCCTTGAGTGATGCCTTGAAAAAAGGTATTTGTAGCTTAACTTGATAAAAGAACAAACATCATGCTCTCGATTACGGTTGAACCGTGTACCTTTGCCTTGTTCGGTGCCCTCGGCGATCTGGCGCTGCGCAAGCTGTTTCCGGCCCTCTATCAACTTGATGGCGCAGGCCTGTTGCACGAGGACACGCGAATCATCGCCCTGGCCCGTGAGCCAGGCACCGAGCAGGAGCACCTGGCGTTCATCGCCAGCGAGCTGCGTCGCTACGTCGGCGCCAAGGACCTGGACGAAGCCGTGGTCGAGCGTTTTCTGGCGCGCCTGAGCTACCTGCACGTCGATTTTCTCGAGGCCCGGGACTACGTGGCCCTGGCCGAAGCGGCCGGCAGTGCGCAACGGGTCATCGCTTATTTCGCCACGCCAGCAGCGGTGTACGGCGCGATCTGCGAAAACCTGGCCAAGGTTGGCCTTTCGGAAAACACCCGGGTGGTCCTGGAAAAACCTATCGGTTCGGACCTGGAATCCTCGCGCAAGGTCAACGACGCCGTAGCGCAGTTCTTCCCGGAGAACCGCACCTACCGCATCGATCACTACCTGGGCAAGGAAACGGTGCAGAACCTGATCGCCCTGCGTTTCGCCAACAGCCTGTTCGAAACCCAGTGGAACCAGAATTACATTTCCCACGTGGAAATCACCGTGGCGGAAAAGGTCGGCATCGAAGGTCGCTGGGGTTACTTCGACAAGGCCGGTCAGCTGCGGGACATGATCCAGAATCACCTGCTGCAACTGCTCTGCCTGATCGCCATGGACCCGCCGGCGGACCTGTCCGCCGACAGTATCCGCGACGAGAAGGTCAAGGTCCTCAAGGCACTGGCACCGATCACCCCGGAAGGCCTGAGCACACAAGTGGTTCGTGGCCAGTACATCGCCGGCTACAGCGAAGGCAAGCCAGTGCCGGGTTACCTGGAAGAGCCCAATTCCAACACCCAGAGCGACACCGAAACCTTCGTCGCCCTGCGGGCCGATATCCGCAACTGGCGTTGGGCCGGCGTGCCGTTTTACCTGCGTACCGGCAAGCGCATGCCGCAGAAGCTGTCGCAGATCGTCATTCACTTCAAGGAACCGTCGCACTACATCTTCGCCCCCGAACAGCGCCTGCAGATCAGCAACAAACTGATCATTCGCCTGCAACCGGACGAAGGCATTTCCTTGCGCGTGATGACTAAAGACCAAGGCCTGGACAAGGGCATGCAGCTGCGCAGCGGTCCGTTGCAGCTGAATTTTTCCGACACCTGGCGCAGCGCACGGATTCCCGATGCCTACGAGCGGTTGTTGCTGGAAGTGATGCGTGGCAATCAGAACCTGTTTGTCCGTAAAGATGAAATCGAAGCCGCGTGGAAGTGGTGCGACCAGTTGATCGCCGGGTGGAAAAAATCCGGTGATGCGCCCAAGCCGTACGCGGCCGGGTCCTGGGGGCCAATGAGCTCCATTGCTCTGATCACGCGGGACGGGAGGTCGTGGTATGGCGATATCTGATTTGCAACTGCCGCAGGGTGTCAGTGCCCACGGCTACAAAAGCCCACAGCTGCTGGCCGAAGGCCTGGCACTTAACGTGGCTCGACAACTGAGCGAGGCGATCGACGCCAAGGGGACTGCAACCCTGGTGGTGTCCGGTGGGCGCAGCCCGGTGGCGTTTTTCCAGCACCTGGCCAAGCAGGCGCTGGACTGGTCGAACGTGGTGATCAGCCTGGCGGACGAGCGCTGGGTACCGGTCGAGCACGCCGACAGTAACGCTGGCCTGATCAAGCGTTACCTGCTGCAGGGACCGGCGGCCAAGGCCCGGTTTCTGAGCCTGTACAGCGCCAGCGCCAACCTTGAACAGGCGGCCGAGCAGGCCGACCGTTTGCTCTCTGAGTTGCCGGTTATCGACGTGCTGGTGCTGGGCATGGGCGATGACGGGCACACCGCGTCGCTGTTTCCCGACAGCCCGAATCTTGTTGAGGCTTTGAAAGAAGACGGCGTGCGTCGCTGCTGGCCAATGCTGGCGCCGACCGTGCCGCATCAGCGCCTGACCATGAGCCGTGCGCTGCTGACATCGGCCAGGCACAAGATTCTGTCGATTAGCGGGCAGTCCAAACTGTCCACCCTCAATACCGCACTGGCCGGTGACGATGTCGCCGCAATGCCGATTCGCGCGTTTCTGCAACCTACGTTAGAGATTTACTGGTGCCCATGAGCCAAGGAACAGCCGCTATGACAATTCCATCCCCGACCGTTTCCATGGCGGATAAAGTTGCCCTGATCGACAGCCTCTGCGCCAAGGCGCGGATCCTGCCGGTGATTACCATCGCTCGCGAGCAGGACGTTCTGCCGCTGGCCGATGCCTTGGCGGCCGGCGGCCTGACCGCCCTGGAAGTGACCCTGCGTTCGCAGTTCGGCCTCAAGGCCATCCAGATTCTGCGCGAGCAGCGCCCGGAACTGGTGACCGGTGCCGGCACCGTGCTCGATCGCCAGATGCTGGCTGCAGCCGAAGCGGCTGGCTCGCAATTCATCGTCACCCCGGGCATTACCCGCGATTTGCTGGAAGCCAGCGTTGCCAGCCCGATCCCGCTGTTGCCTGGCATCAGCAACGCATCGGGCATCATGGAAGGCTACGGTCTGGGTTATCGCCGCTTCAAACTGTTCCCGGCTGAAGTCAGTGGCGGTGTGGCGGCCATCAAGGCCCTGGGCGGACCGTTTGGCGAAGTGAAATTCTGCCCGACCGGTGGTGTGGGGCCTGGCAATATCAAGAGCTACATGTCGTTGAAAAACGTCATGTGCGTGGGCGGTAGCTGGATGCTTGATCCGGAGTGGATCAGGAACGGCGACTGGGCCCGCATTCAGGAATGCACCGCCGAGGCCTTGGCGCTGCTGGACTGAGTGCTTCACCCGACACTTCGTTGTGTGTACTACGGCTTTACGGTGCGCTTGGTCGGCGCACCGTTTTTTTTGCCCGTAAATAACCTGCAGGAAATTTTATTTCGCCTGACCCGCCGCCATCGCGGGCAAGCCCGCTCCCACAGGTTTGTAATGCTAGCCGCGATCATTGTAGGAGCGAGCATGCTCGCGAAAAAATCAAGGGCGCTGCTGCGCATCTGGTTTACGCGTCACCGTTCACAACCATCGTCGGAACGCCACCCGGAGCCGGCTCGCTCTTGCAGTGGGGGGATCAGCGTAGTTCTTTGAGTGCCGTGACCAACTGCGTCATGTGCTCGGCAGTGGTGGTCAGTCCAGGGGTAATGCGGATGCACGGCCCGCACGCCGCGCCACTGCGCACCACGGTGAACAGGTTGTAATCACTGAGCATCCGTTCGACCATCACCTGTTGATCGGCCTGTGCGGTAAAACGCATTGAGGTAATGCCGCAATACAACCGTGGATCAGCCGGCGTCAGCACCTCGATACCCGGCAGCTCGCGCACTTCGCGCACCCACAGATTGCGCAAGTACTTGAGGCGCGCGCCCTTGGCAGCCGCGCCACCCATGGCGTGATGCTCTTCGAGCACCAGCGGCAACGTCAGCAACGCTGGAATGTTGGGTGTGCTGTACGGGGTACGGGCGCGGATGTCGGTGGCCGGGAAATGCATTTCGCCCATGTCCGGGTCGATATCCGCCAGGCGCTCGGGAGCGATATAGAGGAAGCCCAGGGTCAGCGGCGCGCCGATCCATTTGTGCAGGTTGTAGGCGGCGAACGCGATGCCCAGTTCCTCGAGATCGAATTCGAACTGGCCCAGCGCATGGGCGCCGTCGAGGATCACATCGATACCTTGTTCTTTCGCGGCGCCGGCAATGGCCTGCACCGGCATCACCAGGCCGGTGCGGTGGGTGACGTGGGTCAGCGCCATTAACTTGAGGCGCGGATAACGGGCGAATGTTTCCCGGTAAGTGGTGAGGAGGGTGTCGAAACTGGCAGGGTGCTGGTGTTCGATCTCGATCACCTCGACACCGCGATGTTTCGCCAGCCAGCGCATGGCGCTCTTGACCGTGTCGTATTCCAGATCGCAAATCAGCACCTGGTCGCCCGGTTGCAGTCGATTGTAGTTGCGGATCAGCGCCTGCAGGCCGTCCGAGGCGTTGCGGGTCAGGGCGACGGCCTCGCCGGGCATGCCGATCAAGTTGGCCACCAACGCCTGTATTCTCAGACTATCGCCCTGTTCGAATCGCTGACGAACATGCACCGAATTACCTCGGTTGATCAGCTCGATGTTGTGCAGATATTCCTCGACCACCGTGCGCGACATGCGCCCGAAGTAACCGTTCTCCAGGTTGATCGGGCCGCGTTCGACATCGTAGCGGTCGGCAAAGGTCCGCCAGAAGGCTTCATCACGGGCACGGCGGGTGTTATCAGGCATGGGGCTACTCGATGAGGGGGGCGGGGCAGTGCATCAGTGGCGCGGGGCAGGCTTGCCATGTTTGGCGCGCAGCGGTTCCAGCAAGTCCGACAAGCCGTTGTGATCTATTTCCTGCATCAAGGCCAGCAGGCCTCCCAATTCTCCATGGGGAAAACCCTCACGGGCGAACCAGTTCAGGTAGGGGCCAGGCAGGTCTGCGATGATTCGACCCTTGTATTTGCCGAAGGGCATTTGCCGGGTTATCAGCAGTTCGAGTCTTTCAGGGTTCATCGCTTGGTCATCTTGATTCGGTCAGTCTGGAAAATACAGGCATTCTGCATGCAGGCCAATTGACAGTTCATGCAAAAAAAACGGATACAGATTTTTCATTGAAACATAACTTGTTGATAAATAAGGAATATATAAAAGAATCCAAGCTGGCATGCAGGGTGCACTACTCATTGCATCTTTCATCAACCGCAAGGAATTGAAAAATGACCGACATGAATAAAGAAGCCATCTCTGTACTCAACGACCTGATTGAAACCAGCAAGGACGGTCAGGAAGGGTTCAAGACTTGCGCCGAAGACATCAAGCAGCCTGATCTCAAAAGCCTGTTTGTTCAACGTTCCGCCGATTGCGCCACCGCAGCAAGCGAGTTGCAAGCGGCCGTGCGTTCGATGGGCGGTGATCCGGAAACTTCCACCAGCGTCAGTGGCGACTTGCACCGTCGCTGGGTCGACGTGAAGGCGATGTTTACCGGCAAGGATGAAGAAGCCGTGTTGAACGAAGCCGAACGCGGCGAAGACCACGCGCTGAAGGCATATCGCGACGCCATGGAAAAAATCAACAAGCACAACCTGGTAGGTATTCGTGACCTGGTTGAACGTCAGTATCACGGCGTGCAGCGCAATCACGACCAGGTGAAAGCCCTGCGTAACCAGGCTCGTGCACGCTCGTAAGCGTTCACCGCTTGTAAAAAAAAACGCCAGCTAGCCTGGCGTTTTTTATTGGGTGGGCAGCCAATGCGACGGCAACTGTGGCGAGGGGGCTTGCCCCTTATCCACAGAGCCCTCTGGCAACAGCCATCCACTGGTCAACCAATACTGATTGCCGGCAGCGTCGTCAGCGTCACGCTCTGCTGTTTGCGTGGGGCGAGGATTTCCGCCTCGCCGTCCACCACCAGCTCATCGCGCTGGTTGAACACGCGAGTGGCGATGCGTACGCGAAACTTCGGCAGTTTTTCGAGGATTTCCAGGCGTACGGTCAGGGTGTCGCCAATTTTCACCGGCTTCTGAAAACTCATGGTCTGGCCGATGTAAATGGTGCCTGGCCCAGGCAGTTCGCAGGCTACCGCAGCACTGATCAGCGCACCGCTGAACATGCCGTGGGCGATGCGCTCCTTGAACATGGTGCCAGCGGCGTACTCGGCATCCAGATGTACCGGGTTGTGGTCGCCGGACATCGCTGCGAACAATTGAATGTCGCGCTCCTCAACGGTCTTGCTGAAGCTGGCGGTCTGGCCCACTTCGAGGGCTTCGTATGGGGTGTTGGTAACCTGGGTCATCTGTCTCAATTCCTGTGACGAACAAAAAAATCCACAAAAAACTATTCGCAGCGGTGTGGTCGCGGCGTACTCAAGGCCAGCTCGATCCAGTTCAGCACATCGGCGACGACCTCATCGCGGTTGGTTTCGTTGAACAGTTCGTGGCGTGCCTGAGGGTAAATGGTCAACTGCAGGTGCTGGCTGCCGGCTGCACGCAACGCATTGGCCAGATCAGTCAGACGTTTGCCATCGCTCACCGGATCACATTCGCCGCCGATCACCAGCAACGGCAGCCCCGGATCGATCTGCGCGAGATTGGACGCTTTGCTGATTTGCTGCAACCCACCGAGCAAATCTATCCACAGCTGATTGGTGCAGCGAAAGCCGCAGAGCGGATCGTTGGCGTACAGGTCGACTTCTGCCGGATCGCGGCTGAGCCAGTCGAACGCGGTGCGAGCAGGTTTGAATTTTTTGTTGAACGAGCCGAATGACAGCCATTCGATCAATGCGCTGCGCCCCTTCGGGCCCTGGCGCAGGCGTTCTAAACGGGCGATTTGCCGCGCTGCGCGATACAGCGCCACGGGCTGGAAATTCGAGCCACTGAGAATCGCCCCATGCAGGCTGGCGCTGTGGTGCAACAGGTAGGCTTGAGCAATGTAGCTGCCCATGCTGTGTCCCAGCAGCACGATCGGCACACCGCGATGTTGTTGGCCCAGGTGCTGGTTGAGGCTCGCCAGGTCGCTGACCACCTTGCACCAGCCATCATCGTCGGCGAAATGCCCCAGCGTTCCCGTTTCGGCAGTTTTGCCATGTCCGCGCAGGTCCGGCGCGCATACGCCATAGCTGTGTGCGCAGAGTTTTTCCGCCAGTCGCCTATAGCGACCACTGTGCTCGGCCATGCCGTGGGCCAGCAGAATCACTGCCTTGAGACCGCCTTCAGGCAGCCACTGGTTGACGTACAGACGGCAGTGGTCACTGGTGGTCAGCCAGAAAGTGTCGTGGATCATCGCGATTCCTTTGCATGGGCTGCGACTGGGAAACAGCCTGGTTGCTTTATATAGCCCATCCTTCACGGGGCGTCTGATCAGGCTACCCCACGGCGGGAAGATTCACACGATCAATGACGACTGTGGGCATATTTGCCTGAATCGTCATAACTGCTAGTGTCCGTGGAGCTCCGCTTTTCGCTTTCTGCTTTTTGAGGGATCACAGAGAAATGACAGAAAAGCGGCCCCGGATAGATTCAGGTAAAGAGGACAAGAACAATGCAACCTGATTTCTGGAATGACAAACGCCCGGCCGGCGTGCCCCTGGACATTGATCTGGGCGCCTACAAGTCGGTGATCGAGGTGTTCGAGCGTTCCTGCAAAAAGTTTGCTGACCGCCCTGCGTTCAGCAACATGGGCGTCACCCTGACTTACGCCGAACTGGAACGCTACAGCGCCGCCTTCGCCGGTTACCTGCAAGCCCATACCGACCTGGTGCCGGGCGATCGCATTGCGGTACAGATGCCTAACGTCCTGCATTATCCGATCGCGGTGTTCGGCGCCTTGCGTGCCGGGCTGGTCGTGGTCAACACCAACCCGTTGTACACCCCACGGGAAATGCGTCATCAGTTCAAGGACTCCGGGGCCCGGGCGCTGGTGTACCTGAACATGTTCGGGCAGAAAGTCCAGGAGGTGCTGCCCGACACCGATATCCAGTACCTGATCGAAGCGAAAATGGGTGACCTGATGCCCGCTGCCAAGGGTTGGCTGGTCAACACCCTGGTCAGCAAAGTGAAGAAAATGGTCCCGGAGTATTCCTTGCCCCAGGCCATTTCCTTCAAAAGCGCGCTGCGCTCGGGCCGGGGCCTGGGCATCAAACCGCTGAAAGTCAGCCTCGACGACATCGCCGTACTGCAATACACCGGCGGCACCACCGGCCTGGCCAAGGGTGCGATGCTCACCCACGGCAACCTGGTGGCCAACATGCAGCAGGTGCGGGCGTGCCTGGAGCAGTTCGGCACTGACGGCCAGCCGCTGTTGCGCGAAGGGCAGGAGGTGATGATCGCGCCGCTGCCGCTGTACCACATCTATGCGTTCACGGCCAATTGCATGTGCATGATGGTGTCGGGCAATCACAACGTGCTGATCACCAATCCGCGGGACATTGGTGGCTTCATCAAGGAACTGAAAAACTGGCGGTTCTCGGCGCTGTTGGGGCTCAACACGCTGTTTGTCGCGCTGATGGAGCATCCGGATTTCAAGACCCTGGACTTCTCCACGCTCAAACTCACCAACTCCGGTGGCACTGCGCTGGTCAAGGCGACGGCTGAGCGCTGGGAGCAGTTGACCGGTTGCCGCATCACCGAAGGCTACGGCCTGACCGAAACGTCGCCGGTGGCCTGCACCAACCCCTACGGTGGTCAATCGCGGCTCGGCACGGTCGGCCTGCCGGTACCGGGCACCACGCTGAAAGTCATCAATGATGAGGGCGTCGAGCAAGCTTTGGGTGAGCGCGGCGAGTTGTGCATCAAGGGCCCGCAAATCATGAAGGGCTATTGGCACAAACCCGAAGCCACAGCCGAGGTGCTGGATGCCGAGGGCTGGTTCAAGTCCGGTGACATTGCGGTGATCGACCCGGACGGTTTCGTGCGCATCGTCGATCGCAAGAAGGACATGATCATCGTCTCGGGTTTCAACGTGTACCCGAACGAGATCGAGGATGTGGTCATGGCGCATCCCAATGTCGCCAACTGTGCGGTCATCGGCGTGCCCGACGAGCGCTCGGGGGAGGCGGTGAAGCTGTTCGTGGTCGCCCGTGAGGCCGGGGTCAGCCTTGAGGAGCTGAAGGCTTACTGCCAGGAAAACTTCACGGCGTATAAAGTCCCCAAGCACATCGTATTGCGCGAGTCGCTGCCGATGACGCCGGTGGGCAAGATTCTGCGGCGGGAGTTGCGTGATATCGCCTGATCGGTGAATGGCCGCGCTTTGCGCGGATCGCGGGCAAGCCACGCTCCCACAGGTTTCGTGTCGTTCACTGCATTGTGAGCACACAGAACCTTTGGGAGCGTGGCTTGCCCGCGATGCTTTTGAGGCGGGATAAGCCGCTATTTACTGGGCTTTCAGAGCTTTATAGAATTTTTGCTCTAAAATGACTGTTTGTTATTCTTGAGTCACAAATGTGACCGTAGAGGCCGCTTTTGGCTCTAGTCGACCCTTGGCAAAGCTGCTACTCTCGGCGCGCTTTGTGACTTCTCGGCCTGGATAAAAGCCAGATTTACCAATGACCAAACACCAATAATAATCGCATCAAATGCGGTGCTGAATTCGCGTTGCTGAGGAGTGGGCTTCCATGAACGAAGACTTTTGGAAGGATAAGTACCCAGCTGGGATTGCTGCCGACATCAATCCAGACGAGTATCCGAATATTCAGGCAGTGTTGAAGCAATCCTGCCAACGCTTCGCCAACAAACCGGCATTCAGCAACCTGGGCAAGACAATCACCTACGGTGAACTGTACGAATTGTCCGGTGCCTTTGCCGCTTACCTGCAACAGCATACCGACTTGCAGCCTGGCGATCGAATCGCCGTGCAACTGCCTAACGTGTTGCAGTACCCGGTTGCCGTCTTCGGTGCTATCCGCGCCGGGCTGATCGTGGTCAACACAAACCCGCTGTACACCGCGCGGGAAATGGAACACCAATTCAACGACTCCGGTGCCAAAGCCCTGGTCTGCCTGGCCAACATGGCGCACCTGGCAGAAACCGTAGTGCCGAAAACCGGCGTCAAGCACGTGATCGTCACCGAAGTGGCCGACTTGTTGCCGCCGCTCAAGCGCCTGCTGATCAATAGCGTCATCAAGTACGTGAAGAAGATGGTGCCGGCCTATCACTTGCCAAAAGCCGTCAAGTTCAACGACGTGCTGAGCAAAGGCATGGGCCAGCCGGTGACTGAAGCCAATCCGGCCAGCGGTGACGTCGCGGTACTGCAATACACCGGCGGCACCACCGGCGTTGCCAAGGGCGCGATGCTGACCCACCGCAACCTGGTGGCGAACATGTTGCAGTGCAAGGCGCTGATGGGCTCCAACCTCAATGAAGGTTGCGAGATCCTGATCACGCCACTGCCGCTGTATCACATCTATGCGTTCACCTTTCATTGCATGGCAATGATGCTGATCGGCAACCACAACATCCTGATCAGCAACCCGCGCGACCTGCCGGCGATGGTCAAGGAACTGTCGAAGTGGAAGTTCAGCGGCTTTGTCGGTCTGAACACCTTGTTCGTGGCCCTGTGCAACAACGAAGGCTTCCGCAAGCTGGATTTCTCGGCACTGAAAGTCACCCTGTCCGGCGGCATGGCCCTGCAACTGGCGGCGGCCGAGCGCTGGAAAGCGGTCACCGGTTGCGCCATCTGTGAAGGTTACGGCATGACCGAAACCAGCCCGGTGGCGACAGTGAATCCAATCCAGAACATCCAGATCGGCACCATCGGTATCCCGGTTCCATCGACCCTGTGCAAAATCATCGACGATTCCGGCGTCGAACAGCCGATGGGTGAAATCGGTGAACTGTGCGTGAAAGGTCCGCAGGTGATGAAGGGCTACTGGCAGCGCCAGGACGCCACCGATGAAATGCTCGACAGCGAAGGCTGGCTGAAGACCGGTGACATCGCGTTGATCCAGGCCGATGGTTATTTACGCATTGTCGATCGCAAGAAAGACATGATCCTGGTCTCCGGTTTCAACGTTTACCCGAACGAGCTGGAAGACGTGCTGGCAACCCTGCCTGGCGTGCTGCAATGCGCGGCCGTCGGCATACCGGATGAGAAGTCGGGTGAGGCGATCAAGATTTTCATCGTCGCCAAACCGGGTGTGACCCTGACCAAGGAGCAAGTGATGGAGCACATGCGCGCCAACGTCACCGGCTACAAGGTCCCGCGCGCCGTGGAGTTCCGCGATGCGTTGCCGACGACCAACGTTGGCAAGATTCTGCGTCGTGAGTTGCGCGATGAAGAGTTGAAGAAGATCAACGCGAAGAAAGCCACCGCGTAAAACAAAAAGCCCCGCAGAAGCGGGGCTTTTTTGTTGGTGCTGTCCCGTCCTGAATAAGGTTTACACCTTCTGACCTATTTTCAGGAGGGAGCAATGGATTCGGGGAAAAGGCGCAGTCAGCGCGATTACACGCTGGCTTTTAAATTGTCGGTGGTCGATCAGGTCGA